>VIQU02000013.1 GCA_010206225.2 Lachnospiraceae bacterium MD308 | reverse complement strand
CGTCGGCAGCTTCAGATTTGTATAATAGACAGTTATATAGTAGTGCATATTTTGTCGAACTCAGAAACTTCGTATTTATCAGTTTCCTATCCAATATACTAAATCAGCATAATCGAATGTATGAAAATATACAGGTTGCTTCGGAAACAGAAGAATTGCCATGAAAGGTTTTTACATTTACGGTCATATCCCTATTCCTTGCATCTATCAAGTTACTGACGTATAGCCCACCGCCGCCGCCCATGTTTCCTCTGACTGACGCGGTATTAGTGTAAGGATTTGTTTCAATAGACAATCCGATTCCAACATCTGCACTGACTGAATAGGACACATTCGCTTTTACATCATATATTCCGTTTTTTAAAACAACAGAATTCATGGTAACCCAATTATTCGGTGAGATGTTCGCTGATTTTGATTCCGTATAATAATCAGATGGTAACTTCCTAATTAATATAGGGAATTTAAGGGATAAAATTTTAAGGAGGTGAATGCCTATGTATAAAAAATAATCCAAAGAAATATTAAGTTTCTGGTAAACAGTAGATTTATGATATTCTTTAAAGATAATGCCCCACATTATTTTTGAAAGGAATAGATAAATTATGGACAGTTTTATAAGCTGGATTGGTGGTAAAAAGATATTAAGGAAGAAAATAGTGGAACAGTTCCCGGAAAAAGAAACATTTACTAGATATATTGAAGTTTTCGGGGGAGCAGGATGGGTTCTTTTTTCTTCAGATAGACATGCAAAGATGGAAGTATATAATGATGTTAATGGAAATCTTGTTAATTTGTTTCGATGTATTAAATATCATCCTAATGCTGTTCAGGATGAATTACAATATATTTTGATTTCAAGGGAACAGTTTTATGATGCAAGAGAGCAGATTGAGATAAGAGGAATGACAGATATACAAAAAGCGGCAAGGTTTTTTATATTGATTAAGGAAAGCTTTGGAGCAGATATTCGTTCTTTCGGATTGCGTTCACGAGATATGCAAAAAGCAAAGGAGTATCTTTTTCAAGTTTCTGAGCGTCTAAATAAGGTGGTTATAGAAAACCTAGATTTTCAAAAATTGATAAAAAATTATGACAAAACTGATGCGATGTTTTATCTTGATCCGCCGTATTATAAGACCGAAAAATATTATCCGGATAGATTTATGCCAGAGGATCATGAGAGACTAAAAGAGGTGTTGGAAGGTCTTAAAGGCAAGTTTATATTATCATATAATGATTGTACCTATATAAGAAATTTATATAGTAAGTATAATATTATTGAAGTTGAAAGAGTACACAATTTAGTGCAGAAAAAAGAAAAACCAAGATTTCAAGAGCTTATTATTAAAAATTTTTAATAACGAAATTCGATATATTATAACGAAATTAATAATAAAGTAACGAATTATGATAATGTCTAACAGGGGCATTATTATGGTGAGGATTCATTTATCAAAACTTCTGGGTGAAAAACGCATGACGCAAAAGCAACTGTCAGAGTTGACAGGGATAAGACCTAATACGATTAATGAATGGTATCATGAAATAGCGGTTAGTCTGAGGGTAGAACATATTGACCGAATCTGTGAGGTTTTAAATTGTTCGGTTAGTGAATTGCTTGAAGTAATACCTAATAAGATTCCCAAAACGGGAAAAAATCTGATAGTTGAAGATCATGGGAACCGGAAACAGACAAGGGGCAATGAGTAAAATCATGCCCCAATGCTGTATATTAGAGAATTAAACTTCTTTCATATTTTTATTGACATAGGGTATACCCTATGTTATAATATAAATATGAAAGGAGGATAAGCCAATGAGTAAGAAAAATCAAAAAAAAGTCAAGAGCTGGATAGAATTGATCATCAAAGCGGTTGCAGCGATAGCCGCGCTGATAGCCGCAATAGCTCAATTAATCCAAGCTCTTAACTGACACAAATGGAGGAGAGAAATCTCCTCTCTTAATAGTATAACACATTGGCTTGAGAATGTATGAAAAAAATTACTTTTTATGATTTATTTCTTTTTGCTTCGCTATTGATAGCGATTGCGGGAGACTGGGGTGTGTATGAATGCGTTATGGTTTGTGCAGCTTCAGTGCTAGAACTTATTAATGTTATTCCTAAGATTTTAAAGTTGGTGAAAAATGGGCGGAAATAGTCAAACTAAGTCCACGGAAAGATGGCAAAAAAAAGCAGGATATAAGGTGAAAAGTTTTAAACTCAAAGAATCATTAATTATAGAGTTTGAGAAAGCCTGTAAAAATGCGGGAGTAAGTCAAGCTTCGCAAATATCTAAAATGATGATAGAATTTATCGAAAAAAACCAGTAGGTATTGTCAACAAAAATGGCAAAAACTTTACTGGTTTTTGCCATTATGTTTCGGAAAATATTTCACGAAAGTTTTTGACAGCTATTTTGAAAAAAATTGACAAAAGTTTTGACAAGCTACAATAAAACAGGAAAGATTTTCTTTCCAGAGATGTATTAGGTAATCTGTGGAAGTGTATTATGAAAAAAATAAGTTCCTTTTTGATTATATTAGCAGGAATTTTTTGGGGAAGTCAGGGAATATTTGTGAATCAATTGGGGAAAATGGATTTGACTTCCATGGATATTGCAGGAGTACGGGTTGCCGGGACAGGAGTGATAATTTTTTTGGTTATCTTATTTACGAAGAGGGAATTGCTGAAGATAAAGATACAGGACATTTGGATTTTTAGTGGAAGTGGTCTTTTAAGTATTATATGTTTTAATTGTTGCTATTATCAGGCGATTCAGATGACTTCTATGGCAATGGCAGCAGTGCTTCTCTATATTTCTCCGGCAGTAGTAGCGGTTTTATCTTGTATTTTCCTGAGAGAGAAGGTAACTGTGCGTAAGATATTTGCACTAATCAGTGCTTTTGCTGGATGTTTTTTTGTGTCTGGTATCTTAGGACGAGAACAGGTTGTTACAGTGATGGGAGTGATGGCAGGTATAGGAGCAGGTGTAGCATATGCTCTTTATTCTATATTCAGTGCTATCGGATTAAGAAAAGGCTATCAGCCAGTTACGATTATGACATATACTTTTACAACTGGAGGAATCGGAATTTTACCTCTATGTAATATACAAAAAATTATGGAAAAATCAGTACAACACTTAAACTTAGTTTTAATAGAAATAGTATTTGTTGTTGTCAGTGCACTTCTGCCCTATTTATTGTATACTATAGCTTTAAAATACATGGAAGCAGGAAAGGCCTCCATAATGGCATCTACAGAAGCAATAGCTGCTACACTATTTGGCATTCTTTTTCTACATGAAAAACTGACGGTAAATATAATACTTGGTATTATAGCAGTAGTTTTTTCTATTGTTGTTCTTAACGTAAAGATACCAGTGAAGGTAAAGACAACCAAGCCCGAAATTCCTGAATCTACTTCAGTAAATTAAAAAATACCATGCATCCGTTTTGCTTACGGCTGCATGGTATTTTAATCTTGTAGTTCATACCAGATATCGACAGAATTTTTAATACAATCTTTAATCTTATCGTAATGTTTTCCTTGAATGATATTGTATATTTTTGTATGTGCCTCATACGCAAGTTCGCCTTTTTGACGTATATGCGTATGAGAAATGGAAGCTTTAAGAGAGTCAATCACAAAATAGTAGATTCGTGCTGCCAAAGGATTGCAGCAGGCTTCACCTAAAATGTGATGAAATTCCATATCTTTTTTAAAAATCGTATCGGTGTCAGCATTAGTATGGATTAAGGCTTCTAGTTCTTCTAGATTTTTTTTGAGAGCTTGTCTTTGACATTCATTTTCATCAAAGTGATCAATAACAAGTTCAACAATATCGGTTTCAAATATTTTTCGAAATTCATAGAGATTGTTTACGTCAGGGTTAGTAACAAAATACGTAAAAAGAAGTGAGTCTAGCAAATTGCTGTCAGGTGATTCGCAGACATAGGTACCATTGCCAACTCGGATATCGACCAATCCAAATGCAGACAAAATTTTCATTGCTTCCCTGACGGATCCTCGGCTTACATTGAGCCCTTCCGAAATTTCCAATTCATTGGGAAGTTTATCGCCCGGAAGAAGCTTCCTGTCCATTAACAGCTGTTTAATACTATTTACAACAATATCAACAGCGGATTCTCTTTTTGCTGCTTGAAATAAATTATTCATAACTTCTCTATCCTTCAACATAGCTATAAAGCGAAAAAAACACCTAATTTATACTTTGCTAATATTATAACGAAAAAAATGTAGAACGTCAAACGATTAATAGATATTTTTTAAAATCTATTGACTTTTTATTCAAAATATAGTATACATTAAACATCAGATGTTTAATGTATATAGTTTTATCCGAATAAATAAAAAGGAGGAGTTTGTATGAACGCAGCAGAATTAAAACAGATTGCCAATGATCTACGTTTAACTGCCGTAGAAATGGTTTACAAAGGGAAAGATGGGCATCCGGGACCGGCGTTGTCTATTGCAGATATTGTATCAGTATTATATTTTGATGAAATGAGAGTTGATCCCAGGAATCCTAATTGGGAGGACAGAGATAGATTTATTTTGTCAAAGGGACATGCTTGCCCTATTTATTATGCAGCACTTTCAAAAAAGGGATATTTTGGAGAAGAAGTCGAAGATTTTCAGCTTCGTGCGTTGGGAAGTAAATTTCAGGGACATCCTGTTATGAATAAAACAAAAGGTGTCGATATGACGTCAGGATCTTTGGGAAATGGAATATCTATTGGTTCTGGAATGGCTATAGCAGGTAAATATCTTGGAAAAGATTACAATGTATTTGTTATTACTGGAGATGGAGAGCTTCAAGAAGGTGTATGCTGGGAAGGAATTAATTCAGCAGCCGGACATCATCTGGATAATTTGATTGTATTTGTAGATAAGAATGGCTGGCAGAGTGGCGGCAGTATCGAAGAGACAATCGGGTCAAATAATATCAAAGATCGGTTTGAGGCGTTTGGATGGGACGCGCAGGAAATTGATGGACACAATATTGAAGAGATTCAAAAAGCGATATCAAATGCTAAAAATGTAAAGGGAAAACCTAGTGTAATTGTTTGTGCTTGTACCAAGGGAAAGGGAATTCCTTACATGGAGAACAATAATGCATGGCATAAGGGAGTTCCCACACAAGAACAATATGAAGAGGCAAGAAAGGTGTTAGGAGGTGTGTTATAATGGCAGGATTTAAAGGAACAAGAGAGGCGTTTGCACAGGCACTTTTAGATATGGCGGAAGAAAATGATAAAATCATGTTTGTATCACCTGATTCATTAAAAGCAATGCGTGCGACAAAATTTGCGGAGGTTCATCCCAATCAGTATGTTGAGGTGGGAATTTCTGAACAGAATGCGGTTGATACTGCAGCGGGCTTGGCAGCGGCAGGATTAATGCCATTTGTAGGCACCTATGCAGGATTTCTTACTATGCGTGCTTGTGAACAAATGAGAACATTCGTGGCATATCCTAATTTAAATGTAAAATTTGTAGGAATTAATTCAGGACTTCTTGGAGGAGAAAGAGAGGGCGTTACTCATCAGTTTTATGAGGAGCTTGGTATTCTCTCCAATATTCCTAATTATACTATTTTTACTCCAGCGGATGCAGCGCAGACTTATCATGCAGTAAAACTGGCAGCAGAAATTGACGGTCCAGTATATGTGCGTGCAGGAAGCGGAAAAGAAATTGATGTTTACGACATAGAAACACCATTTAGTGAAGAGGGAATACGCATTTTGAAAAAGTATGGAAATGATACGCTTTTACTTTCCTGTGGCTTTGTCTTGGATCGTGTTCTGAAAGCTGCAGAGATTTTGAATGACAAAGGAATTAATGTAACAGTAGGTGATGTAAATATTTTATATGGAAATAATCCGCAGAAGATATTAGAAGCAATCGCTAAGGTAAATACAATTGTGACAGTAGAAGATCATAATGTGAACGGCGGTATGGGGGCATATATCAGTAAGTTGGTTGTAGAAAATGATCCAAAATATGTAAAGAGAATGGGACTTACTACGTTTGGAGAGTCTGGATCAGCAAAAGAACTTGCAGATGCATATGGATTTTCTCCAGAAAATATCGCAAAGACAGTGGAAGAAAATTTGAAATAAATTTGGAGTAATAAAGAGGTTTGAAATATATAGAAAAAGAGGTTATATACAATGGAAAAAATTGTAGTAAGTGTAATTGGAGCCGGCGGTAAGATGGGAACAAGGACAAGTATTAATCTGGCAAAAAAAACGGATGTATTTGAACTTTTGATGGTGGAAGCTTCAGAATCAGGTATACAGAGTATCAAAGATAGAGGATTTGAACCTATACCGGTTGAAGAGGCCTTGAAAAAATCAGACGTTGTTGTATTTGCGGTCCCCGATATATTAATTGGTAAGTTATCAGCGATTTATGTACCAATGTTGAAACCCGGAACAGGATTTATTATATTGGATCCGGCCGCTGCTGTTGCAAAAGAATTGACTCTTAGGAATGATTGTACATTTGGCGTTGCCCATCCTTGCCATCCTTCTTATTTCTTGGATCAGGATACTTATGAAGCACGTCAGGATAGGTTCGGGGGCTGCGGGGGAAAACAGGATATTGTAATGTCAAAGATTCAGGGGGATGATGATCGTTTTGCACAGTGTGTGGAAGTAGCAAAACAGATGTATGCTCCAGTAGAACATGCTTACGTTATGACATCGGAGCAGATAGCATTTTTGGAACCTACTCTTGTGGAACTTTTGGGAGCGACCTGTTTATATGCTATGGCAGAGACAGTAGAGGAAGCAAAAAAAAGAGGAATTCCTAAAGAGGCAGCAGTTTCATTCCTTACCGGACATATTTATAACTTGTCTGCTAATTTTTTGGGATACATACCAGGGAATCCTCCGGTATCAGATGCATGTAAGGTGGCTATTTCACTTGGAAACAGGCTTGTCATGAAGGAGAACTGGAAAGAGATTTGGAAGGATGAAGTCCTGCATAAAGTAATTGCGACCATGTTACACCCAGAAAATCCACAAATATAGGAGGATAAAAGATGAAGATAGTTGTACTTGATGGTTATACCTTAAATCCGGGAGATTTGGACTGGAAGGAATTGGAAGCTTTGGGAGAGTGTACAGTATATGATCGGACTTCTCTTACGGATATAGAGGAGGTGATCGAAAGGATTGAAGACGCAGATATTGTATATACAAATAAAACGCCTCTTCCTGAAATAGTTTTTGAAAAATGTAAAAATTTAAAATTTGTTGGAGTACTAGCGACTGGCTATAATGTAGTCGATATCGCGGCGGCAAAGAAAAAGAATATTCCGGTGGCAAATATACCTACTTATGGAACAGCAGCAGTCGGTCAGTTTGCTATTGCACTTCTTTTAGAAATCTGCCATCATATTGGTCATCATAGCAAGGTAGTTCATGAGGGAAAATGGGCAGAGAATCCAGACTGGTGTTTCTGGGATTATCCACTTATTGAACTGGATGGAAAAACGATGGGGATTATAGGATATGGGAGAATTGGGCAGGCCACAGGAAAAATTGCACAAGCTCTTGGCATGAAGGTGCTTGCTTATGATTCGTACAGGAATGAAAAACTGGAATCCGATACATGCTACTATGTCGATTTGGATGAGCTGCTTGTCGCATCCGACGTTATTGCTTTACATTGTCCGTTATTCCCGGAAACAGAGAAAATAATCAACAAATCAACGATTGCTAAGATGAAAGATGGAGTAATTATTCTTAATAATTCTAGAGGACAATTAATCGAAGAAGAAGATTTGGCAGATGCACTGAATAGTGGCAAGGTAATGGCGGCAGGTTTGGATGTTGTATCTACAGAACCAATAAAAAATAATAATCCTCTTTTGTTCGCTAAAAATTGCTTGATTACACCACATATTTCTTGGGCATCAAAGGAATCTAGAAAAAGATTAATGGATATTGCGGTATCTAATCTACAGGAATTTTTAAATGGCACTCCTAAAAACATTGTAAATTAGCAAAATATTGTTTTCGATAAATTATATCAGCCGTAAGCGACATTCCGTTGATGGACAACATCCCTATGTTTCTTATTACGGTTAGCATTGTAGGACAGTATTTGTATCAGATAAGAAAGGTTTTGTCATTGCAAATGTTTCCTTTCCAGCAAAATAAAAGGAGGGTCATTAGGTCCTCCTTTGGTCTCAGTCCTCGCGAGCATGTGAAATCTGATTACTGGAATGAAGTCTATCACCTCGGTTTTAAACTGTCTATTGTAAATCGAAGTGTGCAATTTATAGATATCCTCGCAGATCTTTGCATAATTTTTCTTCGATGGATATTAGCTTTTTGCACAGCCCTTTGGAAGTGTTGTCGGCCTGAGTGTATTGGTTCAGGTATTTGTTCAGCGTCTTTATACCCATATCGCAGCCATCGGTAATCAGGTCTGCGACTGTAGCATCACTGTCATCCAGTCCCATCTTCACATTTGACTTAAGCCATGACATTCCCTTCGCTATAGGGGATGGTTCTTTGTAGTCGCTTCCATGCTGAACAAGTAGTGTATGAATCTCATTTCCCAATGTGCGGTGCTCCTCTTTACTTTGCTCCAGAATTTTTTTTAGCTTTGCGTCTTTGGTTTTTTCTAATATTTCATCAATAGAAACAACAGCCATATTCGTTCCGGCATCACATTCTTTTAGTAATTCAATCGTATCATTCATTTCCATATAATACCTCCGTAGCAGTTTTGTCCTTTAGTATGTTCTTGTTTTGGAAATATTATGCATTGATTGAAATCTGTATTGTTTTCCATTCGCCAGGCTTTAAGGACTCGTCTAAACGGATATTATCAATGGAAATCCGTTTCAGGCGGATAACGCAGCATCCGGCAGTTTTCAGTATTCGTCGTATCTGGCGTTTCCGACCTTCCGTAATAGTGATACGTCCCATAACAACTGGATGGTCGGGACGGTTGTGGGTGGTTAAAGCCTGAACTTCCGGATGGAGCGAGGGCAGGATCTCAGGGTGTGTCATTAACTGGTTCCATCGCCCGTCATCTGTGATGATAAGAAGTCCTTCGGTCTGACGGTCAAGGCGTCCGACAGGGGATAGATTCGGATTATCGAGATCTTTAAAATAATCCATTACCGTCGGGTAGCGGGAATCCCGTCTTGCACTGACACAGCCAAAAGGTTTATAAAACATATAATAGTGAAACATAAGAATATCCTTATCTGTCATGGGAATTTAGGAAAATTTATCCTACGGTCATGATTGCTGTGCCAAGTACTACCAGTACGATTCCGGTCGTCCGGTTCAAGGTGATGGCACTTGCTTTGCTTGCAAATTTGGCTGCGATCCTTGCCCATAAAAGTGTGGAGAGAATATAGAATACAAGTGTCCATATATCAGGTATGCCGCCGATTCCAGCCGATAAATTTGATAAGCATGTTAATCCTCCTGTTTGAAATGATTTTGTATATTGTTAGTGATTTTTTCAAAAAACTCATTCATTTTTTCACAGTCATCAGAGGTAAATCCCTGAAATAAAACAGAGGCAAACTCTTTTTGCGCATTCCGTCCGTCACAGATAATATCGGAGGCAGACTCACGGATAGATAAATGTATGGTTTTTCGGTTATGTTCAGTCTGTTGCTTTTTGATATACCCTTTTTCAGCCAGAGAATTAACTGCCAGAGAGACATGAGATTTTGTCAAGAGTAAATTAATTTAAGAGCAGAAAGCGGTGATCATGATCGGAACTCTGTCATCAGAAGCAGCCAGTTCGCCCGCCACCACCGCATGATTTGCCAGTATCCCATACCGCCGAGACCGTATTCTTTGATCAGGTTGAATTTTGCCTGTATGCTCCTGACGTCTTCAAACCATACTTCGTGTGGAATATTGTCGCGGACATAATTAAAATAAGGGGACATGGCTGTTTCGTCAAAATAAATCTCAACATTGTTTCTTATGGCAATCTGTACAGCTTCTACATTTCCGATCGTGGTTGCTACGGTTCGTTCCCGTTCAAAAGGAAGAGGCCAGTCGTAGCCATAGTTTGGGATGCCGAGATGGATCTTTTCGGCTGGGATTTCTGTTATAGCATAATCTACCACCCGGCGTACCATGTTAATGGGTGCCACTGCCATATTAGGTCCGTATTTGTATCCCCACTCATAGGTCATGAGAAGAACGTAATCGGCGGCCGCGCCTAAGGCGGCATAATCTTTGCCCTCGTATAAGAGTCCGGGCTGATCGGCTGAGGTTTTGGGAGCAAGGGCGACAGAGACGGTAAAGCCATATGGGTGAAGTGTGTCTGCGAGCTCTCTTACAAAGGAAGAGAAAAGATCTCTGTCGGAGGCTTGTATAAATTCAAAATCTATATCGATTCCGGCATAGCCTTTTTCGCGCAGAGTGGAGAGAATCTGTTGGATGAGGTTTTCCTTATAGGCTTCATTGCGGACAACAGAAGAGATCAGATTATTATTAAACTGACCGGATGTGTCAAGAGGAGTCAATGTGAGGATCGGCCTTGTGCCTTCTGACCACGCAGCAGAGATCATCCAGTTATCATCATTCGGGGGGAAGATTAAGTCTCCCTCCATAGAAAAGCCATAGGAAAAGACAGAAAGCTCGGTAAGAAAGGGGAGCGTTTCATTAAGAACCCAGTTGCTGATATAAGTGTAGGCATAGCCGTTGGTCTGTATGCCAGGCTTTCCGGACGGAATAGGATCATCTGTAATAAAGAGTGCCTGACCGATAGTAAGGGCATAAGGGTATATGAGCTGGTTGTCATAGATTATGGAATCGGCGGCTACTCCATATGAATCAGCGATAGTATCTACAGTATCTCCGGCAGTCACAGTATAAATTGCCATATGTACCTCAAAACAATATATTTTTTTTAATATATGTATGCAGAAGAGCGGAAATGACTTGACCAGGCATTTGGCTGCATGATAAAGTGAGAAAAGTAGGATTTTCGTTAGAAATCTAAAGTTATTATGTGTGTCGAAAGAGACAAAAGAGTAAACGTAAATTGGGGGAAAAGATATGAAGAAAAGTAATCCGGCAGCTTTGCTGCCGATCGGCGTGTTTTTGGTTTTGTATTTGGGACTTGGTATTCTGTTTGAATATGTAATGAAAATTCCGATGGGATTTTATAATATTCCGATCGTAGTCGCGTTTTTGGCGGCGATCTTAGTTGCATGCCTTCAGAACAGAGAGGTAAAATTCGATGATAAGCTGGGAATCATGGCACAGGGGCTGGCCGATAAGAACATTATCACGATGCTCCTTATCTTTCTGGTAGCTGGCGCGTTTGTAGGAGTTGTAGGGAGAAGCAGTGCAGAAAGCGTTGCGTATTTTATGCTTTCACTTATTCCGCCTCAATTTGCAGTAGCAGTACTGTTTGTGGTAGCGTGTTTTGTCTCGACAGCCATGGGAACATCTGTAGGGACGATTACGCTTATCACGCCTATTGCCGTGACGGTAGCGCAGGCTTCGGGGTTCAGCCTGCCTCTTTGTATTGGTTCGGTTATGGGAGGAGCGATGTTCGGGGATAATCTTTCCTTTATCTCAGACACGACGATCGCAGCCTGCAACGGACAGGGATGTGCGATGAAAGATAAGTTCCGGGAGAATTTTGGGATTGCGTTTCCGGCGGCTGCTGTAACACTCATTTTAATACTTGTATTGTCGCTCCGCACAGATTTAAGCGGGGCAGTGACTCAGGAGTATAATCTGATACAGATCATTCCGTATGTTCTTGTACTGGCAGGGGGAATCATTGGTATCAATGTATTTGTCGTGCTTTTGATCGGAATCGCCTCCGGTTCGCTTATTATGCTTGCGACCGGACAGACTGCACCGACAGACCTGCTTGCCAATATGGGTTCCGGCGTATCGGGAATGTTTGAGACTTGTATGGTCGCAGTCCTCGTAGCGGTAATGTGTGCCCTGATCCGGGAATATGGTGGTTTTGAGGCACTCCTTTCAGCAATCCGGCATGTCTTCAAAGGAAAGAAAGGCGGACAACTTGGAATGGGACTTCTTGTATGTGCAATGGATGTGGCAACAGCCAATAATACAGTAGCAATCGTTATGGCTAACCCTATCGCAAAAGAGATGGCACAGGAATACGGAGTAACCCCAAGAAAGACGGCCTCTTTGCTTGATACCTTCTCCTGTATCTCTCAGGGAGCCATTCCCTACGGTGCACAGATGCTCGTAGCAATATCTGCAGCAAATGAATTGGGACACGAAATAACAGCCTTCCATATCATTCCGAACCTGTTCTATCCGGGACTGCTGCTTATAAGCTCGCTTGTATTTATTTTTCTGATTCCGCAGAAGAACCAGAATGAATCCGGCAAATAGATTGCGGAGTTGTTCCTCTGTATTTACAAATGCTGTTTTGTAAAATATTATGAAAATAGTACAGAGGCGGAAACCATGTAATGTTGACTTCCTAAATAGATAATGTTAAAATTAACTTCATCAAATAAAAGCGTTAAAGGGGTAAAGTACAATGCCGATTACAGAGATTTTAGAGGAAAACTGCAGAAAATACGGAGAGGATATCTGTCTGGTTGAGATTAACCCGCAGCTCAAGGAGGACCGGAGAATTACATGGAAAGAATATTCATTGATGGAGCCGACCCCATTTGTTCATTACCGCAGAGAGATCACATGGAATGTATTCAATGAGAAAGCGAACCGTTTTGCCAATCTTCTTTTGAGCCGGGGGGTGAAAAAGGGAGACAAGGTGGCGATTCTGCTGATGAATTGTTTAGAATGGCTGCCGATTTATTTTGGAATATTGAAGACAGGAGCGTTAGCTGTTCCGCTCAATTTCAGATACTCATCGGAAGAGATTGAATACTGCCTGAATCTTTCGGAGTCTGATGTATTGGTTTTTGGACCGGAGTTTATCGGGCGTGTGGAAGAGATCGCAGATTCTATTTCAAAAAACAGGCTGATTTTTTATGTGGGAGACGGCTGTCCGTCGTTTGCGGAGAGTTATGCACAGCAGTCTGCGAATTGTTCCTGCCAGTCACCGGATATTGTGCTGCGCGATGTAGATGATGCGGCGATTTATTTTTCGTCAGGGACAACCGGATTTCCGAAGGCGATTTTACATAATCATGAAAGTCTGATGCATTCGTGTAAAGTTGAACAGAGTCATCACAGGCAGACAAAGGACGATGTTTTCCTTTGCATTCCGCCGTTGTACCATACGGGAGCGAAGATGCATTGGTTCGGAAGCTTCCTGACAGGAAGCAAGGGAGTTCTCCTGAAAGGTACGACACCGGAGATTATCTTGGATGCGGTGTCTAAGGAAAAATGTACGATCGTGTGGCTTCTTGTTCCGTGGGCGCAGGACATTCTGGATGCATTGGACCGGGGAGATGTGAAGCTTGCAGATTATGAATTGAGCCAGTGGAGGCTTATGCATATTGGCGCGCAGCCAGTACCGCCAAGTCTGATCAAGCGGTGGAAGAAATATTTTCCGAACCATAAATATGATACTAATTATGGACTCAGTGAGTCTATCGGACCAGGCGCCGTTCATCTGGGAATTGAAAATATACATAAAGTGGGAGCTATCGGAAAGGCAGGTTATGGCTGGAAAACACGGATTGTAGACGAAAATGGACAGGATGTGGACAGGGGAAGCGTAGGCGAGCTGATTCTTAAGGGTCCTGGAGTCATGACCTGTTACTACAATGATGAGAAAGCCACGGCCGAAGTTCTGAAAGACGGATGGCTCTATACCGGCGATATGGCACAGGAAGATGAAGATGGATTTATTTTTTTGGTAGACCGTAAGAAAGATGTCATTATCAGCGGGGGTGAGAATATATATCCGGTACAGATTGAAGATTTTATGCGTGCCCATGAAGCCATAAAGGATGTGGCGGTCATCGGACTGCCTGACAAGAGGCTTGGGGAGATATCAGCGGCGATTGTTGAGAGAAAGGAAGGTTATACATGTACGCAGGAAGATTTGGATCAGTTCTGTAAAAAGCTTCCGCGTTACAAGCGTCCGCATAAATATATTTTCGCGGAGGTTCCGCGTAATGCGACGGGTAAGATTGAGAAGCCGAAGCTTCGGGAAATTTATTGCGGCGACCGTCTGGTAGAGATGCAGAATCGGGGCTAACTGTCAATGTTACTGCAATGGCAGATAACTTGTACGATTTCGTCCACGGACTCTTGTTTGCCGCCGGCTTCCCATTTTAAAAAGACGTTTAGAAGCGCTCCGCCGTAGTAATAAAGCTCATAGGCGGAGTGTGGATAAACGGGAGCAACCAGCTTGGTGAGATATTCGTCAATGGCATGGAGCATCAGAGAGTGGAGGTTTGCATTGGCCAGAGTGAGAAAGAATATGGCATACTGGTCAAAGAATAAAAAAGCATGACGGATGTGCGCAGCGTCATAGAAGGTTTCTATGCCGATGGAACGGTTGCACTCCTCCAGATACAGTTCGATGATCTCGTGAAGATAGCTGTTGAGGGCCTCTGTTTTTGACTGGAAATAATGGTAGAAGGTCATACGGGATACGCCTGCTTTTTTGACAATATCTGATATGGTAATATCTTCAAAAAGTTTATTCTGCATTAAAGCGATAATCGATTCACCGATGCATTGTCTGGTGAATCGGTTTCTTTTTGTAAAATTTTTCCCTAAAATGCTTTTCATTAAAGAAACATCATGTTTCATGTCTTTTCTCCTAAAAGTTTACATATTGTACCTATCTGTAAATTGTATCATGGAAGGCGGTGAGATACAATAATAAGTAGTAATAAAAACTACATGTCAAACTTATGATGATACGTATGAAGCTAAAGGAGAAAACCATGGGAAAGATAATTTTACTTGCAGAGACAGGCTCAGATATTACAGATGAAGTGGCGGAAAAGTATGGGATTTATATTGTGCCAATGCATGTATCCTTCGGAGAGGTTACGAAAGATGACGCGACATTTCCGGCAGAAGAGGTATGTGAATTTTATGAGAGGACAGGAAAGCTTCCGAAGACAAGCGGGAGTGTACCGGAAGATTTTGAAAAGATATTTGACCGCATCCATGGGGAGCATCCGGATGGACAGATTTTATATCTGGCATACTCATCCGTGACAACCTGTTCTTATCAAAGCGGACAGATTGCGGCGGAGGGAAGAGATTACGTTACCAGTATTGATACGAAGCATGTGTCGGTAGGACAGTATGCGGTTGTGGTAACAATGGCAGAGCTTCTTAAAAAGCATCCAGAATGGACGGTTTCTGAAGCGGCAGAAAAAGCAAGAGAAGTGTCAGAAAGTGTCCGCATGTGTTTTGTACCGGACAAACTTGAATTTCTGCGTGCTGGAGGCAGAGTAAGCAACACCGCGGCTCTCTGCGGTACACTTTTAAAGATACATCCCCAGATCGATATTCTGGACGGATATCTGAAAGCGACGAAAAAGCATAGAGGAAGTATGAAAAAGATTGTTGCAGGACTGGTTACAGATTATATCAGAGAGCATAAGCTTGATCTGGATGAGATATGGCTGATCTGTTCACCGCGCATGTCAGACGAGGTGAGAGAAAATGCAGAAGGAGCAGCTTTAAAGTGCGGAGCAAAGAAAGTGACATGGGTGCAGACGGGAGGTGTCATTACCACACACGGAGGACCAGGTGCATTCGGAGTAGTTGGAATTTCTGGAAAAATGTGATATAGTAACAATACAGGATATTTTCCAAAGGCGGTAATACCTGACTGTCAGACTTTCATTTTGTCTGGCGGCCGGGTATTTTTGCAGATATCGTGCGGGCAGACTATTTTGCCCTGACATCAGTTGGCATAGAAGTCATACTTGCCAACGCAAAAGGAGGTACATAACAAGTGAAGAAGGAAAAAGGCTATCGGGTGATTTTTTATCTGGCAGGACTTTTGATTCTGGCATTCGGTATTACACTTAACACGAAGACAGGGCTTGGTGTATCGCCGATCATTTCAGTATCTTTCAGTATATCGACGATATTAGATGTCAATTTCGGAGATATGACATTTTTGTGGTACGCCATATTTGTATTAATTGAGGTGCTTCTGCATACGGTGATGTCTAAAAGAAGCGGACGATCTGGGAAGGTCAGAGTGACGGACTTAAAAAAAGCGGTTGCGGCAGATGTTCTGCAGATTCCTCTCTGTCTGATGTTTACGAGATTTATGAATCTGTTTTCAGTGATGCTCCCAGAGCTTGAGAGTGACTGCGCCGGGACATTTGCTGGAAGTTTTGCTGGGAGGCTTTTGCTTCTTATTCTTGCGATCATTCTTACAGGAGTAGGAGCGGTCTTGTCGCTGGATATGAGGATTGTCCCGAATCCGGGAGATGGGATCGTACAGGCGTTGAGTGATTTTTCAGGAAAGAATGTAGGTTTTGTCAAGAACTGTTTTGATACCTTCAATATCTGCCTTACCATTACACTAAGCTTTGTATTCGCGGGTCATATCATTGGAATCGGTATAGGAACAGTGCTTGCCGTTATTGGAGTCGGACGGGTGATGGCTCTTTTTAACTACCTATTTTTAGAGAAGATAAGCCGGATTTCCGGAATTGAAAAGAACTGAGGAATTAAAACGCACAGGCAGCAGGAAGAAACAAGAATCAGGTTAATAAAGAAGGGAGCAGTTAATATGGAAAATATACATTCTATGATGGAGCTTGGGGAGAAACTAGATATTAAGTTTGAGGAACTGGTTGATAACTGTATGCGTTCCGGCGCTATAGACCAGAATCTTTATCTTGAATATGATGTAAAACGGGGGTTGCGTGATTCTAACGGGAAGGGTGTCCTGACAGGTCTAACCGAGATATCAGATGTGGTGGCGATGAAGCGGGTAAACGGGAAGTCTTACCCGGTAGAAGGCGAGCTTTTCTATCAGGGAGTTAATGTGAAGGACATTGTAGGCGCCGGAGGAAGAGAGCGGTTCTTGTTTGAGGAGGCAACTTATCTGCTCCTCTTTGGCAAACTTCCGGGAAATGATGAATTTGAAAGTTTTATTAAGATACTGGGAAGCTTACGTGAGCTTTCCGGGCAGTTTGTCAGAGACGTAGTTATGAAAGCGCCTCCGGCAAATATTATGAATGCTTTGCAGAAATGTATCGTGCTTCTGTATTCTTATGACGCAAGACCGGATGACATATCTGTGTCGAATGTGCTGCGGCAGTCTCTGCAGTTGATCGCGAAGATGCCTATGATGAGTGTGTACGCTTATTATGCGTACCGGATGTTCCATTTTGATAAAACATTGATGGTGCGTCCGCCGAAGCCAGAGCTTTCTACGGCGGAAAATATTCTGTATATGCTCCGCAAGGATGGAAAATATACGCAACTTGAAGCAAAGGTGCTTGATATCGCCCTTGTACTTCATGCAGATCACGGAGGCGGTAATAACAGTACTTTTACCAATCACGTGGTGACAAGTTCGGGAACAGATACTTATTCGGCTGTGGCAGCGTCTATGTCGTCTCTGAAAGGCCCTCGTCACGGCGGTGCGAACCTGAAGGTTATGCAGATGTTTGATGATCTTAAAACAAATTGTCCGGATATTAGAGATGAGAAAGCTGTGACGGATTATTTGGTGAAAATACTGGATAAAGAAGCATTTGACAAAGCAGGGCTGATCTACGGTATGGGGCACGCGGTCTATACGATTTCAGACCCGAGAGAAGTTGTACTAAAAGATTATGCACAGAGGCTTTCCGTAGCGAAAGGAATGGAAGAGGAATTCGCGCTTTATAATATGGTTGAGGATATCTCCTCAAAGCTTCTGATGGAGAGAAGAAGGCTGTTCAAACCGATCTGTGCAAATGTGGATTTTTACAGCGGGCTTGTATATTCTATGCTTGGAATTCCAACGGAGCTGTTCACCCCGATTTTTGCGATATCAAGAATATCCGGCTGGAGCGCGCACAGGCTCGAGGAACTGGTAAATAAGGGGAAGATTATCCGTCCAGCATACAAATATGTGGGGCATCATGTAGACTATCAGAAGCTTTGCAAGAGGGAGTAGATGATGTAGCCGAACAGTTTATATACTCAATATATTGTATTAATATATATAGAAAAAAATAATAAGTAAATTAATTTATGTACAATATCAATTGGACATCGCATTCGTATAAGTTCATAATGTAAGAGTAGTTATAATGAGTTACTCAAAAGAGAAAGAGAGGAAAGTTACATGAATTTGTACGATTCAAAGAAGAAACTTGCAGTGGCTGGAATCCTCTGCGGAGTTGTCGCGGCAATTCTTGCGTATTTCGGGAATCCGGCTAACATGGCTTTTTGTATCGCGTGTTTTGTGCGTGATATGGCAGGCGCATTAGGAATGCATCAGGCGGAAGTAGTGCAGTATGCAAGACCAGAGATTGTAGGGCTGGTATTGGGGGCGTTCCTGATTTCAGCAGTGACAAAGGAATACCGTTCAACAGCGGGTTCATCGCCGATGATCCGGTTTGTTCTGGGTATGGTAATCATGATCGGCTCGCTGGTATTCTTAGGCTGTCCGCTTCGTATGGTAATCCGTATGTCTGCAGGAGATTTTAACGCATGGGTTGCATTGATAGGGTTTATCCTTGGTGTTGCAACAGGTACGTTTGCATTAAAACAGGGCTTCAGTCTTGGACGTTCCCATGATACGGGGAAAGAGAGCGGAACAGTGCTGCCGTTCCTTTTGGTCGGCATACTTGTACTTGCAGCTTTTGGACTCCTGAAAGCAAGCGAAGCAGGTCCGGGAAGTATGCATGCGCCGATCATCTTATCTCTGCTTGGCGGTCTTGTATTCGGCGCGCTTGCGCAGAAGTCAAGAATGTGTTTTGCCGGCGGTATCCGTGACGTGATCCTTATGAAGAACTTTGATCTTCTGACGGTAATCGGCGGAGTGTTTGTTGTAATGCTGATATTTAACGTTGCGACAGGAAGATTTGTTCCGGGATTTGATACGCCGGGAATCATCGCACACTCCAATCATCTTTGGAACATCCTTGGCATGTACGCAGTTGGATTTGCGGCAGTGCTGGCAGGAGGCTGTCCGCTCCGTCAGTTGATTTTAGCGGGGCAGGGTTCATCCGATGCGGCCGTGACAGTGCTTGGATTATTCGTCGGCGCAGCTCTTTGTCATAACTTAGGACTTGCGTCAAGCGGAACAGCGCTTAACGCAGAGACGAACGAGGTTGTAGCAGGAGCAGCAACGCCGGCGGGAAAAGTGGCGGTAATCATCTGTATTATTGTATGCTTTATCATCACATTCACAAATAAACGAGAAAATGTAAAATAGGAGGACTTTGGATTATGAAGGAAGTAGATGCAAGAGGTCTTTCCTGCCCGGAGCCGATTATGCTAACGGCAGAAGCTTTAAAGAGCGCTGATGGACCGGTAAAAGTATTGGTTAGTGAGCCGCACCAGAGAACCAATGTGGAAAAGCTGGCAAAAGACCGCGGTAAAAAGACAACGACAAAAGAGATTGATACAGGATTTGAGATTATAATCGAATAATTCTTAACATTGTCTGCCAGACTTGATGTCTGGCAGCTTTTGCGTTATAATACTTCAATGGAAAAATGGAGTATAAAACAAAAGAAAAGGGGATATTATGGCTAACTTTTTGTACGTAATTGTTAAGATGATTGCAGTGATCCATGATATGATCATGACATGGAACGATAGCTTTGAGACGGTTTTTTCGGATAAGGAGCTGCATTTTCTTGTGATTGGATTTCTTGGTATGGGGATGCTCTTTGTCATCTATCCGTTGTTTAAGCTTCTAAGTGAGAACCACGTGCTGGTAATTGCTTGGATCTATGTGTTTACAGTGATTATCGTGATCGTATTTGCCATTGAGATCGGTCAGGGGATTACGGGAACCGGAACAATGGATTTTGATGATATCGTAGCAGGTGTCGCAGGGTTTATGGCGATGTTTATCGCGTTTGTAGTCGTGCGCGCCGTGGTGCTGGGAATATTCAGGCTGATTCGCTCTCTGTTCGACGGCGGAAGCGGCAGAAGTAAGGGCAGACGAAGAAGAAATGATTACGATGACTATGATGATTACGATTATTAAACGGTAATTTCTAGTAGTAACTCCAGTGAGGGTAGGATATACGGATAATGAAAAATATAGTATTAGGAATATTGGCGCATGTAGATGCGGGAAAGACGACGCTTTCTGAGGGCATTCTGTATCTGACAGGAAAGATCAGGAAACCCGGACGCGTGGATCACGGCAATGCCTTTCTGGATAATTTTGAACTTGAGAGAGCGCGCGGTATTACAATCTTTTCAAAGCAGGCGGTATTCGATATGGAAAATTTGCATGTGACGCTCTTGGACACGCCGGGGCATGTAGATTTTTCTGCTGAGATGGAGAGGACGCTTAGAGTGCTTGACGCGGCGGTTCTGGTGGTCAGCGCAGCGGACGGTATGCAGGGGCACACCCGTACTTTGTGGAAACTTTTGAGATTATATGGAATACCTGTGTTCCTTTTTGTTAACAAGATGGATCAGGAAGGGACGGACAAATGCAAGCTTCTTGAGGAACTGAGCCGCGGCCTTGATGAAGGCTGCGTTTCTTTTGATATGCAAAAGGATGTATTATATGAACATCTCGCCATGTACGATGAAGAGGCTATGGAAGAGTACTTGGAGATAGAAACGTTGAAAAAGGGGACGATTGGGAGACTGATTGCTAAGCGGAAGGTGTTTCCTTGTTACTTTGGATCTGCGTTAAAGCTTCAGGGAATACAAGAGCTTTTGAACGGAATCTCTGATTTTGCAGGCTTTTGTATCGGAGATGTGACAGAGGATATATTGGAAAATATGTCGGAGAGCAAGGAGAAGTTTGGCGCACGGGTATTTAAGATATCCCGGGATCCGCAGGGAAACCGTCTTACACATCTGAAGGTGACGGGCGGAAGACTTCGGGTGAGGGATGTTTTGAAAGAGGATGAAAAGGTAAGTCAGATCCGGATATATTCAGGTGAAAAGTTCGAGGCAGTTACGGAGGTCAGAACGGGTATGATCTGTGCTGTTACAGGAATTAACAGCACGCGTGCAGGAGAAGGAATCGGAGTAGAAGGCGAGTCAGAAAAGCCTGTTTTAGAGCCAGTATTAAACTATCAGGTTATCCTGCCTGAGGGCTGTGATGTGCATACGATGTTAAGGAACCTACGGCAGCTTGAAGAGGAAGATCCGATGCTTAAGATTGTCTGGAACGAGGAGCTTTCAGAGATTCATGTCCGTCTTATGGGAGAAGTCCAGACAGAGATATTAAAGAGCCTGATTCTGGAACGTTTTGGCATGTCGGTGGAGTTTGGGACGGGTAATATCGTATATAAAGAAACAATAAAGACAACTGTAGAGGGTATAGGGCATTTTGAACCTCTCAGACATTATGCAGAGGTCCATCTGATTCTGGAGCCGGGGGAGCGAGGGAGTGGACTTGCTTTTGAGACGGCATGCAGTGAGGATACGCTTGATAAGAACTGGCAAAGGCTGATTCTTACACATTTGGCGGAAAAACAGCATCGGGGAGTGCTGACAGGTTCTATGATCACGGATATGAAGATAACACTGGCGGCAGGACGCGCCCATCTGAAACATACAGAGGGCGGCGATTTCAGGCAGTCAACATACCGTGCGGTGCGTCAGGGACTTATGCAGGCGGAAAGTGTGCTGTTAGAGCCATATTATACGTTCCGTATCGAGGTCCCCACGGAGATGATGGGGCGGGTGATGACGGACATTCAGAGAATGAATGGGGATATGCAGGATTCGGAGACTGACGGGGAGATGACAATATTTACCGGAAGCGCGCCGGTGGCGGTGATGCGTGATTATCAGAAGGAGATTCTGATCTATACGAAGGGAAGAGGACAAGTGTCTCTTGAATATAAAGGCTATGAGCCGTGCCATAACCCAGAGGAGATAATCGGGATGATAGGCTATGAACCTGAGAGGGATATGGAAAATCCGTCGGGTTCCATATTCTGTTCACACGGGGCAGGATTTCATGTGCCGTGGGATGAAGTAAAAGAACATATGCATATCGAAAGCCAGTTGAAAAGGTGGCTTAAGGAAGACATAGATGAACCATTGCAGGAAATGTCAGGAAGAAAAAATGGGGCAGGGAGACTTCCGGTCGGAAAGGAAGCGCCGCAGATGCGTTCTTTCAGCAGGAAAGAAGAAAAAGAGCTGGAAGATATATTTATCCGGACCTATGGAAAGTATGAATCAAGAGCATATACGGCGTCAAAAACAGTGTCTTCGTTATCCGAAAAAGGGTATAAAAAGAAAGAGAAGCCTTTAAAAGAATATCTTCTTGTAGACGGATATAATGTTATCTTTGCGTGGGAGGAGCTAAAGGAGCTGGCAAAGGATAATATCGAAGGGGCACGGGGAAAGCTCATGGATATTCTGTGCAACTATCAGGGATTCAAAAAATGTGTTGTAATTCTGGTTTTTGATGCTTACAAGGTGGATGGCTATGCTCTGGAAATTCAGAAGTATCATAATATACATGTGGTCTACACGAAAGAGGCTGAGACTGCGGACCAGTATATTGAAAAAGTAGTGCATGAAATCGGGCGGAAGTATCATGTAACGGTGGTTACTTCTGACGGAGTTGAGCAGGTGGTGACTCTGGGACAGGGAGGAACATTGATTTCCGCAAGAGAGTTTCTTGAAGAAGTAAAGCTGATTAGGAAACAGCTTGAGGAAGAATATGGAAAAACAAAGAGCGGAGCGAAAAGTTATCTCTTTGATTCTATGGGAGCAGAACTGAAAAAAGAGATGGAAGAAGTGCGGCTTGGGAAAAAAGAACTTGGGGATAGGTGAGAGTGTGAACGTATGAAGAGGATGAGTTTTTTGTTTCCGATATTGTCGGGGATTATGTGGGGATCGGGCGGAATCTTTGTCAGGATTCTTACGGAGCTTGGGATGAATGGGTATACGATTGTGTTTTCACGGCTGGCTGTGGCGGTGTGTATAATGGCGGCTGTAATTTGCCTTTATGATAAGGGTTTGTTTCGGATAAAGATTACGGATGTCTGGGTGTTCGCACTTGGAGGTTTATCGGGGATTCTTGGTGTCATGCTTGCTTATAATGCGGCGATTAAGCAGGTGACGTTGTCTTTGGCGGCGGTGCTTCTTAGTATGTCGCCTATATTTGTACTGTTTTTAGCGGCGGTATTGTTTGGAGAGAGGATTACAGCAAAGAAGCTTGGATGTATGGCGCTTGCGTTGACGGGATGTGTATTGGTGAGCGGCGTTTTGGAAGCTGGCTCGGGTATGAAGTGGTCGGCAGCGGGTATTGGTCTTGGCGTGCTGGCGGCATTTTTCTATGCGGTGTACAGTCTGGTAAGTAAGGAGTCTGTAAGGAAGGAGTATCATGCATTTACGATGATTTTTTACAGTATGCTGATCAGTGCGGCTGTTCTGATTCCGGTGACAGACTGGAAGTGTATCTATAGAGTGGTATCAGACGGCGGTGTGAAAATGACATTGTTTATGCTTGCCAATGCTGTGATCGCTTCGGTATTGCCCTATGTGTTCTATACACTATCATTGAACTATATGGAGGCTGGGAAGGCGTCTATTCTGGCGGCAGGAGAGCCGGTGGCGGCTATGGTGTTCGGATTTTTATTTTTTGCAGAGAAACCGACGGCGCTTGCAGTTACGGGATTGGTGCTTACAACGGCGGCATTGGCTGTGTTCAGCAGCCCGGAGTGCGAAAAGGTATAGAAAAGATTTGATTTAGAGATTGTTCTAATAACACAAAAGGGAGGTTTTTAAAGATGGAGAACAAAAAACGATCATGTGCAGATTGTGCGGTCACAAACTGCAATGCGATGGACAAGGCTTATCCAGCCTTTTGCATTACAACCAATATGGATGAGACGGTGAAAAAAGAGGCGATGGACACTTATAATGAGGATGATAATCTGAAAGTCATGCAGACAGCGGCCGAAGTAGAGCATGAAGGCTATATGCAATGGTGCAGAGTGCGGGAGATTATTGAATTTGCGAAGAAGATGGGCTACAGGAAGATTGGAATCGCCACCTGTGTAGGTTTGATACGGGAGACAAAGTTATTGACAGATATTCTCAGAAGCCATGGTTTTGAAGTGTTCGGGATTGCCTGCAAAGCAGGTGCGGTGCCGAAGGAGGAGATGGGAATTGATAAATCCTGCTGTGATGTGGGGGTCAATATGTGCAACCCGATTCTTCAGGCAAAGATGCTTAATAAAGAACAGACAGAGATGAACATAGTTATGGGACTTTGCGTAGGGCATGATAGTTTATTTTATAAATATTCCGATGCACTGGTGACAACGCTGGTCGCGAAGGACAGAGTGATGGGACATAATCCGGCAGCGGCGCTTTATACGAGTAATTCTTATTATAAAGGCTTGAAGGAAAATCAGTGAATAATTTAATTAAGAAGACTTTTCCTAATCGGAGAAGTCTTCTTTATGGTCTGTCAATTGTTTCTCATTATAAAGAACGGTAGTTGCACGGTACGTACGGTAATTTTTCGGACTCATTTCAAATTTTTTCTTGAAAGCTTTTGAGAAGGCTAACTGGTCTTCGTAGCCTACAGCACGGGAAATCTCTTTGATCGTATCATTCGTACTGACAAGAAGGTTAGCCGCCTTATGCATCCGGTAATCGATCAGGAATTTTTGTATGGATATTCCTAGTTCCTTCTGGAATACGTGGTTCAGATAAGCCCGGCTGATACCGATATGTCCGGCGATATCTGACACATTGATGCCATCCTTGTAATAAATCTTGATGTGTTCAACTGCAAGCTCCATATAGACATTGGAGCCATAATTGTGGCTTTCCGGTGAATGCTTGTGGCGAAGTAAAGTACGGTTGTCGATCAATCTGGAAAAAAGCATAAGCATCCATGCTTCCCTGCGCAGGTCGTCGGCGAAGGTAAGCGCCTTACAATCTAAAATATTATCGATACAGTCCATGATGATTTCTGGCTGAAGCGGCGATGGAAGAACTAATTTTTTAGGGGAAAAGCCGCATTGCCTTAAGATTGAGTCAGCTCTGATTCCGTTAAATCCAATCCATGCATAGTGCCACGGATCAATAGCGTCAGAGCCATATGTGATAGCCTCGCCCGGGTATATGACGAACATTTGCCCTGCTGAGAGCGGATAAGTATTGCCGTTTATTGAGTAAAAGCCTTTTCCTGAAAATACGAAGTGCAGGATATACTCCTCTCTTTTTTCGGGACAAATATGCAGAGGTTTGCAGTGTTCTCTTCCGGCATGGATAAGACTGATGTCTAAGGATGTCTCTCTTAAATGCTCCAGACAACGGAAAGTAACACTATCTGTATATTTCACATTGCGCATAGTCGATATCTCCTTTTTGTTTTTTTGCTTTAACGGACGAGGTCCGGGTACCCCATGAGACGTAGCATTTATGATATGCCGCTTTCCGGGTACAATTATGGTGGAAATGATATAGGAATATAAACAATAGACAAATCGCTATATTCCTACCAAACTTTTCTACTATAATGCAAAACAATAATCTTGCTGATGCCTGTTGCTATTATAACACAAATTATTCGATTTTTCTATAACGAAAATAACATAAAATAATTTAATTATTCCATTTAAGCAATTTATATGAAAATGTATAATGTGTAACAGAAAAACGTCGACATGACGAAAAAGGAGAGGTGTGGAATGAAAAAGAGAGTAATTGCCACAATGCTCGTGGCAGCAATGCTGATTGGAACTGCTATCTCAGCTGCTGGATGCAGTTCAAAAGGCAGTTCGGACGGGAAAATTCATATCACCATGCTTCAGTATAAGCCAGAGGCTATCAATGCCTTTGAAGCAATGGAAGAGGAATTTAATGCGACACATGATGATATTGTGCTCACGATTGAATCCCCAAATGATGCTATGACTGTTCTGAAGACACGACTAATTAAAGAGAATGCGCCGGATATTATAGGCATCGGCGGCGATGTAAATTTTTCCAATTTTATTGACGCGCAGATTCTCATGGATATTTCAGATTTTGAAGAGCTTTCATTAGTCAAACAGGCTTATCTGGATATTGATAAGAATCTCGAGTTTGTCCCGACGGACGGTGTTTATGCAGTCCCATATGTAGCGAATGCAGCAGGTGTTTTGTATAACAGAGAAATGTTTAAAGAAAACGGTTGGGAAATTCCGACTACATGGGATGAATTTATGAGTCTGTGTGATACCATTGAAGCTTCTGGTAAGCAGGCGTTATATTTTGGCTACAAAGACGTATGGACATGTTTGGCACCATGGAATGCGTTGGCCTGTGATTTGGCTCCGGCAGATGTTTGCCGTCAGGTAAATAAGGGTGAAACGAAATTTATTGATGAATATTCAGAAGTTGCCACGAAGATGTTGGAGTTGCTGGGACATGCACAGAACGATCCATTTGCATATAGTTACAATGATGCATGTACGGCTTTTGCGAATGGTGAGTCTGCAATGTACTGCATTGGAAGTTATGCTGTTCCGCAGATTCAGTCAGTTAATCCGGATATGGATATTGATTCTTTTGTTATGCCGGGATGTGACAATGCAGCAGATAATATTCTGAATTCAGGCGTTGATCTTCAATTCTGTGTTACAAGTGAGTGTAAGAATAAAGAAGCTGCTTATGAAGTATTAAGCTTCCTGCTAGAAGATAGTACGATTCAGACATATCTTGATGAGCAGAATGCAGTTCCTTGTAAAGACAAAGAGTTTACGCTTTCTCCTGCTCTTGATGGTATGCTTGATTATATCAATGAAGGTAAGATGGTTGACTATCAGGATCACTATTATCCATCTGAGATGAGTGTGGATGCCCAGATTCAGACATTCTTGCTGGATGGAGATGTAGACAAGTTCCTGAAAAAGTTTGACACTGACTGGGTGCGTTACAACCGTGATATTATTCGTAAAGTACAGGAATATGAGGGAAAGGGAGGAAATGAATAATGAAGAATAAATTAAGCAGAAACCAGACATTTATGCTGATTACAATCCCAGTCCTGGCATTGTTCTTCTGTTTTAATACTTTGCCGCTGATCAAGGGCCTGATCTACAGCTTTACAAATTTTAAAGGCTTTGGAAGCTATGACTGGGTAGGGCTGCGTAACTATGCAGATTTATTTACAGATGGACGTGTAGGAAAATCCTATCTCTTTACTTTCAAATTCGCTATTCTTGCTACGATTTTGACAAATGTGATTGCGCTACTCCTCGCATTGGGATTAAATGGTAAGATCAAAGCTAAGAGTGCCTTGAGAGGTGTGTATTTTGTGCCAAGAATTCTTGGAGGATTGGTTGTAGGTTATATCTTTGGATACATCTTTACATATATCTTACCTGCATTGACTGGTACAGGAAGTATGCTTTCAGACACAAATACAGCATGGCTTGCTATCGTAATCGTTGCTGCATGGCAGTCTATAGCACAGACAACATTAATTTATATTTCTGGTCTTCAGACAGTGCCAGAGGATGTATATGAGGCTGGTGCCATTGATGGCGCTACTGGATGGAAGAGTTTCAAAGAGCTGACATTCCCATTGATCATTCCATTCTTTAGTATCAACATGGTATTAAGTATGAAAGATTTCTTGATGGTATTCGACCAGATTATGGCGTTGACAAAAGGTGGTCCTGCGCAAAGTACAGAGTCTATTTCCTATTTGATCTACAACAATGGTATGGGCGGCGGACAATTTGGCTTCCAGAGTGCTAATGCGGTTGTATTTTTCGTTGTAATCGTTGCAATCTCTGTATGCCAGCTCACTATTACAGGAAAGAAGGAGGAACAGTTATAATGAAACAGAAAAATAAAGTTGCGGCTGTTACTAACTGGCCACTTACTATTCTTTTGATCTTTGGGTGTCTTACTGTTATCTTTCCACTTTACATGGCGGTGGTGATCGCATTTAAAAAACCGTCTGAGATGACTAATGATATCGCCGGGGCATTAAGCCTTCCGAAGAGTTTTAGCCTTGACAATTTTGCAGAGGCTATGCGTGTTACAGATTTTTGGCATTCTCTGGGATACAGTGTTATGATTACAGTTATCACAGTTGTGCTTGCCATATTGATTCATTCGCTTGCCGGATATGCAATTGGAAGAAGTATGGCAAAGAGCAAGTTTTATAAATTCTCATACCTTTATATTGTAAGCGGTATGTTTGTCCCTTTCGCAATTTTGATGATGCCCTTAGTAAAACAGACTGCACAGATGGGAGTTGACAACTGGTTTGGCGTTATCCTGTGTTATCTGGTATTCTATATGCCGATGAATGTGATGCTTTATTCTGGTTATTTGAAGAACATTCCAATTGCGCTTGAAGAAGCAGCTTATGTAGATGGCGCTACAACATGGTCTACTTACTGGAAAGTTATTTTCCCGATCATGGGACCTATGCATGCTACAGTTGCTGTACTGACTGCTTTAGGAACGTGGAATGATGTGATGACACCTCTTGTTATCATGTCCGGTACAGGAGCTAATACATTGCCGCTGGCACAGTTGACTTTCCAGACGCAGTTCGGTACAAACTATAATCTGGCGTTTGCTTCTTATCTGTTAGCATTACTGCCGATCTTGATTTTCTATCTGATTTGTCAGAAACAGATTATCAATGGTGTTGTAAATGGGGCTGTAAAATAATATAGTGTAAGAAGGTGTTGCAAGTTTTGGCGGAAAGTTGTAACATATGACGTAGTAAGACGAACGTAGTCTTGTAAGAGATGCATCTGGTCTGTTCGCAGGCCAGGTGTTTTCTGCATGAATATTAAGTATGTACTAAAAAAGAAAAATTGTGAGAGGACAGGCAATGAAATATATTTCTTATAATGAAAAGACAAAAGTTTTTACTCTACGCACAAAAAACAGTATGTATCAGATGCAGGTAAGAGCATATGATACATTGGTACATCTATACTATGGTGCCGACATCGGGGATACAGAAGCCGTACACCGTATTATCTGTCTGGACCGCGGCTTTTCAGGAAACCCTTATGAGGCGGGCGAGGATCGTACATTCTCGCTGGATGTACTGCCGCAGGAGTATTCCGGATATGGTAATGGGGATTATCGGATTAATGGGATGGAGATGTCCCATGAGGATGGAAGCGATGCAGTCCATCTGCGTTATGAATCCTATCGCATGATGAAGGGAAAGTATTCGCTTAAGGGTCTCCCATGCATGTTTGGCAATGAAGAAGAAGCAGAGACTCTTGAGATTACACTGTATGACAGAATTACGAATTTTAAGGTACATTTGTTATATGGAGTATTTTATAATCTTGACGTGATCACCAGGGCTGTCCGGATGGAGAATAAAGGAGAGAAGACAGTTACGATACAGCGCGCCATGTCTATGGAGATGGACTATACTAATAAACATATGGATCTGATCCATTTCTATGGAAGGCATACAATGGAGCGTATGACAGAACGGCTGCCGCTTCACCATGGGGTTCAGTCGGTAGAAAGTAAACGTGGGATGTCAAGCCATCAACACAATCCATTCGTGATTTTGTGTGATAAGATGACATCGGAAAAGCATGGCGACTGCTATGGGTTTGCCCTTGCCTACAGTGGCAATTACCGCTGTGAGATAGAGGTAGATCAGATGGAGCAGACAAGGCTTGTTATGGGAATCCATCCGTATCATTTCTCTTTCCGTCTGAATACTGGGGATGAGTTTGAGACTCCGGAAGTGATCATGGCATATTCCGGCGAGGGGCTTGGAAGATTATCCCGCATTTATCATGACGCATACCGTTCGAATCTTATTCGAAGCAAATATGTGAAGTTACCCCGGCCGATTCTGGTAAATAACTGGGAAGCGACATACTTTAATTTTAATGAAGAAAAATTGTATAATATTGCAAAAGAGGCAAAAGATATCGGGCTTGATATGTTTGTTCTTGACGATGGCTGGTTCGGAAAGCGGGATACGGATTATTCTGGACTCGGTGACTGGATCGTAAATGAAGACAAGATCAAGGGCGGACTGCCGAAGCTTGTGAAGCGTATAAAGGGGCTTGGCATGAAGTTCGGTATATGGATCGAACCTGAGATGGTATCAGAGGACAGTAATCTGTACAGAGAGCATCCGGACTGGGTGCTCAGGATTCCGAAGAGGAATATGACCAGAAGTCGCCATCAGTTAAACTTAGATATTACGAGAAAAGAAGTACGGGATTATGTGATGCAGCAGATATTTGCCGTGCTTGATGCCTGCGGTGCAGATTATGTGAAATGGGATATGAACCGGAGCGTTGCGAATGTATATTCTTCTGCGCTTCCGCCGGAGAGACAAGGAGAGGTATTCCACCGCTATGTACTTGGCGTATATGAGATGATGGAGCAGCTTGTCACAAGATATCCTGATTTGTTATTTGAGAATTGCTGCGGCGGCGGCGGGAGATTTGATGCAGGGATGCTATATTATTCGCCGCAGATATGGTGCAGTGATAATACGGATGCCATCGACCGGCTGAAGATTCAGTACGGAACATCTTTCGGGTATCCGATCAGTACTATGGGCGCGCATGTTAGCGTATGTCCGAACCACCAGACGGGACGCACGACTCCGTTTGAGACAAGGGCGGTAGTTGCCAGTGCGGGAACGTTTGGTTATGAGCTTGATCTTGAGCACCTTTCTCCTGAGGAGAAGGAGCTTGCAAGAAAGCAGATACTGGATTACAAAGAAATGGAACATTTAGTTCAGACGGGTGATTATTACAGATTATCCAACCCTTATAAGAATGATGATTATGTTATCTGGCAGTTTGTCTCCAAAGATAAAAAAGAGGCTGTTGTCAACGGTGTTCAATTAAGAAATGAAGCAAATCCGCATATTCATTTGATCTATTTGGAAGGGCTAGAGCCATACGAACACTACAAAGACACAGCTACGGGAGATGTTTATACAGGTGCTGCTCTTATGAAGGCAGGCATTCCTCTTCCGGTAGGTGTAGGAGATTATCAGCCAATTAAATATCGTTTTGTTATGATTTAGCCGATAACCTATTATTTGTAGTGCATATCTATGGGGAACAGCCGGGGCAGAAAACTGCACCGGCTGTTCTCTGTTGTTACTTTTTCAGGCACCCGGTTGACGCGTATTTTGTGATTTGCTAAAATATACCCATAGGGTATCTGAGGTATACCCACAGGGTATCCCGTAATACACGCCCCAAAAGGGGTGGTCGGACTTTGTCCGTAAAGGTATTGAAAGGGAAAGAAGGAGGTAAGGCATGCCGGATTTGACATTTGGGGAGCAGGTGAAGATTGTTCTTGGCAGAAAAGGAATGACGATTAAAGAGCTTGCAGAAATGATTGAACAGCATACAAATAAGAAGATGTCGAGGCAGAATCTGACGCAGAGATTGGGAAGGGATAATTTTCAGGAACAGGATATGCGTATGATTGCTTCTATATTAGAATGCCCGTTCAGGCTGAGCATTCTAGGTGAAGATACTCCGGATGAAAAAGAGATTGCAGATATTGCAGTGAAGGAAGTACAAGCTGCTGTTGTGGAGAAAGAGGAAGTAAAAACAGAAGAAGCTGTTGCTGAGACCGAACAAGAGGACATGCAGGAACCCTGGAAAGAAGAGATACTGGAAAAAGAGATAAAAGAGGAAGATGCAGGAAAGGAAGATTCTGGCAGGGAGATCACAGTAGGGGAGTTTCTTGAAATACGTAAGAGTTCGGGAGAATCGGCTCAGGAGAAGCTTATGCAGGAACTTCTTGCAGAGATGGATTCCATAGAACGTGAAGGACGGGAGAGAAGCGAAGCATGGGAGATGCGCCGCCAGAAGAAAGAACAGCAGGAAATTGAAAAAAAGTCGGAAAAGAAAGGCGGATGGATGTCACATTTCCGGTTCAGAAAGCATGAAGAACCGATCGTATCAGAGGAGCATTCCGACGAGGAGATTTCAATGACTGCGGCAGATGAGAGCGTGCCAGAGGATACGGAGGATGTTGCTGCGCCAGAGACAGAGCAGAAAAGTAAGGGCTCAGAGGCCGCGAACACATTTTCGGAGCGGATAAAGGAATATACAATGCAGGATGATGAACTACGGGAACAGATGTATGAGGACGAAGAGGAAGATCTTGAGGCAGGAGATGTGAATCCTTATACTGGCAGGGAGTATGCATCGAACAGCGTACGGATGCATCCGAAGCGCATTGGCTATGTGCAGGTATATAACAGAAAGGACCATAGATGGGCGGATATGACAGAATGGGCGTTTTTGGGGTATCAGGAGCGCAAGAAGGTGCTGCTTGGAAAGGATTACGAGCCGCCCATCTATCTTGATTGAGGAGTGTTATGGAGTGGAGACAGTTACTATCGACAAAAAGAAGCAGGGGAACTTCCAAAAGACGGGGAGCAGGCAGTGATCTTAGAAGTGAATTCGAGAAGGATTACCAGCGGATCATAGGGAGCGCTTCGTTTCGGAGACTTCAGGATAAGACACAGGTATTCCCGCTGGATAAAAGTGATTTTATTCGGACCAGATTGACGCATTCGTTGGAAGTGTCTTCTTTTGCAAAGTCTTTAGGGCAGAATATCGGTGAAAATATATTGGCGTATCACAGAGATGCAGGATTCACTCCGCGTATGAAGGAAGATATCTGTAATATCCTGCAATGTGCAGGATTGCTTCATGACATTGGGAATCCGCCTTTTGGCCATTTTGGGGAGGTGGAGATCAGGGAATGGTTTGAGAGAAGGCTGCCGGTGCTTAAGTTCAGAGGAAAACCGATTGCAGAGCTTCTCACGGAGCAGATGAAGCAGGATCTGTATCATTTTGAGGGGAATGCGCAAGCCTTAAGGCTCGTGACAAAGCTTCATTTTCTGGTGGATGATAATGGCATGAATCTGACCTATGCACTGCTTGGAACGATCATAAAGTATCCTGTGTCTTCTCTGCAGGCAGACGGGCATTCAACAGACATTAAGGATAGGAAGATGGGATATTATTACGCAGATAAAGAAATCTTTGAGGATATACAGAGGGAGATAGGGACGAAGGGAAAAAGGCATCCTCTGACATTTATTCTAGAGGCAGCAGACGATATTGCATATAAGACGGCTGATATTGAAGATGCGTTTGTCAAAGGCTTTATAAGCTATAACCGGCTTCTGGAGGAGCTTAGAGAACTTCAGATGCTGTACCGGCAGGAGGGAGCGGGCGCGTTTTATCCGGCGGATAAACTGGAAGAGTTGTATCTGATCGGGAAAGACCGCCATGTGGACAACCCGGAAGAATTTGCCATTAAGAATTGGATCGTGCGGGTGCAGGGATTTTTGCTGAACTGTGCAACCTATGGGTTTACGTCCAATTACGAAGCGATTATGAACGGGACATATAAGCGTGATCTGTTTTACCATACATTTGCAGAGAAACTTATGGATCTTTTGGGGGATTTTGCATTTCGGGAGGTATTCACTTCTGATGCGATTTATCGTATGGAAGTGTCCGAGTCGGCGATGATTGATTATCTGATGGAAAAGTTCGTGTCAGCGGCGATTAAGTATGACGACAGTACGCAGAAGCTTGGAACTATTGAATCGCGTATGATCTGGTTTATTTCTGATAATTACAAAAATGCTTATCACCGTCAGGCTAGAGGTAAGACGGAAGAAGAAAAGCTTTATTTAAGGCTCCTTCTGGTGACGGATTATATCTGCGGCATGACGGACAGCTATGCCAAACGGCTGTATCAGGAACTAAATGCGATGATATGATGATCCGGGATAAAATCTTGATTGATATCTATAAGAAAAGTACAGATAAATATCGGATTTGTGGAATGAATAGCGGACAAAGCGAATAGATTATGATGAATGAAAACTAGAATGGAAGTGGGGTATTGAAACGATTTATCCGCTATTTGTATGAATATGAGCAGGGAAAACGTATGCGTAATGTTGGCTTCGTGAAGGTAGAGCAGGAAGAAGATGAGTGTGTGGTTCACATACATGGAAAGGGGCTGCGCATGGGCAGCGAAAAAAGCCTTATGATCTATCTTCTTTTTGAGAGCGAAGGGAAATGTTTTGGAATATGGCAGGGAGAGGCAGATAATATTAATCCGGCCGTAAACGAATGTATCAGTTATACGGCAGAGGATACGGGAACACCGGAAAATTATGCGAAGATAAATGGACTGGTGTTGGAAAACAGAGATGGGCGGCGCTACGCTGCACTCTGGGATGAAAAGCCGATGGATATATCTGGTATGCAGATATGGAGTCAGGAGGGAACCAGAGAAATCAGACAGGATACTCCGGATGAGCCGGAGATAATAGAAGAAGAACAAAAGGTTTCTCTAGAAGGGGCAGACAGATCGGAAGAAGAGAATGAAGCACAGCGTGCGGAAGATGAACCGCAGAGGATAGAAGATGAACCGCAGAGGATAGAAGATGAACCGCAGAGGACAGAAGGTGAACCTCAGGATATAGTGGAACCGCAAGATCCGGATGATATTATGGGCGAAGTATCTGCTATTCGGAGTGAGGATGTTTTCTTTATGGAGGAACCGGAAAAGCAGCGTTTGCAAGAAGGATGGCGGATAAAAAAGATTCAGCGTACGGAGCTTGCCAAACTTGCACGCTGTGAGTGGCGTCTGGCGAATAATAATTTCCTTCTGCATGGATATTATAATTATCATCATCTTATCCTGATGGAAAGAGGAGAGCAGATCATGCTGGGAGTACCGGGAATATACCATGAGAAAGAGGCGGCAGCCGCAGGAGCTTTCGGCTTTGCGGAATTTATTGCGAAAGACAGGCTTGATATTAAACTGAGTCCGGAGGAGTACAACGAGGATAATCCTTTCGGATATTGGTGCAGACCTGTGAAGCGGGCATTTAAATGGGAATGAAAACAGGAGCAGCAAAATGTTGAGTACAGATGAAAAATATATGAAGCAGGCCATCAGACAGGCGAAAAAGGCATATGCGATCGGAGAGACTCCGATTGGATGTGTTATCGTATATCAGGATAAAATCATAGGACGGGGCTATAATCGCAGAACGATTGATAAGAATACGCTTGCTCATGCGGAACTGACCGCGATCAGGAAGGCCAGCAGGAAGATGGGAGACTGGCGTCTCGAGGGATGTACGATGTATGTAACTCTTGAACCGTGCCAGATGTGTTCCGGAGCAATCGTACAGTCGAGGATGACAAGGGTTGTAGTAGGCTGTATGAATCCGAAAGCAGGGTGCGCCGGTTCTGTCTTGAATCTGCTGCAGATGCAGGAATTTAACCATCAGGCAGAGCTTACGATCGGAGTGCTAGAAAAAGAGTGTAGTCAGATGATGAAATCGTTTTTTAAGGAATTGCGGGAAAAGAAAAAACTGGAAAAAACAGATCCGAAGGACAGCATCAGCTGTAAGATGGAGTGAGACTATACGGCTGCAGATGCCATTTTCGGTCTTTTTAAGCGTTTGAAGACGGCGGACACGCTGCTCTATGATGCGAAAAAGCATGGCCGCAACAAGATTGTCTGGGCGGATGAGAATATGAGACAATTCCGGGAAAATTCTGCCCACATGTAAAATATTTAATGTGCGCTGCGCTTCGAATCTGTATTCACAGACGTTACCTTGGCAGTAAACTCAGCCCAGGCGCCCTCACGGCACCCGGAAGGTTCTGCTTAGTGCTGCTTCGTTCCCGACCTGACACGGTTCACAGATTCCCGTCGCGTAAGACCCGGGCCTCAACGTCACTTTCCAAGGGCAGCTCTGCAAATACAAACCCTCCGCGCAGCATCACCCCTGCTGTAGCGGATTGCAGGTACAAGGTACCGCTAACACCCCGGCTGCACATTTTCATATTTTACAGTATATCTCGATAAATGTCAATTGTCGGAAAGAGATTAAACAGACATATTTCATAAAAAAGATAACCTTTTGAATGGATTTGTGGTATTATGAAAAAAGAAAAACCTTTTGGCTCTGACAATACGGATGATAAATAACAAAATGACGGGAGGACGAGGGTAAAGATGAAGAATACAAAGAGGAGGATGGCAGGGGCAGCACTGGCAATTTTGATTAGCATGATATTGGCGGTTCCGGTACAGGCATCATGGCAGCGGAAATGGACGATCGGCTATGAAAAGAATACTAATGGACCTGAAAAAGAAATTCAGGGGACGAACGGCTGGTATTTTATGTACAGCGAGGACGTTAATACAGGAGGGAATTTTGAGGCTTCAAAAGCGAAGGAATGCATTTGGACAGATACCGGCTCCTGCCGGATGTGGTATGATTATAACGAGATGTGGATGCCAGAGCCTTATGCGGTGCAAGATTATGACTGCCTGGCGTCAAGCTGCTGGTGGCGTATGGACGGAAACGGGATTATGGATCCGAATGTGAAAGAGGGCGCCGTATCCAGTGTGATTGCGTGGGAGGCGCCGGAAGACGGCACTTATAGTATTCATTCGGATTATAGTGCCGGGAGCATGCCTTTTGACTGGACCGGAAAAGATTATGACGAGGGAGATGGTCTGACTCTTATGCTCTGTACGGATACTGATACAGTGGATCACGCATTTTGCGGTGTGATGCCTGATACGGGGAAAAAAGTGGTTGATCACATGCCGTCCGGAAGTCTGAAGGGAGAGGTTGAACTCAGAAAGGGAGATAAGATTTATATAGTGGCAGATCCAGGAGAAAACGGCGGTTCAGATATTGCGACTGTTAAGATGGAGATTACTCAGGAAGAAGGAAAAAGTATCAGGACGTTCTGGAAGATTGTGCTGGGAGCCGGCATTGCTGTATGTTTTCTTATTATTGTGCTGACTGTCTTTTTGATTCTGAAAAGCAGAAGGACAGAGAGTGATCTGGACGAGGATGACGATGACGAATAAAAAAATATATACTGCTCCGTTTTTAGTATGCTGTGTGCTAAAAGCGGGGCAGTATATTTTTTAAAAGGATATCTGTGTCCTTTCCGGCCAACGCTATGTTCATCAATGTTTATTTTTTGCTTCGTATTTTACGTATGATGCAGATAACAATTCCGGAGGCACATAAGGGAAGGAGTACCTGATTTAAGGCTCCGTATATCTTTAAGGCTTCTCTTATTCCCTGAAGCGGAAACGGATCGGACGGAATCAAGTGAGCAAACTGACCAGACAGCAGTGCTCCAAGGTAAATTATCAAAAAGGAAAACATGCCATGCCATTTTCCAGATCTGCCGCCCAGCAATACGTTGAGAAAGGAAATCCATTCTGTCAACAAAATAAAAAGAGACATGCCGTAATAAGCTCCGAGAATATATTTGTGTCCGGCAACAGCGGCGGTAACGTCAGCATAGGATGTGTTGTGCTTCCAGAAACTGACAGCTAAGAATCCTGTAATAACGACAATAAGCAGGAGTGTAGCAATCTGTAGGAGAAGATCTGCAATGTGATATGTCTTTTTTGATTTTTGACCGTTCGGGTATTGCCTGAGGGCGGTTTTGCAATGATTAAAATGAGAGAGTGTTCTGGTGCGGTTTTGCTCCAAATAGTTGATTCCCAGACTGTTTGTAGTATCAAGCTCAGATAAATTAGACAAAACATCTTTATAATCGTCACTTCCCAGATCATTAGGCAGTTCAGGCAGATCGCCTTCATATATTACTTCAAAATCGTCATCAAATACATCTTTCGGATGCGATTTTGTTTCAATTTTATTGATATCCATATATAGGCCTCCTTGAAAAATGTCTTTCTATTGTATTATGTTTCCTGCAAAGACTCAATAGATATCATAGAAAGTTAACGAAGACATAAGAATTTCTTTAGAAAATGTAACAATTGGAAAGCTTATATTTTTGGGTTGCAGGAAGGTGCAGTTTCGATTATAATGTACTGTGGTTAGAAAGGAGCTGCATTTATGCTGGACGTTAAGAATCTGACATTCAAAGTGAATGAGAATGGTATAGAAAGAAGTATTGTTAAAAATATAAGTTTTCAGGTAGATGATGGGGAGATGCTTGTCATCACGGGACCGAACGGAGGCGGGAAATCCTCTCTTGCGAAAGTATTGATGGGGATTGAAGAAGCAGACAGCGGGCAGATTATTCTGGATGGCGAGGACATTACTTCCTATGATATTAACCAAAGGGCGAATGTGGGGATCGGTTTTGCATTTCAACAGCCGCCGAGATTTAAGGGGATGACAGTTATCCGTCTTTTATCGCTTGCGGCGGGAAGAGAACTTACGAAGCCGGAATGCTGCCGGATGCTGAGCACTGTGGGATTGTGTGCGAATGAATATATTACAAGAGAAGTGGATGCAACGCTTTCAGGCGGGGAGATGAAGCGCTTAGAGATTGCTACGGTGCTTGCCAAGACTCATAAGCTGTGTATTTTTGATGAGCCGGAAGCAGGAATTGATTTATGGAGCTTTTCCATGCTTGTACAGCAGTTTGAGGCGATTCATGAGAAGAAGGAGCAGAGTCTGATCCTCATATCCCATCAGGAGAAAATCATACAGATGGCAGACAGGATCATGGTGATTGAGGATGGGCGTATCAATCAGATCGGAGCTGCAAAAGACGTACTTCCTGGATTGATGAATACGGCGGACAGCCTTGCCTGTTTAAAGAGAAATACTTCTGTTGAAAATTGAGGAGAATAGTATATGACTTTAGATGAGATTACGCAGAAAATATTGAAGCAGATTGACGAGAAGGGTTTTGAGCAGAGCGGGGCTTTTAATTTAAGGCATAATGGGATTTCGCTCTGTCATGGGGACAGCCAGCACATTAAAATTAAGAAAAAGGAGGACAAACCGGGAATAGATGTGTATATTGACGGCGATACTAAAGGCGAACAGGTACACATCCCGGTTGTTGTAGATGCATCGGGAATGACAGACGTTGTGTACAATGATTTTTATATTGCCAGAGGCGCTGATGTCACGATCATTGCAGGCTGCGGAATTCATAACAGCGGCTGCAATGAGAGCAGGCACGACGGATTTCATTCTTTCCATGTATCAGACGGCGCTAATGTTCGGTACGAAGAGAAGCATTACGGCGAGGGAGAAGGAACCGGAGCAAGAGTACTGAATCCTGTTACTAATATCTATATGGAAGAGAATGCGGTATTTACTTTAGATACAGTGCAGATAAAGGGCGTCGATTCTACGGAGCGAGAGACGAACATTTCTATCGGAAAAGGATCAAAGCTGTATGTAGTAGAGAAGCTTATGACACACGACGACCAGATGGCGGTTTCTAATATGGAAGTACAGCTTAACGGTGAGGGAAGTTCTGCGCAGATCATATCTCGTTCTGTTGCAAAGGACAGTTCAAAGCAGGTGTTCCATCCGAAGGCTGTGGGAAATGCGGGGTGCCATGCCCATGTACAGTGCGATTCTATTATTATGGGACATGCGCAGGTAAGCTCAATTCCAGAGATCAATGCGAAACATCTGGATGCAGCGATCATCCATGAGGCAGCGATTGGAAGGATCAACGATGAACAATTGATCAAACTACGTACGATGGGTATGACAGAAGAAGAAGCCGAGAGTGTAATTATTGACAATTTCTTAAATTAAGGCATAATAGAAATATAGTTTTTGCATGATTGGACAAAATGTGGTACTATTTCATTATATCACATGGAGGGAGAGTATGAGAAATTTGTTAAGAAGATGGATTCGGACCGGAATATTCTGTACAGGCTTACTGTTTCTTGCGGGCTTTTGCAATATAGCAGAGGCAGGGGACATCGAGAGTATGGAAAATGAGTCGTCGAATCTGAAAAACGAACTGGATAATGTGAATGAGGAATTACTGGACATTGGCAATGATATTGCTGATGTGGAGGACAAGATAGAAGAGACGACCGGAGAGATAGAGAAGACACGGGAACAGCTTGCGATTGCAAAGCACAGCGAGGCGCAGCAGTATGAGGAATTGAAGCTCCGCATTAAGTACATGTATGAGAATGACAGTATATCTATGCTTGAAGTTCTTGTCTCGGCGGAAAGTATGATCGATTTTCTGAACAAGGTTGATTTTATACAGAATGTCAGTGAGTATGACCGCAACAAGCTGGAGGAATTTCGGACGCTTCGCAAGGCTATTGCAGGTCAGGAGCGGCATTTGGTAGATGTGAAAGAGTCGCAGGTTAAGCTTCAGAAGGAGCTTGATACCAGACAGTCAGAGCTGAAGGCGAAGGCGGATTCTATGTCGGTTGATCTGGCTTCTTTGAGAAACCGGATTAAGGAACTCAGAGCTGAGGAAGCACGCCGCGCGGCCGAAGAAGCACGTCGGGCAGCCGAAGAGGCAAAAAGACAAGAAGAGCAGGCGAGGAAGGAAGCAGAAGCTAAACAGGCTGCGGAAGCGAACAAGACGTCAGAAGCGGATAAATCAACTGAGACATCGGCACAGGCAAAAAATGATAGTTCAGGCAAGAGCTCATCGGATAAGAAGACAACTTCAGATAAAAGCAGCAATTATGATATGCCTTCCGGCAGTGGAGTTCTTACCAAACGGAAGGGTGTTAATTATTATAACGGACACAGGGAGACCTATTATTCGCAGAAAGTTCTTCCGGGACATGGGCTTAAGATTCCGGGACGGCATGTAGCATCGGATGGAACGATCCGTGATTCGGATGGTTATATCTGTGTGGCGAGCAGTGATTATCCGAAGGGGACGGTAGTAAAGACATCTCTTGGAGCGGGAAAAGTCTATGATTCGGGCTGCGCATCGGGAACGATCGATCTTTACACTAACTGGTAGCAGGATGAAAAGGCTGAAAGTCAATCACAAATAAATCAGCAAATAAAGGGGCTTTTCCTGATTCATACAGGAGAAGCCCCTTTAATGTGAAAAGACAAATTATAAACAGGTTCAGACGAACTTGACGGCGGTTCCATACGCCATGACCTCTGCCGCTCCTTGTGTTACGGAACTGGAAGAATAACGGATATTAATGACAGCGTCTGCGCCCATAGCCTGTGCGTCTTCTGCCATCCGCTTTGTTGCCATCGCTCTTGCCTCATTCATCATCTCAGTATAAGAAGTAAGCTCTCCGCCGACGAGTGTCCTTAAGCCGTTCATGAAATCCTTTCCAAAATGTACGGATTGTATCATCGTCCCGCGTACAAGACCGATCATCTCAAAGTTTTTTCCTGTAATATAATCTGTGTTTACTAAGATCATGACATATTCCTCCTAAAGATAATTGTATTATTTAATTAATACAATTATACTACCGATTCATTGAAAAAGCAATAGTATTATGACAGATTCAATACATCTTTTATCGTATAAAATCCCGGCTCTTTTCCGTTCAGATATGCTGCGCAGTCACAAGCTCCTCTGGCAAAGCATTCCCAATTGTAGGAATGATGTGTGATCTCAAGGCGTTCTCCCATGCCGCCAAAGAATACAGTATGACTGCTGGGGATATTTCCTGCTCTGAGGGAATGGTAGCCAATCGTACCTGGAATACGGGGCTCAGATCCTTCGCGTCCGTATACGGCGATATCAGATAAATCTTTGTTCAGCGCATGGGCGATGATTTCGCCCATCTCCCGGGAGGTACCGCTCGGCGCATCTTTCTTCCATTGATCGTGCATTTCCAGAATCTCAATATCCAGATCGCTTCCGGCTGCGGATGCTGTTAGTTCCAGAAGCTTATTCATAATGTTTACCAGCTTTGAAGTATTGGCGGCATAGAGCATGGGAATGTGGGCGGCGGCTTCCTGAAAACGCTGCATCTCATCAGAAGAAAAACCGGTCGTGCCGCATACAAGGGCTTTTTTATGGGCGATGGCAAGATTAAGTACGGTCATTGCCATTTCCCTGGTGGAAAAATCAATGATAACATCGCTGCTGTCAATCACGCTTTCTAGATCGTCAACGACAGGAACACCAAGCTTCCTTCCGGTCATAGCAACTAATCCGAGATCGTCTCCGATATAATCACGGCCTTTCGGTCCAATACCCGCTAGTAGCTTCATGTCGTCTCTGGAAGCTGCGATCTGTGTGATCAGTTTCCCCATTTTTCCCTTTGGGGCTACTACAATTACTTTCATCATAATTAGGAACTCCTTTCAAAATATACAGTCTGAATAGTAATTATATTGTAACAGGTTCAGATACGGAGAGCCAGTGCTACTTGAGCAATTCAGTTTTATCCTTCTATTGATATTAATTTAACAAAGTATGATTTGTAACTATCGTATAAAAAGATACTTAATAAGGGAGAATGGACAAAAACTGAATAGTTAATATTATTGAAAAGCAACAATATAAGTGATTATGTGAAAAAGTCCGTTGATAAAATATGTATATTTTACAGCGGACTTTTTTGGGTTCCTTTTTAATAATTGAAAAAAACTCTTGCTTTCTTTGATAGGATTCGATAAAATAACAATATCGGGGTATGGCTCAGTTTGGTTAGAGCGCACGGCTGGGGGCCGTGAGGTCGCAGGTTCGAATCCTGTTACCCCGATTTTTTGATTCTCTGTTTTTGGACGGGGATATGAGCGAAATGATCTTTATATCCAGAGAGGGGATTTGTTTATGAAAAAAAGAGTAGTAGTTGCGTTAGGACACCGGGCATTAGGGACGAATCTGCCGAAGCAGATGGAAGCGACGAGGAAGACAGCGAAGGTGATCGCTGATTTGATTGAGGATGGGTATCAGGTGGCGATTACTCACAGCAATGCTCCGCAGGTGGGCATGATTCACACGGCGATGAATGAATTCGGAAAAGTGCATGAAGATTATACGGCTGCGCCTATGTCGGTCTGTTCGGCTATGAGTCAGGGATATATCGGTTATGATCTTCAGAACGCGATTCGCGAGGAGTTGCTGAACCGCGGCATATACAGGACCGTGAGCACAATCCTTACTCAGGTGATCGTAGATCCCTATGATGAGGCGTTTTATACGCCCACGAAGATACTTGGGCGTTACATGAATGCAGAGGAGGCTAACGAGGAGCGAAAAAAGGGTAATTATGTAGTGGAAGAGCCGGGAAAGGGATATCGGCGGATTGTATCTGCGCCGAATCCGGTCAGTATTGTTGAGATTGATGCTATAAGAGCGCTTCTTGATGCGGACCAGATTGTTATCGCCTGCGGAGGAGGGGGTATCCCTGTACTGCAGCAGGACAATCATTTGAAGGGCGCAAGCGCCGTGATAGAAAAGGATCTGATTGCTGGAAAGATGGCGGAAGAGATCAATGCAGACGAGCTGATCATTCTGACCAGCGTTGAGAAGGTTAAGATTAATTTGGGCCGCCCGGAAGAGGAAGCGCTCGGTGATATCTCTGTGGAGGAAGCGAAGAGATACATGGAAGAAGGTCATTTTGGAGAATACAATATGCTTCCAAAGCTGAGTGCATCTGTAGAGTTTATTACGAAGAGAGAAGGAAGGAAGGCTGTCATTACTTCATTTGAGTGCCTTAAGGATGCCTTGAAGGGGAAGAACGGAACATGGGTGAGGGGATAGCAGCCGGAAGAAATCTAGATCAATCAGGAATATTATTTGCAGAACAGGGAATCCTAAGAAAAAATGTAAGGAGGAACCCCTATGAAGGCAAAGGTGAATGATGGATGTATTTCCTGCGGTGCGTGTGTTGCGGCATGTCCGGAGGTGTTCCGGTTTAATGATGACGGAGTTGCAGAGGCGTTTGCTGATGTGGCGCCGGAATATGAAAAGCCGGCAACCGAGGCAAGGGACGGTTGTCCGGTTTCGGTCATAGACATTGAAGAATAGCAAAAGAAACAGATTCGCATATACTATTATTAATAGTGTATGCGAATTTTTGGTATGTCTGTGAGAATGCGTATCAGAGAGATACGGGAGGGAAGCGGCATGAGACTTTGTGAATTGGAAGATAAAGAAGTAATCAATACTTGTGACTGCAAAAAATTAGGATATATAGCTGATCTAGTCATTGATGAGTGTAAAGGATGTATTGAAGCAATTGTAGTTCCCAAAGCAGGAAAGTGGTGCGGACTGTTTGGCGATGGTGCAGAGTATATTATTCCTTTCCGGTGCATCAAAAGGATAGGACCGGATATTATTCTTGTAGAAATTTGTGATGAAAAGTAGAAAATGAACGGAAATTGCGGTCTAAATGTTTGACTTCTTATTTGTCAGAAGATATACTATATACAATATTGAAAAGGAAAGGATAAAACGATATGAAGTGTCCATATTGCAGTAACCCGGATACAAGAGTTGTAGATTCCAGACCGGCAGAGGATGGAACGTCCATCAGACGCCGGCGTTCATGTGATTCTTGCGGAAAGCGTTTTACAACTTATGAAAAAGTAGAGACAATACCGTTGATTATTATAAAAAAAGATAATACCCGTGAGCAATACAGCCGTATGAAGATAGAGAATGGTGTGATCAGGGCATGCTATAAGAGGCCGGTTCCCGCAGAAGAGATTGAAAGGATGATAGACAGAATTGAGACAGAAGTGTTCAGTCTGGAGGAAAAAGAGATACCGAGTCATGTGATCGGAGAGATGGTAATGGATGGGCTGAAGGATTTGGATGAGGTTGCTTATGTCCGTTTTGCGTCGGTATACAGGGAATTTAAAGATGTGAATACATTTATGGATGAATTAAAGAAGATTCTTGATCGGTAAGTTTCAGATAGATTGGGTGATGATAGTATATGAGAACATACAAATTGACGATTTCTTATGATGGAAGCAGGTATCAGGGATGGCAGCGTCAGGCGACAACAGACAATACGATTCAGTTTGTGCTGGAGTACAGCATCGGAAAGATGGTTGGGTACCGTGTAGAGATTGACGGTTCTGGAAGAACGGATGCAGGAGTTCACGCGAGAGGGCAGGTTGCCAGCGTGAAGTTGTCGAAGCTTTATGATGTGGACGAGATGAAAACAGCGCTGAACCGTTATCTGCCGGAGGATATCCGGATTGTTGATGTAGAGCTTGTGAGAAATGGTTTTCATGCACGCAAGAGCGCTAAGGGTAAAAAGTATGAATATTATATTGACTGCAGGGAAAAACCGGACGTCTTTTCGCGCAGATACTGCTATCATTATCCGGAAAAGCTGGATATTGAGGCGATGCGTGCAGCAGTCCCATATCTGATCGGGCCCAAGAATTTTATCAGTTTTACGGATGATGCAGACTGTAAAGATCCCGTCCGCAAGATCATCAATATTAAAATTGTAAGTAATGGAGAGAAGGTCAGGATTACGTATTATGGGACAGGTTTTCTCTATCATATGGTGCGGATTCTTACGGGAACACTTCTTGAGATCGGAACAGGAAAGCGTGACGCTTCCAAGCTTCCGGTGGTGATTGCAGCAGAAGACCGAAGCCTTGCTGGTTTTTTGGCTCCGGCCCGCGGATTGTTTTTGAGAAAGGTTTATTATTAATTCCACTTATATAATCTGTTGCGTGACAGCGTCAGCTTGCGGCAGCTGCGTTTCACCTGCACAATCGCTTTTTTCGTACCTTTTTTGCAATATACAGTATTATCGGTTACATTCACATAACCGAGTTGTGACAGGCATTTAGATTCATTTTTATTAAAATAAGCTTTGAAGTGAATGCCATTGCGGTTTCCGTAAACGGTGTTGCCTGATACAGTCAGTGTAGAGTTAGCCATGCTGCGGGGAGCAATCCCCATAATCGCTACATGAATGCCGATCGTGTAGGAAGAATTGCCGTCCGTTCTTGTGGCATTGGTTATGATGGTATTGTTGCTGATCTCTCCCCCGACTGTGTTGAAATAAGCGAGTGCTTCTGAGGTTGTTCCGGTAAGGGTGTTCCCTTTGACGACTATATTTTGGTGGAATTTATTGCGCCATTTTCCGCCTTCTGAGTCTGTCCAGTTTACACCTACCGCACGGGCGCCGGTAACGGTATTGTTCAGTATATATATGTTTTTGCAAGTCTGTCCGTTGACATATTTGCTGCCGTACTCGGCGATCTTGGGCGCAGTCTTTCTTGTGGCAAGATCGATCTGAATCTGTTCTTCCAGACACTTTGACGGATTGGAGCCGATGGCGGCCACTTTGCAGTTTTTAATAGTCACATTATTGCAGGCAATAATCTCTATCGCATGTCCTTTGTAATTTGCATTGCAGTCAACACCGTTCATTATCAGATTCGTTACATAAGAAAATGCGAACAGACTGCCGGTTCTTCCGTTTTTATCAACGCTGCGCCATGTTCCGCCGATGATGGAAAGGTTTTTAAGTTTTTTGTCCGGAGCGGCAAAGATAACATTGCTCTTCTTTTTTCCGATGATCTTGGCGCCTTTTGCAATGATGGTAGTATTGTTTCCCGGTCTTAATACGCCGTTGAGCCGGACGGTAGAACCCTTTGGAATCACAACCGTCTTTTTTTTGTGGCCAGATATCAGATAGTTCAGGTTTTTGTAATTTGTATTGGAATTTTTAGAAGGAACCAGAACCATCTGACCTGATTTGTTATATTTGGCTATCGTTTTTCCGTTGTATTTTACGGTTTTGGCTGCTGCAAGGACCTGTCCCATATCAAAGATGAAAAATAATCCGCAGATGAGGATCAGGGAAAGAAACGGGACAATTCGCAAAGCTTTTGAATGTTTTCTTCTGTTAGTCATAATTACTCCGTTTAATATGTTTTTAACAATTTTATTTTATCATATATAAAGATTATTTTACAGATAAATATTTATTTATGAAGAGGGGACAGGTCAATGAAGAAAAGAAAGAATAAATTATTTTTAAAATTTATTGACAGAGTAATGATAGCGGTTTTGACTCTGTCGCTGCTTGTTATGCCTGCAGAGAGTGCAGTGGCGGCACCAGAGGAGGAACCAAAAGAACCGGAAGCAGTTGCCCTTGACGATACTCCCAGCCCGTCGGACACAGAGACAGAAAGCGGAAGTATTGCAGATTCTGATATTGCGGTTACGAATGAGATTATTGTAGTCTATGATGATGCGGGAGTTTCCGAAGCGAAGTCAGAAGAGGTTCAGGAGCAGGCGGAGGAAGCGCTGGATGATATAGATGCAGAGATTACAGATGAAGTTGCAGAGTCAAATGATCAGCAGGGGACGGTTGTTGTTGCAGAGATACCCAAAGAGGTAGATGTAGAGGAAGCCATCGAACAGATTGAAGCGGATGAGAATGTAAGCTTTGCCCAGCCGAATTTTGTGTATAGTGCGCTGGGCGGCGATATACAGCCCATAGAAGATCTGCCAGAGGAGGAAGAAACTTTGGATTCAGACGGGGAAGAAGCGGCGGATGCAAAGGCGGATACGGATTCGGAAGACGCGGAGACAGGAGATATGCATCCGGGCAGTGCGGAGTCTGACAATACGGAGCCGGGAAGCATGGGACCGGAAGTTTCTGAATCAGAGAAGCCGGAAGTAAAAGAGGAAGAGGAATCGCCAGATACAGAACCGGAGAGGTCAGAAGCAGAAGATACAGAGCCGGCAGCGGATATGGAAATCTTAGATACCGGAGCTTTGGATGAGGATATGGAGACGGATGGGATTGAGGAGAAAGCAATCACGAACGATACCATCTATAATATGTATTTAAAGTCAAATTATCTGAATGCCACGAAGACGTTTGAAGCATGGGATTCTGTGAAGAGTCAGAAAAGAGTAACAGTGGCAGTTCTTGACAGCGGATGCCGGCTGGATCATGAAGACCTGCAGAATAATATACTAAAGGGTTATGCCTATGATTCCTATTATGACAGACCGTTAACGGTAAGTTCCGCTCCCAACGGAGGGGATCCGACAGGACATGGCACGCATGTATGCGGGCTGATCGCCGCGGAGGCGAATAATGGAAGAGGTATTGCAGGAACCTCTTATAATGCCAATATTCTGCCGATTAAAATATTTGATAATTACGGAGGCGGAGCGACGACTGCGACGTTTTTAAAAGGTCTTGAATATTGCCGGCAGCTCATTGAAAGCGGAAAAGTAACGAACCTTCGCGTGATAAATATGAGTATCGGGTATTATTCGGACGGGAGGAAGGAGAGTGTAGATGTTCTGCTTGAAAACAAGATCGGGGTTCTTGCAGATTACTACAATGTACTTTGCGTATGTGCCGGAGGGAATGGTGATAATATCCGGACACCCTATGTAGAACCGATGTATCCGTCTGATTTTGAGGATTGTCTGTCTGTTACGGCGCTTGACGATGATAATTACAACTGCCAATGGTCGGACTATAATCAGTCCAAAGATATCAGTGCGCCCGGAGAAGAAATTGTATCCACATATAACGGAGCAAGAAATTCTTATGCATATATGAATGGCACTTCAATGGCAGCGCCGATCGTATCAGGAATTTGTGCGCTTTTGTGGGCAAAGAATCCTTCCTTGCAGGTGGATGAAGTAGTGGAGGCCGTTGAGGTTACAGCAGATTCTAATTCTGTACAATACAGAGTGGGAGATGTCACAGATACGGCACGTAAGGCTAATACTGGAAGTCATGGTGCAATCAATGCAGCGAAAGCGCTGTCTTATGTATCCGGTAAAATTACGGAAACGGGCAGTCGGAATATAGGAAATGCTCAGATATCAGGTATCAGTGCATCTTATGAATATACCGGCGGCAGGATCAGCCCGAATCCTGTAGTTACAATGTCTGGCATCACATTAAAGAAGAATTCGGATTACAGAGTGTCCTATGGCAATAATGTGAATGTCGGTACGGCAACGGTGACGATTGAAGGTATCGGCAGGTTTGCCGGAACTGTTGTAAAGACATTTACGATTGGGAGAAAGAATATTGCGAAATGTTCGGTAACCTTGTCTGGAACAAGTTATGTATATACAGGCGGTGCGATCAAGCCAGCGGTAACCGTTCAGGTGAGCAGCCAGAACACGGTAAAACTTAAAAACGGTGTGGATTATACAATCGCGTATTCCAATAATATAAAGCCAGGCACGGCGACAGTGACAATTAAGGCAAAAGGAAACAATTATACAGGAAGTATTGTAAAAAAGTTTAAAATTACTAAAAAAAGTATAAGTAAATTAAAGGTGTCCCTCTCTGCCAAAACCTACACTTACAATAAAAAGGCAAAAAAGCCGTCTGTTGCAGTAAAGAATGGGAAGACGAAATTAAAGAAAGGGAGAGATTATAAAGTTGCCTATTCAAACAATGTTAAGGTGGGAACGGCAACCGTTAAGATCGCCGGAATCGGTAATTACAACGGAACAATAAAGAAAACATTCACGATAAATCCGAAAGGAACAAGTATTTCTAAGCTTACGAAGAAGAAAAAAGGTTTTAAAGTGAAATGGAAAAAACAGGCGACTTGGACTACCGGATATCAGATTCAGTACTCTACAAATAAGAATTTTAAGTCGGCAAAGACAAAGACGATAAAAAAGACAAAGACAACGTCTACAACTATTTCTAAGCTTAAGAAAAAGAAAGTGTATTATGTCAGAATCCGCACATACAGAAAAGTAGGAAAGAAAAATTATTTTTCGAGCTGGTCAAAGGTAAAGAAAGTTAAAACAAAGTAGACGGATAATTGTTAAAATAATTGATGTAAGACAAAGCTTCTGCACATATATTTAGAGTAATGGTATATTATGCTCTGGAGTTATGTTTATGAAAGAAGACAGAAAAAAGAGATGGATGAAGTATGTGGTTGTCACACTAACGCTTGCCATAGCACTTGCAGGATCGTTCAAATATGTATCAGGATTTGCTACAGTGTCCAGCAATGTAAATGGAAGAGAACTTCCAATTTACTGCGTAGAGACGGATAAAAAAAAGGTGGCTCTCTCATTTGATGCGGCATGGGGAAATGAGGATACAAGAAAGCTTCTTGATGTATTAAAAAAACACGATGTACATGTTACATTTTTTATGACCGGAGGATGGGTGGAGAGCTATCCTGATGATGTGAAAGCAATCAAAGAGGCGGGCCATGATCTGGGCAACCACAGTGAAAACCATAAAAATATGTCTCAGCTTTCCGATGAGGAGAAAACACAGGAACTGATGTCAGTGCATAATAAAGTAAAAGAACTTACGGGGACGGATATGCAGCTTTTCAGGCCGCCGTATGGTGCTTATGATGACAAAGTGGTCCTGAATGCGAAGGAGAATGGATATTATACGATTCAGTGGGATGTAGACAGCTTAGACTGGAAGGATTATGGTGTAGACAACATTATCAATACGGTGCTGAACCACAAAAATCTTGGGAACGGTTCCATCATCCTCTGTCATAACGGCGCCAAATATACGGCGCAGGCTCTGGAATCCCTGATTACCGGACTCCAGGAAAAAGGTTATGATATCGTACCCGTATCGGAGCTGATCTACAAAGATAACTACCATATGGATGTGACCGGAAGACAGATTCCAGATGAAAAGAAACAGGAGTAATGACAATATGGACAGCAGAGTATCAGTGATAAGCATTATTATAAAAGATGAGGAGGCTGCAGGGGCGGTGAATGACCTGCTGCATGAATTTCGTCAGTACATTGTTGGCCGGATGGGGATTCCGTACCGCCAGCGGGAAGTATCGATCATAAGCGTGGTGCTTGACGCGCCGGGTGATGCTACCAGCTCCCTTTCGGGAAAACTCGGGATGATTGCCGGGGTGAGTGCGAAGACATTGACGGCAAAGATGTAATGAGAAGGCTGCAATGAAGAGTAATATAATGAGAAAGAGACAAAAGGCTCATGACCTTTTGCCTCTTTTTGCTTTCGTATTTACAGACGGTTGATTCCGTTCTGCAGTTCATCCGCCCATTTCTGCAGACTGTAAGTCTGACCATTGAACAGCTTTAGGATTACGCCGGTTGGACTGTCCATTCCGGCAAATGCGTTGGCTTCGTCGGTATCTACATGCATAGCCAGTGCGAAACTCGGGCTTACGCGGACAATGACATCTGCAAAGATAAGTGAGCGTTCAAAGCTGTTGGTGATGACGAACACATTATCATTATCTTTTACTCCGAGCTGGATCGCCTGAACGGGAGTCATATGGATATGCCGTTTGGCCACGATCACTCCGTGATCAATCTCAAGTTCTCCGAAAGGTCCGATCAGGGTGCAGCCGGGAGTGCCTTTCGTATCACCGGATTGGCGTATGATTCCTTCGATGCCAAGCTTGCGGCAGTCAGTTACGGATATCTCGACCTGTGTCTCTTTACGGAATGGGCCGAGTACGGCAACATTCTCAAAAGTTCCTTTTGGACCCTTAACGGTCAGGCGCTCTTCGCATACATATTGACCGGGCTGGCTTAGTTCGGCTTTGAAGGTAAGCTCCTTCCCTTTTCCGAATAGCAGTTCAAAATCTTCACGGCACACGTGGATGTGTCGTGCGCTTGTCTCAATAGGTATTGCAAGTCCCATGAAAAATCACCTTTCTAAAGTTAGTAATCATAGTATTTAATATTGTAACAGAGTGCAGTCGGTTTTTCAATCTGAATTTGTAACAAAAAGTCTTTTATTTCAAAAGGAATTAGTATATAATAAGAGAAGATTAGAGTAAGCTGAATAAGTGAAGGAGGACAGGCATATGTTAGACTGCTTAAGAGATATGATGAAGTCAGTGAAAGACTTTTTTAAGAGAGACTGGACACTGACAGAGAAGATACTGGTGATGTTATGTTGTGTGATGTTTGGAATTATAAAGGGATTTCTTATGGCGCCGATTAAAAAGGGCGTTAGCCTTGGCAATAACAATGGCAATATCTATAATCAGCTTGAGGATGATTATTGGCTTGACGAAGAGGAAGACGAGGAATAAACGGAATATTACAGAAAATATGTGAACAAAGGCGTTCTCATCCTTGTATGAGAGCGCCCATTTTTTGAGGAGGAATTGTGATGAATCAGTTTACGAGAGAGGATATTCTGCGTATGGCCAGAGAAGAGGATGTGGGTTTCATCCGCCTGCAGTTTACGGATATTTTCGGGACATTGAAGAATATTGCGGTTACTGCGAACCAGCTTGAGAGGGCGCTTGATAATCAGGTTGTTTTTGATGGCTCCTCAATTGAGGGATTTGCCAGAGTGGAGGACTCGGATATGTATCTGTATCCGGATCTCAATACGTTTGAGATATTTCCATGGAGACCACAGCAAGGTAAGGTGGCAAGGCTGATCTGCGATGTGTATAAGGCGGATCGGACGGCATTTGAGAGTGATCCGCGCTATATTCTAAAGAGGATTCTTAACGAAGCAAAGGAGATGGGGTATACTTTTGATGTAGGTCCGGAATGTGAATTTTTCCTGTTCCATACGGACGAAGACGGACAGCCGACGACGATCTCCCATGAACATGCAGGATATTTTGACCTTGGACCACTGGATCTTGGGGAGAATGCAAGGCGCGATATGGTGCTGACGCTGGAGGAGATGGGATTTGAGATAGAGACGTCCCATCATGAGGTCGCGCCGGCGCAGCATGAGATTGATTTTCGGTATGATGAGGCGCTTGCGACGGCGGATAATATCATGACCTTTAAACTGGTGGTGAAGACCATTGCAAAACGTCACGGGCTGCATGCGACATTTATGCCGAAGCCAAAGTACGGAATCAATGGTTCCGGTATGCATCTTAATATGTCTCTGAGCAGAGATGGGGTCAATGCTTTTAAAGACGAAAAAGATCCGAATGGAATCAGCCGGGAAGCCTATTATTTTATCGGAGGAATCATGCGGCATATGAAGGCAGTCAGTTTTATTACCAATCCGATCGTCAATTCCTATAAGCGTTTGATTCCCGGATATGAAGCGCCGGTGTATATTGCATGGTCTGCAAAAAACCGTACGCCTCTTATCCGTATTCCGGGAACAAGGGGAGACTCTGCTAGAATCGAGCTTCGAAGTCCCGATCCTTCTGCGAATCCGTATCTGGCGCTGGCGGTGTGTCTTGCGGCGGGACTTGACGGAATTAAGAGTAAGATTATGCCCCAAGGCAGTATTGATTGTAATGTCTTTGACATGACGGAGGAGGAACGAAGGAATGCAGGAATCGAGGAGCTTCCGGGAAGTCTCAGAGAAGCGGCAAGAGCTTTTCAGAATGATCCGTTTATTCAGAATGTTCTCGGAGAAGATCTATCGAGAAAGTATCTGAAGGCGAAAAGAAAGGAATATACAGAGTATAGCTCGCAGGTTACGCAGTGGGAGATTTCAAGATATCTGCAAAGAATTTAGCCACCTTTTAAGCGGCGTCGACGAAAGGGACAGGAGGTGGGAAATTGGTTGGGATTATCGTTGTATTTCCGAGTAAGGACAACGCGGCCAATATCCGGAATCTGCTGGTACGAAATGGAATGAACGTTACCGGAGTGTGTACAAGCGGTGCGCAGGCATTGCATTATGCGGATACAGTTGATGAGGGAATTGTTATCTGCGGTTATAAATTAAAGGATATGATGTATACGGAGCTGCGGGAATTTCTTCCGAGAGAGTTCGATATCCTCCTTCTGGCCTCGCCGGATAAATGGAGCGACGGGGATGCAGAAGGGGTGATGGGGCTTTCCATGCCGTTAAAGGCATATGATTTTATCAATACGATGGAAATGATGCTGACGAATCTAAAGCGGCGTCGAAAGAAGAAGCGAGAGACAGGAAAGCGGGATCCTGCGCAGCAGGCATTGATAGGGAAAGCGAAAGAACTTTTAATGGAGCGCAATCATATGTCGGAGGAGGAGGCTCACAGATACATCCAGAAGTGCAGCATGGACAGCGGCACGGACATGACGGAGACTGCAGAGATGATACTGCGTGTGATGTCATAACCGGATATTGCAGAAGAGATAGAAGGAATAAGTAAATGAAAACGGATTTGGAGGAAAGCAGTATGAAATTTACGAAGATGCATGGACTTGGAAATGACTATGTTTATGTGAATTGCCTGAAAGAGCATATTGAAAATCCGCCCGCCGCGGCAAGGTTTATCAGTGACCGTCATTTCGGTATTGGCTCTGACGGTCTGATCATGATCAATCCGTCAAAACAAGCGGATTTTGAGATGGAGATGTACAATGCGGACGGCTCCCGCGGAGAGATGTGCGGCAACGGTATCCGCTGTGTGGCAAAATATGTTTACGATTACGGATTGACAGATAAAACAAGCATCTCAGTGGAAACCCTTGGCGGTATCAAATATTTAGATTTAACGGTAAAGGACGGAAAAACGGAGCTTGTCAGGGTGAATATGGGAAAGCCGGAATTATTTCCAGAACGGATTCCTGTGCTTTTAGAAAAGCCGGGGGATGAGAGAATGATTAACGCGCCCATTCTTGTGGATGGACAGGAATATCGCATCACAGCTGTCTCCATGGGAAATCCTCATGCCGTTGTCTATGTGGATGACGTAGAGGGATTGGATATCGAGACAATCGGGCCAAAGTTTGAAAATTATAAGAGATTTCCGAACCGCATTAATACAGAATTTGTAAAAGTGTTAGACCGGCATACGGCACAGATGCGCGTGTGGGAAAGAGGATCAGGGGAAACGCTTGCCTGCGGGACAGGGGCATGTGCGGTGGCGGTGTCCTGTATTTTAAATGGGTTGACAGAGGATAGTGTGACCGTTAAACTATTAGGCGGCGATCTGCAGATCGAATGGGACAGGGAAGCGGATATAGTCTATATGACAGGTCCGGCGACAGTTGTATTTGACGGTGAAATTGATATTACAGGAGGGATTAAGTAAGATGTTTAAGGTGAATGGAGATTATCTGAAACTGCCGGGGAGTTATCTTTTCTCCACAATCGGCAAAAAAGTAGCAGCATATACGCAGGCGAATCCGGATAAAAAGATTATCAGACTGGGAATCGGCGATGTAACGCAGCCTTTGGCTCCGGCTATTATTGAAAGTCTGCACAGCGCGGTGGACGAGATGGCGCATGCAGAGACTTTTCGCGGGTATGCGCCGGATCTGGGTTATGAGTTCCTCAGAAGCGCTATGGCGAAGAACGATTATCAGGATAAAGGCTGTGACATCAAAGAGGATGAGATATTTATCTCTGACGGAGCGAAATGTGATTCCGGCAATATTCAGGAGATATTTGCAAAGGATAACAAGATTGCAGTCTGTGATCCGGTTTACCCGGTCTATGTGGATACGAATGTTATGGCAGGACGGACGGGTATATATGACGTAAAGACGGAGACATGGAGTGATGTCATCTACATGCCGTGTACAAAAGAGACCGATTTCGCGCCGGAGATTCCGAAAGAGACGCCTGACATCATCTACTTATGCTTTCCCAATAATCCGACAGGATCTGCGATTGCAAAGGATCAGCTTCAGAAGTGGGTAGATTATGCCAATAAGGTAGGGGCGGTGATTATCTATGATGCTGCTTATGAAGCGTACATTTCCGAGGAGGAAATACCACATACGATTTATGAGTGCGAGGGAGCCAGAACCTGTGCCATAGAGCTTCGGAGTTTTTCAAAAAATGCAGGTTTCACAGGAGTCAGACTTGGAGCGACAGTGATTCCGAAGGAGCTGAAAGCAGGTGATGTGATGCTTCATTCGCTGTGGGCGCGCAGACATGGGACAAAATATAACGGAGCGCCTTATATTGTGCAGAGGGCCGGGGAGGCAGTATACTCTGAGGCAGGAAAAGCACAGCTTAAGGAGCAGATTAATTATTATATGAAGAATGCGAAGGTAATTTATGAAGGGCTTAAAGACACCGGATACAATGTATCCGGCGGTGTGAATGCGCCGTATATCTGGCTGGAGACGCCAAAGGGCATGACTTCATGGGAATTCTTTGATTATCTTCTTGAGAAAGCCAATGTGGTAGGAACACCGGGTTCGGGCTTCGGGCCGAGCGGCGAAGGGTATTTCAGGCTGACAGCTTTCGGAAGCTACGAGAATACTGTGGCGGCGATTGACAGGATCAAGTCGTTATAGATAAAGAAAAGAATCGGGGATTGTAAATAAAAAGATGAATAGAAAAATCCTATATATTCATAGCAAAAATCAATTGGAAATTATGCATGACGAGGGATATACTAAAAGTAACGTATATATTAGGAGGAGGTAATGAAGTATGTCCATTACAGCGGAAACCGCAAAAGCACATGCAAACGATCCTGCCGTATTATGCTGCAGAGCAGAAGCAGGTATTACAATTGAACCGGCAAATCTTGAAGATCCGGCTATTTTTGATGAATTGGTAGATTCAGGGTTATTGAATCTGGATGGATGCCTGACAATCTCTCAGGTACTTGGGGCAAAATTAACAAAGACAAGTGATTCTCTCTGTCCGCTGACAGCTGATAATGTAGATGGTATTAAGGAAGCAGCGGCCGAGGAGCCGGAGGAAGAAGAGGCAGTTCAGGAAGTGCCGGCGGTAAGCGGAAGCGTGGAAGGTGTTGCGACAACAATCAGAAGCGGCAAAGTAGTGATTTCTATTAAAGAAGGAAAAGATATCTATCTGGAGCTTCCTATATAGAATATTAGTCGGGAAAGCATGTAGATAAAATAATTGCATAGAAATAGAGAGCGAGACGGCAGTATCGCTCTCTATTTTTATGTGGAAATTTATTTAAAGGTCTGAGTTTTATGAGTAGATTACCTCAGGCCCCATGGCTTGGTATCTTTCGGCTTCCGCCGGAGGAAGTGACGGATCAGTAATGATTGTATCGATTTCCTGAATGTCTGCAATACGTGTAAATGCGGTATGATTGAATTTTGTGGAGTCTGCCATACAGATGATTTCATCAGCGGCCGCCATAAACGCACGTTTCGTAGAGCGGTCGCCGTAATAGTAGATCATGGCGCCGTTTTCAATGTCAAGCGTGCTGATTCCTAGGAACATTTTACTTACGTGGTATTTTTTAATAAACTGAATGGAGTCCTCGCCGTTAATCACAAAAGATTCGCCGTCGCGTTTTAATGCGCCGCCAATTACATAGAGGAATACATTGGGTTTATACATTAATTCATTAATGATAAAAATATCATTGGTTAATACGGTAATGCGGAACTCACCTAATAATTTTGCCAGTTCCAGTGAAGTGCTTCCGTCATCCAATAATATCGTATCATTTTCTCTTAGGAGGGAAAATGCTTTTTTTGCTATAATCGCTTTCTCTTTTACACATTTCTGACGATACAAGTGAACTGGAAAAGAGGTGGGCTGAAGACCAGAAAGAATGGCTCCGCCGTGTACACGCTGCAGTGCGTTTGCGTTCTCTAATTTTTTTAGATCCAGACGAACGGTTTTGGGAGTAACATGAAGCATTTCGCTTATTTGGTTCACACTTATACTTTTTTCTTGTTGTAAAATGTTCATAATTTGTTCTAAACGTTTGTTTTGAATCATGACGATTCTCCTTTTGGTTCTATTTTGTTTTAAATCTGCTGATATGATATCATAATACAATGATTTACACAATATAAATGATGAAAAAAAGAACACAAATTTTATTATAAGTGAGTAAAATGTTTGAAAAGAGTGAAAATATTGTGCGACTGCAATAAAATTTGGAATAATTAGTACAATATGTTGACAATAATAGACAAATATGATATAAATGAACTATAAACGAACCAAAATAGGAACTATAAAAACATTAAAAAGAAAAAACGGGAAGGAGAAAAGGTGTGAATGGATTTATAAAAGAGGTATGCACGCAGAGCCGTCTGCTGCGTGAAGTGACAGATTTTTATCGGAATGACGGTGCAGGACTGATTGATGGAATAGCCAGAGAATTTAGGCAAAAGAAGATGGAACGTATCATCTTTACAGGCATGGGAAGTTCGCTCTATGCGATGGATTCGGTACTGAGCTATCTTACGGGACATGGAATCCGGGCATTGTCATTTAGTTCTTTTGAACTGTCGCGATTTCAATTCGGGCAGATTGATGAAAAAACACTCATTGTGGCGGTATCGCAATCCGGCAATTCAATGGAAGTAGTAGAACTTGCAGAAAAGGCAAAAAAAGTAACAACTGTCGTTGGACTTTATAATAACGAAGGGTGCAGGCTGAGCGAAATTGCCGATATTCCGTTACAGATCCGGGCAGGAAAAGAAGTGTCCATTACAAGTAAAACTTACGAACTCACTATGCTGATATTGAATATTCTGGCACACAAGCTTGCAGGCGAATTGGACGGTTCTTTTTGGACGGAAGTAGAAGCGGCAGTCCAATGGTCTGACGGATGGCTTGAAAAATGGGAAGAAAATTCACGTCCGATGTTTGAGTTCGCGCAGGGGACAGAACTTTTTGACCTTCTGGCGAACGATACGTCTCTCGCAACGGCCAGACAGCTTTCGCTGGCGTACAGAGAAGGCCTGCATAACAGTACGGCAGTCTGGGAATGCGCGGACTATGCGCATGGACAATACCACAGCGCAAAGATGGCGGAAAAGTATCTGGCACAGATGTTCTTTCCGGTACTTTCAGAAGGGACAAAGGAGATGAAGATGTTCCGTTTCATTTTAGATCATGGCGGTAAGGTTATGGTTTATACAGCTTCTGAAATACCGGAAGGAGAAAATATCTTTGTGGTGAAGCTTCCGCGACTGAGGGATACGCTCATGCCTCTCGTAGAGAGTATTGCGGCAGAAACTATGTTGGGTATGTTATTCGGTCCTGATTGGGTGAAGGATCATTAGGGGGGTGAGGTTTTGATCATTGATGTGTCAAATATTATTGGAAAACATAGATTCAAAAAAGAAATTACGGCGGAGATACTTTTGGAAAAGATGGATAAGGCCGGAGTCGATATGGCCGTAATAAGCTGTTATGCCGAGAGTATGGATAATGAGTCGGTGGAAAAGGCATTTACAAAATACCCGGATCGGTTTATCGGTCTGTATACGGTGAATCCGTGGGAGGATGATGGGGCAGCTAAATTAGAGACGGCATTGTCTGAAAGAGGTTTTAAAGGTTTGTATATGAATCCGCTGCGCCATGGTTATATGTTGTGTGAGCATGAAGTTTTTTATCCCCTTCTTGATGTGTGCCGGAAATATCATGCGGTAGTATGGTGTTATGGAGCGGCGGAAGTTTTTACAAGTCCTGTATTTTTTGGAGAGATTGCAAGAGACTATCCGGATGTACCTATCATCATGGGACGGATGGGATTGCAGTATGATAACGCGAGCGCAGTCAGCGTCGCAAAAGAGCATGATAATATTTATCTTGAGACGTCTTCCGGCATGGATTTTAATACACACCGCGCCGTAAAAACAATTGGGACAGACAGAGTGCTTCTCGGTACAGGGACACCGGAAGCGGGATATTATCCATTGGAGCTTTTAAAAGTCAGGAATGCGGTTAAGGATTATAAAGACGGCGAAGAAAAAGTGCTGTGGAAAAACGCGGCGCGTATTTTTGGCCTTGAATGTGAGGTGGAATCATGATGATAGATATGCTGGCTCATATTGGAGTAAAAAAAGGTGAAAATTATAAAGTTGAATCTCTGCTTGACATTATGAATACGACAGGTGTTGAACGTTGCATGATTTGTTCTCAATTGGAAACGATTGATAATGAGTATATTCATGAATGCTGCAAAAAATATCCGGACCGTACGCTGGGATTTGCAGTTATTAATCCGTGGGATGTGGATGGAGAGGAACAACTGGAACGGTGCTTTAAAGACTATCATTTCCACGGGCTGAAGATGAACGCGATACGCTTTGGATACAGTGCAGACCGCCATAGTGTGTTAGATCCGTATTTTGAACTTTGCCGTAAGTATAAGAAATGTGTAGTGGTTCACGGACAGTCGGACATGTTCTCGATTCCGGATAAGTGGGCAGAGATGGCAAAAAGCTTTCCGGATGTTCCGGTAATTTTATATCATATGGGAGTGCCGCTGATGTATGAGCGTGCATGCCAATTGGCAAAAGAGATTCCGAATTTCTATTTGAGCACATGCGGTTCCTATGTTCCGGTGATGCGTATGGCATATGAGATCGCCGGCCCGGAAAAGATTCTTTTTTCATCCGACGCTCCGTTTGGAGATCAGGCGCAGGAAATTGAAAAGGTACGTTATATCTGTGATCATACAGAGCATTTAGAGATGATGCTGGGAAAGAACGCAAAACAGATGCTTGGGCTTTAAAAGGAGAGAACAAGATGAGAAACAGAAGCATTATGTGGGATTATATTGCAGAAGAACCCAAGGTGTTAGAAGGATTGATGGATGCAGAAGAAATCAGGATATTTGCAGGCGGTGCGGGTAAGGATTTTGAAGCGGTTTATTTTGTGGCACACGGCAGTTCTTATAACGCGGCTCTGGCGGTTTCGGATTTTTTGTCGCGAAATGGAGGAGTAAGAGTTTATATATATACTCCGACAAATTTTCAGTATAATGCGTATGCGCTGCAGCGGGAAGACAAAAGTAAAGTTCTGGTCGCAGGCATCAGCCAGACGGGGACGAGCAGTGGAGTCGTGGGGGCGATTCGTGAAGCTTCCGAAAAGGGATTCTGTACGCTTGGAATCACGGATACGAAAGATTCCCCGATTGCAAAAGAAGCGGATCATGTCCTATTGCTTTGCTGCGGCAGAGAAGACAGTAATGCAAAGACGAAGGGATATAGCGCAACGCTGATGGTGCTGCTCTTGCTGACTGTATATCTGGGACGGGAAAAGGGAATTCTGACTGGAGAAAAGAAAGAAGCGGTTATAAAAGAACTGAGAGAACAAGTAGAAGAAATACCTGCAGTGGCAAAGGGCATCAGAAAATGGTGCCAAAGAAAAGAGTTTGGAAATGATCTGAAAGAATTATATGTTCTGGGATACGGGATGAACTTCGGGACGGCTATGGAGGGACAGTTGAAATTGATGGAAACGATGTGCATTCCAACGATGTTCAACGATATCGGCGAATTTTCTCATGGCATGCATCGTGCGATTACCGGTAAAAGCAGTATTTTACTGTTAAAATCAAAGCTTTCGGCGAAGGAACTTACCGAAGAGACATTCCGCTATCTTAAGACGATCACCAGACATGTATGGATGCTGGATGCTTCTGGACAACCATCCGGGGAAGAGAACCGTATTGTCATCACGGCATATCCGCTGACGCAGTCCCTTTTGCTGACGACACTGGCGATACAGGTGCTTTCGGTTTTTGCACCGGAAAAAATCGGGAATGATCCGAACAGAGATGCAAATGACAATTTTACCGAAGCAGTCCACACAAGACTGCAGTAGAAAATGACGAATTACGAATGTGAGGGAAAACAATGAAAACAAACAAATTTGAAGCAACAATGGATAAATTCAGCGGCTGGATCGAACAATACATTGCACCCCCGCTTGTGAAAATGGGAAATCAAAGACATTTTGCGGCAATCCGTGCGGCGCTGATCCGTACAATCCCGCTGATTATCATCGGATCGCTGCCACTGATTCTGACGAGTCTTCCGGTAGAATCGCTGGCAAACGCTATGGCGCCTTACGCGGAAAAGCTGAATATACTCTATGCCATGACAATGAATTTTATGACCTTATATCTGGCCATATCTTTAGGAGCCGAGCTGGCGAGGATGTATGAGGAGCAGGATGCAACGATCATAAGTATTGTGACGGTAGCGTGTTATATTATAACGGTAGCGCCGGTAAATCTGGCTGATAATGTACTGGATGTAACCGGCTTCTCGGCAAAAGGAATGTTTACATTGTTCGTAGTGGCGGTTATTGTGGTGGAGTTTATGCATTTTGCATATAAACATAATATCATTATCCGTCTGCCGAAGTCTGTACCTCATGGTATTGCACAGAGCTTTGCTTCTCTGCTGCCAATGGCGCTTTTGCTAGTATTTTTCTGGCTGTTGAGAGTCATCATTGGATTTGACCTTAATTCGGTGCTGAATATGGTCGTTTCTCCGTTATTAGCTGTAACAGATACATGGTATGCGGCGCTTATCTGCGCATTGCTGCTTCAGCTGCTCTGGTTCGTAGGAATTCATGGAGGTTCTTTTACCGTATGGGGCGTTATGTATCCGTTCCTGTTGGCTAACATAGCGGATAACGCAGCGGCAGTTGCAGCCGGAACTGCGGTTCCGCATATTCTGACTGAGCCTTTCTTCTATAGCTGGACCATGATCGGCGGAGTCGGAATGACATTGCCTCTGGTCGTATTATGGATGAAGTCGAAATCGCCGCATTTGAGAGAAGTTGCCCGCCTGTCAATTATTCCGGGAATTTTCTGTGTAAACGAACCGGTGATGTTCGGTGTGCCGATCGTATTGAACCCATTGATGTTTTTGCCGTTTGTATTTTTAACATCATTATTAGGAACCATGTATGGATATATTCTTACTGCAATCGGATGGATCAGTCCGGCTTATGTCCAGATCCCATGGACCACGCCGCCGCTTCTTCAGCCATATCTTTCTACCGGAGGAGACTGGAGAAATGTGATCGCACAGGCAGTTTTGATTGTTCTTATGGGAATTATCTGGTATCCGTTTGCAAAATTGTATGAAAGACGTTGTATTGCAGAGGAAGGAGAAGAATAATATGAGAAAAATAAATGCTGTAATTTTATGTGCATCTGCAATGTCCTCCAGTATGATCGTGGAAGCGCTGCAGAAGGCGGCGCCGAAAAAAGATATTGATCTGACGGTGAGCTGTTCTGCCAGCCTAAGATACAGGACGTTCGATTTTTCGGGGCTTGATATTGTGATGATCGCGCCGCAGGTAAAGGGACAGATGAAGGATATTCAAAAGTTCGCTGCAGAAAAAGGATATCCAGACCTGCCGTTTATGCTGATCCCGATGAGGGAGTATGGACTGGCAAAGGGTGAAGCTTTGATCGATCAGATGCTGGAGATATTAGGCTAGCATCGTACCAGAAAAAGGACATAAGGCGGTAGATCCCAAAATAAAGGAGGCAGTTATAATGAAGATGACATTAGAGGAACTCAACAATATCTGTATGGAAATGATCTGCAATGCCGGAGAAGGACGTTCCAAAGTTTTTGAAGCACTTGAAGAGATCAATCAAGAAAACTATGTCGCGGCAGAAGAAAAGCTTACAGAAGCGCAGGAGTTTCTTGCAGAAGCGCACAAGATACAGTTTGAGAAATTGATGGCGCCGCAGAATGACGGGGTTGAGCTTCCCTTTTCCATGCTGCTTCTGCACGCAATGGACATAACGATGGTTGCTACTTCGGAGCATGATCTTTTGCACGCGGTTGCCGCCGGCAAGAAAGACAGACAGTAAACGGCGCGGAAAGAGAGGTTGCATGAAAGAGATTACAGTTACCGTGAATTTTAAAGAAGGTCTTCATGCAAGACCAGCTATGAAATTTATTAAGACAGCAGCAAAATTCGACTCTGATATCAAAATAGAAAAAAAGGGTAAAATCGTATCAGCAGGCAGTATTATGGCGGTTCTTGGAGCCTGTATCGTCTGTGGAGATGAGATTACTCTGCGCGCGGAAGGGACAGACGAAGAAGAAGCGATACAGGCGCTCAGTGAGTACTTTAAGTAAAATAGTATAAACCTGTTTTTAGATATACTGCGCAGAGCGAGGCAGAATGGCCTTGCTCTGCGCAGCCCCTCCTAAGAGAAACATGACAAAAACGTATTAAAGGATGAGAATTATGGAAAATGAAGTCAGGCTGGTTATGATGGATATTGATGGTACGATAGTTAATTTTCCTCATAACCGCTCTGAGACAAAGGAATTATGTGAAACAGTGCGGCATGTGGCAGAGCGGAGGATTCTGATCGGTCTTGCTTCGTGGAGAAATTACGGTCACGTCATTTCACGGATGAGAGATATTGGATTTACCGGACCATATATCTGTAACAACGGCGCGTATGTTTTGATGGACGGACAGATATATAGAGAAGTTCTTCTCACGGATGATATTATTGATGCGGCATGGAAGCAGGCAACGGAATTGCAGTGTTACATAGAATTTTCGGGAAGAAATGTAATGCATACTTGTAAGCTGCCGGGATACACGGGTCTTACGTTTCCTAAAGTTGGTTCGGGCAATTATCTGGATATATTGGAGTATGATGCGCATATACCGGAAAGAATGCTCATGTACGGTAAAGAAGCAAGTAACCGAAACTTGCTATTCCGTCATGGAAAAGTCCATAAGACAGCAAGGCTTCTGTGATTTTAAGCCTTTTCCTATTCTGTCAAATAGAGCTACGCCATAATACTGCTCTAATTCCTTGATAGCAAGACTTACTGCGGGCTGTGTCATGTGGAGTTCTTCGGCAGCCTTTGTTGTATTGAAATTATTTTTGCAAACCGATAAGAATATTTTTTAGTGCCGTATTGTCATATTTTATCCCACCCTTATACGAAATTGGTTATTATATAGATGAAATTATATTATTTCCTTTATCAAAAAGTAAGTGTTATACTTATGTGCATAAGGAGGGAAGCACATTGAAACAAAATACATTTACAAAGCTATTTTTATCTACTTTTCAGTTAAGTGCCTGTACGTTCGGTGGTGGATTTGTAATGATACCTTTAATGCAGAAAAAATTTGTTGATGAGCTACATTGGATAGAAGAACAGGAAATGATGGACTTGACAGCAATCGCACAATCCTCACCCGGTGCAATTGCTGTCAATGCGTCTATTCTTGTAGGGTATCATGTGGCAGGGGTGTTTGGGGCTTTGATAACGGTATTGGGAACGGTGCTGCCGCCGCTCATCATCATCTCTATAATTTCTTTTTTCTATACTGCATTTCGTGATAATGTAATTGTCAACATGGCTATGACAGGTATGCTTGCAGGAGTAGCTGCTGTAATTTGTGATGCAGTAATTACAATGGGAAAAAGCATTTTCCAAAAAAAACGGGTTCTACCGATTGTTGTTTTGTTTGCTTCTTTTGTTGCTGTCCGTTTCATGAAAATCAACATTATACTAATTATTCTAATCTGTGCCATAATTGGTGCAGCTGATACTTTGTATCTTGGCAGGAAAGAGAGGCAGGCATGATTTATTTGGAACTGTTATGTAGTTTTTTCAAAATTGGGTTGTTTAGTATAGGCGGTGGTTATGCTGCCATGCCGCTGATTCAAAATCAAGTTGTTGATGTTCACACGTGGTTGACGATGACCCAATTTGCAGATATTATGACGATTGCGGAAATGACACCGGGGCCGATTGCCATCAATTCAGCAACCTTTGTAGGGATTCAGGTTGCAGGAATTCCGGGAGCAATTATTGCCACCGTAGGCTGTATTCTCCCCTCTTGTGTGATTGTAATAACACTTGCCTATATTTATTACCGTTTTCGTGGATTGAGAATGGTACAGGGGGTGCTTGCAGGTCTTCGCCCTGCTGTTGTAGCCATGATTGCATCTGCTGGCATTACCTTAGTAATCATGGCTTTTTATGGAGAAAGAACCCTGCCGGATGATTTGAGTGGAATCAACATAATTTCCGTAATGATTTTTGCCGCTGGCTTTTTGGTCTTGAGGAAATGGAAAGTAAATCCAATTTATGTGATGCTGGGGACAGGCGCAGCCGGAGTATTGCTGTATTCCATTGTTTGATACGAGGAGGTATAACATGAAATACATAAAAGGTGCTTTTATAGGTTCGGAAAAATATATTCTGCAAATGATTCAATACTTATGTACACGGATATAGCAAACTTAGAAGTTCCACTAAATGAAGCAATGATATTGTCTTTGAAAAGACAGATATTCCCCCGGCGGATTGTCAGGGGATTTTTTGATATATCAAGGTATGAGTTATTATCTGCTTATAAAACGGCAGCAAGAAAAAGGCAGTTAATAACGAAAAAGCTGTCTTTTTTGCTGTCTTACTCGGATTATAATTTTAGTAAAACAAAGGTAAGAAATTTATAGAAAATTGACATTTTATTTTATAGGAATCAGATTTTGACAATGCTATGATATATCTATCATCAATGTATCCGGTGTCAGATACCGAGAAAATAGAGCTGAAGCCGAGCTTGAGAAAAATCCATTTCATAAAACCTAATTTCAAAATCATACCTCCTCCTTCGCATGTTTCCAGTATAACAATTGAAAAATTGAGAAACAAGCGAAGGGGAGGATCGCGCACAAAATCCCAGAAAGCGTGCAGAAAAATTAAGCTAAAACTTCTTCTGCCTCACACCCGCAGGCAAATGGACCTGCAAGGGGCATAAGCTCTCTTTCTTTTCCAAAATAATCATACTTAAATACGATCGGCGTTCCGTCCGGCGCTTCAAATTTTTGCTCTGGTTCGAAGGCTTCACCCAAGGTTTCGGTGCTTACAAAAGGTGTCTCGAACTTTGGGAGAAAATCATAAAGGTTCGTGTTAAGCTTATATCTTCCATTTTCTTCTGTCAGGGAGACAGTAATTTTATGCTCCGTATCTATCTTATAGTTTTCTTCATTGTCACAGGGAAGAGAACCGTTAAAATATACATTGCCTCCCGTATAGATCGGAAGATGGTCGTAATAGATGTCTTTTCCGTAGTGGTCGACAGCTGTTTCCGGTGTGAACTGGGAGAAATAAGTTTCTGACGTCGGATATCCGTCATAAGGCTTTGTTCCGCATATAAACTGATACTTACAAGGTTCAAAGAGTTCTTTTTCTTTCGCGTAAGCAACTAAATCTTCGCGGATATCTTTCTGCACGAAGATATTGTTGTAAAAACGCGCATCCCCGTGAAGGAAGGTCATAAATCCGGCGACTTCCGTGCGGTGCGGCACGTGGTACGGCGTGTACCTCGGAGTCGGGAGCCTGCGGCCGCCATTATCAGTCCCGTCTCCTACCCATGTGAAGGAGCCGGTGATTAGATTGTGGACAAAGGCGATTCCCTGAGTACTGATGCGAGCAGAGCAGTCAGATAACAGGAGATTATTGTCAATCAGCGTCGGACCGTGTGATACTTCGATGAAAATATCTTCGGCCAGTGCAAGTTCGTCCGCAATCGCTGTACCTTTCGGCGGGACATTGTCGTGGAAGAGATTTTGCGTTACGCGGGTGCCCTGTGCCTGCCAGTCAAGCCAGAGTCCTCTGGTGCAGTGATGAAAATGATTTCTGCGGATGATCACGTCGATGGCTGCGTGCATTTTAATACCGCCGATTTCAGCGCCGGCAAGGTTTTGTTTGTTGTTGATGTGGTGGATATGATTATCCTCAATGACAGAGAATACGCCACCCAGATGTCCGACAATACCTGTCTGTCCGCAGTCGTGGATATTGCAGCGGCGTACAGTATGAGAGCCGATATTTTCCTTCGTCCAGCCTTCTCTCTGTGCCTGACAGATTGCGTCACGCTCAGTCTGTGTACCGTCCTTATATAATTTGGTCGTCCATTTATTTTCATTGTTAGGCTGCAGGTATTTACCAAGAGAGATACCGGAGCATTTGGCATGAGAGATCTCACAGTCTTCGATGATCCAGCCCTTAGACCAGTGAGGGCCTACCATGCCTTCCTGATAGGCAGTCGGCGGCGCCCATGTTGTAGCAGCCTGTTTTACGGTGAAACCGGAAAGGGTGATATATCCCCTGCCCGTCTTATCCGGATAGAAACAATTGCGGCGTACATTGATCTCCACATTTTCTTCATTTGGTAAAAAATCATGGAAATTTGCGTAGATTACAGTGTAATCGCTGTCCTGCTCTGTATACCATTTATAAATGGTAAAATCAGGATCCCATGAGCTTTTGCATACAGTTGGGTGTATTACTTCTTCGAGGGATGCTGCTTCATATAAAGATTTACCGTTCAGGTAGACTTCACCTGTATGGGCGGGCGTCACGGCGTTATACCAGTCTCCTTTGATCACGGTGGTGTAAGGGTTGTAGCTGCCGAAAATGCCGTTATGGATGCGTGCCATCCATATGGAACCGTCATATTGTATCCAGTTCTTTACTGGTTCTGCACCAGTGATGACAGCGCCAAGAGGGACCTCGCTGCGGTAAATGATGCGATGATTTTCGTCTGTGCCTCCGAAAGCCGGATTAACGTATTCCCGGTAGATGCCGGGCGCTGCGATAACTTCATCTCCCGGAAGGGCGATTGCCGCAGCCTGGCTGATTGTCTGAAATGGTTGTTCCTTTGTGCCGCTGCCGTGTCTGGAAGCATTGGCCGATACATAATAAATCATGAAAAACCTCCTGTTATCTTGACTTTTTGTGATAGATATTAATATAATTATACTGCTGTAAAAAATGGGATTAAATAAATATGCTGACTAAAAATGTAATAATTCCGCCAGAATATTTGAGAACCGTGAGAAATAATTTTCCGGGGATGAGGAAGAGAGGAGCGGTATGGAAGAAAAGAAATTTAATCTGGATGAGAGAAAAAAGGAGCGCATTGTCTTTCAGAGTCAGATGCTGCATTATGGATTGTACACGCCGGAACCGCAAAAGAGTATCTGGTTTGATATTCCGTGGCACTGGCATGATGAGTTTGAATTTGGCTGTGTTACCGGAGGCAGGATTCTGTATAAGACGAACTGTCATGAATTTATGCTGGGAGAAGGGGACGGGATATTTATTAATTCAGGAGTACTGCATTATCTTCAGGCTATGGAACCAGCTTCCGAAGTGAGACTGAGTTCGCAGTTTTTTGACAGAACTTTTCTGGCAGGTTATCCCGGAAGTATCTATGATATCAAATATGTAAAGCCTGTCAAAGAAAGGAAATCTTTAGATGTGCTGCCTTTGTATCGGGGCAGTAAGGAGCATGATGTATTTTTAGATAAATTATACCGGTGTGAGGAAATGGTTCTGAAGAAAGAGCCATTCTTTGAAATGCGTATCAGGAGTCTCTTTTCTGAATTATGGGAGACAGTTTATTCATGGGCGATGGAGAGTGAGGAGAATGAAAAAAACTATGATTATGAGACGGACGAACGGATCAAGAAGATTCTGGCCGTGATTGGAGAATATTATAATGAAAAAATTACGGCGAAGGATCTGGCGCAGGCGGTTCATATCAGTGAAAGGGAGTGCTACCGGATATTTCAGAATACTTTGGGGATCACGCCGGGGAATCTAATCATCTCAATCCGGCTTCAGAAGGCACAGGAGCTTTTGTGGTATACTGATAAGAGCATACTTGAGATTGCTGTGGAGACAGGATTTGGAACCAGCAGCTATTTTTGTAAGATATTCAAGGCATATCATCATATCACGCCGAACGGCTACCGGAGGCTTAAGGTGTAGGCAAAGAAGCCGGACATATCAGACTGTCCGGCTTCTTTGGAGGGATATACACTTTTTATAAAAACCCACGTTTTTGGAGTTTCCACATAGAAGGAATTCGGACGGACTTCTTTTAAAGCGGTCTTTGTCATCTGACGGACGCCGTATTTTTCCATCATGGCAAATGTGCCGACTTTAGAGACCGGGTCGATACCGTTCCCAATGGCTGGGAGCATTTCCACGATTGATACTTCTGCTCCTCTCGGAGCGAAAAATTCCACTACGTCAAGGCCAACTGCTCCTCCGCCGATAACAGCAACTTTCTTGCCGGTCATATCATCTGGATAACTGTTGATGTTCTCGATCATATCCAGAATAGAATATACCTTGCTGCCCTCTTTGCCGAGATTCTCATGCAGCCCTGCAATTGGCGGAAGGAGAGGGCCGGAGCAGGCAGCGTTTACGATAATGTTTGGCTTGAGATTTTTTACAAATTCCGGTGTAGCTTCAGTTCCGGGGAATACAAACAGGTTCTTTAACTTGCCTGCCCGGTGGATAATCAATAAATACACAGGAATTGCGACGATGGGAATCAAATTTTTTATCTCAATCGCACAGCTTTTGATGCCGTTTTTCTTAGGATGCGTAGTGGGAACGAAGACGTCCTATCTGATGCTTCCGCTTGCAGCCGGCGTTGTGATTGCGGTGCTTGGCGTTCTAGCTGTCTTTGCACCGTTTCCGGCAGAATCCGAGAGCGGGAAATCAGAGTCCTTTATACAGAATCTGAAAAATGCTCATTTTTCTGTGGAGAGTATCGCTCTTATTTTAATTGGATTTACAAGTACGGCTACCTTCCAACTCTGGCTGAATTGCGCGCAGACCTTTGGAAAGGAGGTTGCCGGAATTCCGTCTGAGTCGGTGTCCATTATGCAGACTTACTATTCCGCCGGTACGATGGCTGCCCTCGTTGTCACAAGCATTTTGATCACAAAATTCAAACAAGTAAGATTTCTTGTGATTTATCCTGCGATTTCTGTCATAATGTTAGTGTTAGTGTACATGATGAAGAGTCCGATGATCTGTTATATCGGTGCGTTTGTGATCGGCTATGCGGCAGCAGGCGGCGTGCTGCAGATGGCAACGGCTACGGTCAATGATTTGTTCCCGAAGATTAAGGGGACGATTACAAGTTTTGTCATGATTGCATCGAGTCTCTGCAATTATACGATTCTCAGTGCGGCGTCCAAGATGACGGCCACAGGCGTGATCATGATGAATATCATAATTACAATAATCGGAGTCGTTCTTGCGATTTTTGTAAATGCAAGATATGGAACTCTTTTAAAAAACGCGGAAAGTGCGAAGTAAAAGCTGAAAGGAGAGACAGGTTATGAATACAGTAGTAGTAAGAAATGTAAAAATCGGGGAAGGCATACCGAAAATCTGTGTGCCCATCGTAGGCATCACAAGAGAAGAGATATTAGAATCCGGAAAAAATATCGGCGCTATCGGAGCAGATGTTGTCGAATGGCGGGCAGACTGGTTTGAGGATGTATTTGTTTTTGAAAAGGTAGAAGAGACAGCGAAAGAGCTTAGAAATGTACTTGGCGATACGCCGATTTTGTTTACCTTCCGTACGGCAAAAGAGGGCGGAGAGAAAGCGATTGAAAAGCAAGCTTACGTTGAGCTTAACCAGAAGGCGGCAAAGACCGGGTATATTGATATGGTGGACGTAGAAGCATTTACAGGAGATGATGCGGTAACAGCAATCGTCAAAGCGGCTCATGAGTGTGGCGTTAAGGTAGTGGCTTCCAACCATGATTTCCATAAGACGCCTGCAAAAGAGGAAATCGTATCAAGGCTTCGCAAGATGCAGGAGTCAGGGGCGGACATCCCAAAGATCGCAGTCATGCCTCAGAATAAAAAAGATGTACTGACACTGCTTGCGGCTACAGAGGAAATGTATTCTGAGTATGCAGACCGTCCGATCATCACCATGTCTATGGCAGGCACGGGCGTGGTCAGCAGACTGTGCGGCGAGGTATTTGGCTCGGCTCTGACCTTTGGAGCTGCGGGGAAAGCATCCGCGCCGGGACAGATGGGCGTAGAGGATTTAAAGACTGTGTTAAGTCTTTTACATAAGAGCTTATGAGTTTCAAGGTACAGGATGAAAAAAATAATACATTGGCTGGATGACAATATTGAGGAATTTCTTATGCTGGTATTCCTTGGAGCCATGTAGTATTTTTAATTTTTGTAGTCTGCTTAGTGATAGCTATACCGATATCTATCTCCCTTTCTGTGGTGTCTGTGCTGCCGGGCGCTTCTGTCAGCGATCTGTTTCTTGCGGGAATTATACCGGGGATTCTGGCGAAATTTACGAATAAGGTAGTTCTCCTGTTTGTGATTAACCTATTCCTGCTGGCAGTGGGGATGGTGATGGATACGACTCCGGCAATTCTGATTCTTACGCCGATTCTTATGCCGATCGTCACAGCCGCTGGTGTGTCGCCGGTGCATTTTGGTATCATCATGGTAGTAAATCTGGCGATTGGTTTTGTGACGCCGCCAATTGGTGTGAATCTGTTCGTAGCCCCATCGCTGGTGGAGATACCGATTATGAACATTGCAAAGCAGGCGATGCCAATGATCATCTATTTTCTGATCGCATTGCTTGTGATTACATTTGTGCCGGCCCTCAGTCTGGCATTGCTTTAGTGAAGGAGGCGCAGATTAATATGAAAAGATGGATTCATGCAGGCTTTGCGGTCTCGCTTTTTCTGATTCTTGCCGGATGTGCGGCGGATACAGGGCAGCGGTATGCCTATCCGTTGGCGACAGCCAGTCCCGAAGATACTGTGACGCAAATTTATGCTGAAAAATTCGCGGAAGAAGTGGATGCTTTAAGCGGCGGACGGATAAAGATTCAAGTGTATGCCAACAGCGTGCTGGGAGGCGACAGAGAGCTTTTAGAGAGTTGTTATGACGGTGATATCCTATTTGTCGTGCAGAATACGGCGCCGCAGGTGAATTTTATCCCGGATACAGCAGTATTTGATGCGCCCTGCCTGTTTGAAAATCTTGACGAGGTACGGGACATGGTGGAACTGCAGCAGCATACCATTGATGCGCAGGAAAATCCATATGAGGTGATCGTATCCAACCGTCTGTACGAGCAGCAGGATTATGTGGTGAATACGAATCATCTGCCTCATTTGATTTCGTTGATCGTCAGCGAAAAGTTTTTTGGGGAACTTTCGGAGGAAGACAGGATGATACTCATGAGAGCCCAGAAGACAGCGAAGGATTATTCCAGAAAAGCATCTGATGAGAGAATCAGTGAACGAGCGGAAGAGATAGAGAAAAATGGGACAAAGATTATAGATCTTGATGCGAAGACGAGAGAAGATATGGTAAAGGCTTCTGTATCTGTCTATAAAGATATACGAAAAAATGTTTTCGGGAAAATAGCAGACCAGTACATGGGGACGAATTAAGTCCCTGTGTACCGGTCTATTCTTCCTCGTCGTATTCTTCATCGCTGGATATCGACATACATTGATTTTTAGGGTTACACAAAGCTTCGTTCAAAGGCAAGGCTGATAAGCCGGTCAATCAATTCACTTTTTGGAACTCCGGAAGCTTCCCAAAGCATCGGATACATGCTGATAGCAGTAAAGCCGGGCAGGGTGTTGATTTCATTGAAGATCACCTTTCCTTTGCTGGTTACAAAGAAATCTACACGGGCAAGACCATAGCCGTCTACCGCATTAAAAATTCTTTCAGCAGCTTTTTTTACCTGCTCGGCAGATCCTTCTGGAAGTTTGGGATTTATTACAGTGCGGGATTCTTCGTTAAAGTATTTGGCTTCAAAGTCATAGAAGTCTGCCGCAGCGAGAATCTCGCCGACACCGGAAGAGAGAACCGGTTTTTGTCCGCCGCCAAGTACTGCGCACTCGATTTCGTGACCGAAGATCATCTCCTCCACGAGAATCTTGCGGTCGTGGCGGGCCGCTTCCTTCAGGCCGGCAATTAACTGCTGACGGTTTTCCGCTTTGCTGACACCTCTGGAAGAACCTGCATTGGAAGGCTTTATAAACACCGGATAAGCAAATTTTTCTTCGATCTGCCGGACAGTTCCTTCCATGTCGTCTCTCATGCGCCAGCTCATAACCGGGACATAATCCGCCTGACAAATGCCAAGGTCATCTACAATGATCTTTGTATATAATTTATCCATAGATACGGCGGAAGAGAGGACGCCGCAGCCCACATACGGAATATGGGCCAGCTCAAATAGTCCCTGAACAGTCCCGTCTTCTCCGTAAGGACCGTGGAGAACAGGGAATGCAGCGTCAATTTTTACGGTTGTAATATTTGCGCCGTCATTCAGAATGACACATTTTTTTGTGGCATCCGGTGAGATTATGGCTTCTATCCGACTGTCCTTCCAAGCACCGGAGCGGATACTCTCTAAAGAATCTGCTTTGAGCCAGTGGCCGTCTTCGGTGATTCCTATGAGCAGAAGTTCATAGCGCGCAGAGTCTATTTGTTCAATTACATTGGCTGCCGACATGCAGGATACGATGTGCTCGGATGACTGTCCGCCGAACAGCACAGCTATTTTCTTATTTGACATATGATTATCCTTTCTTGCGTAATGCCTTTTCCATAAATATATGCGATATTTATGGAGAGATGGCCAAATTCAACTAAATGTATCATAGACCTTTTTGGGTACATTGTCAAAACAATAAAAAAATTTAAGAAAACAGAAAAAAATTTAAAAAAACACTTGATTTTTTATAAATACTTGTTATAATAATATATGTTCGCTAGGACAAGTAATGCGGATTGGTGTAATGGCAGCACAGCAGACTCTGACTCTGTTAGTAGAGGTTCGAGTCCTCTATCCGTAGTTCCTTGGCAGAGGCGCCGGATATTGTTATATTAAGTATCCGGTTACATAACGGAGTGTGGCTCAGCTTGGTAGAGCGCTACGTTCGGGACGTAGAGGCCGCAGGTTCAAATCCTGTCACTCCGATTTTCGAGAAAGATACCTCAAAGCTTTATGTTTACTGGCTTTGGGGTGTTTTTATATTTTTAAAGCATATCCGAAAACTCTTTAAAATCTTCTATATTTTACCCAGTACTAAAAATGTTATTAAAAATCGTCTGGCAGGCAATCAAGTATTATTGAATTCCACTCAACTGATATCTTTTTTGAAAAATGCAGAAACAATGAAAGGCACTGATGAATATAATGATATTGAGGTATTCCTCCACTATGAACCGGATAAAGGACATAACGGCCTCAATCTGGAGGATGCCATCAGTTTTTTATATCAGATATCAGAAAAAAATAAGCAGGGAGACATTTTTATGGAAAATTTTTTTGAACCAGAAACAGAATGTAAGACTGAACAGGTCGGATGCCCGACAATGGGATATCAGGATGTAAATGTCTGCGTACCGGTGACAATCAAAGCCTTCGGAGAAGTGGGCAATGCTACAACAAAATGTTTGGGGAACGCTCTTATTACATCCGGATGTAACCCTTGCGTCAGCGGCCCTGGAAACATCTGTAAATTTACAGTAAGCCAAAAACTTCGTATCGAAGTTCCGATTATCTTTGGGGCAAGAGCGGAAGCAGATGAAGCTATTATTGATTGTGACTGCGATAGTGATTGTGATGACAGAACAGATGAACGCAAATTGTACGATAATTAGTTGCTGTTAACGCAGTGAACATGTGCATCATATCGGGATAATATCGAATTACTGATAATTATCCCGATATGATTCTTTTTAAGCCACCTGACCATATTGGCATACTATCTTTGGCGATACGCTCTTCTTATTTGTTTTTTACTAGCTTTCCGTTTTTAGATCGGTAATACTCTGGAACAAAGCTGTTTTTTAGTCTGATAATATAATAAACCTTGAACCGTTCGTTGGAAGTCCCCTGATATGTCCTTACCCATGTTTCAAACACTGCCTTTTTCGGATCATCCGTTTCGACAGATTTGTCTGTATGCCATTTCGCGTCATGTCCGCTGGCAAATACGGTTCCGTTACCGCGGTAAATAAATGTATGGCTTTTCCCGATAATGACATCCCCTGTTTTAATCTTTCCTTCTTTCATAAGTGTTCCAAAAGATTTTTTGTCTCCGTTTATAATGATACAGTTTTTGTCAAATTCCTCTTTCACAGTTAATGTTCCTGTATGATAATGCCGGATACTTCCGGTACTGTCGCCGTAGAAGCCGTGATTACTGCTGATGACGCCCATATCACGGAATGCCCAGTTTGCAATGGAACCGCAGTTTCCGCCGCGCAGTTTCCCCTTGAGCATCTGATCAAAGGTCCCGCCCTGCAAGACATATTTATTGCTGTTGGAGTATACCCACTTTTCACCCTTTGCCGTTGCCTTCTCGAGCACACTGTTATAATAGTTGCCGCATGCGATCAAAGCTTCCGGTCCTGTTAACCGCTTCATTGCATTCACAACTATTTTGGGATCGCTGATCTGGACATGAGTTCCCTTATCGGCTGTAATTTTTATAACGCTGCTTGTTATTTGCTGCTTTTTTACAGGCGGCTTTACAATAGTGAGTTTTACCTTCCTCGTCTTGTTTTTATACTTTACTGTGATGGTGACTTTCCCGGCCTTCTTTGCTACAATCTTGCCGTACTTGCTGACAGTTGCGATTTTCTTGCTGCTGGTTTTATACTTCGCCTTCTTCGTTACATTCTTCTTGCCATACTTTACCTTAAGCTGTGCGGATTTTTTCACTGCAAGTTTCTTTGCGTTTACAGACACGGTGAGGGGATTCTTTGATGCCGCCTCCGCTGTATTCGGCATCATGGTGAGTACCGCTATGACAATCGTCATTATCATAAGGATTTGCTTTTTCGTTCTTCTCATAATTCTTCTCTTCCTTTCTTGACTGTTATCTCTTTTATATCTCAGTAAGTTGAGAAATTTATGGTGAGTGGCTGACTGTTAAACAGATTGTATAAAATGATCAATATAAAATAACGCGGCTCCGACAGCAGGGGTATATTGTCCATGAGTCCCTACGGTAATATGCTCTTTTTTGAAAGCGAAAGGAGCAGATTGATTTATCTCTTTTATGAGAAAATCAATATCTTTTTCAATGAGGTAAGGAGCGAGATATCCGCTTATGATGATTGGACTGTCAATGACCATATTCAGATTTCTCATAGCGAAAGCCAGATACTTAAGGTATGTGTCCCATATCTGGGACAGTTCAGGATTCTTGCCTTCTCTGAGCAGGGGAAAGAATTCCCCGGCAGGCATACCGGCCGCAGCTTCCAGTGCATTTGCAGAACAACAGGTTTCGAGACATCCGTGGTTTCCGCAATAACATAAAGCTCCGTCAGGATTTACACATATATGTTCAACAGTTCCGCTGTGCATAGTAAGTCCCTGATGCACCTGATGGTTTGTTATAATGGCGCCGCCTAAGTTCTGGTTCAGAAGCAGAACAATGGCGCTGTCAAGCGTTTCATGATTCCAGTGCTCCAGATATGCTGCGGCTTTGGAATCATGCTCCAGACGGCATGGATAGGGAAGACGGGCAGAAAAATCAGTCAGTTTCATATCTGTGTTACCCATGATCGCTCCATAAGTCACACTGGAACCGTCCGGTGATATAATTCCTTGTGCAGCAATCGAAACTCCGAGAATCTTTTCCTTTTTGTAATGCTGGCCGTCAATAAATCTTTCAATACTTTCTGCGGCCTTACGGTAGTAACTCTCTGTATTACTGTAAGATAAGGAAACCGTGTCCATGCAGACAGCTTTCCCGTATAAATCTACGGACGCCAGATGAATCCTATCTTTCAGAATTCCTATGCCGATGGAAATGCGTACATCCGGGACAATCCGAATTGCGTGTGCTTTCCTGCCTCCGGTGGAATCAAAAAATCCATTCCGCTCGATCAGACCTTCCTGTTCTAAGATGGCAAGATTATGGCTGACAGTAGAAAGTCCCATCTGCAGATCTGTAACGATGCGCATCTTGGAAGTAAGTCTTTCTTTATAGATATAGTGGTAGACTTTTCCCTTATTTATCTTCTTTAGCTCGATCGTAGTTAATCCTTGCTTGTCCATAGGGCATTCTCCTGTGATTTTGCAGACTGAAAACTTATCCTTCACGAAACGTAGATAATTAGTTTAGGATACACTAGTACATTTTAATATGACAGATATTAAAATGCAATTAAAAATACTTCTGTATTTTGTATCTTTTTGTATCTTTTTCTATGGACATTTTCTGATAAAAGTTATATACTTAACTTACGACTAAGATATAAACGTAAGTATAAACAAAAAGAAAATGGAGGCAGTGAAATGAAAAGTGCTGTATTTTATGGGAAACATGAATTGCGTGTAGAAGAGCATGAAATGCCGAAGGTTGGGCCGAAGGATGTCCTGATTCGGGTAAAAGCCTGCGGCATATGCGGAACGGACGTACATATTTACGAAGGAGATAAGGGAGCGGCAGAGGTGAACCCGCCAACCATATTAGGACACGAGTTTTCAGGTGTTGTTGCAGAAGTGGGGGAGGAGGTAACAGCGTACAAAGCAGGAGACAGAGTATGTATCGATCCGAATTGTTACTGCGGTGCCTGTGAACCCTGCAGAAACGGAGTAGCGCATTACTGTGAACATATGATAGGATACGGCACAACAGTGAACGGCGGCTTTGCGGAATACTGTGCGGTCAATGAACGGCAGGTCTACAGGCTGGGTGAGAATACATCCTTTGAACAGGGAGCTATGACAGAGCCTGTTGCATGCTGCCTTCATGGAATGGATCTGTGTAACATCCATCCAGGACATCAGGTTGTAGTGATCGGCGGAGGAATGATCGGCCTTCTTATGCTGCAGCTTTCTAAGCTTGCCGGGGCTGCAAAGGTTGCGCTGTTAGAGCCTGTGGAGAATAAGAGAGAGGTAGGAAAGCAATTGGGAGCAGATGTCTGTATTGATCCGATTCATGAGGATGTGAAAGCCCGTCTTGCTGAAGCAGGAATTACATGGGTAAATACAGTCATCGAGTGTGTGGGACGTCCTTCCACCATTGAGCAGGCGATTGAAATTGCGGGAAATAAGGCGGTTGTTATGATGTTCGGACTGACGAAGCCGGATGAGACCATTTCCGTAAAGCCCTTCCAGATCTTTCAAAAGGAGCTGGAATTAAAAGCATCTTACATTAATCCATATACACAGAAGAGGGCGCTCGACCTGATTGATTCCGGGCGTCTGGATGTGAGCAGTATGGTTTATGAGGTATGCGGTCTTGATAAGCTGGCGGAGATCTTAGGCAGTCCCAAACTCCGCGCCAACGGAAAATATATTATCTCGCCGGAAAAATAAGATACTCTAAATTAAAAGAACGTCATTGTTATAGCTGCCGAATGTTTTTATAAAGGCTGTAACAATGACGTTTTTGATTATATACTTTGATTCATTCTTCCGTAACGTCTTGTGACGGAGCGTATTTCTTTGTGAAGTTCTTCTGACAAATCTTCTTTTTTCAGTCTCCATCTCCAGTTAATACCTACGGTAGAGGGTTTGTTTGTACGGCACTGGTTGCCAAGACCCATATAATCTTGCATGGGAATAATGCAGGTTTTGGCGTTACTCCTCATCACAAGGGAAATAAATGATTTGTACAGCGATTCGACCGGCGTGTAATGATCGCACAGGTATTCTCTTGCAAATTGCCGTTCTGCTTCTGTTATAGAGTCAAACCAGCCGGTGACCGTTTCGTTGTCATGGGTTCCGGTATAGGCGATGCAGTTTTCAATGTAATTGTGGGGAAGGTAATCATTGGCGGAACCGGAATCTCTGGAATCAAAGGCAAATTCTAAGACTTTCATGCCCGGAAAACCACTGTCGCGGACAAGCTGGCGAACAGAATCAGTTACGTAGCCCAAATCCTCCGCGATTACTTCCTGCCTCCCGAGAACCTTTTCCATATGCTGGAACAGCTTGATTCCAGGCCCCTTTTCCCAATGACCGTTAACGGCGGACGTATCCTTGTAAGGAATGGAATAATATTCATCGAAGCCGCGGAAATGATCGATCCGCAGTACATCATACATGCGGAAACAATAGCGAAGGCGCAAAATCCACCACTCAAAGTCTGTATCCTGATGGTAATCCCAACGGTAAAGCGGATTGCCCCAGAGCTGTCCATCTGCGGAGAATCCATCGGGCGGGCAGCCGGCCACTGCGAGAGGTACGTTGTTCTCATCTAATTGAAATAGTTCCGGATGCGCCCACGTATCTGCACTGTCCATCGCTACGTAGATAGGGATATCGCCGATAAAACGGATACCGTTCCTGTTGGCATAGGTTTTTAAAGAATTCCATTGTTCAAAAAATTTGAACTGCATATATTGATGGAATTCGACTTCGGAATGGAGCTTCTCTCGGTACTCCTTTAAAGCAGGGCCTTTGCGCAGGCGGATATCATGAGGCCAGTGATCCCACGAAGATTCGTCAAATTGATTTTTAACCGCCATAAACAGAGCGTAATCCGAAAGCCACCATTCATTTTGGGCTGCAAAAGCCTTGTAATCCGGATCGGCGGAAATATTGCTGCGTTCATACGCTTTGCGAAGCAACGGATAGCGGTTATTGTAAATCTTCGAGTATTGAATATCATCTGCTTTATCTCCGAAATCAACTGCTTCACATTCCCCGCGGGTAAGTACGCCCTCTGCAATGAGAGCGTCTAAGCTGATGAAATAAGGGTTCCCGGCAAAGGTCGAAAAAGACTGATAGGGGGAATCACCGTAGCTTGTAGGGCCGAGGGGCAGAATCTGCCAGTAGGTCTGCCCTGCCGCCTTAAGCCAGTCTATGAAATCATAGGCACTCTTAGAAAAGCAGCCGATACCGTACCGTGACGGCAGACTGGTAATAGGGAGCAGAATACCTGCTGTTCGTCTCATATATGTTACCTCCTTGTTCTTTTCTGGCTGGTGCCAAAGTAACTGGTCGCTCAAAAAACACAACTTTAATTTACATTATTTTTTCTGAAAGTGCAATGGAATTTGTGTAATATATGCAAAAACCACCCTGTATTTTTGGAACGGGTTACGCGTTTAACCTTTGAAAAATCACCGGTGGGTGCTTATACTTATAATAAATTTACTGATGCGTATAAGTTTAGGATATGATTTGCAGGAGGAGATGACAGCGGTGGAAAGTGAACGAGTCAGAATTTCGGATATTGCTGAGGAACTGGGATTAAGTACAGCAACGGTATCAAATGTACTTCATGGAAAGAGAAAAAGGGTTTCCGACGAGACTATAAAACGGGTGCAGGAGCTTGTGGAAAAGAGAGGTTATATTCCAAGTATGGCGGGTATACTGCTGGCGCAGAATGACTCTGGAATTATCGGCGTAGTAATCAATGATCATGAAAAATATGAAGGCCATGTCTTGGAGGATGGTTTTATATCATCATCTTTAAACGTATTGTCCCGGGAAATTGACGTGGCCGGATATTTTTATGATGGTGAAGACGGTCGTATATGAAGGATTCTTTCAAGAACTGAAAGGAATCGGCAATGTGACCATTGATAATTATGATGGAGGCTGTCAGGTAGGACGATACTTGAAAAGCATGGGACACAGCAAGGTTTTATGTATTTCGGACAGCTTTACAGGTATGGACTCAGAGCGCATGGATGGCTGCTCGGATGCTATGGGAGCAGAGACTGTCAGCTTTATGAAAATATCTGTACAGAGGGAAGAACGTATGAAGCTTTACCGGGAAAGGGAACCGGAACTTCTGGAATATACGGCAATTTTTGCAATGTCGGACTTTTATGCAGTTGAACTGATTCATTATCTTAGAGGAAAGGGTGTATTTGTGCCAGAGGATATCTCGGTGGTGGGATTTGATGACAGCCCTGTCTGCAATTATAGTATTCCGTCCCTTACCACTGTGAGACAGGATGTGTCTCTGCGGGCAAAAAAGGCGATCAACATATTAAAAAGTCTCAAAAAAGGGGAGCAGTGCGGTATTGTGAAGCTGCCTGTTACGCTGGTGGAGCGGGGGAGTGTGAAACATGTTCCGGAAAAAAGTACTTAAAATTGCGCTTCCCGTAACGCTTCAGTCTTTGCTTCAATCCTCCTTCAGTGTAATCGATCAGGTGATGATCGGACAGCTGGGAGGAAAAAGCATTGCTGGAATCGGTCTTGGCGGAAAGTTTGCTTCACTCTATTCCATTGTCCTTGCGTCAGTTGCGTCGGCGGCCGGAATTATGATTTCTCAGTATATGGGAAAAAAGGATGACAAACTGGTAAGCAGGAGTTTCTTCGTAAGTCTTGTGTTATCAGCAGCAGTGGCGGCGGTTTTTCTTATTATCTGCGTGGATTGTCCGGATACGGTCATGGGGCTTTATACAAAGGATGTGACAGTAAGGAAGACAGCAGTTAGGTATCTTGGTATTTTATCCGTGTCTTTTCTCCCTATGGCTGTAAGTTCTATTGTGACGACATTGCTACGGTGTATGGAAGAAGCTATGCTGCCTCTGTATGCAAGCATTTTTGCACTGTTTTTAAATACCGGGCTGAATTACCTGCTGATCTTCGGGAAATGGATATTTCCTGAGCTGGGAGTGGGAGGAGCGGCGCTATCAAGCGTGATATAGCAGCTTCTTTCATGCGTGATCGTAGTGATCTTCTTTAGGGACTGCATTAGAAAACGGGGAGCAAAGACAGAATTAAGCCTTGCAAAAGGAAACGGGAAGACATTCTGCTTTGGGGAATATGGAAGACAGTATCTTAGTATCTTGTGTCCGATGCTGGCATGTGAATTTCTGTGGGGAATGGGCGAGAATGTGTATACGGCGATCTACGGAAATATAGGGACGGATGCCTGCGCTGCTATGACGATGACAATACCGGTACAGACGCTTATGATCGGAGCGCTTAGCGGTCTTTCCCGGGCGGCAGGCATTTTGGTCGGAAAGTCCCTTGGAAAAGGAAAATATGAGAAGGCCTATGCCGAATCGAAACAGATGATGATATGCGGACTTGCCGGCTCTTTACTTTTGTCGGCGGCCTTGATAATGGTAAGTCCGCTGTATGTGAGATTTTACAATGTGGGAACGGAACTTAGGGAGCTTACGAAAAAGCTGCTGATCGTATATGCAGTCGTTGCACCTGTCAAGATTCAGAATATGATATTGGGAGGAGGCATCATAAGAAGCGGGGGGAAGACGAAGTATATTATGCGGATCGACATGGCAGGGACATGGATATTCGGGGTTCCCCTTGGAGTGTTTGCTGCATTTTTCTTGAAAATGCCTGTAACATATGTATATTTTATATTGTCTTTGGAGGAATGTGTAAGACTGGCGGCAAGCCTGGTTATCTTTCGGAAGCGGGTGTGGATGAAAAGTTTATAATTATGCGGAAGTATCGGCTTGGTTCGGGGCTTAAATCTATTTACGAAAGGCTTTACATCTAAAATAGTCTTCTGCTATAATTAAAATAAATGATATAAGAGCTCATTAAAAAGGGAGATGAAAGCGATGACGGGAAAAGAAGTTGTTAATCTGATAAGAAAATTAAAAGAAAAAGGTATGAGCAGTGATGAGATATTAGAGATTATTGAATATATCGAGACACATGATCCAAGGGAGCAGGCATAATGGTAACGATTAAAGATATGGCTGAGATGCTTGGAATCAGCAGTACGACAGTTTCTAATGTGATACACGGGAAGACAAGCGAGGTTTCCCAGAAGACGGTTGAGAAGGTGGAGAAGCTTCTGGAGGAATGTGATTACGTGCCCAATAACAGCGCCAGAAGCCTCACGCAGAATTCTTCAAAGATTATCGGAGTTGCATTGAAAAGCCGGAAGGGGAAATATGACAATGTCATGGCGGATCCTTTTATGAGTGTGATGCTTGGAGCGATCGAGGCAGAGATACGTTCCAGAGGATATTATATGATGATCTATACTACCGATGATATCTCGGAACTTATCCGCAATATCCTGACGTGGAATGTAGACGGGCTGTTACTCATCGGCATTGTTCACGACGATTTTGTAAGGATCAAAAGCAGATATAAGAAGCCGGTTGTACTGATAGACAGCTATGCTCCAAGGGATATTATGAACTATGTGAACGTCGGGCTTGAAGATGAACGGGGAGGCTATGAGATGACTCGTCATCTTTTGGACAAAGGACACAGGAGAATTGCTTTTTTGGCGGACAATATGGAAGGAGTAGATTATATCCGCTATATCGGGCATCAGAAAGCTTTTGCGGAGTACGGAATCCGGACAAGGGAGAAGGACCTGCTCATTATCCGGCCGGATATGATAGAGAGGGAGTCCAGTATGCAGGAATTGTATACATTGTCTAGAAATTATACTGCTTTTATGTGCTGTTCGGATTACTATGCTGTTATGCTGATGACATATTTCCGTGACCGCGGAGTGAAGATTCCGGAAGATTTATCCATTACAGGGTTTGACGACGTAATGATTGCAAGAGTGTCGCTTCCGGCGCTTACAACGGTTCATCAGAATCCTACGAAAAAAGGCCGGCTTGCCGTCGACTATCTGTTAAGGATGGTTCAGGGGGAGGAACCGCCGGAGTGGGATACGAAGCTTCCTGTAGAATTGGTTATCCGGGACAGCGTGAAGGCGGTTACACCTTATGGGAATGACGAGGGAGTATTCACAGAAGAATAAAGTATAAGTGCTGTTTTCTATTCTGCCGGGGCAGAAGATAACTTTTGAAAAAGGTGATTATCTTCTGTTCCGGCTATTTTTTTAGCTTTTTTGCGTAAGTAACAGAATTTTGGAATGTGCAAAATGCACAAGAAACAAGAAGATAAAATAAATAATAACAGATAATAATTGTATAACTTATATAAAAAGTTTAAAATAAGGATCTTTATTAAAACTTATGCGCAAAAGGTAAATAAATAATAAAAGCGGAGGGCAAAATGAAGAAGAAAATTGTTTCAACATTGTTAGCGGCAGCTATGGTATTAAGCCTTGCTGCATGTGGCGGCGGTTCATCGGATGGCGGAAGTTCAGGCGGAGGAAGCAGCTCATCAGATCCGAATACAATCCGTCTTGTAAATGGTAAGATTGAGGTTGATGCTCAGCTCAAAAAGCTGGCTGAGATGTATAAGGAAGAGACCGGAGTGACAGTTGAAATTGAATCTATGGGAGGCGGTGTTGATATTCAGGGAACGATCAAGGGATATTATCAGGCAGGCAACATGCCGGATATCTTTGTAAACGCACTGGAACCTGAGTTCGCTAACTGGAAAGGTCTTCTGGCAGATATGAGTGATGAGAAATGGGCATCTGATACAGACGGAGCGTACATTAATGAGGATGGTACTGTCGGATTCCCGTATTCCACAGAAGGAATCGGACTTGCATACAACACAGAGATTCTTAAGAAGGCAGGAATTGATCCGACAAAGCTTACCGGACCGGCTGCGATTGAGGAAGCATTCAAAACTCTGGATTCTAAAAAAGGCGAACTTGGTATCGATGCAGTTGTCGGTTACTGTGCAGAGCCTAAGGATCTTTACTGGTCCACAGGTCAGCACCTGTTCGCCAACTATCTTGATGCAGGTCTGGCACGAGATGATACAACTTATATTGACAAGCTGAACGACGGCGGAAAGCTTGATGAAAAGCGTCTTACAGATTTTGCAAAATTTGTCGATATGCTGAACCGTTATTCGGATCCGGCGCTTTTGGTTTCCGGTACATATGATCAGCAGATTTTGAACTTTGCTTCAGGTAAATATGCGTTTGTTACACAGGGTTCATGGGTTGGCGCTACGATGACAACAGACGACAAGGATGCTTATGAGGCGGCAGGAAGCTTTGAGGTTGGTATGATTCCTTATGCGTTTGAAGATGGGATTGATACGATCCTTACAAACTCTCCTTCCTGGTGGTCTGTATATTCAGAGGGTAATGTAGACGCTGCAAAAGCGTTCTTACAGTGGCTATCTGAGGATAAGGCGCAGAAGGTATTGGTAGAAGAAGCCGGATTCATCAGCCCGTTCAAGTCCTGTACCTATATTGCGCCAGATCCGTTTGCTAAAGCTATGGTAGATTACATTTCAAATGAGAAGACATCTTCCTGGCATTGGCTCAATATGAAAGAAGGCTACGCAATGAACTACACCGGTCAGGTATTTGCTGATTTTGCAGCAGGCAATCTGGATGTAGATGGTTTCGTAAAGACGATGCAGCAGGTTAGCGAGGCTTGCTACGCGAACTAGTTTTTTGCGGTCGAAAGATCAGTGTGAAAGGCGGAGGGCACATAAAGCGCCTGTCCGCCTTTGTTAATATCATATATCATAATGTGTGGAATCCGAAACGGGTTCTTACATGAAATCAGTAGAGAGGAGCTGGAACAATGGCTGAAAACTCAAAAAACACAAAATTGCTGTCTGTTGTTCTTCTGGTTGCCGGAATTGCCGGCTTAGTGATAGCGCTTTATCTTGATTTTACTAGAAGCAGCGCTGCTTTCAGGGGACCGCTGCTTGTCATCGGAGCTATCGCTGCACTTATGGGACTGTACTTCTATCCTACAGTGGAGCACCACCGCAGTATCATTAACTTTATATTTTTATTCCCGTTACTGTTTGCGTTTGCAGTAACAGTTATCATTCCTCTGATCTTAGGTATTTTTTATTCTTTTACTGATTGGAATGGAATCAGGCTTACATCGTTCGTGGGATTTGGAAACTATGTGTCAATGTTTAAAGATCCGGCGTTTATATGGTCAATTCTGCTAACGTTTTTATTCGTAGTTTTCAATATGGTTCTGATCAATATTGTAGGATTTCTGCTTGCGCTGCTCTGTACATCTAAGATGAGGGGCGTTAACTTCTTTCGGGCCTCTTATTTCCTGCCGAACCTGATCGGAGGTATCGTACTGGGTTATATCTGGCAGTTCGTGTTTAATAACGTGCTGATTCAGGTTACGGCAAAGTGGGGTATGGTAAATTCTGTATTAGCTAATACAAAAACAGCTTTTGCAGCGATCATCGTCGTATATGTATGGCAGTATGCCGGCTATATCATGCTCATCTATGTAACAGGGCTTACTACAGTTCCGAAGGATGTCTTAGAGGCATCTTCCATCGACGGTGCTGATGCGCTTACAACGCTTTTCAGGATTAAGATTCCGATGATCGCGGCTACGATCACAATCTGTACTTTCCTGACACTGACATCCGCTTTCAAGCAGTTTGATGTAAATATGGCTCTCACGAATGGCTCGGGTTCTGTGGCGGACTTTATGGGAAGTTATTTGACAAACGGTACGCAGATGATCGCGCTGAATATCTATAATACAGCAATCACCAAGAATGCATATGCTCTTGGACAGGCGAAAGCCGTATTCTTCTTTATCGTTCTTGCCTGTGTATCTATCTTGCAGGTTCGTATTTCTAATAAGAAGGAGGTTGAGATGTAATGAGGATGAAAAAATCCAACAAAATTATATTTACGATTCTTGGAATCATCGTTGCGGCTTACACTCTGTTTCCGTTCTATCTGGTTGTTCTTAATACTTTTAAGAATGCGAACGGTATTGTGTCAAACCCGATAGGGTTCGGCGGAGTTAGTTTTTCGCAGTTAATGACGAACATTTCCTCGGTTGTCAACAACTCAAACTTTAACTTCTGGTATGCTTTCGGTACATCAGTTATCATTACGATTCTTTCGCTGGTGCTCTTGGCGCTCTTTGGAGGAATGGCTGCATGGGTTATCTGCCGGAATAAGACAAAATGGTCAACAGTGATCTATATGGTTTTTATAGCTTCTATGATCATTCCGTTCCAAGTTGTTATGCTTCCGCTGATTTCTACTTTCCGTGATGTAGGTCAGTTTGTTGGAATCTCCATGCTGCAGTCTATACCAGGTATCGTATTTGCGTATTGCGGATTCGGCGGCGCTATGACGGTATTTATTCTGACAGGTTTTATTAAGGGCATCCCTTATGAGCTTGAGGAGGCGGCCGCTATTGACGGATGTTCTCCGGAAGGGACTTTCTTTCGGATCATTTTCCCGCTTTTAACACCGGTTATTACTACGGTTACCATCTTGAACGGCATGTGGATATGGAATGACTACCTGCTTCCGTCGCTGATGCTTGGCCAGAACGGTAAAGTAAAGACGCTGCCGGTTGCGGTTCAGGCATTTGTCGGCTCCTATGTAAAACAATGGGATCTGATCTTGACAGCTGCGCTTTTGGCTATCATTCCTATGATCGTTATCTTCTTGATCGCTCAGAAGCAGATCATGAACGGAATGGTGGAAGGTGCTATTAAATAAGTATTTTCTTTGAGGGTGACTTATATGGGTTTATTTGATGTGAACGGTTCTTTTATGTATGCGCTGCAGAAATTCGCTAATATTTTTGTGTGTAATGTGATGTTCTGCCTGCTCAGTATCCCGCTGTTTACAGTGGGAGCGTCACTGTCGGCATTGTTTGTCTGTATGCAGGCAATCTGGGAAGATGATGAGGACGATATGATAGCGAAGCAGTTCTGGAATGCGTTTAAACTGAATTTTAAACAGGGCACTGCAATCTGGTTAATCTGTCTTTTTATATTTGCCTTTTTAGGGATTTATTATATGATCATCTCCAGTATGACGGGGATTGCGGGGCGCACTTACCGGATCAGCTTTTTTGTGATGTGCGTTGTCTTTCTGCTGGGATTTCAATATCTGTTCCCGCTTCAGGCGAGATATAAAAACAGTGTCAGAAATACGTTTAAAAATGCATGGCTTCTCGGCATCGCAGCACTGCCGTGGACACTGCTCAGTATCCTTTTGGCGGCGGCGGCGGTCTATATCTCTTTCTTCATGAATCCGAATGGTGTTAATCTTGCGGTATTTTTGTGGGGGATGGTTGGATTCGGACTGGTTGCATACTTGAACAGCATGTTTTTTAGGAAGGCGTTTCAGATGATCGATCCGGAAAGGCTAGAAGAGTCGATGCATGCAGCGCCGAAGGAGGCTCTGTTTATCGATGAGGAGCATCGGATGGCGCAGGCACCCAAAGGGAAAAGACGAAAATAATAATTGGAGGAGAATCTATATGGCTTCGATTAGTTTTAAAAATGTAACAAAGACATATGATGGAGCGACGTCACCAGTTGTCCCGAATTTAAATCTTGAGATCAAGGACAAGGAATTCATCATTCTGGTAGGTCCGTCAGGATGCGGAAAGTCAACGACACTGCGCATGATCGCCGGACTTGAGACCATAACAGAGGGCGAGCTTTTTATCGGAGACCGGGTGGTTAATAAAGTGCCGCCAAAAGATCGTGATATCGCTATGGTATTTCAGAATTACGCGCTCTATCCACATATGAATGTATATAAAAATATTTCTTTCGGCCTGAATTTAAGAAAAGAGGATAAGGCTGAGATTGACCGCCGTGTACATGAGGCGGCAAGAATTCTTGATTTGGAGCATCTTCTGACTAGAAAACCAAAGGAGCTTTCCGGCGGACAAAGGCAGCGGGTTGCCCTTGGGCGTGCCATGGTCAGGAAGCCTTCCGTATTCCTTTTAGACGAACCGCTGTCTAATCTGGATGCAAAGCTTCGTACTTCTATGAGAACAGAGATTGCGAAGCTTCACCAGAAGCTTGATATTACTTTTGTATATGTAACGCATGACCAGACGGAAGCTATGACTATGGGAGACCGGATTGTTGTTATGAAGGAAGGCGTGATCCAGCAGTTTGATACGCCGCAGGTTCTTTATGACACACCTGCGAACTTGTTTGTTGCAGGCTTTATCGGCAGTCCGCAGATGAATTTTATGAATGCAGTCATCAGAAAAGAGGGCGATAAGCTTTATGCGGAGACCGAAGGAAGCAAGCTTTTGATACCGGATTCTAAGAAGGCGGCTCTTACACCATACGTTGGGAAAACGATGGTTATGGGACTGCGCCCGGAGGATTTCCTTTCGCAGGAAAAGCTGGCTGCGGATAACACTCTGGCAGGAAAGATGAGCTTCAGCGAGCTTCTTGGAGCGGATTACCATCTGCATGTGTCTTTGCAAAATACACAGCTTATCGTAAAGGTTCCTGCTGATGGAAAAGCGCCTGCAAAAGGAGCTTATAATGTGGCGGCCAACATGGATAAGGCACATTTCTTTGATACAGAAAGCGAGAAGGCAGTTTGCCACTAGGAGGAAACAATGGTTGAATGGTTAAAAAATGCGATATTTTATGAGATTTATCCTCAGTCCTTTGCGGATACAAATGCAGACGGAATCGGAGATATTAAAGGAATCATAGAACATCTTGATTATATTCAGGAATTAGGGTGCAATGCTCTGTGGCTGAATCCCTGTTTTGAGTCTCCTTTTCTGGATGCGGGATATGACGTGTCTGACTACATGAAGGTTGCGCCAAGGTATGGGACGAATGCAGATTTAAAATGTCTGTTTGATGAAGTACATAGACGAGGTATGCATATTATGCTTGATCTGGTTCCCGGACATACATCATGGGAACATGCGTGGTTTAAGGAATCCTTAAAGCCTGAAAAAAATCTGTATTCCGGGCGGTACGTATGGACGGATGATGCGTGGAAGGATTTTGACGGTATCGGCAATATCAGAGGATTCCTTCGGGGAATGAGCGACCGGGACGGGAGTGTGGCGGCAAATTTTTATTCTCATCAGCCTTGTCTGAATTATGGGTTTTATGAGATTACAGATCCTGCATGGCAGCAGACCATGGATTCCGAAGATGCTCTTGCGACCTGCGAGGCTATAAAGGATGTCATGAGATTCTGGCTTGGGATGGGATGCGACGGATTCCGCGTGGATATGGCAGGGTCCCTTGTAAAGAATGATCCAGAGCAGGAAGGTACGATTGCCATCTGGCAGAGATTTAGGGATTTCTTAGACAAAGAGTACCCGGACGCAGCTATGATATCTGAGTGGGGAGAGCCGGACAGAAGCTTAAGATCCGGATTTCACATGGATTTTATGCTGCATTTTGGCCCAAGTCATTATACGGATCTATATCATGATGATAATCCGTATTTTTCACGGGATGGGAAAGGCAATGCCAAAGCATTCATTGATTATTACAGGAAGTGTTACGAGCCGACCAACGGTAAAGGTATGATATGCATGCCTTCCGGTAATCATGATATGAAACGCTTTTCCAATTGGCTTGATGATGAGGAGATTAAGATCGTATTTGCGTTTATTCTGTCGCTGCCGGGAGCTCCGTTCATCTATTACGGAGATGAACTGGGAATGAAGTATCTGAAAGGTCTTGTCTCGGTAGAAGGCGGTTATTACCGTACCGGTTCCCGTTCGCCGATGCAGTGGGATGATGGACTTAACGCCGGATTTTCTTCTGCAAAAAAAGAAGATTTGTACATTCCGGTTGATTCGGATGAGAACCGTCCGACTGCTAAAAAGCAGATGGCGGATGAGAATTCCGTGTACCATGAAGTGAAGAAACTGATTACTCTTCGTCAGGCAAATCAGGTGCTTCAGAGCGAGGCGGAGGTTGAGTTTCTGTATTGTGAGGAAAATGCTTACCCGCTTGTCTACCGGAGATTCAATGAAGAGGTTTCGGTGTTGATTGTGATCAACCCGTCAGGGAGAGAAGTGCAGTTCCCGTACGATGGAACGCTTGGAGAGGTAATATACCAGAAGGGCGGAAGCTTAGAGGCTGTAAACGGAAAGATTATTGTTCCGGCGGAAACGGCAGTGTTTGTAGAAGAAATAAAATAGCAAATGTTTGATCTGTGCTAAATGATGTAATAGAAGAGAGGATGGAGGCTGTAAAAAATCCTGTGTCTATGGAAAGCAAGACTTTCTGATATGAATTAGATATGTAAAGAATTACTTGTCGGTTTAACATTTTTATTGTTGTCGATTTGCTGTCGAAGAGTTCCTTGTATTTATAGTATAACCATATCAGGAAAATATATACAATTCTTTCTGTTTTTTTGCATGACTATTAAGACCCTGTATGGTTGCCTTTTTGTGGGCGCTGCCCACACCTGGCCTCCGGAATAAGTCTGGAGATTTTGGGCAATAATACAGAGGCCGATGGAATAGGAGTGGGATGGTT
>VIQU02000124.1 GCA_010206225.2 Lachnospiraceae bacterium MD308 | reverse complement strand
GGCGCTGGATTTCTTTTTGGAGAGCCTTATACTCCTTGAGGGTAACCGTTTCCTCCTCTGATACCTTGATAGGGGAAAGCTGCTTTACCCAACCGCTAATCGTACTCCGATTTACGCCATATTCACGTTCCAGTTGTGGATACGAGGTTCCTCCAGCATTATACAGATCCACGATCTGCTGTTTAAATTCCGGAGTGTAAGATTTTTGATTTTTCGCCATGCCTTTCATCTCCTTTGCTCTTTCATTTGATAGTATAGGTTGTTCAACTTTTCCTGTCCACACTTATATACTAACACCAAAGGGCATATGATAAGCTAGTGGATATCAGTGCAGATGAAGAAAAACGTCTGGAATACGAGGCAAGGGAGAAAGCAATCCGCGATTATAATAATATCGTCTCAAGCGGTTGGGTGCGGGGATGTGAGCAGGGAAGAAAAGATGGATTTCGTCAAGGCCGTCTGGAAGGTCAAAAGGAGGGTCGAAAGGAAGGTCGAAAGGAAGGTCGGAAGGAAGGTCGAAAGGAAGGTCGGAAGGAAGGTCAAAAGGAAGGTCGAAAGGAAGGCCGAAAGGAAGGCCGTCAAGAAGGAATTAAGGTAGTAATTGAAGTGTGTCAGGAGGAATTGAAGCTATCGAAAAATGATACAGCCGCGAAAGTTGTTCGGAAATTTTCAATTTCCGAGGATGAGGCTGAAAATTGTGTAGAGAAATACTGGAAAAGTATGTAAGTAAATAAAAGCTGCTCTGGCTGACCGTATATTGAATAGCGGAAAAGCAGGGCAGCTTGTGTTTTTTAACTTTCTGCACAGTATTTTTCATAATCTTCTTCAAAATTGTCCAATTGCTTCTGAAGTGAAGAGATTTCGGAATCGGATAGATTCTCAAGAAGTGTAGTCATATCTCCATTGATTTTAGCTGGATTATAAGGAACTTCCAATGCAAAATCGGCATAGGCGCGGATTTTTTGAAAATACATACTAGTCTCTGCATTTTCTTTGGCGCGCCGGCTCATGCGGTACATGAATACGCAGTCAGCGGCATCGGTATCTGTGCATTCTTTGCAGATCCATTTTCCTAAAAAGTAATGGCTTCCTTTTAGCTCATAGAGAAATCCCGGGTATTTTAAAATGCGTTCTATTATCATGATTTAAGTCCTCCTCTTCTTTTATTATTATCGCTGAAAATCTTTGAGTTTTCAACGGATATTTTAATGAAACAGACAATTTTAAGAGTAGGGTATAAATCATGTTGACATCAAAACAGAATGATGATAAATTCGTCATATTGGTGAATTTTGACAAGCGGAGGTAATAGAAATGGCGATTGGATATTATAAAGAGCAGAAGATTTTTAAACTGGATACAGAGAATACTACGTATATGATTGGGCTTACACCGGAAGGATATGTGGGACATGTCTATTATGGGAGATATGTGGAGAGTGCGGATGCAGCGTATTTGCTGAGGACAGGAGAGCATCCGTATACGCCGTCAAAGCTACCGAGAGAGAAATCTTCTTTTCTTGATTTCTTTCCTACAGAGTAATAACTTCTCGGAATCTCAATGAATGAGATTCCAACCGAAGATTGACAACTGAATATCGTGCAGGAAAAGAAATTTGAGAAAAATGGACATAAACATTGGACATAGCGGGTACTATGCCTTGAAAAATCTTATGGAATCGCTTAATATATCATTATTAGGCGGTCAATCCTAATAATGATTCTTGAAATGCCTCAGCAGAGGGCATTTCCCAGGCATCAAGATGCTGTAACATCATGATGCCGTAGAGGCGGCAGTACCACATCTTCGTCGAGCGGTGCCTGCCGTCTTCTAATTTA
>VIQU02000123.1 GCA_010206225.2 Lachnospiraceae bacterium MD308 | reverse complement strand
ATTAATTGCTGTAATCAATTTAAACTATATGTTCCCAATCCCTAAAAATATATATAATAAATTACAATATAAGGATTTAGATAAACATAGAACATTTAAGAATGAAAAAGAAAAAAGTAAATACATATCTTTAATGCGAACAGAATTAAAAGTTATTAATACAATGGATTTAGATAAAGTTGCTTTAAAAGTTTATAATAATAAATATGATAAACCGGATAGTGATTTGGCAAAAAGATGTATTGATTTTAAAGATATGGAAAAATTAGCTTTGTCATATAAAGCAAATGATTGTTTTAGTTGAATAGATAGAATAAAAAGAGTAGGAAAAGAAACACTCTCCTGCTCTTTTATTATGCATAAATTTAACAGGTAAAAGATATAGTCTCATCTCATGGGAAATCATGAGGGATCAATAAGATCCGCATAGTGTAGCGAACTATGTAAAGACAATGATGAAAAAGCCTTAGACTGCAAAGACGCAGTTGAAGAATTAAATGAAAAAGTCAGTGAATTATACGAAACTGCTTTTAACAATGTCGTATCCCAGTACGAAAGTATCCTGTCAATCATTGAGCATAAAAATAATATGCTTGAAGAAGCAATCTCACAGACTGAAGAAAAGGGACATATTGTAAGCGTAAAATATTACGAAGCTCTTATGAAAAATGAGAACGCTAATATTGACAAGCTGAAAAAAGAAAGAACAGAACTGATAAAAACCCTGAATGAAGGTGTTAAAAAAGGTAACATTAAGAAGGAATCTGAAGCATGGTACGAGATGGTCAACCAGATTGATGAAGTTACTCTTGCGATTGAAGAAGCAAACACAGCAATAATTGGATTTGGCAATTCCATCCGCGATATCCAGTGGGAAGTTTTTGACCTGATTCAGACTAAGATCACCCATATTACGGATGAATCCAAGTTCCTGATCGACCTTTTAAGCAATGATGAACTTTACACCGATAAAGGACAGCTTACGGACGAAGGGTTATCTACTATGGGCTTGCATGGCGTTAATTACAACGTATATATGGCTCAGGCTGATGATTATGCAAAAGAGATCGTAAAACTTAACAAAGAGATCGCAAAAGACCCCTATGATAAGGAACTCATGGAGCGCAGACAGGAATTGCTTGGGCTTCAGCAGGACATGATCCTTGCTGCCGAGGATGAGAAACAAGCGATCAAAGATATGGTTGAAGAAGGTATTGAGAAAGAACTTGATTCTCTTAAGGACTTAATTGATACATACAATGAGGCTATGGAAGCCCAAAAGGACATGTATGACTATCAGAAGCGTCTTAAAGAACAGACCAAAGAGATCGCAAATCTTCAGAAGATGTTGGATGCATACAAAGGTGATACGTCAGAGGAAGCAAAATCAAAGGTACAGGAATATAAGGTATCTTTAGAAGAAGCAAAAGATGATCTGGAAGAAACCGAGTATGACAGATATGTGTCTGACCAAAAAAAGATGTTGGATACCTTATATGATGAATATGAGGAAATACTGAATAAGCGGTTAGATAATATTGAAGCATTGATTTCAGATATGATTGTAAAGATCAATGAAAATGCGGTCAATATTAATAGCACCTTGTCTGAAAAGGCAGAATCCGTAGGTTATGATTTATCTTCATCTATGGAAAGCATTTGGGGCGGTGCTAAGGATGTATTGACTACTTATGGAGAATACATAAAGACGGGGATTGAGAATGCCGCAACTACGGTAAACGCAACTCTGGGGATAATTAATGTTAATATCCAGAACATGATTTCCCAATTGAATGCACTTGCAAATACCAAAGTACAGTCTGCTAACACTTCAAGCGCATCCGATCAGAAAAAATCCACAACTTCTAATAACCCCGGTTCCATAG
>VIQU02000122.1 GCA_010206225.2 Lachnospiraceae bacterium MD308 | reverse complement strand
GTAAGGAGGCGCCGGAGGGGGAGGCGGAGGGGCTACAGGCGACGGTACAGACTCAGACGCCTGCACAGACGCAGATACAGACGCAAAAAAATAGTACTGACTCAGTGGAACCCCCAGACAGTCAGGAGATGTACCATAAAGGGTCTCATGCCCGTACTCTGGGCGGGCATGGGCCAAGGGGGCCATAACTACGCTGTGCGCTCAGATGACTATGTCAGCAAGGGAGGTTTCGGGGGCTCCTTCGCCACGGAGACCTTTTCCCTGAAGGTACTGTATGACCAGTACCAGAGAGGCTTTAACAGGTGGACTTATAGCAACGAGGACTTAGACCTCGCCCTGTACTATGGCTGCAAGTGGGTCTTCTACAGAAGCCCAGACACAGACTTTATAGTGTACTTCACTAACAATCCCCCCATGAAGACCAACCAGTTCACAGCTCCCCTGACCACTCCCGGTATGCTCATGAGGAGCAAATACAAGATAATAATCCCCAGCTTTAAAACCAGGCCCAAGGGGCGCAAGACTGTGACTGTAAAAATAAAACCCCCTAAACTGTTCCTGCACAAGTGGTACACCCAGCAAGACCTCTGCCCAGTTCCGTTAGTCCAACTGAACGTGACCGCAGCGGATATGCAACATCCGTTCGGCTCACCACTAACTGAAAACCCTTGCATCACTTTCCAAGTTTTAGGGAACTTGTACAATAACTGCCTCAACATTGACCTCCCCCAATTTACAAAAGAGGGAGAACTTGAGACTTCTACAAGTTATACTAGAGAAAATGCAAATGACTTAAAAAACCTGTATAAAGAACTATTCTGTAAAAAGCACAGCGGTCAGTACTGGCAAACTTTCATCACTAACTCCATGATGAAGGCCCACATAGATGCTAACAAGGCCCAATCTTGTACCACTAGTTATCCCTCAGGGAGCACAGACACATGCTACAACACAGCTGACTTTCCTACCGTACCACCCAAAGAAAAGTTCTCTAACTGGAAAAAGAAATTTACTGACAGTAGAGACAGTAACTTTCTCTTTGGCACCTATCACCCTGACCAAGTACCAGATATAATTAAAGACATGAGAGACAATAACTTTGCTTTAGAAACAGGCCCCAATGACAAGTACGGGTCCTTCACCAGCCAATACACTAGAAACACTCACCTACTAGACTACTACCTGGGTTTCTACAGCCCAATATTCTTATCCCCAGGAAGGTCAAACATAGAATTCTTCACTGCTTTCAGAGACATAGTATACAACCCTCTACTAGACAAAGCCCAGGGCAACATGATCTGGTTCCAATATCACACTAAACATGACAATAAATTCAAAAAACCAGAGTGTCACTGGGAAATAACAGACATGCCCTTGTGGGCACTCTGCAACGGGTACGTAGAGTACCTCGAGAGCCAGATCAAGTACGGAGACATACTCGTAGAGGGTAAAGTCCTCATCAGGTGTCCTTATACAAAGCCACCCCTAGTAGACAAAAATGACTCCACAGCCGGCTTCGTTGTCTACAACACCAATTTTGGCATGGGCAAGTGGATAGATGGCGGGGGCTACATACCCCTCCACGAGAGAAGCAAGTGGTATGTCATGCTCAGATACCAGACTGACGTCCTCCATGACATAGTGACCTGTGGACCGTGGCAGTACAGAGACGATAACAAAAACGCTCAGCTAGTGGCCAAGTACTACTTTCGGTTCAAGTGGGGAGGAAACACCATCCATTCCCAGGTTATCAGAAACCCGTGCCCAGACACCCAAGTTTCCGGACCCCGTCGACAGCCTAGAGAAGTACAAGTCGTTGACCCGCAGCTCATCACACCGCCGTGGGTCCTCCACACGTTCGACCAGAGACGCGGACTCTTTACTGAGCGAGCTATCAACCGTCTGCTCAAACAACCAATACCTGGCGAGTATGATCCTCAACCCCCCCGGGTCCCACTCCTCTTTCTACCCTCAGCATTCCAGAAAGAAGACGGCGCTGCCGAAAGCGACTCCGGTTCACCGGCCAAAAGACCCCGGTACTCGTTCGAAGAGAGCCAGACAGAGACCATCTCCTCGGAGGAGGACCCGGCGGAGACGACGAGGGAGCTCCTCCTCCGAAAGCTCCGAGAGCAGCGAGCACTCCAGTTCCAGCTGCAGCACTTCGCAGTCCAACTCGCCAAGACCCAGGCGAACCTCCACGTAAACCCCCTGTCATAC
>VIQU02000121.1 GCA_010206225.2 Lachnospiraceae bacterium MD308 | reverse complement strand
CAGAAGCAGGCATTGACTGGCTGTCCAGCAAAGAAAGACCTAAGGAATTGCTTTGACAATAATTAGGTTGCGTGCTCAAGGCATCACTCATTTGTGCTTGAAAAGACAGCCGACACATGTTAAAATACGGACTTTATTCCGAAAAGCGGAGGAATCAATTCTACTTCCTCCCCCGTGCTCTGTAGTGTACCTGCATAAGAAGAGTATAGCATAGAAACAAAGTAAAAGAAGGCACAAAACTTGCTATTTCATAGCCTATTTGTGCCTGAGCGAAGCGAAAGGAATGTAAGTTAAAATGGTAAACACATACTGCGATTACTATTTGTACGGTATGACTAAAGCTGATTATATTGAAATCACCGATAAGGGGGCTACCCCCCTTACGAGCACTTTGAACGCTTTTTCCGAAAGAACTAAATCCATATAGCCCCAATCTGCTGAACGACGGCAAAAGAAAAATCATACGCTTGATGAGCGTTGATTTATAACTGGCAAGCCCTAAATTGACAAGGAGAAAAAATGGAACATCAAAACAATAATATAAGGAACCGGTAGAGATCAAGGACGAGGAAAAGGATTTGCTATGGTTTCGTGTGTATTGCGCTCTGCTTACTTATAGCAGGTGCCACCTTTGGTGCCGTAAATCTGCTCAAAGGCAGTAAAAGTCCTCCCTCTCCCGACAATGGAATTACAAGTAGTAACGAGAGTTATTTCCAAGAGAATCACAAGCAGAACGAAGCAGTTGCTCCTGTACCTGGGGCGGTTGATTCTGTTGGTTCAATTTCTGTGGACGTCGCAGCAAAGAATGTAGTTGTAATGAATGCCGACACCAATACCCTGCTGTATCAGAAAAGCAGTACAGACAAAATTGCGCCAGCCAGTACAGCCAAGTGATTACAGCGTTGACGGTACTTGATTACTGCGACTCAGAAGATGAAATGACGGTAGGTACTGAGATAGATCTGATGCACGAGGATTCGTCCAGGGCGTGGCTTAATCAGGGCGATGTTCTGACAGTAAGACAACTTCTGGTAGCCCTCTTGCTCCCCTCCGGTAATGACGCAACTTATACGCTTGCGGTCAATACCGGAAAGAAAATTGCCGGCGATAGCAGACTGACAAATGAGCAAGCCATTAATGTGTTCATGGATAAGGTAAATGAAAAAGCACACATGCTTGGTGCTGAAAACTCAAACTTTGTGGCTCCAGAGGGATATGATGCTGAAGGGGAATACACTACTGCTTATGACCTTGCCATCATAGCGCAGGCGTGTTTGGATGATCCCTACATTTCAGAGATTGTAGCAAACTATAAGTCATACCAAAAATGGGTTAGCGGCAGAGAGGTTACATACAACAACTCTAATGAACTTCTCAATCCCAACAGCCAATATTATTATCCCGAAGCCATTGGCCTAAAGACAGGTGCCAGCACTTTGGCGGGTAACTGCTTAGTTTCTGCAGCAGTAATTAACGGGAAAACTTGTATTTGTGTAATGATGGGTTCCACTGTGGATGACAGATTTACTGATAGCATCACAATTTATGATAAAATCAAAGCTCACTAATTTTCATATACTTTGTGCGCCCGATAGAAATCCAGTGGTAACTGTCCTATTTCTCTATAATGGATATGGTGAGAGTGAAACGAGGTGAAAATATTAGACTTGCAGCTTCTATGAATTACCGTAGTTACCGCTATGGATACTGCCTGTTTCCTGAATTGATGTACTTGAAAATATTGCAGGGTAGGTCTGTTGCCTGCCGGAATGGGTCAGTCTGCCTCGTGTAGATTGGCCCATTTTGTGCATAAAGGAGGTGTCCGTACATGCGAATTCTTTTATAGCTTTGCGAACCCACTTGCCTGCCTTAAAAAATAAAATAAAAATATTTTCAAAAAACTTTCCGGTTTTGCACCCTGAGATGTGTTCTGGTTATGTGAGGAGGCGAAAAAAACCAACCAGCTCAATTCTATAACTTCTCGGAATCTCAATGAATGAGATCCCAACCGAAGATTGACAACTGAATATCGTGCAGGAAAAGAAATTTGAGAAAAATGGACATAAACATTGGACATAGCGGGTACTATGCCTTGAAAAATCTTATGGAATCGCTTAATATATCATTATTAGGCGGTCAATCCTAATAATGATTCTTGAAATGCCTCAGCAGAGGGCATTTCCCAGGCATCAAGATGCTGTAACATCATGATGCCGTAGAGGCGGCAGTACCACATCTTCGTCGAGCGGTGCCTGCCGTCTTCTAATTTATA
>VIQU02000120.1 GCA_010206225.2 Lachnospiraceae bacterium MD308 | reverse complement strand
ATATACATTCACCCCAGAGAATGTAGTTAAAAAGGTTAATTCTCAGAAAAGCCTTGCCATGGATTTTATTAACCAACTATTTACAAATCTTCAGTTAGATGTACGAAATAAAAAGGAAGCATTATCAGATGCAAAGATATTAATAGAAAAATATATTTCTATTAATGGTGATAATGAAGATATATTTAAAAAAGATAGACCTGCATATTTGATTAAAGTTGCGTCTGATAACGAAAGTGACTCTACGAAAATAGATACACAGTCGTCAAAAACTACTCCTTTACAATGTACACCAGTATTTTTTGATAGCAAGAAATCTGTTGTAACGAGTAAAATGGGGAAAAGGTTGCATCTTATTTTTAAGCGTCAGAATGAAAATATATTTAGTAAGTCAAATCCGTTGGTGGTTCAATTTGGAGTAAAAAGCAATTTTGGATATGTAAAAACTACACAGTATGCAGAGGAGGTTGATATTCAAAATGTTTTACAAGCAATTTTCATCAATTACCAAAGTGCTTAATCCAGATTTTGTTGAGAGTTTTGATTATTGGCTTGCAACTTTGCCTGTAAGAAGTCAAAAAAACATCACTGTGTCGTTAGTGTCAGCGAGACTTGGTGTTCAATATACATTAGCAGACTTTATTTTAAAATTTGCGGAAGAACAGAAAATACTGAAGAAACAATATGAAGTACATTGTTCAGAATGCGATAGTAGTCTTGGTATATATAATAAAGACGTTTTGGCAGAAATATTAATGGAGCCTCAGTATTGTCATGAGTGTGATGAATATAAAGCAATTACACCTCAAGATGTATATGTGACTTATAAGGTTGTGCTTAAACCAAATGTTTCAGAGGCAGAAATTGCAAGAGCAATAGAGAAAAGACTGAATCAGGGAGGCGGTACGCAGTCAAATTTTAGTAAGGCTGATTCACTTTCTAATGATCCATTTTCTTTATATGAAATATTCTATAATCCAAGTGAGTCAGCCTATAGTAAGTTCAAGGAATTGAGAGCTAAACTTGACTTGGATTATGGAGACAATAAGACGGCAAAAGGAAAAGCGCTAGAGGTCTTAATATTAGAAATCTTTAATCAAATAAATTGCGTAAGAGGGACTAATGATATAAAGACAAAAACGAATCAATTTGATTGTACATTCTTATGTGGTGCAGATACTGTGTATCCATCAGTGTTTAATTATCTAGCACCATGCTTTATTATTGAGTGTAAAAATGAGAAAAAGAAACCTGATAATACTTATATGAATAAACTGCAAAGTATAATGGATACTAATGATGCACAGTTTGGAATTGTTTTTGGTAGGGAGGCGGCAACAAGTCCTTGTTTTACGATTTCACGAGAGCATTATCTGACAAAGAAATATTTGCAACAACAGCAAATTATAGTGACCTGTTGTGATGACGATTTAGATTATATTATTGATAAAAAAGTGAATTTATTGCAATACATAGAATATAAAATATCTCAGGTTACGAATAATAGTCCTGCTTCAACATTTGAGATGTATTGTAAAGAACCTTCTAAGTGATATATTTTAAGATTTTCCTATTAGATAATGCAAAGTCATAATATCATTTTAAATATATATTTTTATGCGATAGGAGAAAATTGTATGAGTGGTGAATATATTGATATTTTTATGGAACTGGACAGGGGAGGAAGTAGAGCAAAAGAACTGTTTGATATTTTAGATATGGAGTTATCTCTTCCCAATATTCCATTTCCTACTATGGGCGGTGAAGTTTTTTGGAATACGTTGGCAGAGTATAATGGATGGAAATTACAACAAAACATGTTCACGCACCATGCAAGAATTTTAGACAGTGATAATGTTAGAATTGCTTGGGGAACTATTAATGGCATGGAGAAAGCTATGGATAGAATGGCAAGGCATTTACATAAGTATGATAAGCCTGCTCTTACTTCCAGTGATCGGATGGATTCAATGGAAGAATTGAAAAAACTGAAAGAATTATTGAATATGGGGGCAATTACGGAGAAAGAGTTTCAGGAAAAGAAGAAAAAGATAATGAAAACGATATAAAAGGACAAGTAGAATGTTAAAAGCATTACCAGAGTAAGCACGAAATAATCCGTATCTATGAATCCCCTATTCTTTTTGATAGAATAACTCCAAATTACGGAGGTATTGCCTATGGATGAAAAGAAATATAACTTCTCGGAATCTCAATGAATGAGATCCCAACCGAAGATTGACAACTGAATATCGTGCAGGAAAAGAAATTTGAGAAAAATGGACATAAACATTGGACATAGCGGATACTATGCCTTGAAAAATCTTATGGAATCGCTTAATATATCATTATTAGGCGTCTAAACCTAAGAATGATTTTTGAAATGCCTTGACGGAGGGCATTTCCCAGGCATCAAGGTGTTGGAGCATCATGATGCCGTAGAGGCGGCAGTACCACATCTTCGTAGAGCGGTACCTGCCGTCTTCTAATTTATA
>VIQU02000119.1 GCA_010206225.2 Lachnospiraceae bacterium MD308 | reverse complement strand
CAGGCCTCCCTTACGCGGCGGAGCCGGTAATAATAGTTTGCTTTTGTGATGCCGTGATGGGCACACCAGGTGACAACGCTCATGCCGGCTGGACGACTCTGGCAGTCCCGGATCTGAGCCGCCCATTCCTGGAGACGGCACTGCTCAGCCACTATGGTTGTTTCTGAACTCATAGACTTACCTCCTGATATCGGTGTCAAAAGTTGAGGCTTAACTTTTGATACTCATGATAGAAATATAGTCTATTGTCACATATTTATCCTTTACAGTCGAGGTACGCACTATCTACCGTTTACGATAAGACCATTATAATCCGACATACTATCTAAAAACAAAAGCCCGCAAAAGTAATGAAACCGGAACATTTTTTGTCCCGGTTTCCTGCCTGTTTATTTTATCAAATTCGCTCATCTTCATTCCTCCTGACATAGCTTTTCATATGGTTTATTTATAAAAATTTATACTTCTTACAGAACCGTCATTGTCCAGATTAACTTCATATGTTTCGCCATTAATCAGAATTGATACTTCCCCCAAAATGAGATAGACATATCATAAGCGTAAGTCGCCGTCTCATATATTTCATTTTCGCTCCAACTCAATTTGTTTGATTCACTCATGTGAGAGCGAAAATTTCCTTTTGTATATTCCAATGTTTCTTCATCTGTTATTGTCACGATTTTACGGTCGCACGAGTCACCAACCCAAAAGGTAGAAGCAGATGTGTCACTATATGTTTTACCGATCATACTATCATGTGCGGCGGATAGTACCTGCTTATTGTTTGAATTTTTGACAACCGCAAATAACGCTATTACACAAATAGCAATACATAATATAACAAAGCAGAAAAATGTCACAGTCCGTTTTTTTCGGATTTCAGATAGAACTTCTGCGGCCTTTTCTTTTTGCTCGGTAATATGCTTTTGTGAAGCTGCATTATTTTCATTCCAATAGCTGTTAAATGAAGCAGAAGATGTATCGGGCTGCGAAATTGCTTGCCCGCAGTTTGGACAAAATATAGTTTTTTCGTCTAATTCCTTTCCACAAACAGGGCATTTCATTTCAGATCACCTCTTTTTCGTCCCATTAATTATCAATATACGGTAAATGTTCCTTCGTATTTTGTATCCGTACCTATGTGAACAGAGTACTGATAAAGTCCTTTTTTCCAGTTACCAGCTTTTGAAAAACCGATACCATCCCAACAAGCAATCGTGTTATCGTTCAGTTGCTGTAAGAAATATTTATCTCTAAATACTGAATTATCTTCCAGATAGGTAACTTTAATATATACCTGGACATTCATATCCTCTCCAGGTGGGTCCATAAGAAATTTGAAGTAAATATACTCTAAAGTCTTTCCATCAAATGTGGTTTTGTAATTATCACGATTTGCTTCAAGTGCACCCGATGATTTTGATGCAAACAGCTTGACATCGTTTACCTTGGGGCCACTTTTGTTCAGTTTTCCGTTGTACATTCGAAACTCTTGGCTAAACGTAGTTTTGCCATCTATCTTGATGACCCACTGATAAATATTATTCCTGTAACAGTTGAAGTTCGTATTTCCCCAACCTTGTGTTTTAAACCAACGAGTATCGGAATCTATATCGTATTCATTAGAAAATACTTTAGAAAAAGCATCACCATCCAAGAAAATCTGGGAACGAACCTTAATATGCTTTTTACCATGAAAAGGTTTGATAAATACTTTGGCATATAGATAATCTACATCACCGGCAGTGAAATATAGCCCGTTGTAACCGTTGCACTCAAAGGTTATGTAATCAACGGCAATATCTTCATCAGTCTGTGTGGGTTCTTTTACAGTATTATTTTTTTGTGAGGCAGATACCTCGGATGGTGCTGTTGCTTTTTCAATATGGGATTTTTCCTTTGTAAACTTATTTGTATATCCCTCATCTACCATTCTGCGCAAATTAACTATTGCATCTGTATTGTTACTATTCTCTGATAAAAGAAGATCATAATACAGTCCTTTTAACATACAATCATCTTCATTAAGCATTGCTTTTAATTCAGAAAGCACAGTATCTTTTTCAGTAGCAGTGCCTAACCCGAAAAAGCGCATGGTTAGCAGATAAGGCCGGACTTCTTTTAGGTAGTCCAAATTGCAAAATCGCTGGTAAAGTTCTTCATAATCATCTGCGGAAAGACCAGACTTTGAATACTGTGTTGTTAATTCTTCAAATAAATACTGGTCAAAAATGTCCATAAACTTTCCTCCTTTTATACGGTATAACTTCTCGGAATCTTCAGCCCTTATTTCATGGGGCTTTCAGAACCTATTTTTCAAAAATCACCCACTTTTTTCTCAAAACCACTTGACAAACCAATCAAAAAATGCGGCGCTTCGCGCCCTTGATCAAAAAGTACATTTTTTTGATTGGAGGCGATTTTTGATGTTACCTGATAACTCTGGCGGTCATGCCGCCTTTCAGGATACTTTCGTATCCCAGTTCCATAAATTTTACCCGGACCCCTTTGTGCTTCCCAAAAGCACTTGGGATTATATCGTGCAGTTCTGGTATCTTGATGA
>VIQU02000118.1 GCA_010206225.2 Lachnospiraceae bacterium MD308 | reverse complement strand
AGGTATCCGTCTGTCTGGACCTGCACTTGGGCGGCCGAAAAAGGATTCAGCCGCAGACAGAAAACATATCTACAGGGATGCTATAGACCGTATAGAGGTAGAGCGGAAATTCAGCCTTGCCAAACGATGCTACGGACTCGGATTAATCCGAACGAAACTTGATACAACAACCAGAAGCTCTGTCTGCCTGTCAATCATAGCTATGAATGTAGACAGGCTAACAACTGTTACTTTGCGTAAATTTTGGGAGTCGATTTTTCAAAGTACAAAATCAAATATATTGTACATTTTGGTATTCAGAAACCAGCATTCAGTGGTTCCCGCTGTTTGATGCCAGTTGCTGAGTAGACACTAACTTAGCATTAACTATATGTCTACAAGCACTGGTTTATGTTTTGCAAATGGTAAAAATTTGTCAATGATATCCGTAGTCCGGATCTTCATGTAGCAGGTTGTTGTTCCATCGCTGCAGCCATAGTATTCCTCGTCTGCCACCTCTTTGTCAATGATTACCTGTACATCCCTGTTCAGGTCCAAAAGCGTTCCGAATACCGTTGCCGCCCCAATCTTGTTGCCTAACATCTCTTCCATCAGTTCCGCCGGACCAAAAGATACTCTGGAAATTCCCAATGCATTGCTGAAATTTTTAGTATCAAACGCTTTCTCGCCTGTAGTGACAAACAGGTAAAAAATCGTCTTCTTCCGATTACATAAAAATAATGTTTTTACCATTTTCATATTTAATTTTTGATCAATCAATATACAGTCGTCCATGGTAACCGCTTCATCTGTATCTACCCGTTCAAAAGGAATCTTAAGCTGTGCCAATGCCTTATAGGTTTCTTTCTGCAGCTGATTCTTATATTCCTGCGGCTCGCTTGTCATAATCTCACTAATATAAAACATCTGCTCATCTCCATATAAACATCAAAATTTGCCATTGCGCTATGACCTGTTAATAGTGTATCATAATCTAAGGGATAATAAAAACGAATATATCTCATATTATATATGAGGATTTCGAATCTTACTGTTACTCTTGATGAAAGGAAAGTCGTTTTTTATGGATGCAAATCTGCAAAAATATTTGGCATTTGTAAAAGCCGTAGAATATAAAAGCTTCACAAAGGCCGCCTTGGCACTGAACTATTCTCAGTCCGGGATTAGCCGAATGATTTCCGACTTGGAAAAGGAGTGGGATATGATACTGTTAGAGCGAAAACGGTCCGGCATCCATCTGACCTCTGACGGATTGGAGCTATTGCCTTATGCGGCAAGCCTCTGTGCAGAGTATGAAAAATTGCAGATGAAAGTAGACGATTTGCATGGTTTAAAGTCCGGTATCATTCGTATTGGCACATTTTCCAGTGTGGCGACTCACTGGCTGCCTAAGATGATCAAAGCTTTTCAGACTGATTATCCGCAGATTGAGTATGAACTCCTTCTGGGAGATTATACGGAAATTGAAAAATGGATTATTGAGAGACGTGTGGATTTTGGCTTTTTAAGGCTACCCGCCCTGCCGCAGCTTGAGACAATGTTTCTTGCCCAGGATGAACTTATGGCCGTACTGCCGGAAAATCATCCATTGGCGGACTGCGATGTGTTTCCTATGGATGCGTTGTGCAGAGAACCCTTTTTGCTGCTTGAAAAAGATCAGAATATTGTAGTCTCTGATATATTTAGAAAAAACCACCTGAAACCAGATATAAGGTTTACAACATGGGATGACTATGCCATCATGTCTATGGTTGAAGCCGGACTCGGCATCAGTATACTACCAAGTCTGGTTCTTCAAAGGATTCCTTATCATATCGTGATAAAAAGTCTGGAAATGCCGGCATATCGGAAGATTGGCATTGCCATGCCTGATAAAAAGGGAAGTTCTAAAGCCGTAAAAGAATTTATAAAATATTTGGATCGATTATGAATGTGCCCTGTTGTTTTCGCCCCAGATACATAACTGGTCTAAAATTATCATCAAAGATTTTCCCTTGTCACTAAGACGGTATTCCACCTTTGGAGGAATCTGGGGATACTCTTTTCGGATAATAAGCCGGTCTTTTTCCAGCTCTTTTAAATTGTTGCTGAGAGTCTTGTCCGACACATTTTTCAGATATCGCTTTAATTCGTTGAATCTTACAACTTCAAATTCCATCAGACAGTAGAGGATCACCATCTTATGCTTGCCGGAGATCAGCGATAATGTATAACTGAATCCGGTATCTTCAAAATTTGCTTTTTCAATATAGTTCTTTATCATTTTATACTTTCCTCAAAGATAGTACCTTACAAATAAAATAGTACTTGCGCTTTTGCTGTTACCGACTATAATTATATATTAGAATACAGGTCCTGTCAATTTTATGAGAGTAGTCTCGGAAACTTAATGAATAATGGATGAAAATTCTGCATAATGGGTTCAAACAGATGACAGAGGTTGTGCTGTGCCTGAAACAGATACGGGATTTTGGTGAAGGGCGCACTTTTCCAGACCTGCCTTTGAGAGGCAAGTCAAGAAAAAATCTTTATGGATTAAAGGTTGCTATTATGAAGCTGAATCCATTTTCTGCTTTTTAATCCGGGCGTCCAAATGGATATTGATACCGGCAATCATAGCAAAGAAAGAATACCGTTTTTTGCTGTGGATCTTCATATCATGTGGATCTTCATATCATGTAAATG
>VIQU02000117.1 GCA_010206225.2 Lachnospiraceae bacterium MD308 | reverse complement strand
GGCAGATACCGTTCATCCATGATGTGGTACTGCCGCCTGTTTGCCATCATGATGTGTCAACATCTTGATGCGTGGGCGTTGCCAAAGTCATCCCTGCTAAAAGATCTCTTTGAGCAAACCGCTTAACTTCATAAGCAATACCATTATAAACCATGTCGGGCACAAGGTCTATGAAAGTGCGCCATTTTTTCGTCATTTATTACTTGTCATATCTCTTCTGGATAATATTTACTTTTCAAGGTTCATCCGACTGGTGAATCTTAGTCGGTAGGCTCAAAATTCCGAGAGCCTATTAAATAATCTGTGTTGGTAGACGGCATTACACCGCCTACCTATTATATATTTCTCTTTTCATTTGTTCCCTTATTTCAAATTACACTTCCTGTTTTTCATCATGCTCTTTCTGTAACTGTTCAAGCGACTTATACTCTGAAATATCAATATCTGCCATAGCAATGCTGAAACTGATTGTGTATGTACCGTTTGATTCTTCAATAGTTTCAATGGTATCTTCATCAAAGGTAACTGATCCCGTAACATTGCTTTCAGAATCCCTTGATACAAGCCACAATTCAGGTTTTAAATCATCCTCATACTCGATTGTGCCTCTGGTCATCTCAATGGCAATGCCATAATGGTCAGTAGAAGAAACATTGATAAATTTCCCCTCAAATGCCTGTGCCAGTTCCTTCATTGATACTTCTCTTATTTCTGTTGTGTTCATACTTGCTTACCTCCATTGTTTAAAATTGTTTTACATAGTATAAATAATAAACTTCTCCCTAATCTCTCTATAATTTGAGAAGAATTTATATTATTTTTCTCTATCACTTCTTTGTATCTTGTCTGTACTTTATCTGTAACTACTAATTACTTCTCTATATCTTATCTGTAACACTTATTCTTTCTTTGGAAGTGGTTTATACTTTAATTTTCTACAATAACTAAGCAACCATTTGAATCCAAAGCCATTTTTACCACCAGCGACAACATTTCCACTCTTATCAAGCACCCAAAAGAAATAATTATGCTCGTTTTTATAATGCAATCCATACTTCTCTAAGATTTTTTAACACATATCAAACTGCCTTTTCTTCTGGATTGACATTGGCACTTGATACAAATTCGTGTAGTGCTTATCCTTTTCTGTTGAAAGATAATTCTCTACAAATCTGATAGCATCTTTCATAGAAAGTTCATATTTGCCACCAGATACAACAATGCCTCCTCTATCCCTACAATAAATCCACATGGATATAACTCCTGAATTGCAAGTTTTTCATTCATATTTGTTGGATGTTTGGGGTTCCCACATCTTCATCAACCCTTATAGGCTTGTAAAATTGATTCTATTTTTCAGAAAAGATAAGTTTGATTCTATTTTTTCCATGAATATCCCCTTCCTTAACTCTGTAATTCTTTCAGTCTGTCTCTTCTTGACGGTTTCTTATTGGCTTTCTTATCAGCTTCGACATTCTTTGATACTTTCTTTTCTCCAAAATCAATATCATCTAATGTCATTGTAGAAGCCGCCTTGATAGCATTTTCTCTTTCATTATGTTTCTGTTTTGCAATATCCTTAATGCTGTTGATATGATCAAACGGATAGGATAAGCCGGCAATTACGGTAATTGCGTTTGTGCTTCCAAATCCTTCAAAAGTCCTTATCGGAGTGCCTACAATGTTAATGATTTCCGCTTTGTTGATTTTCTTTCCAGTAGCATTAATGATACCGATATATTCACATCGGTTATCTTTCTGCAATGGTGCAAAGATATTTTTCGTTGTAAGCCTCTCAATGACGCTTGCATTACTTACCTTATCCCTTTTAAGTACGGACAACACAAAGTTACCAGATGTCGCAATCAGAGTACGCTTTTCCTGTTCGTCTACATTTCCATATTCTGATACGGAATTATTTGTCAGAAACACATGAAGCATATTTGCACAGTGTTTATTGATGTTATGCTTATTGTCAGCATTGTTATCAAGAAACATCACTGATCCCAAACCTTCTATATTAAGAAGTTCCTGACAACACTTGTAACTATTCACATGGAAATCATAATCTTCTGTCTTGTCCGGCAACACTACAATACAGCAGATTGTTTTATTTGTTTCCTCCGCAAGCATTTCAGCCAGGGCAGGAGCCACACCAGAACCAGTACCGCCAGCCGAACTAAAAATAATGTAGATAATGGATTCCTTCAGTGCGCCAATCTCGTCAATAATATCCATGTTTTTAGCAATCGCCTGTTCTGCCAACTGACGATTACCTGCACATCCGTTGAATCCTTTTAAATGCCTGATGGTTTTTGCACCGCTGATAGCGGATTCATCCTGTGTACTGGAATTGATATGGATAGTGGTATATCCTAACTTCTCAAAATTGAAAGCTATATTAGTTCCTGCGCCTCCGACACCGCAAATCGCAACATCGTTCATCAAACTTTTATTAACCGTATTATTCATCCTTTTTTCCTTCCTATTCTGTCAAGCCTAAATCTATTGATTTTACTGGCTTTGACGATTTTTATTTACCTCAAAAACAGAGCCTGGAGTGATGGATATCGTAGTATCATGTACCGAATAGCTGATAAACAGGTATACCTAATAGAGCATCCCTTTTCTTTGCTTTATAAAGGCTATTTCCCTCTGGTCAACTATGATGATGAACCTTCCGTGTCTAAGGGGATCGTCTCCCAACTTCCTTCGTCCCATCTACCATACACTGAGTGCCAGCCAAGCTCCTGGACGGGGTCTTGCCCCACGGAAAAGAAAA
>VIQU02000116.1 GCA_010206225.2 Lachnospiraceae bacterium MD308 | reverse complement strand
GGGGAATGGCCGTTCCGTTTGTTATCTGTCAGCAAGCCACCCTTTTGATTTTTCTCGTAACCAAGGGTAGCATCCAGTTCTGCTTCCATAAGCTCCTGAAGGATGTCTTTGAAACTCTCTTTGAGAAGAGAATAAACATCTGATACGCTGTTAATGTTGTTTTGTGAAATAATCTGTCGGATCTGCTCCTTTGCAACTGCCATAAAAACACTCCTTTACTATAAGAATTGTCATATCTTAATTCTTACCAAAAAGGAGCCATTTTCTTCCAAAAACACAAATTAATTTACACTACCATTCCGATGGATAGGTCATATGGATATATAGCTTGAGGCTGTTTAAAAATACTGTCTTGGTTATGTTGTATACAATCGTTGGTTCTAGCTCCTGTTCTTTGTAAATGTCAGTTAGGCTCTTTTCGGTGTTAGCTGAATTCACTGTGAAAAGTACATGAAACAGTGCTTTGACTTTTAATAGTTCTCAAAGCTGTTCCTGCCATACATAATCCATTTTATTACATTGATTTTATTTACTTTGTAAGCGCAAAATATTGCAACGTTACTCATGAATTATGCTTGCACCAAAATGATAGATGTAAGCGTTTTACTCTATTTTAGTTTTGACAGTTCGCTTTCGTAGCCTCGCTCCATGGGGCAAGCTGTTCCAGCTGTTCATCTGACATTTTATCGTTTAGTCGCTGTGATAAGAGGTATGTCAGATATTTATAGGTATTTAAATCATTTGCCTTTGCTATCTTAATCATTGTGTAGAACACTGCACTGGCATCAGCTCCGGCAAGAGAATCACAGATCATCTAATCTTTCCGGCCAACTGTAAATGGACGGATTGCATTTTTGACAGGACATTCAAATATTCTGCTTAGAGGCTACTATTCTGTTTTCGCATTCGGAACCTTTCTTTTTGAAAGATTATCCTAAGGGCTGTAACCCGTTCTTTTTACAAAGAATCTTATGAATCTGGAGATATGTAAGTCTCAGGTGCTGGAGCACTAGGATATCTTTCCTAGAGAAAATCAGTTTGCCAAGAATTCTTGCTAAAGTTTCTTATCACACCGCTGATGTGATAAAAGGGTTTCCAACCTCACAAATGTACATACACAAAATCAAGATGGCTCAATGTCGGCGAGAATGCAGGTATATTCTTAATTGGATAGTCGGCGTTGAGTGATTAGAATATTCATAAATTGAGTTATTGCTGAAAAAGTTACAAGAAACATCGTAAAAATTACATGATAATTTGATTTTGAATATTTAGTGCTATTCTTAATAAAAAAGAAAAGAGGTAAAAATATGATTAATATGAAATTATTTATTAAGAAACACTCTAATATGATTGCGAGTTTAGCAATGGCATTTAGTTTTTTGGCAGCAAATAGTAGATGTGTATGTATTTTTCATCAACCAGAAATGCCAGATGACTTAAGATATTTGCACAAACAGTAACATGGACAGCATTGCAAGGAAAATTACAAATTATTTGCTTGAAAACGGAACTATTGATAATAAAAAATATGAAATTTGCAGATATGGATTATTGACTGGAATGGAACTATTTGTCTGTATAATGATTTGTTTTTTTATATCATTGTATATGGGAATGGTGGCAGAATTTATTGTTGTATTTTTGATTTTTTTTTCGGTTAGATCTTATGTTGGTGGATTACATATGAATAGTTTCAAGAGTTGTTGTATTTGCTCATGTGTAGTGTTTTTAATAATTTTATTGGCAGTAAAAAATAGTTCATTATCCCTGAGAATGTCACTTGATTTGTCTATATGTGAACTGTGTTTTTTATTTATCTTAAAGCCTGTAGAAAATGAAAATCGCTTTGTGGATGAAATAGAAAAAAAGGTCTTTTTAAAAAGAGTTAGATGGATTATGGGAATAATATCAGGGATAGTAATATTACTGTATAGTTTGAAATTACTGCAATTTTTAAATACAATAACATATACTTTAAGTGCTATTATTTTTTCTATGTTTTTAGGGAATCTTAAGAACAAGATGGAGAGGATTAAGGTTAATGGATATTTTGTTAGTAAGTAGTAGTGAATCTATTAAATTTCAAACTCAAAAAGTAATAGCAGGAGCAAAAAGATTAAACATATTGTCATTTGAAGAAGTTAAAGACAAGGAAATATTGCCATATGATATTATAATTATTGGATTTGACGACTGCAGGGTGATTACTAAGGAATTTAAGACAATTTTGGATGTGAATTGTAGAAGCACATGTCCAATTCTCGCACTTTTAGAGAATGGTTCTATTTTGGATCAGTTTGAAGTATTGGCATTGGGTGCATTAGATTCTCTCATATTACCGATAACGGATGAGTTATATAGTCAAAAGTTAAGTCAGATGTATAAATGGGAATGGTATTATCGCAGGAATAAAGATAGCCAATAAGAGAATAAAATGCTGGACAGAGTGTTGGTTTTGCTTTGTCCGGCATTTTTTATGACTAAATAAACGTAAGTAGGTAATAATCCGTATCTACAAATTCCCTTCCATTTTTGATAAGATAATTTCAAATGATGGAGGTGATACTAATTAATACGAATGATAATATAATCTCAAAAGCTGCGCTTTGGGCAGACCGGATCCATACGTTCCAAGAAAGCGGTTTATCCCGCAAAGACTGGTGCCAGCAGAATGAGGTGCCTCAATCCACCCTAAGCTATTGGATTCGAAAGATTCAGGGAAAGGCCACGCAGACGGAAAGCAGTTCTGATCCGGTGTTCGCAAAGCTTCCTTCAGAACGGGAGCTGCG
>VIQU02000012.1 GCA_010206225.2 Lachnospiraceae bacterium MD308 | reverse complement strand
ATCCATCCTCAGACGGCTGTACCGTGCAGACAGGATGCCGGTCAGAGGATTATTGCGGGGCAGGTTCTTCTTTGGCTGTAAAATCGGAGCATTGAACTTCAGGAAGCTCTTCTCTTACAGAAAGGGCAGGGGACACTATGCGCAAAATCCGATATTAACGTAATGGTTAAGGAACAGACAGCCTGACTGTTGCCTAAGTATACAAAGCAAGCGGCTTTAAAACGGTTGTGTGAAATTTTCAAGGTACTATATGGAGGGTTATGGCGTTGTTTGTCAACTCTTTTGACCCTTACATCATGTTATATACATATCATAATTATCTATTGGATTTTTTTATTAATTTGGATTAATATCAATACATCAATATATATTGATGTATTGATGTATGAAACACGATTCAGAATTAGGAATTCCCGAAAAATCATCTACATTTACAGGAGGAAGTTATGAAGAAACTAGTATTAATACTCGCATTCACCTTGACATTGGGACTTATCGGATGCAGCGGAACGGACCAGAAGGACAATACAAACACAACACCGGCAGAAACCGAAGAGACCGAAAAGCTCGAAGAAACCGGCACAGAATCGGATGCAAAATCTTTTGCCATAGATGAAACAGCAAAAACGATTACTGTTCCGGCTGTTGCTACCGGTCAGGCCGAGTCATCTATTCATGTACTGGTAAGTCAAGACGGCAGCAATGCAGCGCAGTCCTTTTTTACAACTGATGTAACTACACAGGATTTTTATGACGCTCTGCTTAAGTTAAATGCTGTTCCGGGCAATAACATTTCTTTGGACGCAAAGTCCGGAACGATTCTCGGAAGCGGGCTTGATGTTAAAATCGTAATTGGTAATCAGGAATATGATTGTTATGATCTGATCACCGCATCAGAAAAAAGGGATATGGATGCCAGATTCGGCGGAAATATCGCAGTCAATCAGGAGCTGGCTACCGGCTGCCTGCTCTGTACAGAGAGCTGCCCGGCAGGTATTTCCAGCGACGCAGCATATGAATTCTGCGAGAAAATGGACTTTTTACCTTCTGATGCGATGCCAGAAAAAGGGACAGAAGTTACCTTTGTCTTTACAGTAGACGATACATCAATGGTTGTTGATGAAGCTGCAGGCAAGATTTCCATGAACGCAATTTCCACAGGATATTCCGAATCCACCATCCATGCAATTGTGAATGAAAAGGGCGGAAATGCTGATAAAACATTATTTACAACACCAGCTTCCACAAAAGATTTTTATGATGCTCTGAAACAACTGAAAGCCAAAGACGGCAACAACATCGCACTTGATGACGCAGACGGTACGATTGAGGGAACAACTTTAGATGTAAATGTTGAGATTGGTACAGAAAACTGTTCATTTGCAGATTTGTTTACAGCTTCTGAAGAACGCAAGATGGAGATGCGGTTTGGCGGAAATATCGATGTGAACCAGAAATTAGCTACCGGATGCGTTATGTGTCTTGAAAGCTGTCCGGCAGGTATTACAAGCAATGCAGCGTATCAGTATCAGGAAAAAATCACATTTGGTCCTTCTGATAAAATGCCGGAAATAGGAAAGCATGTAATCGTAACATTTACAGTTGCAAAATAATCGGTAACATTATAGATACACTCTACGTTGAGCAGCCAGTTTCATGTGAACTGGCTGCTTTTGAATAATTGCAAATTACTGTATATCCAGATTCGTATACCCCATCAGACTGACATCTACCTCTCTTGCAGCTTCGCGCCCTTCCCTGATTGCCCATACAACAAGCGACTGTCCCCGATGCATATCTCCCGCGGTGAATACATTCCTGACATTTGTACGATACTCTCCTTCCGGCGTTGCTACATTGGTTCGTGCGTTCACCGACACGCCGAAAGCTTCTGTTACATACTCTTCGCTTCCAAGGAATCCCGCCGCAATTAAAACGAGATCAACATCCACCGTATACTCGCTTCCGGCAATCTCCGCCATCATCATGCGTCCGGTTTTCTCATCTTTTTTCGGTTCGAGTTTTACAAGCGTCGCCTTGCAGACATGATTATTCTTATCCTTGTGAAATTCCTTTACCGTCGTCTGATACACTCTCGGATCGGATCCGAACACAGCCGCCGCCTCTTCCTGACCATAATCAGTCTTGCATACTCTCGGCCACTCCGGCCACGGATTCATCTCGGTTCTTTCATCCGGTGCTTTCGGCATCATCTCAAGCTGAAGCACGGATTTCGCACCATGCCGCATGGAAGTGCCCACACAATCATTTCCCGTATCTCCGCCGCCAATGACCATCACTTTTTTCCCCTTTGCGGAAATGTAAGCGCCGTCCTTCAATTTCATATCATTCGCCCATAGAGCCTTTGTAGTAGATTTTAAGAAATCCACTGCGAAGTAAATACCTTTCGCATCTCTCCCCACGGCATTGATATCTCTTGGCTTCGACGCACCGCAGCATAAGATTACCCGGTCGAACTCTTTTATAATAGAAGCAACCTTTTTTTCCTTCCCCACGTTGCAGCTTGTCTCAAAGGTAATTCCTTCTTCCTCCATAATCTTGATCTTACGGTCAATGATTTGCTTTTCCAGCTTCATATTGGGGATTCCGTAACGCAGAAGGCCGCCCGCCTTATCTTCCCGCTCGAATACAGTCACACTGTGCCCTCTCCGATTCAGAAGGTCCGCTGCTGCAAGACCGCTCGGTCCCGAACCAATGACTGCGACCTTCTTACCAGTACGCACCTTCACCGTCTTCGCGGCAGCATAGCCCTTCTCATAAGCATTTTCAATAATCCCATACTCATTGGCCTTGGTAGATACCGCATCTCCGTTTAGGCCGCAGGTACAGGCCGCCTCACAGAGAGCTGGGCACACCCTTGATGTAAATTCCGGGAAATTATTGGTCTTTTTAAGCCGGAGATATGCTTCCTCCCAGTTACCATGATAGATCAAATCATTCCACTCCGGCACAAGATTGTGCAAGGGACATCCGCTTGCCATACCCATGATCATCTGCCCTGACTGACAGAACGGCACGCCGCAGGACATGCAACGGGCGCCCTGACGCTCCTGCTCTTCTTTGGAGAGAGGTATGTGAAATTCCTGAAAGTGCCTGATTCTTGACTTCGGCGTCTCCGCACATTTATCCTGTCTTTCATAATCTATAAATCCTGTCGGTTTTCCCATCTCACTCACCCCCTAAAGCTTTCCTTCTTTAATCTCATAAAATGCTTCAATCTTCGCCTGTTCACTGCTCATGCCCTGTTCTTCCATCTGAAGGATTCTTGTCATCATCTTCTCGTAATCAACCGGAATGATCTTTTTAAACTTTGGCAGGTAATCGGTAAAACGTTCTAAAATCTTCTTTCCAACTTCTGAATTGGTATAAGCTACATGCTCCTCAATCATACCTTTCAGTTCATTGACATCATACTTAGAAGTCACTTTCTGAATCAGCACCATCTGTTTATTCACATTCTGGTAAAGGCTGCTGTCCATATCCAGCACATAGGCAACTCCTCCGCTCATTCCTGCCGCAAAGTTCTTCCCGGTTCTGCCAAGTATCACCACGCGCCCGCCTGTCATATATTCACATCCATGATCACCGACACCTTCTACTACCGCGGCTGCACCGGAATTGCGGACTGCAAACCGCTCGCCTGCGACGCCGTTGATGAATGCCTTACCACTGGTGGCTCCGTAGAGCGCTACATTTCCAATGATGATGTTCTCATCATGTTTGTACTTTACACCTCTCGGCGGATAGACGATCAGTTTCCCGCCGGACAATCCCTTGCCGAAGTAATCGTTGCTGTCTCCTATAAGTTCAAGCGTCAGACCTTTTGGAATAAACGCGCCGAAAGACTGCCCGCCTGCACCTTTGCATTTTACTACGTAACTGTCATCCTCAAGCCCTTCCGGATACCTCTTTGTAATCTCAGAACCAAAAATCGTGCCGAATGTCCGATTTATATTACTTACATCTACCTCAATGCTTCTCTTCTGATTCTTATCAAGCGCCGGTAGAAGTTTCTTAACAAGAACTTTCTCATCCAACGTCTTCTCAAGTTCAAAATCGAATACCTTTTTCGGATTAAATATCATCGGCGTCTTCGTCCCCTCATACGGGTTGTACAAGATCTGGGATAAGTCCAGAGTCGCCGCACGTTCAGAAAGAGGCGCATCCTTCACTTTCAGAAGTTCTGTCCTTCCCACCAATTCATCGATAGTCCGTACACCAAGGTCCGCCATATATTCTCTTAAATTCTGTGCAATAAACCGCATAAAGTTCACTACGTACTCCGGCTTCCCTGTAAATCTCCTGCGGAGCTTCGGATTCTGGGTAGCCACGCCCACAGGACAGGTATCCAAGTTGCATACACGCATCATCACACAGCCCATAGTAACAAGAGGCGCCGTCGCAAATCCGAATTCTTCAGCCCCCAGAATAGCGGCAATTGCCACATCTCGCCCACTCATAAGCTTACCGTCCGTCTCAATCCTTACCCGTTCTCTCAGACCATTCTGAATCAGCGTCTGGTGGGTCTCCGCAAGCCCAAGCTCCCATGGAAGACCCGCATTGTGGATAGAGCTCTTCGGAGCAGCGCCTGTTCCCCCATCATATCCGGAGATCAGAATCAACCCGGCGCCTGCCTTTGCCACGCCTGCGGCCACTGTTCCTACGCCTGCTTCCGATACCAGCTTTACAGAAATCCTTGCATTTTTATTGGCATTTTTACAATCGTAGATAAGCTGTGCCAAATCCTCTATAGAATAAATATCATGATGCGGCGGCGGTGAGATCAGGCTCACTCCCGGTGTCGAATGTCTTGTCTTCGCAATCCACGGATACACTTTTCCGCCCGGAAGATGCCCGCCTTCACCGGGCTTTGCTCCCTGTGCCATCTTAATCTGAATCTCTTTGGCACTCACAAGGTATCTTGACGTCACGCCAAAACGTCCCGACGCGACCTGCTTAATCGCTGAACAACGGTTACTGTCAAGCCGGTCAATCTCTTCCCCGCCTTCCCCGCTGTTGGATTTCCCATGCAGTTGATTCATTGCTATTGCCAGCGTCTCATGAGCCTCTTTGGAGATAGAACCATAGGACATAGCGCCCGTCTTAAACCTTGTTACAATAGAATCTACGCTTTCAACCTCCTCAATCGGGACTCCTTTCTTCGGATAATTGAAATCAAGCTGACCTCTCAGGTTAATATGTGCTCCCTCTTCATTCACCATCTTTGTATACTGCTTGAACAGTTCATAATCCCCCCGCCTCGTTGCCTGTTGGAGCATATGAATCGTCTGCGGATTATATAGATGTCTCTCTCCGCCGCTCTTCGACTTATGCTGCCCCACACTGTTAAGAGAAAGGTCAACCTCCAACCCTAATGGGTCAAAGGCCTCAGAATGTCTCGCCACATAGTCCTCGGCGATTTCCTCAATTCCGATTCCGCCCACACAGCTTACCGTATCGGTAAAATATCTTTGTATAAATGCTTCCTTAAGCCCAATCGCCTCGAATATCTTCGCTCCCTGATAAGACTGGATGGTAGAAATCCCCATCTTAGAAGCAATCTTTACGATTCCGCCAAGAACTGCACGATTATAATCATCAACTGCAGCATAAAAATCCTTGTGAAGCATATTGGTGTCAATCAGCTGTCGGATCGTCTCATGAGCAAGATACGGATTCACTGCACAGGCGCCATAGCCCAGAAGCGTTGCAAAGTGATGTACCTCTCTCGGCTCTCCGGTTTCCAGAATAATTGCAACAGAAGTTCTCTTCTTCGTGCGCACAAGATGCTGCTGCAATCCTGACAGCGCCAGTAATGACGGCATCGCAACATGATATTCATCCACGCCTCTGTCAGAAAGGATAAGAATATTCGCTCCGCTCCTTATAGCACGATCAACCTCTACAAACAGATAATCAATCGCCTTCTCAAGACCTGAATTTTTATAATAAACGATTGGGATCTCTGCAACTTGGAATCCTTCCGCTTTCATATTCTTAATCTTCAACAGATCCGTATTCGTAAGAATCGGGTTGTCAACTTTCAGCATCTTACAGTTTTCAGCTCTTTCTTCCAGAAGGTTCCCGTCTTCACCGATATAAACTGTAGCAGAAGTGACAATCTCCTCACGGATCGCATCAATCGGAGGATTCGTAACCTGTGCAAATAATTGTTTGAAATAGCCGAACAGGTTCTGATGCTCACCGGAAAGAACCGCCAGAGGCGCATCAATTCCCATAGCTGCTGTTCCCTCATTTCCATTTAACGCCATATTTAATATGGAAGATTTCACCTCTTCATAAGAATAGCCAAATGCTTTCTGCAGTCTCTTACATTCCTCCTTTGAATAGGACGGAACTCTCTTATTCGGGATTTTTAAATTCTTTAGCTCTAACAGGTTGCTGTCCAGCCATTCGCCGTAAGGCTGACGATTTGCGTAGATTTCTTTCAGTCCCTCATCATCAATGACTTTTCCCTTAACAGTATCCACAAGCAGCATTTTTCCTGGATGAAGCCGTTCCTTCACTACAATCTTTGACGGATCGATATCCAGCACCCCCACCTCGGATGAAAGTATCAAGGTATCATCATCCGTGATATAATATCTGGAAGGACGAAGTCCATTTCTGTCAAGTACCGCTCCCATGCAATCGCCATCGCTGAACAGTATGGAGGCAGGTCCGTCCCACGGCTCCATCATCGTCGCATAATATTGATAAAAATCTTTCTTCTTCTGTGACAGATTCTTTGTATTCGCCCACGGCTCCGGTATAGCGATCATCACTGCCAGCGGAAGATCCATACCGCTCATAACCATGAATTCAATGGCATTGTCAAGCATTGCCGAATCAGAACCTGAGATATTGATTGCAGGAAGAACTTTATGAAGCTCACCCTTCAGATATTTAGACTCCATATTCTCTTCTCTCGCCTGCATCTTATCTGCATTTCCGCGGATCGTATTGATTTCCCCATTATGTACGATAAACCGATTCGGATGTGCTCTCTCCCAGCTTGGGTTCGTGTTGGTACTGAACCGGGAATGAACAAGTGCAATGGCAGAATCGTAATCCGGGCTCTGCAGATCCTCAAAGAAAGAACGAAGCTGCCCTACTAAAAACATCCCCTTATAAGCAATTGTCCGGCTTGAGAGGGATGCCACATAAGTATCGTCGCTGCTCTGTTCAAAGATACGACGCACCACATACAATCTCCGGTCAAAATCAATTCCTTTCTCTATTCTGTCCGGTCTCTCAATAAATCCCTGCATAATACAAGGCATACATTCCACTGCACGGCTTCCAAGCACTTCTGCTTTAACCGGAACCTCCCTCCAGCCGAGGAACTTCATCCCTTCCTTCTTTACGATGACTTCAAAAATCTTCTTCGCCTGATTTCTCTTAAGCTCATCCTGCGGGAAGAAAAACATACCCACGCCGTAATCTCTCTCCGAACCCAAAAAGATGCCGAGAGGTTTACAGACCTTAGAGAAGAATCTGTGAGAAATCTGTAATAAAATTCCAACACCGTCTCCAGTCTCACCTTCGGCATCTTTGCCAGCTCTGTGTTCTAAATTTTCAACAATCTTCAAGGCATTCGCCACTGTATCATGGGTTCTCTTACCCTTGACATTCACAATCGCGCCGATTCCGCAATTGTCATGCTCTAATTCCGGACGATAAAGTCCACAGCGGCGCCTCATTTCGCGCTCACTCATATCCAATATCCTTTCTGTTCCTAATGCAATGATACTACGGATTGCTCCGTATTCTCTTTATCAGTATCTTTACGAAATTACTATACTACTTTTTTACTCATTTGTAAACAATTACTTTTCTTAAAATTGTCAGATTATTTGATTATTTTGTATTTTTAACAAAAAAATCTGACAGCTTACATAGCCGCCAGATTCTCATTCTGCTCTTTCTTTTCTGTTTCGTCTGGTTTCTCTTCAATTCTCTGAATCAGTATATACATAGTTGAAGCTGCGCTGGCACATATGACAGTGATCATACCTATTCGCAACGGTTTCTCTGCCATCCACTCCATAGCCTTCATCTCTGTCAGCAATACCGACAGAATATTGGACGCTATATGGGCAAACACCGGAGCTTTCACCGACCCGTATTTCTCATATAGATAACAGAAGGTAAGGCCGAGTATAAAGCCGTATAACATTTGCACCATGTTTGCATGTAAAAACCCAAACACCACGGATGAATAGAGCGCCGCCGCCAAAAAAGAATTACCCTGCCGCAGCCTTCGAAACATCAATCCGCGAAAGACCAATTCCTCGCAAATCGGGATCAAAATCCCAAGACACAATATCTGCAGAGGAAGAGATGCCGCATACAGATTATTCATGGCATCCTCATATCCCTCGCTTGCCGACATAAGCCCGCCGATTTCGATCAGATTGTTAAGCCCTAATGTCATAGCCACCGTCATAATAAAAATAGCACCATATTTCCAGAGAGCTGCCTTCTTGTTGGGCACAAATCCTGCAATCTTCTCTCGGATCGTATCTTTGTGGAACATAACCATCAGAATCGGAATTGTCAAAAACGCAGTAATCCCTTCCAGAGGCGTTGTATATTTCAGCATTTCCTCTGCCGCCTCTGTTGCTAATTCTGCTGATTTAGACATATCCAGCATATTTTGGTAGATAACATCCCACACTTGCGACATATTTTGCACCGCTTTTATATCCACACCGCTTTTTTTCAAGATCGTAAAACTTTCAAAAAGCATCATCGCCAGCATGGACACTCCCATACCGATCCCCCACTTGACAAGCACAGGCCCCCAGATGCGAAGAAAGCGGTTCTCCGGCTTTTTAACAGGACCGGAGTTCATCGTATAATGATATTGCTGTTGTTCCATAGTACTCCTCACATTTCGTATTCACTTATCACATACTCCATTGTACTTCCTGTTACCACAACATGCAATTAAAAAAGTATAAATTAATTTATATCTGTCGACAGATTATAGCCTCACCGGGATGACATCCACATCCAGCCCCCAGAGAAATTTGTCCAAATCCTTGTAGGATAAAAATACAGTTGCCGTATTATCAAGAGGATGAATTCCCAGGCTCTTACACTTACTTAAACTTTTGTCAATAAAAAACTCTACTGCATGGTCTGTATCATTCATAAGACCGAAAGGTGTGACGCTGCCCTGTTTCAGCCCCAGATATTTTTCCAGTCTCTCCTCAGATGCAAAGCTTAAATTACCGGCTCCAAGTTTTTTACTGAGAGACTTCAGATCTATCTTCGTATGCTCATCTGCCGTCACAAGGAAATGTCTCTTACCCTTAGAGTCTCGCAGGAAAAGATTCTTGCACAGAGTTCCCTTCTTCGTAAGCCCGAGCCTGTCCATGTCCTCCATCGTATATACCGGCTCATGCTCTACTACCTCATATTTTATCTTCATCTTGTCCAACGCTTCATACACTTTCTTTTTTGCATCTTCCATAACATTAATCTCCTTCCAAAAGAATCTTTTTTATTATATTTCATGGTATAGGAAAAGTAAAGCAATTTATAGCAATTCCTCCACCGCCGCTTCATACTTTTCCAGCCGTTCTGCCTTACGGATTTTCTTCAGTACCTTTTCCTTTTCCGGAAAGGATTTCCCAAGATAGCACCAGATTTCCTTCATCTTGAACAGGACATTCTTATCTCCCATGCCAAGCGCCCGATAATCCTCATAAAGCCGATCATGAAACCGCCTAAGCTTTTCGATATCCAAAAATCCCTCTTCGCCTTCCTCACTCTTCCTCTCTCTCCGCCTGATCTGTCCTAAAAGGTCAGGCCTCTCAAGAATCCCCCTCCCCAGCATAAATGTATGAACATCCGGAAAACTGCGCTCAATCTCTTCATACTTTTCTGCACTGAAAATCTCCCCGTTATAGCATACCCGGCTTTTACTGTTCTCCGCACCGTAAGCAAACATCTCTAAGTTCGGCATATTCTTGTAAAAATCCTTCTGCACCCTCGGGTGAATGATAAGTTCCTCAAGAGGATACTGATTATAAATCTCCAGAATACGAAAAAATTCCTCCGGCTCATCCCTTCCAAGACGGGTTTTTATAGAAAGTTTCACATCAGTATTACTGATTCCTTCAAACACCTCGTCAAGAAAATAATCAAGCTCCTCTGGAAATGCAAGAAAACCTGCCCCTCTCCCTTTCGATACAACTGTTTTTGACGGACAACCCATATTCAGATTAACCTCTTTGTATCCGTACACCCGAAGCTTTTCGATTGTTTTCAGGCATTCGTCGGCATGATTGCTCATGATCTGCGGAACCAGATACAGCCCTTCATTATTTTCCGGCAGAATCTCTCTTTTTTCCTTTGCACTAAACCCTTTTTTGCTGTGAGGCACTAAAAAGGGTGTGAAATATTTGTCCATAGGATAAAAATACCTATGGTACGCATTGCGGAATATGTAAGTTGTAATTCCCTCTAACGGGGCGAGGTAATACCTGTTCATATCGTCGTCTCTCCTCTTCCGTGCAAGCATACGACATTAAAAAAATCACGAAGAATATCTGACTTTGATTCATCATTGTTAAAACAGCAAACGGCATCAGCTCATTTGCTAATGCCGCTAATAAATATCGTATTATTAATTATGCAACTGCAAAGAATGGCTTATACTGTTCATTCCCTGTCTGCTCCATCTGCTTCTGCTGCGTATCCGCCGCTGTCACTGTTCTGGTTGTGCCGCCAGACACATATACCTTACCGCACTCCGGGCAAATGTCTGTGTGAATAGTCACATTCTGACTTACGACCTTACGGTCTTCTCTCTCCGCCTTCGCTTGTTCTCTCACGACATGCTCCATCTCATGCCCTTTCACAGCCGAAGCCGCCTGCTCCGGCGCGATATGAGCTGCCGTCTTAAAAGATACTCCCGGATCATCGGATCCATCCTGATACTTGCGCTGTTCACAAGTCTGGCATTCGCCTTCCTTGGCAGCCTTCATGACGCCTTCTATCCCCGACTCGTTGCCTTTCCATCCTGCTACGGCCTGCTCACTTTCAACTCCCGGCTTTACGCCTTGTAATACAGCCTGATTGCCCTGCGCCGCCTGTTCTCCCTGTACAGCCTGCTTACCTTCCTGTGTCGGATCATACTGCTGTATACGCATACGAACTGCCATCTCAACCGGATCGGCTCCCTTGCGCATAAATGGAAGCATACGTCCAATTCCGCTGCTAGTCTCATTCGACACAGCCGGAACCGGATCTACTGGTTCTACCGGCACACCCGGATTCGCTGCACGGGTTACCGCAACAACACTGCCCGTCCTGCCTGCTGCCTGTGTCTGCTCTGCTTTTCCTGCCGTCTCCACCTGACCAGCCTGAGCTGCTGCACTGGGCGCTGCATTTCTATACTGATAATTGTTATAATAAATGCCTGTTGCATAAATACCGCCTATCAATCTCATCACCTCCGCGAAGTCTTGCCTTATAAATTATAACTCATATTTCTTTTATTATAAAATTGCTGGGTTTAAAATATTTCTCCCGATATCATTATAATATTGGCATGCGGAAAAATCAATGAAAAAATCTCAGAGGCAGCTCTTTATTTTAACATCTCCAATATCTCTTCCTTCGACTTCGCGCCACTTTCACGCCTTGCCAGTTCTCCGTCCTTAAACACCATCAACGTAGGGATCGACAATACTTTATATTTTCTTGCAAGCTCCGGCTCAGCATCCACATCTACTTTGCAGATTCTGGCGTCTGTGATCTCCTCTGCTATCTCCTCAATCACCGGACCGATCATCTGACACGGCCCGCACCATGCAGCCCAGAAATCTACCAATACCGGAACTTTTGAATCAAGCACTTCCTCATTAAAATTGTCCTTCGTCAAATGTAATACACTCATATCTATCTTCCTTTCATTCTGTAAATATCAGGGCAAGCTCGGCTCGCCCTGTCAACTGATACTGAACTTAGTATATCCCATTTTGCAAAAATTAGCAATCGCCTGAGTCCGCAATCGCCAGCCGTCTCTGAATAATAAGCTCTACTTTTGAAGAATCAGTATCTACAACCGTTACCTCTTGCGTCTGGGACAGCAATACCGCCAAAGACAATCCCACATATCCGGCGCCGATAATTGTAATCTTCATCCTTATCACTTCCCCACAAATCTTTTGATGTCCTTAAACCGTTGATTCAGCGATAAGAGCAGCGCAAGTCTCCTGCGCACTCTTCTCAGCGTGTATTTCAGCTGATCCCTGTCCAGTCTCCTTTCATTAGCCTTATAAAATAAAAATTCTTCCGCTGAAATTGTCTTTATCAGTTCTAAATCCGTATACATCCACTCTTCTTCCATATCCTCTTTCCGGCACTGTGACAATCCAAGATTAGAAAGACCTTCTTCTTGAAGAAATTGGTATAGCTCTTTATACGCCTCAAATGATGTCTGTATATTTAACGCCCGAAACATTCCTTTTGCCGCCTTATTGCAAAAGCTCTTTTTAACATACGGAAAATCCGGCTCTTTTTCAAGCTCCTGTAACGCGCATATATAAGACTGGTACGGACAGAAGATTGTCTCAGAAGATTTTCCTGTAAGACTATCTGCATGATTCATCCTGTAAAATGCAAGATACTTTTCAGCAATGGTAATCCTATCCGCCAGATATAACGCTTTCATCACAAATGCCGTATCATTCCCCTGACGTATCTCCTGAAACCGCAGATTATGATCCATAAGAAATTTTCGGTTAAACATCTTATTCCAGACAACATTCGACGCAAAACTGAAGAGCGCTTCATGTATATCATATTTATTAAACGGATCTTTATGCGGGATCAACGCTGTTTTTAAATAACCGTCTGTTTCATACACTTTACTGTCATTCGTGAATTCACATACTCCGCACACACAGATATCCGCCTGCTTTTTCTGCATTTTCAAATACATAAGTTCTAATGCTTTTCTGTCGAACTTATCGTCTGCATCCCAGAAAACAATATATTTCCCCTTCGCCCTCAACAGTCCTCTGTTCCTTGCCGCGCCGGCATTCAGATTCGACTGCTCTAACAGGATAATTCTTGAATCCCGCTTCATATAGCTTTTAATAATATCACAGGAATTATCCACGGAGCCGTCATTCACACAGATAACCTCTATCTCCTTAAAACTCTGTTCAATAACAGATTCCAGCATCTGACCTATATATTTTCCTGCATTGTAGACGGGTATCACTACAGATATTTTATTGTATTTTTTGTCGTTCTTTTTCATCCATTCCACACTTTCTTTTGACGTTAATATATAAGTGAACATTGCACTTCCGTGAATTCTTCCTTCGCTGGTAAAACTTTGCCAGCCTCGTTACAAAAAGCGTATCATCTTTCGATACTGCTCATATTCCGTTTTATCATAAAAATATTCCTTCTTGTGCCCTGTGATCCCAAGTTCCCGGAACCACCGTTTCTTTAACATCTTATACAACTCTTTCTTTTTCTCTCCTTGTATGGTGTTCAGATTCCATAAGGAAAAATGAAGCGCGTAATTAATAAAGTCTTGTTCCAGTTCATAATACAGACCATATCTTACCAGATTTTCCCGAAAAGCCGTCAGCGCTTTATAAAAACATTGCCATGATTGTTCTCTTGTATTGGAAAGTGATTCCGGGTTGCCTCTGCGCTGATGCGCCAATATTTTTTCTTCTGTCTCGATTCGCTCTGCCAGCACAATCGCTGTAAAGACGAACAAAAGATCATTGGATGTTCGTTGTTCCTGAAATTTAAGATGGTATTTTTGAACAAATGCTCTCTCAAACAGTTTATCCCATGTCCATCCTACAAAAACCTTGAATACATTTTCCGTAAATGTCTGGTAATTCATAGGGCGGTATGGCGGCAACGCCTGTTTCCTGATAGTCCAGCTTACCTGATGAAATTCTCCCAAATCTTCTCTGTATTGATCGGAACCAAATACAAGGATCTGGGCGTTCTGTTCTTTCGCTTTCCTGTATGCCCGTTCAAGCATATCCTGCTCAAAGAAATCATCCGCATCCAAAAACGAAAGATATTCGCCCTCTGCCTGCGCTAACCCAGTATTTCTTGCCGCGCCGGCGCCTGCATTTTTCTGGCATATCACTCTTACTCTTTCATCCTTCTTCGCATATCTTTCAAGAATCTCAAGAGACCTGTCCGCCGAGCCGTCGTCCACGCAGATGATCTCTATTTCCCTTAACGTCTGCCCGGTGATACTGTCCATACACTGTTCCAGATGCTTTTCCCCATTATAGACAGGAACGATCACAGACACTTTCAAATCTTCTGTCTTTTGTTTTTCATTTTTCAACCCTTCCGTCCTCCAGCTATTTTCTTTAATTTTATCGGCAGGCTTAAAAGCAGCCTTCCGAGCCGAAATGATTTTGAACGGCGAATCTGTGCAATCTCATTTTTCAGCTTTTGATTCTGTATTTCCAGTTCGTTGATACGCGCAAATACTTTTTCGTCCACACTTTTAGAGTATACCCGGCCAAAATAATATTTTTCCGGATTTTCCGTCATACTTTGGATATGGTTCCACGCCGTTTCAGAAAATACCTCCTTCTTAATCTCTCCAAGCGCCATCCCGCGCTTTAGCTCTCTACTGAATCTATGGACGTATTCTTCCCTGTATTCGTCTCCGATCCTCCATAATGTCCCCATATAATTATGGTATTTTTTAAACCAATACATATATTTGAAACGCTCCCACACTTCCGGTTTCTTTATCAGCATGCTCCGGATATGGTCATATTCTATATTGATACAATAGACCTTCTCCCTGCTGTTAACCGAAGAACCCGGATTATCCCGACGGTTTCTGTAATAAGGCTTATCTATGATCATCGCCCGTCCGCCATAGACAAATGTCTGAATCCAGAACCCATTGTCCTGAAAAGAAGCTCCCGGCGTCTCATTGTGCCGGATCTGATACTTTTCTAAAAAATCCCGTCTGTAGATACCGCTCCATGTATTCATGATATACCGCAGCGTTTCCGGATTTTTACTAGGATTGAAGACTTTATTATAATCCTGCGGCTTTGGCGAAAGATGGTTATAATAAAATTCCCGCTCCCCGTCTTCCCCTGTTGTAAACCTGTAAAAATCCGCTTTCACAAAATCAAGCTTATATTTTTCAGCTTTCTCATAAAGCTTTAGATACATATCAAGAGCAATATAATCATCCGGCTCCACAATTCCGACATACTTGCCTTTGGCCGTACTGATCCCCCGATTCACGGCGTATCCATACCCACGGTTTTTCTGGTCAAGCAATACGATTCTATTATCCTGCGCCTGAAAGCTTTTTATGATATCAAGAGACTGATCTGTGGAACCATCATTCACACAGATGATTTCCATGCTTTCCAGAGTCTGCCCTATAACGCTCTCCATACATTCTTTGAGATAATCCTGTACATTGTATATGGGGATTACGATTGATACTTTTGTCATGTATTTTCTCCTACTCCTGCAGCTTTTTCATGATCTTTCGAACCGTCCTTACCGGGAATCCTATAATCCGGGCAAGACGGTAAGTTTTGGATTTTTTAATTGAGGCCAATTCTTTATTCAAGTATTTGATTTCCAAGCCTCTGTCGTATTTTTCTTTGTAAGTGATCTGAAGCTTGCGGTTAATCTCGGATTTTTCGGCATATGTGTTCTGCAGCTTACGGTTTAACTCGCTTTTTTCCTTCTGTGCCTTTCCCAGTGCGGAAAAACTGTTAAAACCGGGCTGCACATAGAATCTGAAATCCAGCGCATCACTCTTATCCAACATATCAAACGCGCACTGCTCCTGCCACGTCAGATTACTGAAATATTTTCTTACATTGTACAGCGTCCCCTCAAGGATATCCATAACGGCTTCCCATGTCTCAGCATCAAAGTCTCTGTACAGCTCTCCGTCTGCCAGAAATGAACGCATATTCAGAAATGCCTTGAAATAACCATAAACATGCCGCAGCCCCGAACACTCCGCCGCTTTCGTCATAATGGAATCCTTATGAACCCGTCTTTTATAAAAGTTCTCCGGCATATATCCCACATTTTCCGCCGACAGATACGACCGGAACGTAAAGTCATTATCTTCATGAAGAATTCCTCTGCAAAATGAAGTTCGTGTATTCTCAAGAAATTGTCGTCTGAACATCTGCATTCCAGCACTGGTTCTGTACTCCTTTTCTTTTCGCATTCCAGCAAGCATTTTATAACCGGCACATTTTTCAGGATATTTCCCCTTTCTATGATAGTAATTCTGAAATTCTGGATGTTCTTCTCTGACTTTATCATTGTCATAAACTGTATCCCCATTAAAAACCAGAATATCTAATTGTCTCTTACGGCTTGCCTCGTACAATCTTTCCAGCGCCTGCAGTTCTAACCAGTCATCACTGTCAAGAAACGCTATATATTCTCCCTGCGCTTTTCCCAGCCCTCTGTTTCTCGTCTCCGCAAGACCACAGTTCTTTTGCGCATAGACCGAAATCCTGTCATCCTTATCCGCATATTCTTTTAACAGTTTCAGGGAAGAATCCTCCGAACCGTCGTCTATACAGATTATTTCGATTTCTTTCAATGTCTGTCTAAGCACGCTGTCCAGGCACTTCTCAAGATATTTAACAGCATTATATACCGGAATGATCACAGACACTTTAGGTATCAGGCCAGAACTCCTTTCGCATACTGTGCGAATCACATGTTCCGTTGTATTATGTCCTGAGAATGAGGCTGCAAGCTTCCTGCATCTATTTCCGTATTCTTTGATTTCCTCACTGAATATCTTCAACTGTCTTGCCCGCGCTTCAAATGAATATTCTTTCTGAATAACCGGCCATAATTCCCTTGTCTTTTTCTTTACTGAAGCGTAATCATCAAAAATTTTATTTGTCTGCTCCACGAATTCTTTTTCATTGCGATAAGATAACACTGCATCCCCAAACATCTTGTATATGCCTTCCGAGTAATCGGAGATTACAGGCAGGCCGCAGGCGACAGCTTCTATAATTCGGGTGTTGACAAACCCATATAGTGCCATATCCTCATAATGGTCATCGACGGTAACCTTTGCATTCCTGTAAAGCTTCGGAAGCTCATCATTGGGAATATTTTCTGCCACAACGTATTTTGCACTCTCAGGAAGAACCTTTTCCCAGTTTGCGCCCCAAATTTTCAAAGGGATGTTGTGAGTGATAGACCATACCACACTTTTTCGTTTCACATACCGGGAGTTTCCCACAAACACCCAGTCATACTCTTTTTCTTCTTTTTCCTCCGAATCCGGAAAAAATATCTCCGTATCTGCGCACACAGGAAGTATCCTGACCGGGACCTTAAGCCGTCTTTTTATCTTTTCAGCGTAGATTTCAGAACCAATACAAACCATGTCATAAGAATTATATTCCTCATCAGTGATTGTAGAAGGATGGCTTAAATTCCACATAATATGGACACAGTCCTTATTTTTTCTGACAGGGAAATACTCCTTATGTCCTCTGAGCACTACAACAACGTCTGCCGTATCGTTCCCATACCACTCATCATAAGATTCTATGAAAACACAAACGCCCAGCCTTTCCAGATATTTTTTCAGTGAATTGGAAAACGCATATTCCGACCAGAGCCTTTTCACCGGATCATTTGGAAACCCTGCCTTTATCACCCATATCTCTTTTCCGTCCGCAATTTTTCGTCTATCTTCCATGGCCTTTTTCATCCCTCATGCATTTAAATGTTGATTATCTCCCAGAATCATAACCGTCTTTCTGAAATTACAAAAAGGAGAGCGGAAACTCCGTTCTCCTTCATAAACCCATTTCGTTTATTTATTCCACAGGAACTACTTTGTTCTGCTCTTTATCATAATGAACTGTCTTTCCATCTTTGTCAATATATGGATGGCCTTCATTACTCCATCCAATCCATCCGTCACTGTAAAGAGACACATCGGCATATCCGATCATCATAGCGTCCCATGCTTCTTCCGCCGCTCTCCAACCGCTGCCGCAGAAGAATGACATATGCTTACCTGTATCGATTCCCTGATCTTTCCACATAGCCTCTAAGATTTCCTTACTTCTCATAGACTTGTCCGGATTTCTGTAATAATACATAGAGCTGGAGTACCCGATTCCAGATTCAGAATGGATCGTTCCATCAATCCTTCCCATCAGGTCATGATAGCTGTACCCCGAATCCTCACCGTTCCATTCTTCAATCGTACGAGTATCGATAAGCTGGAAATTGGAATCATTCGCAAGCTTATCCTCAGCCTCGTCAATCGTATCAATCAAGTCAGGATTCTGCGGCTTGTCCGCTCCAAAGCTTACCTTTTCCGGCTTGATGATACCACTCTGCATCTCATAACCTTTTGCATTCCATCCTACCAGCCCCTCGCTCATTACATGAACATTTTCACAGCCAAGATATTTTAGGATGATCGCCATACGTGTCGTTGCCATAGGCTCATAACCTACAATGACAACGCAGCTGTCCTTTGTTACGCCCTTTGCCTCTGCAAGCGCGATCAGCTCTTCATCGGGAATCAGACGCCATTCGCTTCTGTAGTCCTCATCCTTCTCTTCTACATATACCTTCGGAGTTTCATACTCGTCTGTATTCACATGGACCGTTCCCGGAACATGTCCATCTTCATACCCGGATCCCGTCTCTTCATTATTCGTCTCATCACCCCATGATACGTCAAGCAGCACGATAGGAGCATCCTTAACGATATCTGCCGCCTGATCCCCAAGCTCTGCGCCGTCTACCACATGGTCAGCAATATTCTTTACAATCTCAGCAGGCATATACATATTATAATTTGCATAGCTCACAAGTGTCTGGGAACCGGAATTGATAAGATCTGCTGCATTAAAAGTAGAAATATTCTTATAGCCGTTTTTCTCAAGGTATCCCTTTACAGCAGCCGCATCCTTTCCATTGGTATCATAGATAATGTAAGATTTTTCAGCGGTCATTGCATTCGCATCCAGTTCCTTCTGTATAGACTCCTCACGGGTCTTATTCTCCTTCTCGTTTGACTCATACTCACAATCTAACCACTGTGCGGAAATATTGACGGCATTCTCAAAATGACCGCCCTTCTCTGCTCCATCAAGCGCCCACCCCTGATAAGCGTCTGCAACTCTGGCATCTACAAGAACCGTATTTTCATCTGTATCCGTAATATAAGCCAGTACATCTTCTTCGGAAGCCTCGCCTGATGCAGATTCCTCTGAGGTTTTTTCCTCTGATGCCGTCTCTTCCTTCGGCTCATCCCCTGATGGAGCCTCTTCACTCTTTCCACAACCGCCAAATGTTAAAACAGCGGCCAACATAAGCATGATCACTGCTTTCCTTTTCATACTCGTATCCTCCTTGGTTTTTATAATAGTTTTTACCAATAATATTATATTTTATTATACAATTAGCGTCTAATCGTTTATTCAAATATATCCATCAGTATTATTTTTATTTTCAATATATGTTCCGACTATTTTTCCACCTCACCTACAACTGCCCATCTCCAGAACGACTGGTCATAATTCCACGTGTTCTCATACCCCGCCATCTCAAGCACAAGCTGCATATACGCAGAGCGGATTCCTCCTGTACAGTAGGCCACAATTTTATCACCTTTAGATATCCCCGCATCCTCCATCATCTTTTCAACATCAGCCTTTGACCGAAGACTCCCATTCTCCCGGAACAGGTCCGTGTAAGGCAGAAAGACTGCCCCCGGAAGATGACCGCCCTGTGCTTCATCATACTTTACAGCACCCTTGTACTCATCCTCTGTACGTACGTCTATAATTTTATACGCATCATAATTATTCATCAGCTCTTCTGTCTCCATAACATGGGTTTTGTCAATGGAATCAATGACCACCTCCACTGGTTCTGGATCGGATGCACCTTTCTGAGTCGGTACGCCTGCCTCCTTTGCAGCGCTATACCCACCGTCCACCATCTTGACCTCCGTATATCCAGCAGCCGCAAGCTCCCACAAAACTCTTGCGTCATCTCCCCAGCCGTTAAGAGTCTCTCCTAAGAGAATCAGCTCTTTATTCTTATCCATACCAAGCTCGCCAAGCTTTTCTGAAAGTTCAGAAGGCTCTGGAATCTTTCCCCAGCCTTCGTCGCCCGCGGCACCATAGCTTTCACTGCAGGTTCCGATTTCCTGCCATGTTGTGGCAATGGCTCCTTCCAGCGTTTCCCTTTTTGCCTTGTCTGCACCCCGGCAATCTACCAGAATGACGTTCTCGTCACCCGCATGTTCCTTTACATAATCGGCCGTCACAAGATATTGGCCCTCAAAAGAATCCTTTGACACCAGCTCTTCCTCCGGCACTCCCTTATTACCGCAGCCCTCCAAAAGAGAGGCCGCAAGCAAGATTGCTCCTATATACATCCCGAAATTCTTTATACTGTTTTTCATAACCTTATTCCCCATTACCGTCCTCATTATCCACTTCACAGCTTAAGCCGATTCTATGCTTCTTTGCCGAGAATTTCTTCTGTCATCTGAATCACCTTATCTACAAGCCCCGGACAATAATCAAGTAATTTTCCGCTGTCAAGAGCGCTTTTAAGCTCTTCCGGAACGGACAGGTCATACCCGATCAGTTCTTTGCACTCTACCGTGCCGAACTCCTCCGTAAACTTTTCTTTAAGCTGCTCCATCTTTGCAAGCATAATATCCTTTTGCCGCATAAGGCTGTCAGGATCACTATGACCATATTTCAAACCCAATGCCATCAAAGCGCCTGTATAGGCTCCGCAGACCGAGCCAAGCATCATCCCGCCGCCAAAGCCTGCTGCCACACGATTTGCTTCATCTTCGCTGATCCCAAGCTTATCCGCAAAGTGCCTTAACACTACCTGTGAACAATCATAGCCTTTTATAAATTCCTCTGTAATCTGTTTTCTTTCCATATCCTTCTCCTTTTTATACTGTTAAGCTATGTATTTTATAAATCATTACGCCGTGCTTCCACCACAGCTTGAACCTTGTCCTGCCGTACAAGCGTAGCAATGTTTGTCAAAACAGATTTTTCTTTTCTTATACGGTTTTCCGGGCAGATCTTTAATATTCTCTCCCGTTATGACCGGCATATCCACCGCCTGATTAAAATCACAGTCATAAAGCTTTCCGTCCCATCCTACAGATAACTGGCTTCTGCACATCATGCCCGGCAATGCTCCCGGATTAAAGGCTCCATAAAGCTTTGTGAGATACCCTTCCATATTGCCGCTTCTCATAAGAAACGCGCCGAATCTGCCGATCGGATTATTCGTAATGGTAAATAAGTTATTAAATACTATGCCATATTCACTGCCCAGATGCTCTTTATATTCCTTTTCCATGGCCGACTGCTCCGGCGGGAAAAATGCTCCTCCCGGATTAAATACCAAATTAAGCACTAGCTCTGGATCTTTACCATACCCTAATTCATTCAGCTTTTTCAAAACTTCTATAGATTTTTCAAAAGTTCCTTCTCCACGCTGCTTGTTGGAATTTTTTGCCCGGTAATGCGGAAGCGAACAGATGACAGCCACCTTATTTTCCGCATAAAATTCCGGCAAATCCTCATATCCATCCTCCAGCATAATTGTAAGATTAGACCGTACCATCACATTTTTACATACCTTAACCGCTTCTTTTACAAACCAGCGGAAATTCGGGTTCATCTCCGGTGCTCCGCCTGTGATATCTATCGTATCAAATCCCCATTCCGTGTAAACCTTAAGGCAAGCCTCAAGCACATCCTTTTCCATCACTTCTGTACGGTTCGGACCCGCCTCCACATGACAGTGCTTACATGCCAGATTACAGAGCCTTCCCACATTGATCTGAAGCACAGACATTTTATCCGTTTCCAGTAATGCCTTATCCTCCACTTGTGATTCAAACTCTGGAATCTGTGTTATTTTTTTAAATTCTTCTCTTACATCCATATTTAAAGCTCCAGTTTCTTTACTATATTTTTCATCTGCACACCATGAACCAGCGCAGCTCCACCTTTGATCGCCGCAGCAACATGTATCGCTTCTGTCATCTGTTCTTCATCCACACCCTTAGACAGACAATCCTGAGTATAAGAGTCAATACAGTACGGACACTGAACTGCCGTCGCTACTGCCAGAGCAATCAAAGATTTCTCTCTTGCTGTCAGAGCGCCCTCCGCAAATACTGCTCCGTAATATTGCATGAAATTATCCCAAAGCTGCGGAGCTTCCTCTCCCATTGTTCCAAACTTCGCCAAATCCTCTGGATTATAATATGTACTCATTTGTTTGTCCTCCCTTTTTTGTTTTCTTTATATAGTTGTTTCATTAAAACAATCAAAGCTGATATTGCAAACAAGAGAAGAAGACCTGTCACAAACAACTTTGCCCCTCCTGTCAGCATACTTCCCACATAGGAATAGATAATGGTAGCCGGGAGCTGTCCAATTCCTGTAGCGAATAAAAAACTGCCAAAAGATATAGACGTAAGCCCCGCCGCATAGCTTACAATGTCAAAAGACATAAATGGCAAGAGTCTTGCAATCAAAATACTCATCTTCCCGTGTCTCTCAAAGAATTCATCAATCTGCTTAAGCCCTGCTTTACTTGTAAGCTTTTCGGCAACATCTCTTCCCAGAATTCTTGCAATATAAAAACAGACTGCCGCACCAGCCATAGCACTTGACCATGAAAGAATCGCACCCTTCCACCAACCAAACAGATTCGCATTAGCAAAGGTAAGAAGAAATGCCGGAAGCGGAGCTGCGATTGATTGTAAGATCATCAGCAAAAAAGAGACTGCCGCCGCATACGCACCATACGACTCCACGAAAGCCCTTACTACCGTAAAATCCCCACTTGCAAATGCTGACAATATGGTATTCATCGTCTGATTCACAGACGGAATAAAATAATATGCTAAAATCGCTGCTATTGCAGCGGCCGTCACCGCTGCCTTTCCCATCCAGTTTTTTTTCTTCTTATCCATTACCCTTTAACCTCTCATAAAATAGTATTTAGATAGCATTCCCAAAAAATCATGTGACAGATAGGCTTTAAGCTTTTTGTATGTAGATTCATTAAATATCAGTTTATCCGGCTGCTGATATTCAACCCATGCCATTGCACACCACGTCACCCCTCTTAAACAGGTAATCGGAATGTATGTATATACTCTTTCCTTTAAACCGACTGTAGAAAATCTTCCATTTACAGCCTTAATATATTCATCCAGAAACTTTTTTGTTTCTTTAGGATCAAGTATCACATCTGTCTTCCAGAAGGTAGTCGTAGGGGCCAGAAAATGCCCTAAATCCTGTGCTGGATCTCCGTAAAGAGGCTTTTCCCAATCAATCAGATAATTTCTCTCACCTTCCCCGCCGATCAGAAAATTGGTAGAGTTAAGCTCTGTGTTGATACAGCACTGGTAATCCTTCTGATTGTCAAACTGCTCAAGTCTCTCCCATCCCCGTTCCATAAGACTACGGATTTTTCTTTTCGTCTCATCACTGCCAAGGGGCGAATCCATATATACCTTTACCATCTCTTCACATTCTTCCAGTATTGCTTTCAGAGGATTTTCAGGACACAAAAGCCCTTCTTCTGCCGACACCGGAACGCTATGAATATCCGCAAGGCACTGAGCAGCAAGCGTCATGTCCTTATGGTAATCAAGGCTTACGCCTGGAAGATATTCCATAACGAGTACCCCGTGCTTCAGATTTTCAAGACTGCCATCCACATAAAAAACTCTCGGTGTTCTTCCCGAATCCTGCAAAAGCTTCAACGCATGATATTCATATTCAATCTGGTCTTCAAGATGCATCTGGCTTCCGCAGTTTACACGCAGCAGAAACTCCTTTCCGCTGACTGGATGGGTAAAAATATAATTAATATTATATTCCCCCTGTGCCAAAAGTCTGTATTCCTCACAAACCTCATGGGGCAGTTCCATCGCATTCCGGTAAGATGGAAGCTTTATATACTTATCTAATCCCTCAATTCTGTTCATCCACCGTTTTCCTTTTCTTTACTTTCTGTTTTTCGCTTTTATATTTTTTATAACTTTGCGATCCATGATCTGTCTATCTTACATCTGCGTACATGTCAGCGAGCGCGTTAATATCCACGCCGTCCCGGTATTTCTTGCGGAGCCGGTTCATCTTCCACATCTCGCGCAATTTCTTGAATGTTCCCGGAGGGAATCTTCTGTCAGACGTATAGATCCGTTTTTTTGTGATTCCAATCTTTTCCCCACGTTTCTTTAAGTTCAATGAGAACTGATAATCCTCCATCACCGGCAGTTCCGGGAACATACCCATATCAAAAAACAGCTCTCGGTCAATAAAAATTCCCTGATCGCCAAACACAACATTCCGATCCTTAATCCGGTGATTAGATATGACGCGGCAGGTAAACATAAAAAAATTTCTTGAGTGAAACGCAATCCCAAAACATCCCACTCTATAATCCTTCATAACACAGCGGATCTGCTCTAACGGACGTTCAGGCAGCTCACTGTCACAGTGCAGGAAAAACAAGACATCCCCTGTACTTTCTTCCGCCCCCAGATTCATCTGCCTTGCCCTTCCTTTTTCTGAATGGAGCAATCTAAAATCAGAACTTATATATTCCAGTGTCTTATCCGTACTTCCTCCGTCAACCAGAATGATCTCACATCGCTCCTTTATCTCTCTAAGACTCTCAAGTAATCTCCCAATTGTCTTTTCTTCATTATAAATTGGTACGATTATAGATATCTTTCTTGTCCGCATCAAATACTTTGCTGTCTCTGTCTTTTGAAGAGACTTATCTGACCTCATCCTGTCCCGAAAATATTCGATATCCTCTCTCGTATCTATATCATGATGCTCTTTTCCTAATCCCACCGACAGTTTTCTATCCTCCAGACTGCGAAGTGCATTATCAAGAACACTCCCATTCCCGTATGTCTGTTTCTCAAAGACCTCTTTTCTTGCCTTTTTCATACCTACAAGGTAATATCCGCCGTCGGCAGTAGGTCCAAACACAATATCCTTTCTCTCTAATATATCAAATGCCCGATAGATATCCCTGTGCTGCACCTGCGGCACATCCGTCCCGATCAAGACGCAGGAGCTGTATCCTATCGCCAGCACCTGCTCAATAGCCCGGTACATCCTCTGCCCAAGCCCCTCTCCCTCCTGCGTAAAATATCCTGCGCACTCTCCGAATATCCGACGAAGAATACCGCTTTTATGTTCAGGAGTATGGCAAATATATATATCTGCCTCTGCTTTCCTGCACATCGCAGCTATATCTTTCAGGATACAAGCATGAAGTTTCGCACACTGCTCAGGCGCGAGGTAAGGCATTAATCTTGTCTTTGTCTCACCCGGCACTGGAATCCGGGTAAAAATTATCAGCGCTCTTGTTTTCATGTATCCCTTTCTAACTACAGATATTTTGTCTTCATTCGATTAATGAGTGATTTTATTGTATCCGGCTTCTCATGAGTTCCAAGTATCTCAGGCAGGACGTGCCGCACCTGCTTACATCCATTGCGTGTCAAGTTTCCTGAGCAGGATCCGCAATAAGTGTATATGATTCCAGAAATATCCTTCAATTCCACAGCAAATCCCTTCGCAAGCTCCGGTTCCAACACTCCCCCGTTTCCGCCAAGACCACAACACTGAATATTTTCTATAAGACTGCAACTGCTCTCCATAAAATACTCAATATCCGACAGCCATTCCTTTTTTTCCCTGTCCGGACAAGGCCGAAACAAAAGTTCTCCTCCGGATATTTTGTCCCCAAGTTCTAGTTCTCTTAGTTTTTCATATATATTTACTACCTCTATAGAAATATTTTTTTTCAGATATTCATAACAATTTGGGCATAAAGTAATGACTTCCGTCACATTCGCCGTTAAAAGCCGCTCTTCAATCCCCTGAACGATCTTTCCTTCCTTTTCTTTCATTCCGATATCTGCAATGGGCTTTCCGCAGCACTCATAGATAATTCCTATTCCCGCCGCTTCCTGCAAAAGCTCCGCCAACTTTTTTGTTGTCTTTGGATAAACTGATGGAAAATTGCAGCCCGGAAACAGTATGCTCTTCTCCGTAATATGCTTATAATTTCTGTATTGATAGTCTTCCTTCTCAGAAATCGTCCTTTTATACTTTTTATTTACAAACACACCGTCATCCTGCTTAACCTGAACACGGCGCATGTCCATTACTACCTGCCGTCCGTCAATCCCCACCGGACAGACCTCGCTGCAGCGTCCGCATAAAAAACAATGATATGCCAGTTCATTTAATCTGTCCGTATCACCGATATCAATTCCATATTTAGCTAGAAACACACAATTTTTCTGACAGATATGGCAATGCACACATTTTGACACATCTGCAGTTCTGAACCTACACTTCGTCATCTTTTCCTTGTTCCTCTTTTATATAACGTTTATTTAAAAATGCACCTCCACCTATAACAATTACCGCAATAGCAAGCGCTACCCCAATATACAGGATCCGATTCTCTTTACCAGCAAAACCTGCGGTACCTACTGTATACATAGCAGTTCCAGGAAGCATAAAGATAAAAGAATAGACCGAATACGTACTAAATCGAATATCTGTTATCCCATAGGCAAAATTCTGCAGATTATAAGGAAACACCGGAACCAGCCTTGTAATCATAAGGACAACTATCTCATTCGTCCCTGTCTCGTCAAAAAGCCACTTTTTTAAATATTTATTCTTCATTACCATCGGTTTTATACTGTCCTTCAAGAAAAAACGCCCCACAATAAATGCAAGCATAGCCCCAATTACCGTCGCCACAGAGCAGCAGATCGTCCCAAGCACAGGACCGAACAACAAACCCGCTGCAATAGCAAATGTCACTCCCGGAAGAGCCAGTACCACACATCCGACAATCGTAATGCAGACATAGATCAGCATTGCTAAAACAAGGTTCTTCTCTAACATATTTTCAAGAATTTTTAGATTATCCAGATTCCCAACATATGACGACCAGCCAAATATATGATTCAAAACCAGTATCAAGACAGCAAATCCTAAAAATATCCGTATTTTTTTATTTTTCATTATTTATATCCAATCTTCATACTATTATTTTATTATATCATCTCTATATTTAACCGTATAATTAAAAATATATATGTATTTTTATATTTATAGTTTTTCTCTATATATCCATTAACTTTCCATCCAAAGCCGCAGAAACTAATCTATCATGTCCGTCATATACAAGCTTCAACGAAAAAAAACTTTCTCTCTCCCGCAGCAGACGCAGGAATATCTTATCTCCCTCCCAGATATTAAGGCTCTCAATCTTATCAATGTCCACCCATTCAAGCTCTCCTTCATCACACACAGCCTGTTCTCCCACGAAACCAGCTGCTGTGAATAAAGACATATATTCTGTCACACCATTTCCCGATACAAAAGTTACGATTCCCCGATACTGATAAGAAGTGAGGATATATCCTGTCTCCTCCCTTACTTCTCGCAAAAGGCATTCCTCCGGACTCTCATTCGCCTCAAAGTGGCCTCCCACTCCGATCCATTTATCCTTATTCACATCCTTCTCCTTCACCGTCCGGTGAAGCATAAGATATTTTCCGTCTCTTTCTATATAGCACAGTGTACTTAATCCCTGCATAACAATCCTTTCCTTTTACCATTTGCCCCGTTTCCAGCAATTTTCTCTATTCTGATTCCAGCTAAAATATATGAATCACGCTGGACGATTCATCTATAATCCGATATAATAACCATCATATGGAAATCACAGGAGAATTTCAATGAACCGGACAATTATTTATCACATAACAAAAGAAGAGGAAGGACTTAGAATTGAACAGTTTTTAAAAAGACGCGGCTACTCCTCCCAAAATATTGCCCTGATCAAACGCATGCCAAAAAGTATTCTGGTAAACGGAAACCACTATTATATGCGCGACACCGTGTCTGCCGGAGATTGTCTGTGTGTACAGATTCAAGAGACAGCATGCTCTGAAAAGATACCTCCTTCTGAGATTCCTCTTAACATTGTATACGAAGATGAAGATATTATCGTCATCAATAAACCTGCCGGCCTGCCCATACACCCTTCCATGAACAACTATACCTGTTCCCTTGCGAACGGTCTTGCATGGTACTACCGCAAGCAGGGAAAACCTTTTATCTTCCGCTGCTGCAACCGCTTAGACCGGGATACCTCCGGCCTTACAGTTGTCGCCAAACATCTCGTCAGCGGCAGCGTCCTATCTGCTATGACCTGCCGCCATCAGATACTACGGGAATATCTGGCGATTTCAAGAGGAAAGGTATCGCCGGAATCGGGGACGATCAATGCCCCTCTCGCAAGAAAGCCCGGCACGATCATCGAGCGGACGATTGACTTCGAACATGGCGAACATGCAGTTACACACTATAATCTTTTAAAATATGAGAATGGCCACAGTCTGGTATCTCTGTGCCTTGAGACTGGACGCACCCATCAGATACGTATTCACATGAAGCATCTCGGTTATCCGCTGATCGGTGATTACCTCTACAATCCTGACATGAAATATATAGGCAGACAGGCGCTCCATTCGCACAGACTTTCTTTCCCTCATCCCATTACGGGAAAACACATGGAATTTTGTGCACCGCTCCCTGATGATATGAACTCTGTCTTATAGTTAAACAGATCAAATGATAGCTTATCTGATATCACTTCACTACCGTCAGCACAGCAACGGAACGCGGTCCCATCTTGAACTGGTTCCCTTCCGGTGACAGCTTTTGTCCCGCTCCCGGTATATTATCCGGCAGATACCACCCTGATGTATCCGCCTCAAACTTCCACTTTAACTGCAGCGGCAGCTCTGGCAGGAAACAGGCCTGCTCTTCCCAGAACGTATTGATTGCAAGACAGACGATATCATCTCCCGAATCATCCTGATTCCGTCCCGCATAGATTACGCACAAAACTTTCGTCCTGTCATCCGGACCGGAAACCTGCATCTCCGGTAGTCCTAAAGAACATCCTCCGGAATATTTGCGCACTACGTCGTGTTCTTTACGCAGCTTGATCATATGCTTCATATAATCAAAATGCGCTCTGTTCCTCTCAAGAAAATCCCAATTGAGCCATGACACTTCATTATCCTGACAGTATGCATTATTATTGCCGTATTGGGTATTCAAGAATTCATCACCCGCAAGGAACATCGGTATTCCGCGGCTCATAAGAAGAACCGTCACCGCATTTTTGGCCAGTCTCCGGCGAAGGGCAAGAATCTCTGCATCATCTGTCTCTCCCTCAAAGCCACAATTCCAGCTCCGGTTATCATCACTTCCGTCTACATTGTACCAGCCGTTGGCCTCATTGTGTTTTCTGCTGTAAGAATACATATCCCACAATGTGAAACCATCATGGCAATTCAGGAAATTGACAGATGCGTTATTTCCCCTAATACTCGGATCGTATAAATCCCGGGATCCTGTGATTCTCTGGGCAGCAACAGAAGCCATACCAAAATCGCCCTTCAGGTAGTCACGCATATCGTCCCTGTACTTCCCGTTCCATTCTGTCCAGCGGCTCCATGCCGGAAAACTTCCCACCTGATAAAGTCCGCCTGCATCCCATGCCTCAGCGATCAATTTTACATTTCCAAGGAGCGGATCAAAGGCAAGACTCTGTAAAAGCGGCGGATTATTCATAGGTGTGCCATCCTGATTGCGTCCGAGAATACTTGCAAGATCAAACCGGAACCCATCCACATGGTAAAATGTAGTCCAATAACGCAGGCATTCCAATATCATCTGCCGCACTACAGGATGGTTACAGTTCAATGTATTGCCGCATCCGCTGAAATTATAATAATATCCGTCCGGCGTCAGCATATAGTACACATTATTATCGAATCCCTTGAAAGAAAAACTTGGTCCCCTGTCGTCCCCCTCTGCTGTGTGATTAAATACCACATCAAGGAAACACTCAATTCCATTCTCATGCAGTGTCTTGATAAGATTTTTCAATTCGTTTCCTTCTCTATTATATTCCACACTTCCAGCATAACTGGTATTAGGAGCGAAAAAGCTTACCGTATTGTAACCCCAATAATCTAAAAGCTGCTTTCCATCCACCTCCCGGCAGTCCTTCATCTCATCAAATTCAAATACCGGCATTAATTCAACTGCATTGACGCCTAACTCTTTTAAATACGGTATCTTTTCCATAATACCGGAAAATGTTCCCGGGCAGGAAACACCGGAAGACTCATGCTTTGTATATCCTCGTACATGCATCTCATAGATCACCAGATCCTCCATCGGAATCAGTGGATTAGTCTCCACTCCCCAGTCAAAATTATCCTGAACAACTCTGGCCTTGTAAAAACTGCCGCTTTTATTCTTTGTTCCCCACACACTTTGTCCGGTAACTGCCTTCGCATAAATATCCAGCAAAATATTATTTTTGTCAAACAAAAGTCCCTTAGAGGGTTCATACGGACCGTCCAGCCGATACGCATATTCAAAATCTGTAATATGAAGCCCGAATACGATCATAGAATAAACATTCCCTACCCGGTAGTGGTCTGGAAATTTAAGTATCGCATACGGCTCATCCTCCATCCGCCGAAACAAGAGCAACTCGCAGGAAGTAGCTCCCAGCGAATGTATCGTAAAATTCACTCCTACCGGAATCGCAACAGCTCCATTTAGTTCATACAATCCCGGTCTAACCTCAAATCCTGCTATTTCATCCATAGGAACCATATGGACTGCATTCATGTTAAAATCTTGTTTCTGCATAATATCGCCTTCCTTCTGTTGTTCTATTTCTGTCTAATCTAATACCATACTCAGAGTTTCAAATAATTTTTCAATATCAATCGGTTTTGCTATATGACCGTTCATGCCACTCTTTAAGGCATCCCGCCTGTCTTCTTCAAAAGCATTGGCTGTCATAGCAAAAATCGGAATAGCCGACAGCTTCTTATCATCCAGCCCACGGATAAACCTTGTCGCACTGTAGCCGTCCATCACCGGCATCTGTACATCCATAAGCACAAGCTGATAATAATTCGGACCCGCTGCCTTCAACATATCAACGGCAATCTGCCCGTTCCCCGCAATTTCCACAGAAAATCCCGCATCTTCCAAAATTGCAGCAGCAATTTCCTGATTCAGTTCATTATCCTCCGCAAGAAGAATCCGTCCCGCACGGAAATCTTTCTTTTCTCTAAAATCCTTTTCTTTCGGCTCTGCTCCTTCGTCATTCACCCGGAACGTAAAGGATACAATAAATTCCGTACCTACTCCTTGCTCGCTTCTCACTTCAATCGCTCCGTTCATCATGTCCACAATATTCTTCGTGATTGCCATTCCAAGTCCTGTTCCTTGAATCCCGCTGATCGTAGTATTCTTTTCCCTCTCGAACGGCTCAAAGATATGGGCGACAAATTCTTCACTCATACCGACCCCCGTATCCTTGATGTGGAATTCATAACTGACATGGCCCGCAGGCGCTCCGGTTTCTTCGATGATCCTCATGCTGATACTGCCGCCTGCATCCGTATATTTAACCGAATTACTCAAAATGTTAAGAAGAACCTGATTAAGCCGCAGTTTATCACAGATAATTTCTTCATGAACAATATCTGACGTTTCAATATACAGTTCCAGCTGCTTTGCATGAACATCCGCCTGAACGATATTGCGGAGTCCCTGCAGCATATCCGGCAGGCAGCACGGTTTTTCCTCCAAGTGCATCTTCCCGCTCTCGATCCGGCTCATATCAAGAACATTGTTGATCAGATTCAAAAGATGCTCTCCCGAAGTCATGATCTTTCCTAAATATTCCTTCACTTGCTCTGTGTTGCCGATGTGCGAAATGGCAAGCGTTGTAAATCCGACGATGGCATTCATCGGCGTACGAATATCGTGCGACATATTCGAAAGAAATACACTTTTTGCCTTATTTGCCTCGTTTGCCTGCAAAAGCGCATCCTCTAACAGCTCCTTCTTCTTCATCTCATTGCGGATTTCTTCATCCACGCTGCGGAATCCCAAAACAATACCATGCCCTTCTTTCCATTGTCCTGCTCGCACTGCACGCATTTGAAAGTACGTTATCTCACCGTTCTTCACAACCCGGTAATTAACATAATACTGTCTCTTCTCTGTTAATTCAGCCCGAAGCTTCTCTCTAGAAGACGCTCTGCGCATCATCTCCCGATCTTCCTCATGGACATACTTTTGTATGTAAAGCCCCATATTCTCTTCCAGCGATATCTCCCCGCCGAAAACAGAATCAAATATATGATAATTCTCATCCGATAACCGAAGAGACATCCCGGCTCCCGTATCCAGTTCAAAAAAACAGACAAGATTATACTCAATACTCAATGCATGGATCAATTCCATATGATGCCGTTCGTTCTTCTTCTGCTCCAGCTTCTGCACTGTACAATCCAGAAGGAACCGCTGATAGACGAGTTCTCCGTTCTGCCTGATAAGTTTCACATTGCCCATGATATGCAGAACTTCCCCGTTTTTATGACGCACGCGGTACTCCACGCTGATATTGTCTCCCTCGTTCTTAAGCTCCTTGATTTTCTTTCTCAAGACCGGCTTGTCTTCATCCACAACAGACTCCGCCACCATATCAAATCCGTCTGCCAGAAGCTCTTCCTGCGACTCATACCCCAGTACCTTAAGCGCAGCACGGTTGATACTGATGATACGGCTTCCGTCCATCGTATGACACATAACACCGCAGTCCATCGTCGTGAAAATCGTTTCCAGCGTGTAATTCTTATCAATGATCTCCTGCTCATAAGCCCGCTCCTGCGTCACGTCAATCGCAACACCAACCGTTCCCATCACATCCCCGTTCAGATCATAAAGCGGAGACTTGTATGTAGTGAGCAGCTTCGTTCCATCCCCACTCTTAACGATTTCCTCAGATATGCACGTTTCCTTCCGCTGCATAACCTCATGCTCAGATTCTATGCAGGCAGGATCATCTTGCTCCACATCCCATATGTATGCATGGCTGCGTCCTTCCACCTGGTTTTTCGTCTTGTTAACTGTCCTGCAGAAGCTATCATTCACCTTCTCATGGATCCCGTTCTTATCCTTGTACCAAATGAGATTCGGAACGTGATTGATGGTCGCCTCAAGATACTGGCTGGTCTGCCAGAAATCCTTATTCATCTTCTGATTTTCCTGCCACCGTATAAATCGAAACCGCATCTCCTCATCCGACATCGGAAGTGTCCATATATCCTTGATTTCTGTCAATTTCTCTGAAAAGCTGCTTATCTGTTCCCTATCCGCAAGAAGAATCAGTTCCGCTTCCTTTCTTTTTCCCGAAAGGAGTGTACACACTGCTTTCTTAACGTCTGTCCCTTGCAAATTGGCCAGAATCACATCTGCCATAGCCGCAGACTCCTCTGACGGCTTGCTTTCTTCCATAAATTCATGAGTAAAATGATCAAGCGGAGGCAATTCCTTTATAATTTCAAATAATTTACAACGATGTCCTGTCAAATAAAACCGAATATGGCAATGATACATCTCATCTTTCCTCCCTGCATTTTGCTATACTTTTATTTTAACAAGCGAAGGAACCTGTGTCAATCTTTTGAAACGTCATACTTACAAGAAGATTCCATGCAAAAACTTAAAAGGATGGCCTCTGCCATCCCCTATCTCACACTCCATTCTTCTATTCTCCCACACGCTATCTTCTCCCCGGAATCACCGGAGGGCTGGGTACGAAAATCGTCTGGTTCTGAATGGATGATCACTGTTTTTCCAATTACATCTTCCGGATAAAACCGATCCGTATAAACCATCATCCATGCCCTGCCATGACTCCCAAGCAGCGGCGGCAGATCCCCTGCATGTTCCGGGTGGGGTTTTCCCCCCGGATTATAATGCTGGCCCGCATCGGCGAACAGATCATCTGCATTTCCCGTACAAGAACTTCCTTCATGAATGTGGAATCCCCAAAAACGATTCCCAAGTTCTTCTGGAATTCCCTGTATCTTAGCAGTGACGATTGTTCCTCCGTATGTATCGTAAAAGTCCACCCTGCCGCTGATCGTATTATATTTTTCGCTGCCCGTTATCTTTGCGGTAGCTGCCGGTTTCTCATTGCCACACGTAAACATCTTGATCACACTCCTTCAGATTCAGTTTATGAAACATCTGAAGAAACGTGAGAATCTCAGTGGTAAAGATTTCAGAACTAAAAGCCGCTTCCTGATACAATATCCACCACAACCTCCTGCCGGAACACTTCCGCGTCATTCTCCACATCATATGCCGCCAGATAGCTGCGCCTGTTCCCGCCATATCTTATATTTTTATTTAGACACTTCAAAGCCCTGCACTTCCCCCTCTAGATTTACACAACATCCCAAACATTTCCAAAATCCTCTACTTACACCCCTCATAATACGGACACTTCTTCCTGATACACTCCCGGTTCTCCCCCGAGAACCCACACCGTATCTCTTCCGGCGCTTCCATTTGGACTCCAAGATTCTCCGCCGTGAATTTCACCGCAGCAACAGCCGCCGTAAAAGAATTCCGCTTGCAGCACCTCGGCCCGCCTAGCTCCCCGATGGCTTTTAACGCCTCGGCAGTCATCCGGTTCGAAAGTCCCCAGGATTTCCCCGTAAGAGGCGTTGCCTTCGTGACAATGCTCATAAACATCCCCGCACTCACCGCGGCACCACAGCATCCCCACAGCCCGCAGGAGCCGCCCGGGTATTCGCTCCCCCGCGACTTTATCTCCTCCAGCGCAGTTCCAAACACTTCCCGCTCCGAATACATGGCATTCTTATCTCCTGCCGATGCCCTATCTTCTGTCGTCTTATCTCTTGCTCCCTTGTCCGCCGCAAATCCTCCGCTGTTATAGTACGCCGTAATAAGCGCCGCCCCCACCATCACATGATGCTCCGGCCCATGCATATAGATGTAAGGATCCTCCATCAATCTCTGCATAATCTCCACAGGATTTTTCGAGGTACTGTTTTTACACCCCTCAAGAAGCACTTCAATCCCCTTGGCCCCGTGGCACTCATCACACACGTAATGCCCGTCCTCGCACCCGGCATGGCACTCAAACTGCCGATGGCACATGGCGCACTCCATCCGCCTCGACTTCTCATAATATACAATAGGCTTGCCGCACATCAGGCAAGCCCCCTCTCCTCTCTTCTTCATACCAGCTCTCCTATCGGATAAAATGCGTTGACACCCGCTCTTCCTTCTCGGGCAGCCCATATTTTTCCTTTCCAAGAGCGATACTCTTCATGAGAAATGCCATATTCCTTGCCAGCACACGCATGGTCTGCAGGCCTTCTCCGTCTTCCTTCGCCTCTCCCGGCATCCTGCCGTGGATGCTGTTCCAATACTGACTTGACGCCACCGGCATACCGGAAATCGTAAAATACTTGTTCAGCTCGTCAAAAGTAGCCGACAGCCCGCCTCTCCTTGCCGCCACAACACTTGCTCCCACCTTCATGGTCTTGTCAAAGCCCGTGCTGTAAAACAGACGGTCAAGAAATGCGATCAGTGTCGCATTTGCCGACGCATAATACACCGGACTTGCGATCACAAGCCCGTCACACTCCGCAAACTTAGGCGCAGCCTTATTCACGGCATCGTCAGACACGCATTTTCCATTCTTCGCACAAGAACCGCAGGCGATACATCCCCTGACAGCCTTATTTCCAACCTGAAGAATCTCCGTCTCGATACCTTCCTCTTTAAAAATCTTCTCCATCTCCCGCAGGGCAACATATGTATTCCCCTCCGCGCGGGGACTTCCGTTAATCATTAAAACTTTCATTCCAAACACCTCCTATGCAGGTAATTCTACCACACCATGACCGCTTTCTCAATAGATGCTTCTTAGATTGCCACTATACCGACACTGAAGCGTTCATCAATCCCCCAAATACAAAGAAAAACCGGCACCTCTTACTTCCGTGCCGATTTCTCCTTCGCCAAAAGCGCCGCCCCAAGCGCCCCCGCATATCTCCCGTCTGCCGTCGGTTCCACCGTCTTTCCCACCTTTGCAGACAATATCTTCGTAAAATACTCACTGTGGCTTAGTCCTCCCGTCAGAATCACCTTCTCCGACAGGTTCTTCCTCTGGCTTAGCTGTGCCACCTTCGCCGCCACCGAATCTACCACGCCCGCCGCAATATCCTCCCGGTTTTTCCCTTCCCCGATATAGTTGATGACCTCGGACTCTGCAAATACGGTACACAGTGAGCTGATCGGCAGTACCGTTCCCGCCGCCGCCATGTTAAAAAGTTCCTGAAGGGTTACTCCCAGGCGGTTCGCCATAATCTCCAGAAACTTTCCGGTTCCCGCCGAACACTTATCATTCATAAGGAAATCCTGCACCATGCCTTCGGAGACTAAGATTACCTTCGTATCCTGACCGCCCACGTCGATGATCGAGCACTCATCCCCAGCCATCTCCCTGCCTCCTCTGGCGTGGCAGGTAATCTCCGTGATGACATAATCCGCAAAATCAACGGCAATCCTGCCGTACCCAGTGGCCGCCACCTTCGTTTCATCCTTTCCTACATCCACTCCGTCCGTAAGGAGCCTTTCCCGAATAAGCGTCGTCGTCTCCTTGCTGCTCCATCCCGTCGGCAGGACAAACTTCATCTCATTTTCCCCGATTACCGCCACTTTTGATGCCGTGGAGCCAATATCAATCCCTACATAATTCATCTTCCCACATACCTCTCGCCTTTTCCTGTAATATTCGGACATTTTCCGCATGATTTTCAATAATATCCTGCTCTTCTTTATTCCTGACATTTCCATCCTGGTCTGTTTCTATTTGGTAAGAATTTCCCCCATCATAAAGAATCAGCCCATATTCATATGTTCCGTCAGTCTTCGGCCAGATGATCGCCCATCAACAATACCTATCCCTGTGCGGGTTCAGATCCTTCGCCACCGCAGCAATCTTCAAAATCTCAATCCCATGCTCCGACACGCAATCCCGAACCGCGCCTATATCCTCTTCTCTGATCATAAGAGAGATACCGCAGCATTTACTCGCACTTCTGGGGGTTGGGGCAATGACTGCCCAAACCCCCAGCTTTTTCAGTTCGTGATAAAGACGCATCCCGTTATCGTGATTCGGAAACAACACATAATGCTGTATCTTCTCCATAATAGCCTTCCTTAATTATTCAACATCTCTACAAATGCGCTGACTCTTGTACGGAGCTGCTGTGCATCACTGTCTGTATAATCTGTCTCGATGCCAAGCACCGGAATCCCCGCCTCTTTCATAGCGCGCTCTACAAAATATCCTTCTGTGTCATAAAGATTACAGAACTTGAGATTCACATCAATGATACCGTCAACCTTATATTCCTTTGCCAGACGTAAGATATCATCAATTCTTGCATGATTCGGAGTAAAACATGCACAGTTGATATTCATATAACGCTCTGCGATTGCCATAATCTGATCTTCAACAGTATTCTTGCTCTCGTCCACATAATTTTCAAAATAACGCGTCCCCGTACACATCTCTTCACAGACAACAACTGCGCCACTCGTCTCTACTATATTATGCAGCTTCCAGTTTGGAATTGCAAGCGGTGTTCCTGTCAGCATAATACGCTTCGTTCCAGCCGGAACTACACTTATGCCGTCTTTGACTCTCTGCTCCAATTCGTCACAGAGCTTATTGGTCATCTGGGTAAATCTTGCAGGATCATCATAAAATGCAATCTGCGAGATAACCAGCGCATCCGTACCGCTGATCGGCAGCGTCTCATTCTTCCGGCAGTCGTAAAGTCTGGACAGGGCTTTTCTCTTAGCATTAATAAGCTTAATACTTTCGGAAAGCTTCTCTGCCGTCACAGTATTTCCGGTAAATTCTTCTACCTTCTCCTTAAGCGTCTCGATTTCTTCTGCCCATGCATTTACATCCTTCGCGCGCTTCATCTGCGGAAGATCCATTACGTGAACCGGAACATCCTCTGAAAGGATCTCCCATGCTTTCTTCTTGCCATCACAGGTTGTCTCTCCGATGTACATATCTGCGATCCGGAAGAACGGGCAAGTACGGTCAAGCCTTGCTCCCACAGAAGCCTTAATCAATGGACATGTATTCGTCGGCAGAACTTTCTCGCCGCCCGGAACCCAGAATTGAGAACCTCCACAAAGTCCCGTCGCAATCGCATCAGCCGCGAAGATAACCTCATCCGGAACATAGACGCAGAATGTTCCGAATACCTTCCCACCCTTCTTCTGATGCTCAATCAGCTCTGCCGGCCGGATACCGTGAATATCCGCTACGACCATGTTGTAATAATCCATTCCATCGGGTCTGTTCTCCTGTGACAGAAAAACATCTCCAAATGCCTGTGGAAGCACCTCACACAACTGATCGTGAAGCTCCAGATTCATCCCCAACTCTTCCCACATTTTGTGATTGTCAGCCATACCAATTTTTCCTCCTTAAGTAAAACATTTTTTGTGTAAAACATCTATACTCAGTGTAACATCTTTACGGCTTACAATCTATGGATTCCTTACATTTGCTAATTGATAATTATTATACAACAATCTATTTATAGATATTATCTATGTATTTTTTACTATCTTCTCAATACCTTCCACACAGCAGTCAATCTCTTCCGTTGTATTTCCCATACCAAAAGCAAATCTCACCGTTCCCTGCGGAAATGTATGCAGCGACTGATGGGCAACCGGCGCACAGTGAAGTCCTACTCTTGTCATGATCCCATACTCCTGCTCCAGTTCAAATGCCGCCACCGCGTTATCCACAGTCTGAAAATCCAGCGACACTACCGCCACACGGTCTTCGATATCTTTTCTCCCTACAATACGTACTTCCGGGATCTCTTTTACTTTTTCAAGAAAATATTTCGTAAGCCCCATCTTCTTTTCATGGATAACGTCCATTCCTGTCTTTTCCAGAAAATCAAGAGCAGCATTAAGGCCAATGATCCCTGGAAGATTCATCGTTCCGCTCTCATACTTGTCCGGAAGGCTCTCCGGCTGCAAAAGCGAATCCGACTGGCTTCCCGTTCCTCCTGCAATATAAGCCTCCATCTGCTTATCAAGCCTCTCGGAAATAAGAAATCCTCCGATTCCCTGAGGTCCTAAAAGTCCCTTATGCCCTGTAAATGCAAGAAAGTCAATGCCGCACTCTTTCATATCCACTTCAATAGTCCCGGCGCTCTGGGCAGTATCCACTGCAAAAAACAGCCCCCTCTCCCGACAGATTTTTCCAATCTCCTGAATCGGTACAACTGTTCCGCACACGTTGGAAGCGTGGGTTACAATGACCGCCTTCGTATCCTGCTTTATCAGTTCATCAAGTCTTGCCGCCTCGAGATTTCCCTCTTCGTCTACCGGAACGATATCATAAGAAACCCCGCGGCTGTTCATCTGCTCTAGCGGACGCATAACCGCATTATGCTCCAGTCCGCTCACAAGCACATGATCTCCCGGCTTTAAAAAGCCCTTGATAAAATAATTCAATGAATAAGTAACACTGGGAGTAAATATCATATATCTTGAATCCTTCCAGCCAAACAGCCTCGCAAGCTGTTCCCTTGTTTCCAGCACGATACTCTCCACTTCGTAAGCCCCTGAATAGTTTCCACGGTTGATGTTGAACGCGCCATTCTCCAAAAGCTCCGCCATCGCTCCCGCTACTCCCGGCGCTTTCGGCCATGAAGTACTGCCATTGTCAAAGTAAATTGTCCGATTCATCAAATTTCCCCTTTCTTTTGACCTACCATTTTTGACTTTTCCAAATCTACAGCCAACAAATCGCCACACTGATCCTCACAGCCATACATAAGACCATCCCAAGTGCCGCTGTTCCATACAATAACCGGTGTGAAACCTTAATATCCTCTGCCCCAATCTCACGGATACGATCGCCGATCGTCGGCTTCTCATATAATTTTCCAAAATACCATGCATTTCCCGCAAGCTGTACGTTCAAAGCTCCCGCCATCACAGCTTCCGTCTGCGCAGCATTCGGACTTTTATGGTTAAAACGGTCTCTGCGGTAGATCCTGACTGCTCCCCGCCAGTCCATTTTGCAAAAAAAAGCCGCCAAAATCATCAATACTGCCGAAATCCTCGCCGGAATATAATTCACCGCATCATCCAGCCTTGCCGCCGCCGTTCCAAAATACATATATTTCTCATTCTTATATCCTACCATAGAATCCATCGTATTGACAGCCTTATATGCAAATCCCAGTACCGCACCCCCCACCGCCATATAAAGCATCGGAGCGATCACCCCATCCGAAGTATTCTCCGCCACTGTCTCAACTGCAGCCTTTATCACCCCTTCTTCCGTTAGATTCTCAGTATCCCGCCCTACAATCATAGACACTGCCGCTCTTCCTTCTGATAATCCGTACTTTTTAAGCGCATCATACACACGTCCGCTCTCGGTCTTTAATGATTTAACGGCAAAAATCTGATAGCACATAAAACTTTCCACGGCAAGTCCCACAGCCGATTTCCACCGGTACACCAAAAAAAGAATTCCAAACGGCGCCAGTACACTGACTGAAACCACGATAATAACAAGCAGAGCTCCGCCCAATCTCTCAGCACACTTTGAATCAGGCAGACAGCCTCTTATAATTTTTTCCGTCCATATGATCAAAAATCCTATCATCCGCACCGGATGATAAAGCCACACCGGATCTCCCAGTATTAAGTCCAGAATAAATCCTGCCAAAAGTGGCAAAATCATCTGCCAGAATAAGTTCATAACCTTCTCCATTTCCTATTTGAAAATCATAGTACGTTCCTTTGGGAACGGCATATCTTTCCATAATACTCATAACCGTTCCACCGTGAACTACAAATACCGCCATCGAAAATCCTGATGCAGCTTTTCCGCCCACAGGCTTGTATCTGCCCTCCAGCATCTGCTTATCACATCCGCACATCAAAAGCGCCCTCTCAAATCCTGCAAGGCTCCGCTTTGTAAAACTCTCTTTGCTTTCCCCCTCTGGAAATCTCATGGCGCCGCCGCTTTTAAGCCACCTCTGATATTCCGGCATATCTTTTAATTCCTCGTAATTCTTATTCTCGAACTTTCCAAAGTCACATTCTGAAAACTCGTCTATCACTGTCAGTTCCTGACTTGGATAAAGAATCTGCGCTGTCTGTATGCAGCGCTTCATAGGACTTACAAAGATTCTGCCGGCTTCAGGATACATCCCCTTCGCAAGGCGTTCTTTGAGCAGAGTCTCCCCCTCCATGCACAGAGATTCATCCGTCCTGCCGATATAACGCTTTTTTAGATTTCCTTCTGTGATGGAATGTCTGATTAAATATATTTTCATAGTAATCATTTCACCTATTGCCGTGTATCACTTGATTCTCATCCCGATACCGCAGATAATCCGATACACCTCTTCCGATCTTTCTGCAAGCTCTGTGCATATTCGCCCGGTCTTCTCCCGGTACTCTCTCTGAAACAGATCCATTGGCACAATTCCGTACCCTATTTCATCTGTCACGATTATAATATCCGGATTTTTTGCATACAGCCTTTCAGAAAACCCGGACAAATCTGCACCTTCACGCATCCTTTCTGCAATATATTCATGAAAATGATAGATTCCTCTGCAGAGAAATATCTCCTCTTCCCCGCATGTCTCTCCGTTAATCCATGGAATGTCAGGATACAGCTGCTTCGCAAACCTGCGCTTTCCCTGATGCGCGCCGCCGACCACCATTATCATATCTGTCTCACCCTGTTTCATATATTTGTCAATAATATATCCGCTCCTACAGCCGCTGCCGCAATCCAGATTTCACACATTTGCAGAAAATATCCGGCCAGATCCCCGGTAATTCCCCCAAAATTCTTAAGCGACATCCTGTAATAGCAGAAAAACACCGCGCCGGCCGCTGCAACCGCCGCAGTCCCTGCTCCCTTTCCTGCAACGATCAATACTCCGCACAGAATTACGAGATAACAGCCCAGTACACTTCTTACCGTCTTTTTTGCCGCATTTTCTGCAAATGTCGCCGCAAGGCCGTCCTTCTTTGCCTGCGGAAATGTAACGACAGACAGACCGCTTAAGGTTCTGGACAAGAGAAACCCCAACGCTGTCACCTTAACGCTTCTTTCAGTCAAGGAAGCATATATCGCCGTACAGCACAAAAAATACACCGTGCAGGACAGAATCGCAAATGCTCCTGCATGGGAATCCTTTAATATCTCAAGACGTCTCTCTTTCGGCTGATAAGAACTTAAAGCATCCTGCGTATCCATAAAGCCATCCATATGGATCCCTCCTGTAATCAACACAGGCACAAGAACCATAAAAACAAGAAACGTAAGATCCGAAATGCCCGTCCCCTGTACCGCACACCACTCTTTCAGCCGAAAAATTCCATAGGTAATCAATCCAATCAATCCGCCGATCCACGGAAAATAAATCAAAGCATACGATAGATTTTCTCTGCTCCACTCACTTTCCGGCATAGGTAGCCTGCTATATATCGAAAATGCAATTTTAAAACTGTTCCACATCCTTCTCATCATCCTTTTACCGGCACAGGAATCCCGTACACAACCTCCGTCACTTTATCTGCCATACAAGCAAGCTGTTGGTTTACCGTTCCGATGAGAGCAGTATATTCTTGCGTCTCATAACTGTAATTCCAAACGTCTGAGCTTACCTCATTTGTCACGACCACAAGATGATCTGTCTGATTTAAGATATGACGTACCCCATCAAGAATCTTCTCTGCCGTCTCCTGCCTGTCTCTCAAAGTTCCGTCTTCTTCGTAAAATTCATTTGCTGCAAGATTAGATATGCATTCCAGCAGGACGCCGCTGTTTTGAGGAAGCGTAATTTTATCAATCCCCTGATAACACTCTATTGTCTCAAACCCTTTTCCCGCCCGAAGTCCCCTGTGACGCCCTATTTTTTTTTGCGTCTCCTCCCCGCAGGGCTTCATCGTTGCAATGTAAAGACAAGGGAAGTTCTTTGATAAATTCCGTCCGGGACTTTGCAACATCCGCTCTTTCACAAACTGCAGTATCTGTCTCTCTGCATAGGAAGACTTGCCGCTGCCGCTGCCCCCGGTTATAAGCCGAAACATTACTGCTCCTCCAATTCCTTATAATCTTCAATCTGATTATCCGAAAATGTACTCATTCTCCGGTATACTTCCACCGCCATGTCAAGCACCGGCATAAACGCTGCCGCCCCGGTTCCTTCCCCGAGACACATGTCACAGTCAAGATATGCCTCCAGTCCCAATTCCTTTAAAATCGCATGCATTCCCGGTTCCTTAGACACATGGGAAGCAAGCATATACTCTTTCGCAGTCTGGCACAGATTCGCCGCAGCAAGAGCCGCAGCAGCGGATATAAAGCCATCGGCTACCACTGGGACATGATAGATCGCGCCTCCTAAAAATACTCCTGCAAGCCCCGTTAAGTCAAAGCCGCCCACCTTAGAAAGCACATCCAATGCATCTGTCTTATCGGGCTTATGAAGTGCGATTGCCTGTGCAATCACTTCTTTTTTATGCTTCAGTCCAGCGTCGGAAAGTCCGGCGCCTCTCCCTGTCATAAGCTCAACCGGCTTATCAAGAAGAACCGCCGCCACCGCGCTGCTGGTTGTCGTATTACCGATCCCCATCTCTCCGGTCGCCAAAATCCCGTACCCTGCTTTCTTCTTTTCCTTCACGATCTGAATCCCTGTCAGAATCCCGCGAACAGCCTCTTCTCTCGTCATGGCCGGTTCCTTTGCCATATTCTTTGTACCATAGGCAATTTTTTGATTCGGAACCTTCGTATCGCGAGACATTCCAATGTCAACCGGATAGAGATCGATACCCGCCGTCTGACACATGATTGCCGCACTGCTGTTACAGGACAGGAAATTTTCCGCCACGATTGCCGTCACCTCCTGTCCTGTCTGAGTTATGCCTTCGGCAACAACCCCGTTATCTGCACACATAACAACCAACGCCTTCTTTTCAATCCGAACATCAGCCGTTTTCAATATTCCCGCTATCTTCATGACAGCCGTCTCAAGCTTTCCGAGACTGTGAAGCGGCTTGGCAATGGAATTCCATCTTTTCTGAGCGTCCTTTACAGCCTCCTTACTCACAGGTTCAATGCTCCTTATCAATTCCTTCAGTTGTGCTTCTTGTCCACAATTGTCCATTTATCTGACTCTCACTTTCCCTTGCTTCTTCCTTCGGTAATCGCTGCACGCGTCTAGGAATGCCTCTGCAACTTTCGGACTTCCGGCATAATGGATATGCGGATATCCTGCTAATATCGTATCCGTACTAATCATACATTTCCACTCACGGTCTGACAACGGCTTTTTCGCCACAAAGCTTTCCCCGCACCGCTCGGAATCACAGTAATGGAATTCATGGGCCAAAATATCTCCTGCATCCTTTCTTCCAAATACCTTCCCTCCACGAAGCGTCACGTATCCGAACCGCCTGAGCGAGGAAGTAGGAAAACTTTCTCCGCCAAACACCCCGCACATCGGATAGGCCGTCCCTCTTTCATCCCGGATACTTTCCATAAGAAACATAAACCCGCCGCATTCTGCAATACAGGGCATTCCTTCCGAAACAGCCTGTTTGATCTGCTTCCTCATACTTTGGTTCTCACTCAGCTTCTTCGTATGAAGCTCTGGATAACCGCCGTAAAAAATAATCCCATCAAGCCTGTCTGGAAGCTCCGCGTCATGAAGCGGTGAAAAGGGGATTATCTCTGCTCCCATCCCTTCCAATATATTCAGATTATCCTGATAGATGAAGCAGAACGCCTCATCCATTGCCACCCCGATTCGAAGACTGTCCTGAGTCCATTCCCGAATTGAAATCACTTCATCTTTCCCGGCTTTTGAATCTTTGCCCACCGAACTCTTTCTCCGGCTGCATATCCCCTTGCCATCCGTCTGTAATGGCGGCGCCGATCCCGCCAATTTAACAAGGCCGTCTATGTCCAGCGATTCCTCTAACAGTTCTCCCAGTTTTTTAAGCTTTTCCTTTATCTCTTCAACCTCTTCCGGCATTTTCAGTCCCAGATAGCGGCTCTCAAACCTAAAATCCTTTATATCCGGAACATATCCATATACACGCACGGAAGTCTCATTTTCAACCAGCGCTTTCAGTCTTTCATACATCGCCGGAGAAATGCGATTTAAAATCACTCCCTGAATATGACTGTTTTCAGCTTTCTCATCCTGATATTTAAGAAATCCCTGAATATAAGGAATGAGCGACACACTCGCCCCTTTACAATTCACTACCATGACAGACGGCGTATCTGTCGCATCGGCCACATCATAAGTACTTGCCTTATAAGATATCCCCCCAAGGCCGTCATAGTATCCCATAACCCCTTCTATCACAGATATCCGATGATCAGCTCCCTGTTCAGCACCTGATATCTTTTTTTCTGATATTCCTTTTCCTGATATACTGTGACAAAACAAAAGTTCCCGCATCATCCTCCTTCCACAGAGAAATATATCCAGATTATAACCGGGAATCCCCAGCACCTCCCTGTGAAACATGGGATCAATATAATCCGGTCCGCATTTATAAGCGGTAATCTGAAATCCTTTCCTCTTTAACACCTCAAGGATTCCACAGGTAACCATCGTCTTGCCTGTCCCGCTCTTTCCCGCCGTAATTAAAATTCTTGGAATATCCATCTTCACTTTGTCTGCACATCCTCTGCCGCTATTTTTCGCATACTACTTGAAAGCTTATGATAAATACAGGATTCTGCCCCATCATCATATGATAATCACCTGTATTTTTTGACCTCGCAGATGACAACTGTACAATCTCTTCTTCCGCTATCCGAATCCCTGCATTCTTTTTCAGTTCTCCCAGACACTGCACTGCCTCAGATAAAGTCTCAAGTGTAATCGCATTGATCACAACACGCATATCCGTACATTGGCCTGAAGCATACAAAGAAAATTCCTTAAGTTTAAAAAGAATCTCCTTAAGCCTGCCTCCGCTGCCGCCTATGAACACACAATCCGGCACAGGAAGCCCCTCCAATGCTTCCGGAGCCTCCCCCTGTATGATGGTCAAATTATCTGTCTTAAACTTCCTCTTATTTTCCAGAATGAGTACCGCTGCCTCCTCCTTCTCCTCTATGGCATAGACTTCCCCCTTAACGGCATATGCTGCCGCTTCTACGGATACCGAACCAGTACCGGCTCCAATATCATAGACAATAGAATTCTTTTTCAGGCAAAGCTTTAAGATACTGACACTCCGCACTTCCTCTTTCGTCATAGGCACCTTTCCCCTGACAAATGCAGCGTCCGATATCCCGCTTGTCTGGCTCTTTCCCCCCTCTGGATTGCAAATATACAAAACTGCCAGATCACTGCCATTATAATGACACAGCGCTTCTGCTGTAAACCATACAATTTTCTCGTCATCATAGGAAAGCGATTCGCCCACGCATACTGTAAGACCTCCATAGCCATACTCTGTCATCTCCATGCCAAATTTCCGAACTCCTCCTGCATTTTCCATCAGTGCGATCGTCTTTTCATTGTCACGGATCACCGATATCACATGCTCCTTTCTGCCATGAATACTGACAAGCGCGGCGTCCTCCCACGGAATATGAAGCTTCGCGCAGAAATACACAACCGAAGAAATCCCCGGCACCACTTCTATCTCTATCTTCTGTTCTGCTTCTTCCCTCTGTTCTGCAGTGATACCCTGTTCTGTTTCCTTCTTATCATTCGCATTCCCCCCCCATTCACTCTCTCCGCGAAGAAGTGCCGATAATTTTTTCGCCCCGCTGTAGAATCCTACATCCCCTGAGAATACAACAGCTATGTCTCTATACTCTGGATGATCCTCTATGTATCTGGCGATCTCTGCTGTCCGATATTCAAAATACACGTCCTGTCCGCTAAGAGCCGCTGCTTTCGCAATACGCTCAGCGCCGATAATAAGCTCTGCCTGCCTGCATATTTTCTCCGCTCTTATGGTAAGATAACTTCTGCTGCCCGTACCAATACCAACCAATGTGACTTTTCTGCGCCTTGTGTCATCACTTCCTGACAGCAGAAGCTCTGTCTTCAAAAGCCTGCACATCTCTCCCAACGTATACCCATCTTCTTGTTTCCCGGGCCTTCCGATTACAAGAAGCTTAGTCTTAACCCGCCTTGCCGCCTCACATTTCTCAGGAAATCCACCTTCCTTGCCGGACTCCTTCGTAACAAACCATTCAATCTGATACTCTTTTAACATCGCCATATTCAATTCCACGGAAAATGGTCCCTGCATGCAGATTAGATGCCGCCCCCTGACGTCAAGCTGCCTGCACTTTTCTATAACATCAGCGACCGATAACACTCTCGCATAAAGGCGATTCTTATAGTCTTCCAGTTTTGTGTACGCCTGAAGCTCCTTGCTGCCCGTAGCCGCAAGTATGTTTCCCTTCGTACTGTTCAAGAACGACACAGCTTCCTCTACATTATCCACATAGATACACCCATCTGCCGCACTGCTCTCTCTGATCAGGCGAAGATATTTCTTTTTGCATGCACCGCATGCCTTTTGTATATTATAAGTTACCTCATCCGCATAAGGATGGGTTGCATCAACTACATAATTCGGCTCAAATTCTTCTATAAAACGCTCCATCTGCGCTGCCGTCATCCTGTCGCTGGAAACCGTAATACTCTTCCCCGCCGGCAAAAGACTCCCGCCGTATTCTGTCGCGACACAAACATGGACACGCACGGCATGTCTCACCAGATATTCTGAAAGCTTACGCCCTTCTGTTGTACCCGCAAATATAAGAACCCTGCTTTCTGTCATTGGTTCTTCTCCTTCTGTCTGAACATCAATAATATCCTCCAATCACAACTCATTATAACTGAAATTACTTGATAGCTCAACTCATTTTATTTTTTCGACATTTATATTCAGTGTTTATAGCGAACTCAGTTTTTTCCTGTAATAAAGCCGGAAAACTGCTTTTCCGGCTTTATTCTTATGCCTGTTATCACTTTACCCGCGAATTCCTCTGTGGATCTCTGAGCTTACTTACTTGCTGTCTGTGCAAACTCTACAGTTACGAGGTCTTCATACGGCGCTCTCTTTGTAAGTTCGCCCGCCTCTTCTAAGATGTCCTGTAAAAGCTCAAAGCTCTCTTTTTCAAACACCAGATCTTCCTTCCATGTATCCTGCTCATAATATCGTGTCACAATTGTTGTAATCGTATCAAGATCTGTCTCCTTAAACTGCGGCTCTATCACAGAAGCAATCTCATCCGGCTTGTGTGATTGTACGTAATCCATACCCTTTTGCAGCGCATTCGTAAATCCCTGAATCACTTCCGGATTATCTTTGATATAGCTCTTTTTTGCTGAAAATGCGGTATAGGGGACATACCCGCTGTCTGTTCCAAGAGATGCTACTACATAACCGTCCTTTTCCTTTTCCAGAGCCGTTGCAGAAGGTTCAAACTCTACGCTGAAGTCTCCCTGCCCGCCGGAAAATGCTGCTGCCGTTGAACCAAAATCAATACTCTGATCGATTTTTACATCCTTTTGCGGGTCGATGTTATTCTGCTTTAAGATATATTCGAATACCATTTCAGGCATACCGCCTTTCCGTCCTCCCAATACATCTTTGCCCTTCAGATCTTCCCACTTGAAGTCCGTCATATTCTCACGGGCTACAAGGAAATTCCCCGCACGCTGGGTAAGCTGCGCAAAATTAACCACATAATCATTCGCGCCCTCGTTGTAGGTATAGATAGAAGCTTCTGAACCCATAAACCCAATATCCGCGCTGCCGGAAATTACGGCTGTCATTGTTTTATCTGCGCCAAATCCTGTCACAAGTTCTAGATCTATCCCTTCTTCTGCAAAATACCCCTCTTCAATCGCCACATACATCGGGGCATAAAAGATAGAATGCGCAACCTCGTTTAATACTACTTTCGTTGTTGCCGGAAGCATTCCTTCGCCAGATGTATCCTCCTGTGTATTCGTCTCCTCCGCGGTACTTTTTACAGCTTTTTCCGTCTCATTTTTACCGGAGCATGCAGTTAAAGACACAACTGTCATAACAGCAGCCAGCAATATAGCATACACTCTTTTCTTCATAATGTCCTCCTTGAAAATAATAACAATATATTGTATGCGTATAAAAAAAGATTGTGATTTTCAAGTTTTACCGCATTCTGTCGATAATATATAAAAGGGGGTGACAACTATATGGATATTCAAAACACAGCAGGTCAACATATAATAACTCCAAATCCTATTCCGACAAACCAGAATCCACAAAGGCCCCTCACTCCTGCGCCTCCGGCAGAACAGGGCACAGGTCATCCGGCAGGTCCCGGTCAGGAAGTTCCAATTGACGGTGAACTCGCAGAACTTGAGGCTTCCTTAGAACAAATGCGCGCGGGTGAGATGATTCTGAATGCAGCGCTTGCAAAGGAAAAGGAGGCGGCAAAATATCAGAAACAGCAAGATCGTACAGAGTTAGAGTCCGCAAAAGAGCAAAAACATACGAGTCCAGACGAAGAAGCGGCTAATGAAAGGATCATGAATCGAAAGCTTTCAGAGATGTATAACTGGAAGTATGATTCAGGAATATCTCTGCAAAGCAATTACAATCAGATACAATCGATATTCCAGTCATTATTAAAAGATATTCTCTCGGACTTTACAGGTAATCTGCAGTTACAATTGATGGCGCAGCTCGACATCTTTACTCTAAATGCTATCAAGCAGTTAGTAACCGAACATTTTCAAGAACTTCTTGATTTTCTCGGACAATATGGGCGTCCGAACTCTGAGGAAGCGCTTATTAACGGGTTGTTTGAAAATATATCGGAGCGAAAGCCCCTGTCTTTGCAAAACGGAAGCTCTTCCTTTGGAAATACAGGCTTCACCGCACAGAGCCTTGAACAGAAAGCCTCAGGACAAAAGCTTACACAGGGAATCATTTATCAAAGGGATGCAAAAGCACGGATAAATGCACAATACCAGACTTCCGTAGGAAAATCCGAAAAGAGCATAACACGGGCCGCCGAAGTCCTCCAGCGCGGCGGATATCTTACAGGAGGCAAAGCATTCACTTTACGCGATGTCAGACAAGCACAGAATTTTATCCAATACCTGAACCAGAATCTCCCCCAGATGAAATCTGAAAAGCTTCCTTACACCAGTGAAGAATATCTTGGCTTCTCGGCAGGAATGTCCTCTTTGAAAGCGCAGACTTTTATAGAACAAGCAGGCCTTGGAGATGGAACCGCCTCCGCCCTGAAGTATGCCATGGGTATCCATGCGCAGGAATTTTTTCTCCAGAATGCACAAGCCTTAAAACAAACGCCCGAATACAGGAATCAAAGCGGAAATCCTTCCTATCAGGCAGACAGCTTTCAAAAAATATACCGATATATGATAGACTCTTATAACGAGAACCACGATGCACAGACCGCTGCTCTGGCCGGACTAAAAAAATCCCTTGAAAGTTTTTATGAAAAACAGACGGATCCAGTTTATCAGAATATGAACCGCTATCGTTCAGACATTGGATTTTTTACCCGCTCACCGATAGATAATGTGAAAAATGAGATCCTAAACGGTTGGAAGGCCGTCTGCAGAGACTGGAATGCCTTTTTACAGTATACACAACTTTCAAAGGACAGATCCCTAAGACTTGATTATAATTTGAGCCGTGATTATTATATAGCATTTCTCATGTCTCAAGAGAAATCACCCCACAGCGGAAAAGGCAGAAAGAAAAAAACACTGCAATTTGTGATGCGGCTCGCTATTCTTGTTGTCGGCATCATTATATGCCTGTTTCTTCTGGCATTGTTTTCATAAAAAAATGCTTTGGACGCTCCCCGCCGCCAAAGCATTTTTTATCTTAAGGCTCCATCTTTTTTACAATATATTCGCGCACTTTTTCTTTTGGTATATCTAAAGCAACTGCAAGCTCACCGTATAGGAACTTCTCCGCGCTATTCAAATATCTGTCATCTACATTAATAACCTTCTTCCCAACTGCAAGCCGCTCTTTTTTCCTGATGTAAGATGTCTTCATCAGCGCAACCCATGATCTGCACTGATTTTTAAACAGCGCTTCCTTATACATGAGTTCCCGCCTCTTTTCATCATTTACATTCAGAATATCAATATTGGGCATATCGGCAATCAACTCTCTGGCCTCATTAGACGATATAACCTTTCTCAACTGTTTTTCCTGTCCATTGACTGGCATATAGAGTGTTCCGCCCGCATTATACAAGGGTTTCAATGTATAATATTCTTTTTCTCTGTCAGAACACCTTATGTCTAGTCTCCCAATATTTGTCACTTCACAGACACCTTCTTTATAATGTACTACCTGATCACCAACTTTGAACATATTTACCTCCTGTTCATTCACTGACATTTCGCTGTATCCTATCTGACATCCCCTGTTTGTTCAAAAAAGAAACTGCCGGACTGCTATCTCCATAATAGAAAAGACGCACAATCTAAGCATATTCCGCTTATAGACCGTACGCCAGCTCCATCTGGTATATCATCTATGAAGTTCGTTATTTGCCGACATAATCCTTTCTTTTTGTATTATATCACACAATTCTCATAAATGTAAGCTATTTTTTCAAAATTTCTCCACAGACTTTCTCTGCAAAATATATTTACTGAATATAACCTTCATGAAAAGCTTTTCCTTTATTATAGGCATAAAGCTCTGCCATAGTCGCCTCCATATATGGATTCACATAAAAAATTCCTGCCAGACCACAGGTAATGGCAGCCAGCAGATACCAGCCGATAAAGGAAAGCTGTAATACAAAAGCATCCATTTTCTCACCATCCATCATCCGCTTACTGATCGCAAATGCTTCTTTCTGGTCCATGCCCGGATTTTCCGCAAGAATATAAGGTACCATCATATACTCAAGCTCTTTGATAATTCCCGGTATTATAAACAAAAGTGTCCACAAAGTAACATACAAGTCTTTCAAGAACATGGTAAGGACGATATTCCCATAATGCCCTGAACGGAATCCATCGAAGATGTCCCCGACACGTGTCATCTCCGTACGGTTCCGGACAAAAAATTTATTTGCGCCGATCCGAAGTACATTTCCCACAAAAATATTAAGAAGCAGCCCGAATACAACCAATATAAGACCTATGACCACCAACACCGATGCGATTGCTGTGAAAGTACCGCTCATATCACCTATATCATAGCCACCATAACTGCTGTAGCCGTTATCCGTCACAGCGCTCTGCGATCCGCTTCTGACACCTCCTGCAGCTCCGATCCCTTCTACAACTGACATAATAAAAGCAACCGCTACACAACTCCAGTAATTCCGCTTCATATTAATCTTTGCATTATTTTTTAATTGCTCCCTAGTCCACATACTCTTGCTCCTTTGCTGTCATAATTTACTGAATTTCCCGAATCTTCTTTCTAAGCCCCAGAACCTGATCCGGCGCAACCGACAATTCATCAACTCCTATCTGAACAAAAAATTCCGTCATTGACAGGTCTGCTGCCAAATCACCGCACACACTGATAGTCTTACCCTCCAAATGGACGTTATTCGTAACAATCCGTATCATCTTAAGCAGTGCCGGATGTTTCGTATCATAATGGCTCACGACGGCCTCATTCGTCCTGTCCATACCGAGCGTAAACTGTGTGAGGTCATTCGTCCCGATACTGAAAAAGTCTACCTCTCTCGCCAACTCTCCGCTGAGCATAACCGCCGCCGGAGTTTCAATCATAACGCCCACTTTGATATTTTCGTCAAAAAACGCCTTTTCCGCCTTCAGCTCCTGCTTTACGCCTTCCAAATACTCCTTCGCTTTGATAACCTCTTCCACCTTCGTTATCATCGGGAACATAATCTGTACATTCCCATAGATGGAGGCTCTTAAAATAGCCCGAAGCTGCGTCTTGAACATCTCTTCCTTCTCAAGCGACATACGGATTCCCCGAAGTCCCATTGCCGGGTTATGCTCCTTTTCCATCTCCAGAAATTCCGCTCTCTTATCCCCGCCTAGATCCGCAGTACGGATAACTACTCTGTTCATTCCCATAGACTCCGCTGCAAGCTTATATGCCTGAAACTGCTGCTCCTCTGTAGGCGCCCGGTTTCCATTCTCCATAAAAAGGAACTCGCTTCGGAAGAGTCCGACTCCTCCGGCATCGCTTCGGATAACCCGCTCAATATCTTCTCGCATCCCGATATTCGCACAGATATCTATCTTCTGTCCGCTCTGGGTAATATTTTCCTTACCCTTCAGACGCTCCAGATTCGAGATATGTACTTTATTCTCATCTTGGCGCCGTTTCATTCTTGTAAGCAATGTATAATCCGGTTCTATATATATCTTACCCTCATAGCCGTCTACAATGATCATCTTGCCCTCGTACTCCGCCTTCAGAGATTCGCCAAGTGCGATGACAGATGGGATTCCTTTCGTACGGGCAATGATCGCCGTATGAGAATTAACTGTTCCATACTTGGTGACAAATCCCAGAACCCGCTCCTTGTCAAGCTGTACTGCCTCGCTTGGATACAAATCCCCCGCCGCCATAATAAACGGCTCATCCACATACAACTTATCTTTCCAGCTCCTTGACAGAATCCGGATCATCCGGATTGCCGCATCCCGTACATCTGCTTCGTTGCTTTTATCCCTGTTATCCTTCAGATATTCCTCTGTCGCTGTCTTTACCGCATATTCCGCATTCAGCTTCTCCTCCAGAATGATGCTTGTGATCCTGTTCCACAATCCGTCATTATCCAAAATATCCTGCTGCATCTCAAAAATAGCTGCATTCGCCTTTCCAACTTCACGGATAGAAATCTCATACAACTCCTGCAATTCAAATAATGCACGCTCCTTCGCCTTCTGAAGACGGGAAATCTCTTTCTCCACATCTTTCACATAGATATGACGTACTTCTTTTATATCTCTTTTATAAAATGAAAGCTTTCCAATGGCAATCCCTTCGGAAACTTTTTTTCCGGTCAGTGTAATCATAGTGCACTTCCTTTACTGTTTTATACCAATTATACTTTACACTTTTCCCTCCCTTTCGTCAAGCAATTCCGCCTTACTATACGTCAAAAATATCCTCAAATCCATTGACTTTTTGTTCAAATCATGGTATTCTAGCGAAGTGTCACTTGTACAAATGTTACGGTGATGCAGGATTAATTTTTATGGAGGTATCGTAATGAAAGGTACAGTTAAGTGGTTTAACAACCAAAAAGGATACGGCTTCATTTCCGACGAAGCTGGAAACGATGTATTCGTACATTATTCAGGACTGAATATGGAAGGCTTCAAGTCTCTGGAAGAGGGACAGGCAGTAGAGTATGATGTTACAGAAGGTGCAAAAGGACCTCAGGCAGTGAATGTCACAAAACTCTAAGATTTAGGAACGATAATCAAAATTTCGATGTACCTTTTTTATATATGGCACTTTGATATTTAAAAGTAATACACAAAATGAGATTTCGGAAAAAAGGGATGCAGCGCAAGCGCCGCATCCCTTTTTCACATTTTTCAAGATTGACGGACATTTCATCTGATCTTCAACAGAATATTCACCCCAAATGGATTCACTGCAACTCCTTTTGTCTCAGGAGTAAGGACCTCTTTGATTTTTTCATATTCTAACACCGCGGCCCCATACTTTTTCTCCTGATTGAATTTTTGAAACTCCCGGATATCTGTAAAGACCGGCTGAAAGGAATCTCCATTTTTTTGGAGCAATGGGATTCCTTTTCCTTCTTCAATAGCGATAATATATTTGCCGCGGCAGAAATGGGCAGCCAATTCCTCATTCAACTCCTCAAGATCCGCCGTGAGTCTGTCCTCTGTTTTTGCCTCTTTTCTGAGTTCCTGCGCAAAGTAAAGAGCTGTCAGGTGAAGCTCCGGATTCTCTATACGAATCTGCCCTTTGGGCATCTCTTCTGCGGTCTGTCTGTGAATCAACTGATCTAACTGAAATTTTGTTTCGTCGGGCAGCCCTTTATCCACCGAGACAGCATTCACTCCCATAGGAAGCAGACTGGTGAAGAATGCCAGACGGCTCTTTTTGTCTATCCTTGCAAGCTGTATGGGATTCTTTTCTTCCAGAAGCCATCTTGCCCCCTTATTTGCACCATCCTTATCGAAATAAACAAATATCTCGTCATCATAGCTTTCTGGATTGCAAGATACGAAAGGCATCTGTGTACACAAAGATACTACCGCATACAACTCGCCGCAATTTCTTATTTTCCTCATAATTTCCTGCAGGTTTGCCATATCTTTTATCAGGTCCCCCATCCTACTGATTTGCGCGGTATGCCTCGTCTGCTAAATACACATCAAATCCGCTTCCTTTCAGAATATCAATGACTCTTGCTGGATCATCACTCTTAAGTACTGCCGCCGCATCGCTTCCATTTGCAAATGCATACATATATTCTATATTAACTTCGCCTTCTACAATCTGGTGCATTGCCTTACACAAAGAACCCGTCGCATGAGGAACCCGAAGCGCTACTACGTCTGTAAGCATGGCCGTGATTCCTGCTTCCTTAAGTGCCGCGCGCCCCTTGTGGGGATCTGACACAATCATACGCAGCATCCCATAATCGGATGTATCCGCAAGGCTTAATGCCACGATATTCACCTGTTTATCCGCCAGAACGCCTAATACATCATCAAGACGTCCTTCTCTATTCTCTAAAAATACTGACAATTGCTGTATTGTATTACTGATACCCATGTTCTGCCTCCTTTTTATAATTCTCTGTTATCAATGACACGTTTCGCTTTTCCTTCACTTCTCTGAATTGTCTTTGGTTCTACAAGCTTCACTTTTACTGACACGCCAAGCGCTTGCTTCAGAACCGCCCCCACCTTATTCTTAAGCTCGTCCAGCTTACGGATCTCGTCTGAGAAATACTTCTCATCTACCTCTACCATTACAGTAAGGACATCCAAATTATTCTCACGATCTACAATAAGCATGTAGTGCGGAGCTACGCCGCCGCCGATTGAAAGAAGGGCTGCCTCAACCTGTGTCGGAAATACATTGACGCCGCGGATAACCTTCATATCATCGGTACGTCCGGTGAACTTCTGGATTCTGGGCAGAGTTCTTCCGCATTCGCAAATACCGTACTGGATGCTTGTAAGATCCTTTGTGCGGTAACGAAGAAGAGGCATACCTTCCTTTGTAAGAGTTGTAAATACAAGCTCTCCGGTTTCTCCCTCGGCACATGCACTCTGATCCGCCGGATTTAAGATCTCCGGATAGAAATGATCTTCATACACATGAAGTCCTTTATGGTGAATACAATCTACGGCAACGCCCGGCCCTGTGATCTCACAGAGCCCATAGATATCAAAGGTATTGATTTTTAAAATACTTTCGATCTTCTTACGCATCGCCTCTGTCCACGGCTCCGCGCCATTAATACTCGCCTTGATCTGCAGGCGGTCTACGATTCCTGCCTCTGCTGCCGCCTCCGCAAGATACAGCGCATAAGAAGGCGTACAGCCAAACGCTGTTGCGCCGAAGTCCTCCATACACATAAGCTGACGTTTTGTATTTCCTGACGACATCGGGATCGCCATCGCACCAAGAGCTTTTGCGCCAAGATCCAGTCCCATACCTCCTGTAAAAAGTCCGTACCCATAGCATACATGAATACGGTCAGCAGAAGTCAGTCCTGCCATCACAAGACCTCTTGCCACACATTCTCCCCAGATGTCGACATCGTTCCGGGTATAGGAAGCCAATGTAAGCTTTCCTGTTGTTCCGGATGTTCCCTGAACCCTTGCGATCTTCTCCTTCGGAACCGCCAGAAGCCCGAATGGATAATTATCCCTTAAATCCTCCTTTGTTGTAAAGGGGAGTTTCCCGATATCCTCGATTCCTTTAATATCCCCCGGCAGCACCCCGAGCTCATCCATCTTCTTCTTGTAAAATGGGACATTCTCGTATACATTCTTTACCTGCCTTACAAGTCTCTCACCTTGTAGTTCGCTCATTTCATCCCTGCTCATGCATTCAACCTTCGGATCTCTGATTTGCTCTTGCCAATCAGCCAGTTCTACTCTTGCCATATCTTTTTCTCCTGTTCATTCCTTCATATATTTTATAATCTTAAGAGCCGAAGTCTTTCTTCCGGCTAAAATTATCTTTATATCTGCTTTTTATATAATCTTGCGCGATAACCGCCTTTCTACAGGCGGCAGCCTACATCGAATGCCTTTTTGTTGATTTCAACCGTCTTGAAAGGAACAGTCTTTTGGATCACCTCATACCACTGCTCTTTTGTAAAGTCCATATGCTGTGCTGCAATTCCGAGAACAATCAGATTGAACACTCTCGGATTTCCAAGTTTTTTGGATTCCTCTGTAGCATTTACCGCATATACCTTATGCTCCTTCTGTAAAGTCTCCAGAATCCCTTCCGGATACTCTGCCGCTCCGATTACAACCGGCATCGGATCGATCCGCCAGTCATTGACGATTAATGCGCCGTCCTTCTTCAAAAAGTGAGCATATCTTAATGCCTCAAGCCGCTCAAAGGCAATGATCACGTCTGCTTGTCCTTCTTCTACGATAGGTTCCGCCACCTTTTTGCCGTACCGTACAAAAGTCACCACGCTTCCGCCTCTCTGCGCCATACCATGAACCTCGGAAAGTTTCACATCATAGCCGCCCAAAGTAGCAAGACCGCCGAGTATCCTACTGGTAAGAAGTGTTCCCTGTCCCCCGACGCCGACGATCATAATATTCTTTACTGCCATTATCTGACACCCTCCTTTACCAGTTCAATTGCCCCAAACTTACATAAACTGCCGCAAAGACCGCAGCCGGTACACATGGTATCGTCAATTTTAACCGTACCGTCTGAATTCTTTGTCATAGCCGGACATCCCGGCTTCATGCACATGCCGCATTTTTTACATTTGTCCGCGAAAGCGGTGTAGAGTGGCTTCTTCCCCTTGCTTAAAAGTACACAGGGAGATTTTGTGATGATAACAGACACCTCATCCTTCGCTGCTTCCTCTTTAATGGTCTTTTCAAGCTCTGCAATATCAAAAGCATTGACCTCGATAACATTTTTCACTCCCACTGCACGGCAAAGCGCCGGAATGTCGATGGCATAAGTTGCATCGCCCTGCAGCGTCTTTCCTGTAGCCGCATGATCCTGATGACCTGTCATTCCTGTAGTGGAATTGTCAAGGATCATAACAGTTCCTGTTGCATTGTTATAAGTCATATTCATCAGAGAATTGATACCTGTATGCAAAAATGTAGAATCGCCGATCACTGCTACCCAGTTTTTTATGTAATTCTTTCCCTTTGCTTTCTCCATACCATGAAGCGTGGAAATGCTTGAGCCCATACACATAGTTGTATCTACGACACTGAGAGGTGCCACTGCTCCAAGGGTATAGCAGCCGATATCTCCCGCCGCATGGAATTTTAATTTATTCAGCACATAGTAAACGCTTCTGTGGGGACATCCCGGACATAGGATCGGCGGCCTCCCCGGAGCTTCGGCAGGCTTTGCAAGGGCAATCTCCTCTTTCAGGACCGCTGTCCGCAGCATGTTGGCGCTGTATTCGCCCTGTATAGTGAAGATCTCTTTTCCGATGGCTTCGATTCCCCATGACTTCACCTGCTCTTCAATGACTGGATCAAGCTCCTCTACGATGTAGAGTTTTTCAACCTTCGCCGCGAAATCTTTGATCAGTTTCTTAGGCAATGGGTTCACCAGACCAAGCTTTAAGACAGAAGCACCGGGCAGCGCCTCCTTCACATACTGGTATGGAATGCCGCTGGTAATAACGCCGATCTTCGTGTCATTCATCTCCACTCTGTTAACTGACAGCGTATCAGCCGCCTCTGCAAGCTCATCGTTACGCTTTTCAATCTCGATATGGCGAAGCTTTGCATTCCCCGGCATCATAACTGTCCGCCGGATATCCTTCACATATTCCTTATCCAAAATATCCTGTCTGTCTTCTAATTCCACAATTCCCTGGGAATGCGCAAGCCTTGTCGTCGTCCGGTATACAAATGGCCGGTCAAACTTCTCACTAAGTTCAAATGCAAGCTTCATGTATTCCTTCGCCTCTGCGCTGTCCGCCGGCTCGATAACCGGAAGCTTAGCAGCTCGGGCTACCATTCTCGTATCCTGTTCATTTTGTGAACTGTAAAGCCCGGGATCATCCGCTACTACGATCACAAGTCCCCCATTCACTCCCATATAAGAAACGCTGTATGCCGGATCTGCCGCCACATTGAATCCCACATGCTTCATGCACGCCATCGCTCTTGTGCCCGCCAGAGATGCGCCAACCGCCACCTCCGTGGCAACCTTCTCGTTGGGAGACCATTCACAGTACAAATCATCTTTGTACTGCACCAGATATTCGCTGATCTCTGTGCTCGGCGTACCCGGATATGCCGCAGATACCTTTACACCGGCCTCATAGGCGCCTCTGGCGATAGCCTCATTGCCGAGCATAATTACTTTATTCGTTTCTGACATTCCTCAGTCCATCCTTTCGTAAATATCTTTAAGTATATCATAATACTTTTCCAATTTAAAGTTGTAATTTGTGAGCAAAAACTCTTAAGAAAATCTGTCAAAAAATCTTATGCTTCAGAATGCATTGCATTCTTTATACGCTGCTTTTGCAGGAATACTCCTCTGCCGTCAGCTTAATAATCGCAACTGCACGCGAAAGCTTTGGATTTTTCACAAAATCATCAAACTCTTTCCCTGTCTGGTGCTTCATGATCTTGGCAAGCGCTTTACTTTTCTCCTGCTCATCCTCTACAAGCTCTGCATACCCGCCGCCAATGATACTTTCATACTGATAACTGTACTGACAGGGCGTATTCCCTTCTATCAGTGAAATCTCCCTGTCCATCTCAAACCCTGCCTGCGCATTCTTACGGAGCAGTTCAAGCTTCTTCCCCTCCTTTGCACAGTGGAAATAGATTACCAGCTCTTCTCCATCAAAATCATACGCCATATTCATCGGAACGATATAGGGCTTCCCGCCGTCTGATAACCCAAGCCTGCATACTTTGCAGCCGTCAAGTATTCTTTTGATCTCTTCCGTATCCTTGACTTCTCTGTCTGTTCTTCTCATGAAATTTTATCTCCTTTCCAAATGCCGTCTCTTATGCTTTAAAGATAAATGCCGGAACCGGAGGATGATTCTCTCGATTCCAGTATTCATTTACGATTACCGTGAATTTTTTTGACGGGAGCTTCCTCAGATATGAAAGAATTACTTCCTTTTCCTCAAATCCCGTATCTCCCCCGCTGTAAATACAAAGGCTCATCATCCCACCGTGTTTTAATATGGAAAGCCCTTTTTCCACCGCCGCAATACTTGTATCCGCACATGTCGCTATCTTATGATCCCCGCCGGGAAGATACCCAAAATTAAAACAGATAACATCCGCCGTCTCGTCTTTTGCATAATTTCCCATATGCTCATGACCATCCAGAATCAGCCTTGCCCTCTGTTCCATCCCATAACTCTTTAACAGGTCTTCTGTATACAAAAGCGCCTGTCTCTGTATGTCAAACGCTAACACACTGCCTGCCTCTCCCGCGATCCCGCATAAGAATAATGTATCATTTCCCTTTCCCATTGTCGCGTCAATATAAAATCCTCCCTCCGCTGCCTGAGACCGGATAATCTCATGGCACCAGAGAGTAATCTGTGACTGTTTCATGACCGCAGCTCCTTTTTCTTATGTTCATGCCTTGTATTATATAAGAACATGATAACCGCCATGGTACAGATGATTCCGTATCCAAGCCAGCTCAGTACATCCGGAATCTGCCCGAATACGGCGAATCCCAGAAGCGCTGCAAATATGATCTGGGAATAGTCATACACGGAAATCTCCCTTGCAGGCGCGCACGTGTAGGCCGCCGTAATGGAAAACTGTCCGCCCGCAGCACTGAATCCCGCCATAAGAAGCGCTGCAAGCTGCGCCGCTGTCATGGGATGGTAATCAAAGATCAGCCACGGCAATGTTACCGTACAGGAGAATAAAGAAAAAAAGAATACAATAAAAGAACCCTTCTCACCGTTTTCCCCGAGCTTTCTCACCATCGTATAGGCCGCTCCCGCGCAGATTCCTCCAAGCAGTCCTATGATAGAAGGAATCAGATCCATATTCGCGAAGGTAGGCTTGACTACGAACATGCTGCCGGCAAATGCTCCCGCCACAATCAATGCCTGCGACGCCGTCACTTTCTCTTTTAACACCAGAAAGCTGAACAGCACTGCAAAAAAGGGCGACATCTTATTCAGCATTGACGCGTCGGCAAGAACCAGATGGTCTATGGCATAGAAATTACACAAAATCCCCATTGTCCCAAACCCGGCACGCAGCAGCAGATAGATTAAATTTTCTCTTTTGCACCGAAATGGCACCCGATCCTTTAATAGAATCACAAAAGCAAATCCCGCAGCCACAAAATTTCGGAAAAAGCTTTTCTGCACAGAAGGCAGATCGCCCGCCAGACGCACAAACATGTTCATAAATGCAAAGCAAAATGCAGACAGGATAATATAGATGATTCCTTTATATCTGTTATTCATAATCTGTCATTCCTTTCTGTTCCGATACGCTTTCTCATAGATCAAAGAGCGATAACTGATTAGACTCCGGAAGAGCTCCAAATAGTCCCATTCCCGCCATATAATCGATCACCGTCTTACTCGCCTTCGTTCTCTGCCTGAAATCATCCTTCGACAAGTACGGTCCGTCCTTCGCGGCTTCTGCCACAGCCTCCGCCGCCTTTTCTCCCATCCCCTCAATACTGATAAAAGGAGGCATCAGCTTTCCGTCCACGATTAAGAACTTCGTCGCCTGCGCCTTATAGATATCAAGAGGTTCAAATTCCAGACCTCTTGCATACATTTCCTGTACGATATGCATATCCTTTAAAGTTGCCTGCTCCTTTTGAGAAAGACTTGCTAAGCGGCGGTTATAGTCGTCTATATACTGATTCAGCTTTTCCTTCCCCTGACACATCAATTCGTAGGAAAATGCATCTGCACGGATTCCAAAATAAGCGCCATAATATGCCAGCGGATAATGAATCTTACAATAAGCGATCCGATATGCCATCATAACATATGCCGCGGCATGGGCCTTCGGAAACATATACTTAATCTGCTTGCAGGACCAGATATACCAATCCGGTACGTCGGCCGCCTTCATGGCTTCCTCAAACTCCGGCGTCAATCCTTTTCCTTTCCTCACCTTTTCCATGATCGTAAAGGAAAGCTCACTGTCCATTCCCTTATTAATAAGATATGTCATAATATCGTCACGGGTGCAGATTGCAGTAGAAATCGTTGCCTTTCCACTCTTTATAAGGTCCTGGGCATTGTTAAGCCATACGTCCGTCCCATGGGAAAGCCCTGAGATACGGATCAAATCGGACAGTGACTGAGGCTTTGTATCCACCACCATCTGGATAACAAAATCCGTCCCGAACTCCGGTATGCCAAGACATCCCACCGGACATCCTCCGATATCATCCGGTGTGATCCCAAGCGCCGAAGTATCGTGAAACAGCGACATAACACCCTTATCATCCAGCGGAATCTCCGTAGCTTTGAACTTATGGTCCGTCTCATTGTATTCATTATCTATAGCCGGAGAACTGATATATTCCTCCAGAGTCTTGATCATAGTCGGATCATCATGGCCGAGAATGTCAAGCTTCAATAAGTTATGATCTATAGAGTGGTAGTCAAAATGCGTCGTAACAATATCCGTATTCAGATCGTTGGCCGGATGCTGTACAGGAGTGAAGGAGTTAATATCCTCCCCCAAAGGAAGCACGATAATTCCCCCTGGATGCTGGCCCGTACTTCTCCGGATTCCCGTACATCCCTGTACAATACGATTAATCTCACATACTCTTTTTCCCTGCCCGCGCTCTGAATAATAATTCTTCACATATCCAAACGCTGTCTTATCTGCCAGCGTGCCGATCGTCCCGGCACGATAGGTCTGCCCGGCCCCAAAGATCACCTCCGTATATTTGTGAGCGTTGCTCTGATAATCGCCCGAAAAGTTAAGATCAATATCCGGCTCTTTATTCCCTTTAAATCCCAAGAATGTCTCAAAGGGAATATCAAATCCGTCTTTCACAAGAGGTTCCCCACAGACCGGACAGCGTTTATCCGGCATATCCCATCCGCAGCCTCCGGCATACGCGCGCACCTCATCAGATGTAAAATCGCTGTAATGGCATTTATCACAATAATAATGAGGACTTAAAGGATTTACCTCCGTAATTCCCGCCATCGTCGCCACAAAGGAAGAACCGACGGAACCTCTGGAACCCACCAGATATCCGTCTTCATTCGATTTCCATACCAGTTTCTGAGCAATGATGTACATCACGGCAAAACCGTTGGAAATAATCGAATGAAGTTCTCTCTCCAAACGCTCGGTTACAATCTCCGGCAGCTTCTCCCCATACATACTATGCGCTTTTCGGTAACAGATTTCCCGAAGCTGCTTGTCAGAATCAGGGATAACAGGCGGACACTTATCCGGCCGGACCGGAGAAATCTTCTCCACCATATCCGCAATCCTTCCCGGATTCTCAACAACAATCTCTCTCGCTTTCCTAGAGCCAAGATATTCAAATTCCGCCAGCATCTCATCTGTCGTATGAAGATAAAGAGGCGCCTGATTATCCGCATCGCCAAATCCTTTTCCAGCCATAATGATACGGCGGTACACCTCGTCCTCCGGGTCGAGGAAATGTACGTCGCAGGTAGCAACAACCGGCTTATTAAACTGTTCTCCGAGATGCACAATACGGCGGTTGATCTCTTTTAAATCTTCTTCACTATTCACCTTACTGATTTTATCGCTCGCTATCATAAAACGATTGTTCCCAAGAGGCTGCACTTCCAGATAGTCATAAAAATTGACAATCTTTGAGATACGCTCCTCTGATTTGTCATTCAAAATTGCCTGATACAGTTCTCCCGCTTCACAAGCGCTCCCTACGATCAACCCTTCCCGGTACTTTGACAATTCACTCTTGGGGATTCTTGGGCGCCTCGCATAATATTCCAAATGTGACTTTGACACAAGGGTATAAAGGTTCGTCCTCCCCACCTGATTTTTCGCCAGAATAATGACATGATAGGAGGGAAGCTTTTTCACCATATCCTTGCTCTGTGCACCGAAATGGTTCAGTCTTTCTAATGTATGGATCCCTCTTTGTCTTAGCATCTCTATAAATTTCACAAAAATCTCCGCCGTCGCACCTGCATCGTCTACCGCACGATGATGATTGTCCAAAGAAATGTGCAATGCATTCGCCACAATATTCAGCTTGAACTTTGACAGTGTAGGAAGAAGTATTCTGGCCATTGCCACCGTGTCTACTGATGTAAATTCCGCCGCGATATCCTGATACCGGCAGTTCTGCTCGATAAAGCCTACGTCAAATCCTGCATTGTGCGCCACCAGCACCGCATCCCCCACAAATTCAAGGAACTGAGGAAGCACCGTCTCAATAGCAGGGGCTTCCATCACCATCTGATCGGTGATACTGGTAAGCTGCGTAATCTCAAAAGGAATCGGACGCTTCGGGTTGACAAATGTGCTGAACTTATCCGTAATCTTTCCATCTGCTACTTTTACCGCACCAATCTCAATAATCTTATCCTTCACCGAACTGAAACCCGTCGTCTCCAGATCAAACACTACGTAAGTATCTGAAAGAGACTGCCCTCTTTCATTGACAGCCACATCCTGCAGGTCATCTACCAGATATCCTTCCACCCCGTATATCACTTTAAAAGGATCTGATCTGTCCAGCCTTTGCAGATAATGATGCGCCTCAGTAAAGCCCTGAACAACGCCGTGGTCTGTGATCGCCACCGCCTTATGCCCCCAGTCATGGGCGCGCTTTAGGATGTCCTCTACCTTAGACACTCCATCCATATCGCTCATCTTCGTGTGACAGTGCAGTTCCACACGCTTTTCCGGCGCCGTATCCTGCCTGCCTTCCGTAAAGTCCGGAATCTTCCGGATTCCAAACACAGAACCTATGGTAAGCTCTCCATCATACTTATCAATGGTCGTAACGCCTTTGATCTTTAAAAACGCTCCTTTTTTCACCTCTGCCAATATCTCGGGAAGCTGATCATTCCGCACGAACATCTTGACCATGATCGTATCTGTAAAATCCGTAATGGCGAACATGAGGATTGATTTCTCATTGCGGATCTCCCGCATATCAAAACTGATGAGCTTTCCCCGGAAGGTAATCTCTCCCATCTCGCCTACAACCTGACTGAGCTTTAGCGGTTCATCATCAAAATCCCGTCCATAAACTATATTCGGATCATTGGAACGCCTTACACTCATAGAAGCTTCCCGCTTTTTGAATCCGGAATACCTCTGGCCTGAAGGTTTTTGACTGCTGTTTTTGCCGCTCTCCTTCTTTTCTTCTGCCTTTGAGGCTGTTACTTTTACAGATTCTTCTTCCTTCTCTGTATGAGCTGCTGCAGAAGCCTTTAAGATCTCATCCACTTCCTGACGCACTTTCAGCTCATTATACTTAAGTCTGCTTTCCTTCCGCGTCTCGTACATCACTCGAATATCAATATCAAGTCCAAATCGATTCTCATACACTTCTTTCAAATAACCCGTCAGCGATTCCTTTTTTCCCTGCGAGACAATCGTGTCATTAAGCTTCAGGCATAGAATATTGCCCTCCTCGAAAGAGCAATTTGCCTCCTTAAGCATACTCCGCTCTACTGCGCTTCTCTGCCCCAGTTCAAGAATAAAACTGTCCATATACTCGTCCATCAGGTTTTCCGGCGTATACTGCTCAGAAAGCTCATACCGCTCAACAATCTCTACCTGAACCCTGCTCTTTCCAAAAAGCTGGTCTTTCAAAAGCCGCTCTGCATCATAAACCGTTCTTTTAGGAAGCAAGTGCTTACCTAATATATGCACACGGATAAAGTCACGATTCGTATTTGTCGTGACTTTTGTAACTTCCACTCCCTGAAACAACATTTCTATATTCTGATTCACTTTTAATGTTGGAAATACTTCAAAAAATGTCTTACTCATTCCAATTAAGCAGCTCCTGTCTTAAGACTTCCAATAGTTCTTCTTCCTTAACCTTCTTTATGATCTCACCCTTTTTGATCAAGAGTCCTTCACCAATCCCCCCAGCGATCCCAATATCCGCCTCTTTCGCCTCACCGGGTCCATTCACCACGCAGCCCATAACCGCCACTTTAATATCCAGCGGAATATCAGAAACCATAGTCTCTACCTGATTCGCCAGCCCGATCAGGTCAATCTTTGTGCGCCCGCAGGTCGGACAAGATACAACTTCGATGCCGCCTTTTCGTAACACTAATGTCTTTAATATGATCTTCGCAGACTTGATCTCCTCTACAGGATCTCCTGTCAGCGATACGCGAATCGTATCTCCGATTCCCTGATTCAAGATCAATCCCAAACCGATCGAAGACTTAATGTTACCTGCCAGAAGTGTTCCTGACTCCGTAATCCCTACATGGAGAGGATAAATACATTTCTTTGCGAGCTCCTCATGAGCCTTTACACACATCATAACATCCGAAGATTTGATGCTGACTACTAGCTGATCATACCCAAAGGATTCAACCAATCTTACTTTGTCAAGAGCGCTTTCAACCAAGCCCTTTGCTGTAACACCGCCGTATTTTTCCACCAGATTTTTTTCTAAAGAGCCGCTGTTTACTCCTATCCTTATAGGTATATCATGTTCCTTCGCCTTTTCCACCACTGCCTTAACACGCTCAGATTCTCCGATATTACCAGGATTAATACGAATCTTATCTGCCCCGTTTTCTATAGCCGCAATTGCCAGACGATAATCAAAATGAATATCTGCAACCAGAGGAATATGTATCTGCTTTTTGATCTCAAAAAGAGCCTTCGCCGCCTCCATAGTCGGCACGGCACAGCGTATGATCTCACAGCCGGCTGCCTCAAGCCTATGGATCTGTTCCACTGTTGCTTTCACATCCTCCGTCTTTGTGTTAGTCATAGACTGGATGGCAATCGGGTTCCCTCCGCCAATCATCACGTCTCCTATCCGTATTTTTTTCGTATCATCTCTGAACATATCATACACCTCCCACAAAAAATTCCCTCTATTACCACCGCATCCACCGATGACAAATAGAGGGATATCTGCCAATGTTACTTTTTCAAAAATATCATCTGCTCTCCATATTCACGTTCTGTCAATGTAAGACAACTCCTGTCTACGCTGTAATTAAACGTAGTAACAACAGAATCTACCGACTGTGAAAGCATCTCCTTCGTATACTTTCCGTCCGACACTTCCAAAAGCCTTTCAAATTCATCATCGTCTAAATGAATGGCAATGGTCTTCTCATCCCGATCCAGCGTATAATTCATCAACACATCCACATCTTCATTGTCCAAAAGTTCCGGTACGTTTACGGTCAGCGTTCCATTCGCCTTAATCGTCATGGAAAGACTGCCATCCTCATCCTCCCAGCTTCCCTCCAAAGGGTTTGAAGTAAAAAGCTTTGTCAGCAGATAAACCGCTATCAGTATGATCACAACCGATGAACCAATGGTTGCCGCCATCCACAGTGTGCTTCTTTTGTTCTCGTCATTCTTCGCAATTATCATAGGCTCTTTGTCCCCTCATACTTTGCTGCTTTCCTTAAATTATATTTTCTTTTGTTATGTATGTCAACGGGTGTCTGAAAGCAGGCTTCTTATTTTTCCATCTCTACAAGAAGATAAAATCCTTTTTCCGTCTTTTCAATCTTACTGATTATTCCTCTGCGTGCCATAATCCGTTCACTGGTGCGGTAAATTCCTGACATTGCAATAGACGGCTCCACCAGATAAGTATACTGTCCCGTTACAGCACTTCTTTCGCTGATCTCAACTTTCTGGCCCTCTTCTACAAGACCTTCTCTTTCCATTTTAAATCTTTCTTGTCTCATTACGCCTCATTTTCCTTCGTTATCGCCGAATAATATCACATCTTGGAACATATCATTTATATTGTGTTGTGTACCGGCACACATCCTGTTCTTTACTGCAACACCTGATAAAATATAACTATCAAATCATGGAAAGGATGAGCGCTTATGTCTTTGGCTGAAAAACTAAAAATCCTCCGGCTCGAACACAATATGACGCAGCAAGATGTTGCAACCCGTATCAGCGTTGCACGGTCCACAGTCGCGGGCTATGAGAAAAAAGAACGACAGCCTTCACTGGAAACTCTGGCAGCGCTTGCAGATCTTTTTGATGTTACGGTTGATTATCTGATAACCGATAAAACTATGAATGAATGTATAAATCTTGATACCTCAAACCGTGCCCTTCCATCAGATGAAGCAGCAAAGCTGCTTGCCAGATACAAAAAACTCTCACCTGATTCCCGAAGGCTTCTAATGGATTTTATCCAAATACTTGAAAAATCAGAACAAAACACACAGAAACGGCAGAACCTTTAGCAATTGCTTCCCGGCGTCTGCCGTCTTTACTTTTAACACTCTTGTGCAATCTTTTTGATCAGCTCTCTCGTATCTTCCCATCCCAGACACGGATCCGTGATAGATTTCCCATATTTCATATACTCACAGATATCCTGCCTTCCTTCTTCCAGATAACTCTCTATCATAACTCCCTTTACCAATGATCTGATGCCCCCGCAATGCTTTCTGCTGTGCAGCACCTCTCTGACAATCCGAATCTGCTCCTTAAATGCCTTGTTAGAATTGGAATGATTCGCATCTATGACAACAGCCGGATATTTTAGCTCCATCTTTTCATATAATCTAAGAAGCCGCACACAGTCCTCATAATGATAATTCGGGATACAGGTGCCATACTTGTCCACACCGCCCCGCAAAATCGCATGGGCAAGTTCATTTCCACCTGTCGTCACATCCATCCCCCGGTAGATGAACCGGTGTCCCATCTGTGCCGCCATTACAGAATTGAGCATAACAGACAGATCGCCGCTGGTCGGATTCTTCATTCCCACCGGAATATCCATTCCGCTGGCCGTCAATCTATGCTGCTGATTCTCTACAGATCTTGCTCCGATTGCCTCATAGGACAGAATATCATCCAGATAGCTTCTGTTCTCCGGATACAACATCTCATCCGCCGCTGTCAGACCGCTCTCCTCCATCGCTCTGATATGCATCTTCCGAATCGCCAGAATCCCTGCATACAGATCCGGAGCTTTATCCGGATCCGGCTGGTGAAGCATTCCCTTGTAGCCTTCCCCTGTCGTTCTCGGTTTATTCGTATAGATCCTTGGCACCAATATCAGCCTGTCCGACACCTCCTCATTCAGTCTGGACAGACGGTTTACATATTCGCAGACTGCCTCCTCGTTATCTGCGGAACAAGGTCCCACGATCACTAAAAATTTGTCTGATCTTCCCGTAAAAATATCACGGATCTCCTTATCCCGCCGGACCTTCATGGCAACGAGCCTGTCAGACAGAGGGTATTCTTTTTTTAATTCCTGCGGCGACGGAAGGGTATTGTTAATTCTCATTGCCATTTTTATATGTCTCCTTACTTTCCAATTAATTCATTGATCTGCCCTGGCTCTGGCATAGAGCGGATCGCTCCCTTTTTCAGTGTGATCAGAGCCGCGCCTGCATTGGCGAAGGTTAAGATTTCTCCAAGAATTTCTTCCGTCAGATTTTCTAACCCATATTTTAATACTCCATGAATCGAACAGCCGCAGAACGTATCTCCGGCACCGGTTGTCTCGACCGCTTTTACAGTAAAGCCTTTTCTCTCTACTCTCAGATTCTGATAGTAGGCGCGGCTTCCATCCTTCCCCATAGTAAGAAAGATAAGCGGAATATTGTATTTCTCCTGCAGGTAACGAATTCCATCGTCATAATCTTCCATACCAGATACAAACTGGATCTCGTTATCTGATATCTTCAGCACATCACAATACTGAAATCCATATTCCATCTGTTTCTTTGCCTCATCTAAAGTATTCCAGAGCGGGGGGCGAAGGTTCGGATCGAATGTAATCAGACACCCCGCTTCCTTTGCCACCTCAAGGGCTCTCTTTGTCGCTGTTCTCGCCGGCTCTCCTGTCATAGAAAGAGTTCCAAAATGAAATACCTTTGAACTGCGGATAATATTATAATTCACCTCATCCTCATCGATCATCATATCAGCACCCGGTTTGCGGTAAAAAGAAAACTCCCTGTCTCCATCCGGAAATGTATGTACAAATGCCAGCGTTGTAGGAACCTCCTCGTCCATACAAAGTCCCTCCGCATTGATCCCTACACCGGAAATCGTATCTTTAAGCAGACGTCCAAACTGGTCGTCTCCAACCTTTCCGATAAAAGCAGTTTTTCTGCCAAGCTTATTCAGCATCGCAAGCACATTGCAGGGCGCTCCTCCCGGGCATGCCTCAAATAAGTTATTACCCTGCTCGCTCTGTCCGTTCATGGCAAAATCGATCAAAAGCTCGCCCATCGCAGTTACATCGTATAATTTGTCCATATCAAAAACTCCTTCCTTCAAACTCATTGTATACATTTTAACATACCTTGCCAAAGGTCGCAACTATACATCCAAATCCGTCAAATGTGCACTACTGTAACATAATCTGACAAACACAAAATATGCAGTGCTTATTGACATTTCAATAAACACTGCGTTTTTGCTGTTTTGGGATACCGCTGAATAATTTCTTCATAACTTTTTGAGTTTTATTAAATCACCAATAACATTCCCTAAGTCTCTCCTGAAAATTTCAAATGTATATGATACTTCCTCATCATCTTTTTCCTTTAATTCAGGAAGCAGTTCTTTTCGGATCGATTCCAAGCGAAAAGCCAGATGTGTTCCATACTGTCTTAAGTAAACCACTATTATAAGCAGTAAGCAATATATCCGCATACTTATCTTTTTTATCATTATTCATGGCTCGACACCTCTTTTCTTATAATCCTCTTTCCCTCTTAATACGCTTAATTATAACACAGTTATCTTTTGTCCGCAATTATTGCTTTTTTCCATAAAATTTCTGTATCTAAAATCATGTAAGTATTATCCCAACAGATTCACCCCGCCCAAAAGCACATAAGAAATAAAGCACATGATCACTGTCGCCATACATATCCCTAAAATGACCGCCGGAAATGCCTTCTTAAACTTAATCCCAAGCAAAGCTGCGATCAGAGAACCTGTCCATGCCCCTGTCCCCGGAAGAGGAATCCCCACAAATAAAACAAGTCCCCAGAACTCATATTTTTCGATCTTATCGCTCTTGCTCATAGCCTTGCTCTCCAGCTTTTCAACCATAGGCCGGAAAAGCTTTGTTCCTTTCATCCACTGAAACACAGGCGTGATCAGCAGCAGGATAAACGGCACAGGAATGATATTTCCGATAACACTTAACGGAACGGCTGTTGAAACCGGAACCCCAAGGAGCGGTCCTGCAACTAAAAGTGCGCCTCTAAGCTCCAAAATCGGAATCATAGATATCATAAACACAATCACTTCTTTCCCCACACTGCCTCCCAGCGCGTCGATAATTCCCTGTATCAATGTCTCTGTCATAGCATTCTCCCTTAATTAAATATACTAGAATCTTTCACAGATTCTTTTTCTGCCGCCAAATACCCGTCTAAAAAACCAAACAGGGTATCCATCTCATCTTTTGTGCCGACAGTAATGCGCACATACTGCTCAATCCGCTCGCTTCCCCAGTAACGTACATAGATTCCTTTACTTTTCAGCGCCGCATAAAGCTTCTGAACATCATATCCCGGATGTGTGGCAAAGATAAAGTTCGCTTTCGAATCGAGACATAAAAAACCACGTTTTTTAAGTTCCTCCTTTGCCCACTCCCGCGACCTAGTTATCTTACGGATTCCTTCCTCAAAATATTCCTTATCCTTTACTGCTTCCACGCCGCATACGATCGCCGCTTGATTCATCGTATAAGAGTTAAAAGAATATTTCGCATCATTCAAATATTTGATAAGATGCGGATTGCTGACGGCGTAACCGATTCTCATACCCGCCATGGAACGCGCTTTGGAAAAGGTCTGAACTACGATCAGGTTCTCGTACTTATCAATCAGTTCCAATGCAGATTTCCCTGCAAAATCTATATATGCCTCGTCTACGATCACAATTACATCCTGATTGCGGGCAATAATCTCCTCGACATCCCCAAGCTCCATATAAATCCCTGTAGGTGCGTTAGGATTTGGAAAGATGATACCTCCGTTCTCCTTATAATAGTCTTCTTTTATAATGCAAAAATTCTCATCCACCGGGCGGCACTCATACGGAATACGGTATAGCTGCGCCCACACCTTATAAAAAGAATATGTAATATCCGGAAAAAGTATTGGTTTTTCTGAATTAAAAAATGTAAGAAAACACATGGAGAGTACATCATCAGATCCTACCCCCACAAATACCTGATTCTCATCTACGTGATAAAAATCCGCCAGCGCCTTCACAAGCTCTCCTGCTGTCGGATCCGGATACAGCCGCAGCCGGTCCACATCCATAGATTTTAAAGCCTTCTCTACTCCCGGCGCAGGAGGATACGGGTTTTCATTGGTATTTAACTTGATCACTTTCTGCAAAGGCTGCTCTCCCGGCACATAAGGCTCTACCTTGCGGATATTTTTCTCAAATGTCTTCATCTAAAAATACTCCTTTGCAAGCTCCCGGAATTTCGGAAGGGAATTCACAATCGTCTCATAGGAAACACAGTAAGCCAGTCTCACATACCCCGGACATGCAAAAGAACTTCCCGGGACGATAAGAAGATTATACTTCTTCGCCGCCGCGCAGAATTCCTTTTCATCCGCCACCGGTGATTTCACAAAGAGATAGAATGCCCCCTCTGGTTTGATACATTCAAACCCGCAGTCCTTTAACCCCTGATACAATGCCTCCCTGTTCCGGTCATAAAAAGAAATATCTGTCTTTTCATTCAAGCACTTTGCCACGATCTTCTGCTGAAGAGTCGGCGCATTTACAAATCCTAAAATACGTGTGGCAACATTTGCCGCTGAAAGCACTTCTTCACTGTCTGTCACTTCATCGGGAATCACAAGATATCCGATACGTTCTCCCGGCAGAGACAATGATTTGCTGTAAGAATAGCCTACGATCGTGTTATCATAATACTTTGTCAGATATGGAACCTTTGCACCGTCATACACAAGCTCGCGGTACGGTTCGTCAGAAATCAGAAAGATATCCGTGCCATACTCCCTCTGCTTCGCCTCCATGATCGCCGCCAGCTTCTTAATGGTGTTCTCGGAATATACAACACCCGTCGGATTGTTCGGCGTATTGACAATAACCGCCTTCGTCTTCGGCGTGATTTTCTGTTCAAATTCGTTAAGCTTTGGCTGAAAGTCTACAGTATTCGGTGAGATTTCCACCAGCACGCCATCATAATTGTTCGTATACGAACGATATTCTCCGAAATACGGAGCAAACGCGATAACCTCATCTCCCGGATCGATCAGAGACTTTAAGATGACATTCAGTCCTCCCGCAGCGCCTACCGTCATGACAATATTCTTTCCCTCAAATTTTGTACCGAAACGCTCATTCAGAGAAGAGGCAATTGCTTCTCTCACGTCTGCATAACCGCAGTTACTGTTGGTATAGCCGTGAAGCGCAACCGGATCTTCCTCCACAAGAATCTCCAGAATTGCTTTTTTTACTGCTTCCGGCGCCGGAACATTCGGATTCCCAAGACTGAAATCAAATACATTTTCTGCCCCGTAAATCTCTGCCAGCCTGTTTCCTTCTTCAAACATTGCCCGGATAGCGGAACTATTCGCCACCATATTCTTCATCTTCTCTGCTATCATCTTCAAATTCCTCCTTCACTGTTGTCTCCGTTATTGTCTGCTTCTAATCCACTCGCCTGTCTCTTTTACGTTTCCTTTTTCCACCAGAAATACCGGACGGTAAGAAAGCTTTGCCTTTCTTAAGCCATCCGCGCCAGTATCTTCTTCCCGATTAATATACTGATAATCCATACATTCATGCTCTACAAACTGCTGATTGATCATCGTATAGGCTCCCTCAACGTCTGCAAAAGCTTTTTCGATATGAACTACAAATGTATCGGAACAGACAGGTTCTCCCAGCGTAAATGCGGCAACTTTCCCGTCAACCTTCAAAACACCGCCGATAAGCTCTAATTCTTCAAACAACCGGAGAGCATTGAGCGTCACGCACATCTCGGCATTCTTCTCCTCGTCCTCCTCACATCCATTCTCATTGCGCCACGTAAGAGCCATCTGAAAACACTCCTCCAGATTGTCCTTCGTCATGGTCTCATAGCACCAGCGCCCCTCATAAAGCGCTTTAAATTTATTAATATGATTGCGCTTCCCGTGAAGCTTCTTTCCTGACAATGTAGCAAGCTTCTCCGCCTCATATACATAATCTGCATAATCGCGCTCATATTCAATCTCAAATCTGCCCGGATACCACTCTTCAAGCTTCGCAAAATTATCCGGTGTGATATTGTACATAGTAAACGGATAGCCTCTCTCTTCGCTGTAGCTTTTCATAAATTCCAGCGCCTTTTGTACGCTCTCATCATCCCCTGCCGGAAAAGCATAAGATACATGCTTCTCATCCTCACTCTTAAAGACTAAAGCGCCCTCGACCACTGCCCATTTTACCGGATACTGTCTGGACCATAAAAACACATTTACAAAAGTCCTCTCACAGCTCCTGCTCGTATGATGTTTTAAATATTTTGAAATAATTTCCCTATCTTCCAGTTCTGCCCGCTTAAATCGTACCTCTTCCATAGTTTCCCTTCTATCTCCGTTCATTTATTATCGTATATGATACAATGACTCATAGATGCCTTTTTTCTTCAATAATTCTTCATGAGTTCCTTGCTCTGCGATTCCATCCTCTGTCAGTACAAGAATTTTTTCTGCATTACGGATAGTCGTAAGGCGGTGAGCGATGACAAAAGTCGTACGGTTCTTCGCCAGACTTTCCAGCGACTTCTGTACCACCTGCTCGCTCTCATTATCAAGCGCCGAAGTCGCCTCATCAAATATCAAGACCGGCGGATTCTTAAGAAATACCCGTGCGATCGAAAGCCGCTGCTTCTGCCCTCCGGAAAGCTTCACACCCCGCTGGCCGATATCTGCATCGTAACCGTCCGGAAAACTCATAATAAATTCGTGTGCATTGGCTCGCTTTGCCGCCCGTACAACCTCCTCATCAGAAGCGTCCGGCCTGCCATAACGAATATTATCCATAATCGTCCCCGCAAACAGATACACATCCTGCTGCACGATACCGATATGATTTCTTAAGCTCTCAAGCCGGATATCTCTGATATCCATACCGTCTATACATATCGATCCCGCTGTCACCTCATAAAACCTCGGGATCAGACTACAGAGCGTCGTCTTTCCAACACCAGACGGTCCCACAAGGGCGATATACTCTCCCGCCCTGACCTTGAGGTTGATAGAGCTTAACACCTGTTCTGCCGTATCCTCATAATGGAAGGATACATCTTTAAATTCAATGTTCCCCTCCACATCTTCAAGATATACCGCATCCGGTTTATCTGCAATATCCGGTGCGATCGCCAGAATCTCAAGGAATCTCCCGAACCCGGAATACCCATTCTGAAACTGCTCCGTAAATGATACCAGCTTTTTGACCGGATCAGTAAAATTATTAATATAAAGAAGAAACGTGATCAGATCTGTAAGCCTAACACTCCCGGAAAACATCATTCCGACGCCCGATACGATCACTGCTACCATCACAAGCGTTGTCATGGCCCCTAGACCGGAATTATAAATACCCATGTACTTATAGCTGACTTTTTTCGCATTTACAAAATTATCATTCCCGGCTTTAAACTTCTTCATCTCTTCATTTTCATTAGCAAAAGACTTTACAACGCGGATCCCTGCCAGACTATCTTCAATCTGACTGTTAATATCTGCAATCTTCTCTCTATTATGTACAAACGCTGTCTTCATCTTGCCATTAAAATAAAAAGCAAATATTACCATAACCGGAATAAACGCAAACATAATGAGCGCTAGCCTTACATTCACGGTCATAAGAATGACAAACGAACCAATGATCTTGATGACAGAGATCACCAGATCCTCCGGTCCATGATGCAGAAGCTCGCTGATATCGAACAAGTCGCTTGTGATCCTTGAAAGAAGATGACCTACCTTCTGATTATCATAAAACGCAAAGGTCAGCTTCTGATAATGCCCAAAGATATCCTTACGCATATCTGCTTCCATCTTAGCTCCCATGATATGTCCGTAATATGCTATATAAAAATTACAGAATATCTCTAATACAATAAGCCCCACAAGCGCCAGTCCCAATGAAAGAACCGCCTGCTTTGCCCTTGTCGGTTCATAATATACAACCGTATCCGTAATGTATCTTATAATAAGCGGGATTACAAGAGTAACCCCTGCCCCCAGAATCGCAAAAAACATATCGCTGTAAAACAGACGCCTGTAAGGATCGTAATAAGCAAAAAGTTTCTTTAATTTCTCCTTCATATTTTAAACCTGTAAAATGAAAATTCATTCTAATCGTTCATAGAAGCCAGCTTTGCCGCCTGATCCGCCGCAATACAGGCATCTATAATCTCCTGTATATCCCCATTCATAATCTTATCTAATTTATACAATGTCAGCCCGATCCGATGGTCTGTCACACGCCCCTGCGGGAAGTTATAAGTGCGGATCTTCTCCGAACGGTCTCCTGTACCGATCTGGCTCTTTCTTGCTTCCGCCTCTGCGTCATGCCTCTTCTGGCATTCAATATCATACAGTTTTGCGCGCAGAAGAGCAAACGCCTTATCCTTATTCTGAAGCTGTGACTTCTCTGTCTGACTGTAAATAACGATTCCTGTCGGATAGTGCGTCAGACGCACAGCAGAATCTGTCGTATTGACACATTGACCACCGTTTCCGGACGCACGCATAACATCAATGCGGATATCTTTTTCATCAATCTGAACATCCACTTCTTCCGCTTCCGGCATAACCGCCACTGTAATCGTGGAGGTGTGGATACGTCCGCCTGATTCCGTCTCCGGCACACGTTGCACCCGATGGACGCCGGACTCATATTTCATCACGGAATAAGCCCCGTTTCCATTGATCATAAAGGTCACATTCTTCATACCGCCGATTCCGATCTCCTCGCATTCCACAAGCTCTACCTTCCAGCGCCTGCTCTCTGCATAATGAATATACATTCTGTAAATCTCCGCCGCAAAAAGAGCCGCCTCATCGCCACCCGCACCGGCGCGGATCTCAACCACAACATTCTTATCATCATTCGGATCTTTCGGAAGAAGGAGTATCTTAAGCTCACGCTCCAATTCCTCCACTCTCGCCTTGGAATCATTCAGTTCTTCCTTGGCAAGCTCGCGCAGCTCTTCGTCGCTTTCTTCCTCCAGCATCTGCAGACTGTCCTCTATCGCCTGTTTGCATGTCTTATATTCCTTATACGCTTCCACAATCGGAGTCAGCTCATTCTGCTCCTTCATAAGCTTGCGGAAACGGTTCTGATCACTTGCCACATCCGGCTCCTGAAGTTCACTAAGTATCTCCTCCAAACGAATGAGTAAATCTTCTAATCTGTCAAACATATCTCTTCCTCCTTACGACTATTCTCCATTGTACATACCATAAACTACGCGGTCAAGACCTGCCAGATCCTTTTTCACTCTTATATCTTTATACCCCGCTTTTTCCATCAGTCCTGCTACCGCCTCCGCCTGCTCACAACCAATCTCAAACAGCAGGCAACCGTCTCTCTTTATATAAGAAATGCTTTCTTTTACAATTCTCCGGTAGAAAAAAAGCCCGTCCTCTCTGCCATCCAGCGCGACATAAGGATCATAAAGCTTTACTTCCTCCTGAAGTCCATCGATAACCGCTGTCGGGATGTAAGGCGGATTGGACACGATCATATCAAATATCTTTTGGGATCCTATATTTTCAAACAAATCTCCCTGCACAAATTTCGCCCGAATCCCAAGCCTCTCTGCATTACTCACGGCTACCCGAAGCGCCTCTTTTGAAATATCCGTACCTGTTCCCGTCACGCCTTCTGCTTTACACAATTTTAAGAGACTCAGCAGGATACATCCGGAACCCGTACACATATCCAATATCTGCATTCCCGGCTTCATCCGCTCTAATGCCGTCTCCACCAGAATCTCTGTATCCTGTCTTGGTATCAGCACATGCCTGTTGACACAAAAAACAAGTCCCATAAACCCCTGCTCACCCGTGAGATGCTGAAGCGGGATTCTCTTCTTTCGCTCCTCTATATAATAAAAATACTGTTCTTTTTCTTGTCTGCGAATCTCGCGCGCGGGATTCCCGTAATAGGAAGCTTTGCTGATTCCTGTCACATGCTCAAGCAGATACCACGCATCCAGTTCAGCTTCCAAAATTCCCGCTCTCTCAAGGCGTTCCTTTCCTTCCCTATAAATCTCCTGTATCGCCAAAATTTTCTGATTCATATGCTCTCCAGTCAAACACTGCCTCTACTGCCTGAATTGCCACCTCTATCATACTGTCATCCGGTTCCTTCGTCGTCAGCTTCTGTACTGCAAGTCCCGGCTTGCTAAGAAGATTTACTACCGGATTCTCACTTCTGCCCGCCAGTTTCAACACCTCATAGGAAATTCCTGCAATAACCGGAAGAAGCGCAATCCGCATCGCCACCCTCATAACCGGCGATTCCACACGTATAAATAATAGCAGAATGATCCCAATAGCAAGCACAAAAAACAAAAAGCTGGTTCCGCAGCGCTTATGCTGCCTGGAACTTGCCCGCACATTATCAACCGTCAGAGGAAGCCCGTGTTCAATACAATTAATACATTTATGCTCCGCGCCATGATACATAAAGGTCCGCTGAATATCCTCCATCCGGGATATCAAAAGCACATAAATAATAAAGATACCGATCCGCATAACTCCTTCGATGACCGTTCGCCACGTGTAAGAAGTGATGACTGGCTTTAATAACGAAGAAAGAAAATAGGGCAGCACCATAAAGATACCCACTGCTGCCGCAATAGAAAACAGAACAGTCCCTGCCATAATAAGCTTTTCTGCTCTCCTGCTCTGAACGGTCTGCTTATCGGCTTCGCCGTTTTCTGATGCCTGCTTCTCCTTATCATCTTCCTCTTCATAAAATTCTGCCGAGTAAGTCAGTGTCTGTATCCCCAGTACCATTGAATCTATAAAATTAAAAATGCCTCTGATAAATGGAATCCTTGTGAGAGGCTTAAAACCAATCACACCGCGGTATTCATCCTTTTTCACAAAGATTTCTCCGTCCGGTTTCCTGACGGCAACCGCATATTCATCCTCATGCTTCATCATAATTCCTTCAAGGACAGCCTGCCCTCCAATATTTGATGATTTCATAAATACTCCTTCAATACGAAAAGTCTGTTACAGGCGACTTTCCGCCTGCTATCGTATAAAAAAGGTTGAGATTTTAAAAACCTCAACCCGATACTTACTTGTAAGCTTATTTTCCCATTCCGTATTTCTTATTGAACTTATCAACACGGCCGCGGGCCTGAGCTGCTTTTTGCTGTCCTGTATAGAACGGATGGCATTTGGAACAGATTTCTACGTGGATATCTTCGCTTGTAGAACCCGTTACAAATGTATTGCCGCAGTTACAAGTTACAGTTGCCTGATGGTATGCTGGATGTATTCCTTCTTTCATGATCTTCACCTCTTCTTTATTTGTTTTACGCTTTATGCGATTATACTTCTTTTTCTAAACAGCTTTCATATTATATCACAAAAGCGCTCCCTTGTCTAGATTAATTTCGTCTTTTTTACTAACTGCATCAATTCCACATTATTTTTCGTGCGGCTGAACATATTAAGAATATTATCCACTGCCTCTTCAGCCCGCAGACCATTCAATGCGCGGCGCATCGTATCCACTGCCTCCTGCTCCTGAGCAGTAAGAAGCAGATCTTCTCTTCTCGTGCCTGACGGTGCGATATCAATTGCCGGGAACATCCTCTTCTCAGAGAGCTTGCGATCGAGAACCAGCTCCATATTACCCGTGCCTTTAAATTCCTCATAGATCACATCATCCATCTTACTTCCCGTATTCACAAGCGCACTGGCAAGAATGGTAAGACTTCCGCCTCCGCGCATATTTCTCGCAGCTCCGAAAAAACGCTTCGGCATATGAAGCGCCGCCGGATCAAGACCGCCCGATAATGTACGTCCTGAAGGCGGAACCGTAAGGTTGTACGCTCTTGCAAGTCTTGTAATACTGTCAAGAATGATCATAACATCCTTTTTATGCTCTACCAGACGCTTCGCACGCTCGATCACCATCTCAGAAACCCTCTTGTGATGCTCCGGAAGCTCGTCAAACGTGGAATAGATAACTTCCACATTCTCTCCCTCTATCGTCTCCTTGATATCTGTCACTTCCTCCGGGCGTTCATCTATCAAAAGAATCAAAAGATGTACTTCCGGATTGTTCTGACGGACAGACAGCGCCACCTGCTTAAGAAGTGTCGTCTTACCTGCCTTTGGAGGCGAGACGATCATACCTCTCTGGCCTTTTCCGATCGGCGACATCAAATCCATAATACGCATGGCAGTGCTTGTCTTACCGCACTCCAGCTTTAGTCTTTCATTGGGGAATATCGGAGTCATATCCTCGAAGTTCATCCTACGCATAGCCTTAAGCGGATCCATCTCATTAATCTTCGTCAGATATAAAAGCGCGCTGAACTTCTCCTGCTGCGTCTTGATCCTTGTATTTCCTTCCAATATATCTCCGGTCTTTAAATTAAATTTGCGAATCTGCGACGGCGACACATAGACGTCATTCTCACCCGGCAGATAATTGGCGCTTCTGATAAATCCGTATCCGTCGGGCATAACTTCCAGAATACCCTGCGCTTTCACCCCGCTGTCTAGTCTGTCGATATCGTGGACTTCCTTATCCCCTGTATTCGCGGACATCTCTTTTACCGTATCCTGCTTTTCCTTCTTCTCCTTTTCGTCTTCTTTCAGCATAAGCTCAATAAGCTCTGCCTTCTTAATTACCGAAATACCTTTTAATCCTCTCGCCTTTGCCAGCTCCTTTAGGGTAGCAAGGGGCAGAGATTCGTATTTTTCTCTCATCATGAATATATAATCCTTTCTTAATTCATCCTGCTATAGTGGGATAAATGGTCTGAACCGACCTTCTTGAAAATATCTGCAACGTTATGATTATACTACAACATTTCCGTTATGGAAAGTCTTTTTTAAGAATTCTTCAAAGGTTGATTTGCTGTTGATTTGCAAGATTTCCAATGATATGATAATATGCAAGACAGTAAATTACGCAGACGGGAGAACATCATGAGCAGACAGACCGTATACTGGGGAGAAAAGCGATATCATTCCCTTGATTATTACTTAAAAAACAGATTCGGGCAAAAGCTTTATAAATTATCCTTAAACGGCGGTATGACCTGTCCGAACCGCGACGGAACTCTGGGAACCCGCGGATGTATCTTCTGCAGCCAGGGCGGCTCCGGAGATTTTGCCGCGAATCCTTCTCTCCCCATTACAGAACAGATAGATACCGCAAAGAAGCAGGTAGATAAGAAGTATTTCGGTTCCGCCTATATTGCTTATTTTCAAGCATATACCAATACTTACGCGCCCTGCAAGACTTTAAGAAAAATCTTCACGTCGGCCATAAACCATCCTGATATCCATGTACTGTCCGTTGCCACAAGGCCCGACTGTATAGACGATGAAGTATTGAGTCTCCTTGACGAACTGAACCGAATAAAGCCTGTATGGATCGAACTTGGACTTCAGTCCATCCATGAACGCACCGCACGCTTTATCCGAAGAGGCTATGATCTTACCGTGTTTGAAAATGCCGTCTCTATCCTCCGCAAGCATGGCATCGAAGTTATCACTCATGTGATATTAGGGCTTCCGACAGAGGAAGAACGCCACATGCTTGACACCATCCGCTATCTGAACACAATGGATATACAGGGAATCAAGCTGCAGCTTCTTCATATATTAAAGAATACAGACCTTGCCAGCCTTTATGAACAGCAGCGTTTTCCCGTGCTCTCTATGGAGGATTATCTTAAGATTACAGGACAATGTATCGCTAACTTAAGACCAGATATCGTCGTCCACCGCCTGACAGGAGACGGTCCGAGATCACTTCTTCTAGCTCCTTCGTGGAGCTCAGATAAACGCCGTGTATTGAACCAGATGCAGGCATATCTGAAACAAAATGATATCTGGCAGGGAAAGGAGTTCAAAAAATGACAACCGCATTTAAACTTTATAAACTGATCGTTCTTTACATGCTGGGCTGTATAGATTTTCCTCTCACAAATTCACAGATTTCCGAATTTGTGCTGGAGCAGGGCTACACGAATTATTTCAAACTCCATCAGGTGATCGGAGAGCTTATTGATGACCGGCTCATACGCAAAGAGTCTACACATAACCGCACCCTCTATTACCTGACCGAAGAAGGCGAAAAGACTGTACGGCTTTTCCGGAATGATATCTCTCCTGACATCCGGAAAGATATCCAGACCTATTTAAAAAATAATGAATATAAACTAAGAGATGAGATCTCTGTCAGGGCAGATTATTATCTGAATTCTGCCGACGAATACAACGTGCGCTGCCAGATTATGGAACAAGGCCTTCCCCTTATCGACCTGACTGTAACAGTACCGACAAAATCGGAAGCTTCAACCATAGCCAACAACTGGTCTGCAAAAAACCAAGAAATCTATGCTCTGGTAATGAAAACTTTATTAAAATAATATCTACAAAAGGAACTCACTCATGACATAATTGCTGATATCGATCCCCTTCTCTGTCAGCCGTACATAATCTCCTTTCTGCTCTAAAAGCTGCTTGCTCTCCATATCTGCAAGCACTTTTTTGTATGTATGTTCCATCTCCTCCCCGAATTCCTGCTTAAATTTTGTTTTTGACACCCCTTTCGTCTTCCTAAGTCCCAAAAACATGTATTCTTCCATTTCATCTTTCTTGCTCAACACTTCCGGCTCTTCCCCCGACATCCATCTTGTATGATTCAAAAAAGAAGCTGCGCCATCCCCAAACCCCAAATATTCTGTCCGGTTCCAATAACCCAGATTGTGAAGACACTCATATCCTTCTTTTGCATAGTTAGAAATCTCATATCGGTGATAGCCGTGCTCTTTTAGAATCCGCTTTGCGTCGTAGTACATCTGCCGTTCGGTGTCTTCATCCGGGAGCTTTGGATACTCCAAACCTTCCGCTCTCTTCTCTTTCAAATTCTTCGGACCCTTCACGCCTTCCGTACAGTTCTTCTCTCCGTAGACTTCACAGAATGGCGTCCCTTCTTCTATGATCAGACTGTAAGCCGAGATATGTTCCGGTTCAAGCTTTGCTACGGTCTGAAGTGTCCGAATAAAGCTTTCATTTGTCTGCCCAGGGATCGCCGACATCAGATCTACATTAATATTTCCAAATCCTGCTGTTCGCGCCATCTGATAAGTCTCTAAGAAATCCTCAAAAGTATGGATCCTTCCAAGTATCTGAAGCTCTCTGTTATCTGCCGACTGCAGTCCGATACTTAAGCGGTTGACTCCGGCTTGCCGGTATACCTTTAGTTTGTCCTTCGTCACAGTTCCCGGATTCATCTCTATCGTGATCTCTGCGCTCTCTTCTATATAAAAGGCATCCCGCAGCGCCTGAAAAATCTCCGCTATCTGCTCTCCCTCTAAGACAGAAGGCGTCCCTCCCCCGATGAAAATACTGATAACACGATAAGCCTTTGCCGCATCCCCGTAAGAACGGATCTGACTGCAAAGGCTTTCTACATATTTCCGCTGCTCCTGTTCCCCCGCCGGAGCCGACAGAAAATCACAATAATTACACTTTTTCACACAAAACGGTATGTGTACATAGATTTCTAAAGGCTTCATTACTTTTTATCATCCAACTTCAATACGCTCATAAATGCTTTCTGCGGAATCTCTACATTACCCACCTGGCGCATACGCTTTTTCCCTTCTTTCTGCTTTTCCAAAAGCTTCTTCTTACGGGTAATGTCTCCGCCGTAACACTTGGCAAGCACATCTTTACGCATGGCGCGCACAGTCTCTCTGGCAATGATCTTACTGCCGATCGCCGCCTGAATCGGAATCTCAAACAAGTGTCTTGGAATCTCTTCTTTTAACTTCTCACACATCCGCCTGCCTCTTTCATAAGCAGTCTGGGCATGTACGATAAAGGAAAGGGCATCCACCTCCTCCTTATTGATCAGAATATCCAGCTTCACAAGCTCGGACTGCATATATCCGTCCAATTCATAATCAAAAGAAGCATAGCCTCTGGAACGGGATTTCAGCGCGTCAAAAAAATCATAGATAATCTCATTGAGCGGCAGACGGTAATGAAGTACCGCGCGTGTCTCCTCCATATACTCCATCCCCTCGTAGATCCCTCTTCTCTCCTGACACAGATCCATAATTGCTCCGATATATTCCGATGTCACCATGATCTCTGCCTTAACGATCGGTTCTTCCATATACTCAATCTCAGACGGATCCGGAAGGTTGGACGGATTGGTCAGTTCGATCATCTCTCCATTCGTCTTATATACCTTATAAACTACACCCGGCGCCGTCGTTACCAGATCCAGATTATATTCTCTCTCCAGACGCTCCTGAATAATCTCCAAGTGCAGTAGTCCAAGGAATCCGCAGCGGTATCCAAACCCCAATGCTACAGAAGTCTCCGGTTCAAATTGCAAAGAAGCATCATTAAGCTGCAGCTTTTCCAGAGCATCCCTGAGATCCGGATATTTTGCCCCGTCCGCCGGATACATCCCGCAGTACACCATAGGATTTACTTTTTTATATCCCGGCAGAGGTTCGCTGCAAGGTGACTGCGCATTGGTAATCGTATCACCTACCCGGGTGTCCTTCACATTCTTAATACTTGCAGTAATATAGCCGACCATACCCGCGCTCAGCTCTTCACAGGGAATAAACTGCCCCGCTCCGAAATATCCGACCTCCACAACCTCTGCTTTCGCACCGGTTGCCATCATAAGCACCGGTGTTCCTTTGCGTATCGTACCTTCCTTAATACGGCAAAATACAATAACACCTTTATAAGAATCATAAACAGAATCAAAAATCAGAGCTTTCAGCGGCGCTTTCGCATCTCCCACCGGCGCCGGTATCTTTTCAATAATCTGCTCTAACACCTCTTCCACGTTCAATCCTGTCTTTGCGGAAATACGCGGAGCATCCTGCGCCTCGATCCCAATGATATCTTCAATCTCCTCTATCACACGCTCCGGCTCCGCGCTCGGGAGATCCACCTTATTGATCACCGGCATCACATCCAGATCATGATCCAATGCCAGATACACATTGGCAAGCGTCTGCGCCTCCACACCCTGAGCCGCGTCCACTACAAGAATCGCACCGTCACAGGCTGCAAGGCTTCTTGACACTTCATAGTTAAAGTCCACATGCCCCGGCGTATCGATGAGATTGAAAATATATTCCTCGCCGTTCTGCGCCTGATAGACAATACGAACCGTCTGTGCCTTGATCGTGATGCCGCGCTCACGCTCAAGTTCCATATTATCCAATACCTGAGACTGCATCTCCCTGTTTGTAAGGAGACCTGTCATCTCAATGATACGGTCTGCGAGAGTAGATTTCCCGTGGTCAATATGGGCAATAATACAAAAATTACGGATTTTACTTTGATTTATCTCTGCCACCTTTATCGTCCTTTCATCTTTATCTCATATTAGAATGATTCATTCTGATACTGACGGATTGCACCGCAATCTGTGCTCCCACAATCATATCACGCTAAACTATACTTTACAATGAAAAGTTCTACGCTCATCCGGTCATTTAACCGTCCGGTCTTTACCAGTTCCTCATACTCCGCAGCCTCTTCCATGATCGACCTTAGCTGGCTTCCCGAAAAATCTTTGCACTGCTTCATATATTTCCCCGCCGCAAAGGGATGAAGCTTTGTCGTCTTCGCAATCTGCGCTTTGTCATAGCCTTGTCTCATCAACTCCTTCACCTCCAAAAGAAGCCTGAACTGTCGGGACAAGAGATATAGAATCCGCATAGGCGGCTCCTTAAGAGCAAGCAGGTCATAGTAATAATCGAGAGCCTTCTTCTGCTGCTTCGCCGCAACTGCCTCTACCATGTCAAAAATCTTATTTGCGATCTGCGTTGTGCATACTGCCTCTATATCCGCTGCTGTTATTTCATTCCTGCCAAGCGTATAGGAGAACAGTTTCTCAAGCTCCTTTTCAAGAAGCTCCATATCCGTCCCTGCTCTCGCCACCAGATAGCGGGCTGCGGATTCCTTGATCTGCTTTCCTTCCCGCTTGATCTGTTCTGCGATCCAGTAAAGAAGCGTCTTCTCATCCTGCCGCCCCATCTCCGAGATATAGCCGATATCCTTTACTGCCCTGAACATCTTTCCCCGCTTGTCCACTTCATTTTCCACAAAAAGGAAGCAGGCAGTATCCGGCATCGTCTTGATATAGTCAGCAAGTTTAGGCACAGAACTTTTAAAAAATCCAGAATCTTCCACTACGATCAAACGCCGCTCGGCAAAAAAAGGCATCGTCTCCGCCAAGTCTATAAGATGCTCCGGTTCAGTCCCCTTGCCCTCATAATAAGAATAATTCACCGTATCCCCTTCCGGCAGCATTGCTTTTGTAAGCCTGTCTTTATACTGCTTTTTTAAATATGCCTCTTCACCGTACAAGAGATACACTTTCTGAAATTTTCCTGTCTTGATATGCTCATTGATATTCTTCATCTGCCGCCACACATCCTCTTATATCTTTAGAAACAGTATACTGAAATTTAAGAATTACTTCAAGGATATTGTTATATACGTCTCAAGAAATACCAGAGTATAAATCAGCAATCTAATTTATCAAGATTATCCGGGCCAAATCCAAACGGCAGGAGTTCTTTGAGCGTATACTCCACTTGCTTATCCTCCCCGTCAGCCAGAACGATCCGAAACGTCTCCGGGTTACAGAACTCCATCATCACCTGCCGGCAAACCCCGCATGGAGCGCACAAAGTATTTCCGTCCGTTCCCTCCATTCCGCCTACGACAGCAATCTTCGCGAACTCTCTTTCCCCTTCATATACGGCTCTGAAAAATGCTGTTCTCTCCGCGCAATTCGTCGGCCCATATGCTGCGTTTTCGATGTTGCATCCATGATAGATCCTACCGCTCTTTGTAACAAGAGCAGCACCTACGCTGTGATGCGAATATGGAACATACGCACGTTCCCTGGCTTTTTTTGCTTCTAAAATTAATTCTGCGTTTGTCATTTCAATCTCCTTATAACACTTTTTAATATCCTGAACCATTATCAGTATTTTTTATAATCTGAGTCTTCACATATGCCGCCGAAATCACGCAGATGTTGTCTCATATTCCATCGCAGCCTGCGTCTCAAAAATATCCCGAATCTCCGGATATATGAGTTCCTGATAATCTTCATATTTCAACCGAATCCTGCCTGCCCTTATGCTGTCACTTCTTTTTTCATGTCAAATAATTTTACTCATCTAAACTTTTTACATACCAAGATGGGTTTTCCGTATATGCTGGTGTAAAGAAAACCCTGAAACATATTAACTCCAGAGCTTTCATGTGCCTGTATCCATTTTTATCCATTTTCTGCCAGCACAACCTTACAACGCTTTTTATAACATGCAATCCCGTATTTCAGAATATTCTCTACCCCGTCGTCTTCAAGATCATCTTCATATCTGGTATTCTCGATCTGTTTCAATGCCTCCTTACATGCCCTCTCCATATCTCCGTCATGGGCGTATTTTACTTCTATGATGATCCCCATATCTCCGGTATCCGGTTCTGCAAGGATATCTGCATAGCCTTCTCCCATTTCCCTGTTGGAAGAAATCCCCCACCGGGTTTTTACCCCTAAGATTCCAAGCAGCACACCATGATAGAAATTTTCTTTCATGTCTGTTCTTACGGCCGTATCACGGATACTGATGGTCTTCCTTAAATATTCTGTGAATATTTTCTCTACATTTTCTATTTCTTCATTCTGCAATGCAGCACAGAAACGGGTCAGCATCTCCCCGTCTTTTTTGACATTCTCTTTAAAAAACTCCATAATCTGCGTCTCAAAAATATCCCGTATCTCCCGATTGGGAATCGCCAGCTTCATCTGCCTTCCCTCTGCCTTTCCCCGTTGGGTCAGATATCCGGTGGTAAAGAGCAAACTCCAGATATTGTCTACTGTCTCATAAATCTCCGGATATGTGAGTTCCTGATTAATTTCCTTCGTAATAACCCCTCCTGCCACCAGGTTCTCAATCTCCCGTTTAGTCGCAGCATTTGCCGACTTCTGAATGAACCGTTTTACTGCATCATTGCTGCTGGTATTAATCCAATAGTTTTCCGGCTGTACATCCGGGCTGCTTCTGATCCTGTCACAATGGTTCAATACATCCCACGGACAATACACTCCTACATTTCCAAACTGGTATCCGTCATACCATCTTTTTACTGCTTCATAGTGTTCCGTCACTCCATAGTATTCCAGAAGTTCTTTCACCTCTTTGTCTGTAAAACCGAAGTATTCATCAAAACGTTCATCCGCAATCGTCAACGCCTTCAGGTTATTAAGCCCGGTAAAAATACTCTCCTTTGAAATCCGAAGGCAGCCTGTCAGCACTGCAAATTTTAAACTGCTGTTTGTCTTCAGCGCCTCTCCAAGCAGGTTCCGGATAAAAGAAACCATCTGGTCATAGTATCCGTTTGCATGAGCCTTTGCCAGCGGGACATCATATTCGTCAATCAGCAGGATAACTTTAGTTCCGTGATATTTTTCTAATAATTCTGATAATACTCTCAAACTATTACAAAATACCGCTTCTGACATATTATCATCCAAAAGTTTTCGATATTCCGCTTTATCCTGTTCACTTAAAATATCACCCTCCAAAAGATACTGTACTTTTGCAGGAACTCTTTTTATAATCTGAACTGCCATTTGAAATGCCATTTCATAGTTTCGTGCATCAATTCCCTTCAGTGAAACAGAAATAACCGGATATTTTCCCATATATTCTTCACAAACTGATGTTTCCTTTGAAATTTCCAATCCTTCAAAAATACTTTTATCTCCATTCAGTGAGAAAAAATGCTCCAACATGCTCATATTCAACGTTTTCCCGAATCTTCTGGGACGGGTGAACAGATTCACTGCTCCCCAATTATGGAGTAATTCTGTAATAAGTCCTGTTTTATCAACGTAATAAAAATCTTCTTTTCTGATATCTTCAAAATTTTCAATTCCAATAGGAAGTTTCTTCTTCCGCCTGTCCATTTTTTACGCTCCTTCCAACCAAAATCTAACTATCTGCAGCCAATTTCTTTAAATACATTATAACAACTAAACAATGGCATTTCCATAGGAGTTCCGATACATGGCATCCCTTTTGCAATCTATCTTTGCCATTTCTCCAATCTTAATAACTCTCCGCCTTCTACCTCCACGATAATCGCCCCATTTTCCTGTGTCGAATATACCTTGATTTCAGCATCCGCAAGCCTTTTTACCGTTTCCTGGTGCGGATGGCCATACCGATTTTCTTGCCCCGCCGATATAAGTGCATACGCAGGCTGTACCTGTCTGAGAAATTCTTCAGTCGACGAGTTTTTTGAACCATGATGCGCCACCTTCAGGACCTCCCACGTACAATTCAGATAGCATTCTTTTAACTGTTTTGCAAGCTGTCTTTCTCCTTCCCCCTCTATATCCCCAGTTAAAAGCATATCGAACTCTCCGTACCGCACAGCCAATACCATAGATGCCCCATTACCTGGTTCCAGCGCTGTACTTCTTTCATTAACCGTTAACTCTTCCTTCCCAGATTCTGTTTCCCGTGATTCCATTTTCACATTCCCAGGCTGGATACATGTGATCGCCATCTCCCCTTCCCCGATACTTAGTCCCGGTTCTATCACAGCTACACGAACTCCACAAGCTTTCGCTTTTTCTGCCAGTCTCGTCAACGTTTCATCCCACACCTCCTTCACCGGCAAAACCAACGTCCCAATCTTCACACCTGTATCCTGTCTCTCGATCATCTCTTCCACACCATTCATGTGATCACTGTCACCATGGGATACCAGCACATAATCAACCCTGCCGACTCCCTGCGACTTTAAGAACGGTTCTATTCTGTACCGTCCCACCCTCTTCACATCACTGCTCCCGCCATCCACCAAATAGGTGCCGCCTTCCGGTCCTCTCATGAAGATTCCATCACCCTGCCCCACATCCAAAATCATTGCTGTTAGTTTCCCCGCCTCTCCAAAGCGAGCTGTTAGTATCACAATCCCCACTCCCCACAGAAAAGCCGCAAACCACCTTGGCCGCCTGTTTCCACCCGTTTTTCCCTTTCCTTTTCTATTCTCCTGTCCTTCTGATTTCTTCACTGACAAGACGGTATATTTCATCACCCCCAACCCTAAAAGCAGGAGTCCATAATATACCGCTATCTGCCATATATCCGGCCCTCCGATCACAAGTCTCGCTCCCGGCAGATGAAGCATTATCTCACAGCTCATTTTATAAACCCACAAAATTTTACTGCATATCCAAAACAGCAAAGTGGATATGGGAGCAAACCACATTGCCAACAAACTTCCTACCATTCCCAGAAATAACAATATCGACATCAGTGGGATTACAAAAAGATTCAGAATAAAAGAATAGAGCGGAAATTCAAAGAAATAATAAAGCAAAATCGGAAAAATGACCAGATTGATACCGACACTGGCTGTTAGTCCCTGTAATATTACCTGCCGTACATACTCCCAAAATCTCGTTAAATATACAGACAGAGAGCCATCCGCCTCTGTCTTCACCTTTTGTCCATTGTTATGTTATGTTTTCACATATTTCTTCCTGCACCACCGACACC
>VIQU02000115.1 GCA_010206225.2 Lachnospiraceae bacterium MD308 | reverse complement strand
CCCTACGGATGGTTTCTGTTGAAGGGAAACGTAAGCAGATTTACACAACGGCAACAGCCTTTCAAAAAGAAATTATTGAACTCTTTGGGATTAACATCGGCTGACATATGTATAATTGATACGGGATTTTAGGAAAGAGAAGTAAAATTTGGACCGATTGAAGAAAAAATGACAGAAGTAGATGTAGAAGGTCAGGCATGTAAACCTTCATATTCATGTTTACATGATTGTAAGAGAGAAGGGTGGACAGGAAACAGTAGTAGCTACAAAAAGGGGTGCTATATTAAACGTTGGACAGACGCACATTGGGCAACATGTAGCTAAAGTAGAAATAAAAATGTGAATAAAGTAGGAGAAATCATAACAATGAGTGAAAAAAAAGTAAAATTTGGACCGATTAAAGAAAAAATGACGGAAGTAAATGTAGAAGGTCAGGCAAGTAGTCCTTCATATTCATGTTTGCATGATTGTAGACAGAAGAGTTGGACGGGGAATAGTAGTAGCCACACGAAGGGATGCCGTATTAAATATTGGACCAATGCACATTGGTCACAACTTTACTAAAATAGAAAGTTTTTAATAAAGGAGAAAATAATACAATGAGTGAAAGAAAAGTAAAATTTGGACCGATTGAAGAAAAAATGACGGAAGTGGATGTAGAAGGTCAGGCATGTAAGCCTTCATATTCTTGCTTACATGATTGTAAGAGAGAGGGATGGACGGGAAACAGTAGTAGTTACAAAAAGGGGTGTTATATTAAACGTTGGACAGACGCACATTGGGCAACATGTAGTTAATATAATTTAATTTTGGAAAATACAGCTACAATCGAAAAATTGTAGCTGTATTAAAAGGCGATTGTATGAAAAAAATTGCAATACTAGATTCTGGAATTGATTTTAGTTTTAAAGAGTTTGATCAATCAAAAATTGAAGTTAAAGATTTTGTAAATGAAACCAATGAAATCGCTAAGGATGAAAATGGACATGGAACAGCATGTTGTGGAGAAGTTATTAAAATCTATCCATTAGCAGAAATGCTGGTTATAAAGGTTTTAAACCGATTAGCAAGAAACTCTTTAAGCATTTTATATGATGCTTTGGAATATTGCTCCAATAGGGATGATTTGGCAGTCATTAATATAAGTAGTAGTTGTGTATTAACAGAACATGATATTATGGGTGTATTTGAGAAACTTGTAAATAAATTGGTAGAGGATGGAAAGATTGTAGTTGCATCAATTATTAATTCGAAAGATATGGAAAAAATTAAAACTCGTTCTTTCCCTTCAGCTTACAAAAGCGTTGTTGGTGTTTGGCATCAATATGGAAAAAGCAGAAGAATATATTATGAAAAACATCTTAATGAGTGTTTATGTTATGGGAGTTACAATTTAATGCCTTTTTTAAATGGTCAATATGGTTTCTTTAGAGGAAACAGTAGTTTTTCTGCCAGAATTGCAGCCAGAATTTATAAGATAGCCGTTTGTAATCAGATGGTATCTTTGGATGAAATTTTTGTAGAAATGAATAAAAGCTTTGAAGTTTCTGATGCATTGTACGAAAAAAAGAGTAAAACAATTACGAAGAGCCAACGTAGCATTTTAGCGAAGGTAATAAAAGAAGTAATAAGTAAAAGATGTGAGGTATGTCAAACAACGGAGCTGGAGGATTTGACTATGTTTATAGAAGAAGAAGATTGTCAAAGTATCTTAGATCTGTTATCTCAAAAGATAGGATTAGATTTTGACTATAAAATGTTTGATGTAGAAGATTTTAGAAAGCCTGAGCGATTATTGGTTAAAATATTTGAAAAAAATGTGTTTTATAGGGAAAGAGAGCGGAAATATGATTGAACAGTACAAAAGAGATTTCATTTTTGACACAAAAGAGTATTGGGGGAAATATGTTCTTTCAATATCTCTTTCCCTGCTTTCGATATGGATTGGAGTAGTATATCCTTTGTTGATGCAGCGGTTGATTGATAATGGGATTTTAAACCAAAACTTGAATATTATAGTTATAATGACGGTTGTAATCATAGGGATGAGTTTGGTTGAGAATATGATTTCTTATATAGTTAATGTACTATATGGTGACATACGTAAAAGATATGTGTTAAAAACAAAACGTCGTGTGTTAGAAAAAATTCAAAGATTAAGTGGAGAGCAATTAGAAGAATTAAGTGATGGATATTTATTGAATATAATAGAAAATGATATTATAGATGTAGCAGATTCAGTTACTGACAAAGTTTTTATGGTAATACGTAATTCTATTCAAGCAATATTTTCGATGATAATTATGATTAAAATTGGATGGGATATATTTTTATTCTTATTAATATGTCAAGTATTGCTAGTGGTCATAAATAAAAGATTAGGACATAAAGTACATCAAGCGTTGGAAGGATGCAGGAGAAAAGAGGACAGTCAAAGAGTTGTTTTACAAGGGCATATAAATAATATAGCATATCTCATACAAAGTAATTTTGCAAAATACTTTACAGATAAGTATATGAAAGAAGAAAAAAATGTGAATCAGCAATTCTATGATGTGAATATATTGTATTCAAAAAATATTGCGGCTTCAGGATTTTTTAATTCTCTGATGGGATGTATTGTATGGGGAATTGGCGGAGTAAAAATTATTTATTCTTCGATGAGTATAGGGGATTTATATGCATTTTCTTCGTATTCAGGGCGTTTTCTATCTCCTTTAATGGATTTGATACAGATAAATATAAATTTAAAGTCAACTTGGATTTCGTTGGAAAGAATATATTCTTTTTTTAAGATAGAAGAAGTGCAGTCGGTGTATAAAATGAAAGATAGGGGGGAAATACAAGG
>VIQU02000114.1 GCA_010206225.2 Lachnospiraceae bacterium MD308 | reverse complement strand
TCGCCGGGTTCCCTTCCTTAACTTATGTGTTCGGTTAAGGATGACGGAGGGCTTCTCCGCCGGGTTTCCCCATTCAGATATCTCCGGATCGTAGGATATTTGCTCCTCCCCGAAGCTTTTCGCAGCTTATCACGTCTTTCATCGGCTCTTAGTGCCAAGGCATCCACCATATGCTCTTTTCTGCATGACCAACTCCCAGATAACTCCTTACACTCCGACGGGGTCTCCCTTTCGTGCTGCAGGTTATCCGGCACACCGGCATAGCGTTGCCGGCSTTGGTTCTAGGCTTGTTTTTTCTTTGATTCTTTTGGTTAATGTTCTTCTTAACATTACCTCGGATGTCTTGATATTTCTTTCTCGTTTTCTTGTATGCGGTTTTCAAGGTACATGCGATAATTAAAGCCGATATCTTCATCAGGCAAAGCCCGACTTCCGATCCCGCCGCTTTCCTTCGGCTGCTCTTTAATTATCAATGGAGAATACGAGATTCGAACTCGTGACCTCCTGCTTGCAAGGCAGGCGCTCTCCCAACTGAGCTAATCCCCCGTTCTGGGTTTTTCTCTCTTCTCATGGGCTTAAGTGGACTCGAACCACCGACCTCACGCTTATCAGTCTGGCGGCCACCTACTCTCCCACACCGTCTCCAGTGCAGTACCATCGGCCGCCTGAGGCTTAACCATCGTGTTCGGGATGGGTACGGGTGTTTCCCTCAGGCGCATCGCCACCAGAATTCTTATACTTCCTTTTGACGGGAACTACAAGCTTCCTATTCTCCCTTGATAACTAAATAACAGACAACATCTCCCTACTTCTTCTTCCTTAGAAAGGAGGTGATCCAGCCGCACCTTCCGATACGGCTACCTTGTTACGACTTCACCCCAGTTATCGGTCCCACCTTCGGCAGCTCCCTCCTTTTTGGTTGGGTCACTGACTTCGGGCGTTACTGACTCCCATGGTGTGACGGGCGGTGTGTACAAGACCCGGGAACGTATTCACCGCGACATTCTGATTCGCGATTACTAGCGATTCCAGCTTCATGTAGTCGAGTTGCAGACTACAATCCGAACTGAGACGTTATTTCTGGGATTTGCTCCACCTCACGGTCTCGCTTCCCTTTGTTTACGCCATTGTAGCACGTGTGTAGCCCTGGCCATAAGGGGCATGATGATTTGACGTCATCCCCACCTTCCTCCAGGTTGTCCCTGGCAGTCTCTCTAGAGTGCCCACCTGAAATGCTGGCTACTAAAGATAGGGGTTGCGCTCGTTGCGGGACTTAACCCAACATCTCACGACACGAGCTGACGACAACCATGCACCACCTGTCTCCTCTGTCCCGAAGGAAAACTTCGATTAAAAAGCTGTCATAGGGATGTCAAGGCCAGGTAAGGTTCTTCGCGTTGCTTCGAATTAAACCACATGCTCCACCGCTTGTGCGGGTCCCCGTCAATTCCTTTGAGTTTCATTCTTGCGAACGTACTCCCCAGGTGGACTACTTATTGCGTTGGCTGCGGCACCGAACAGCTTTGCTGCCCGACACCTAGTAGTCATCGTTTACGGCGTGGACTACCAGGGTATCTAATCCTGTTTGCTCCCCACGCTTTCGAGCCTCAACGTCAGTCATCGTCCAGCAGGCCGCCTTCGCCACTGGTGTTCCTCCTAATATCTACGCATTTCACCGCTACACTAGGAATTCCGCCTGCCTCTCCGACACTCCAGCCATACAGTTCCAAATGCAGTCCCGGGGTTGAGCCCCGGGCTTTCACATCTGGCTTGCACCGCCGTCTACGCTCCCTTTACACCCAGTAAATCCGGATAACGCTTGCCCCCTACGTATTACCGCGGCTGCTGGCACGTAGTTAGCCGGGGCTTCTTAGTCAGGTACCGTCATCTTCTTCCCTGCTGATAGAGCTTTACATACCGAAATACTTCATCGCTCACGCGGCGTCGCTGCATCAGGGTTTCCCCCATTGTGCAATATTCCCCACTGCTGCCTCCCGTAGGAGTTTGGGCCGTGTCTCAGTCCCAATGTGGCCGGTCACCCTCTCAGGTCGGCTACTGATCGTCGCCTTGGTGGRCCGTTACCCCGCCAACTAGCTAATCAGACGCGGGCCCATCTCATACCACCGGAGTTTTTACCGCTGTACCATGCGGTACCGCGGTCTTATGCGGTATTAGCAGTCATTTCTAACTGTTATCCCCCTGTATGAGGCAGGTTGCCCACGCGTTACTCACCCGTCCGCCGCTCAGTCATTCCGTTCTTCCTCCGAAGATTCAAAACGAAGTGCTTCGCTCGACTTGCATGTGTTAAGCACGCCGCCAGCGTTCATCCTGAGCCAGGATCAAACTCTCGCATAAAATGCTTTGGCCCGCTCTCACGAACCTCTGCGTTTATTCCCTCCCCGATGTYTCCATCAGGGCTTAAGTTCAATTCCGTTCAAGAAAACTACTAGCTTCCTTTTCCCGTTCTTTACTGTTTCTAGGTCGACATTCTCATGTCTTTGTTCTGAATAATTCTCTTTTAGAATTTTCAGGGATGTTGTCTATTATTTAATTATCAAGGTCCTCTTCTCTCTGTCTCAGCGACAGCTTATTAACAATATCATATCAGTATCTCTTTGTCAATACCTTTTTTGATATTTTTTTCTTCCCTCCCCCTCTAACCTCCATTGCCTGTATGCTGCAATGCCTTGTTTTCAGGGAATTCCGCTGCGTCCGCCGCAGCGAAATTTATAATATCAGCTTTTCCCCTCCCTGTCAATACCTTTTTTCTATCTTTTTCCTCCTTTTTTTACACCATTTCCTCTAATACTATATTTTGTGCTTCCTCTCCTTAGTTTATACAATATGGCGCTCCAGCTCGCAAAGAATTTTTGTATTGAAAAGGACTGCTTTCTGT
>VIQU02000113.1 GCA_010206225.2 Lachnospiraceae bacterium MD308 | reverse complement strand
TATTCGGCCTAGAAGCGCTGTCTGAATACAGCGCACGGAAAGGCTCCTCATTTATGGAAGGAAAGATGTCTTCAGCAAATGTCTTTGCCCAGGAGTTCTCCAGGGCTTTCTGCTCCCGGGAAGTAAGTCCGTTAAAGCTGTCGGTGAAAGATATCTGTTGGCTGGAATTTGCTCTAAATGACATATTTATCAACCGCCTTTCTCTGATAGATATAGTATACCACATTTGGCGGTTGATGGGAATCTGTGTGAAGTTTTTAAGGTGCTATATTAGGGGGCTTTTGACCCCAACATCATTCTAACACCACATCCAGCAGGAAAGGGACAAAGCCTCAGGCTTCCATAGGACTCGGGTGTCTTTATGACGTAATGAACCGCATGATCCTGGAGAGTGACTGCTGTAAATGTAAGTTTGATGAAATGAGGCTTGTAGAAGAACAGGTCGGCCGTGTGCCAGAAACAATCGGCATTTCACAGCCGTATCTGGTTGTCATGGACAGGGGATATCCATCTACCGCAGCCTTTATCCGGATGATGGAGAAAGACATCTTATTCCTGGCACGTCTCAAATCCAGTGATTATAAAAAAGAGCAGGCTGCTTTACCGGCCCCGGACACATGGGTGGACATCCATCTGGACAAAAGCCGGATCCGACATTATAAAGGAACAGATATCGGACGGCGGATGGAAGAACTCGGGCACATTACTCTGCGGATGGTTAAAGTATCGCTGCCGGGGGAGCGGGAAGAGTTGCTTATCACAAATCTGCCAACTGAAACCTTTGACTGCCAGCAGATAGCAGAACTGTACCATATGAGATGGGGGATTGAAACAGCATACGAAACATTGAAAGACCGCCTGCAGATAGAGAACTTCACAGGGACAAAGCCAATTTTGCTGCTGCAGGATATATACAGCACAATCTATATCAGCAATCTTGCAGAGGACATCATCCGTGATGCTGAGGCGGAATTAGATGAAAAAGAAAAACACAGGAAACATAAGATGATGATAAACCGGACAGTAAGCATTGGGATACTGAAGAATGACCTGATCTATATTTTGTTGGAAACGGACGCGCAGAAACAGGATGAACTGTTCCAGCAGATCTATGAAGACATCAGCCAAAATCTGGTTCCAATAAGGCCAGACCGCCATTACCACCGGACAAAGGGGCAGCTTGCGGGGAAATATTCAAATACGCATAAAAGAGCCTATTAATCAGCAAAGTTATAGAACATAAGTACATCCTACCTGATAAATACAATAGAATAGCATGAAATATCAGAATTGATTTCCAAAACAATACCGGATACCTTTATCCCAGGAAGGGATATAAAGGTATCCGGTATTGTTTCTTTTCTTAAGTTAATGACATTGTGATTTTTCGAGGTTTTCGGCGCTTCTCATTTTCCAAATAAATTTGAACTCGTAGCAATGTGCGATTAGCAGGAGTGGTTTTTGCTAATCAAAATGCCTTTCCTGCTAATCGGAGCAAAAATCGCGCTAAAAAGCCTGCTAATGTGAAAGGCAAAAGTTACTCGTTCAAAGAGCTTTTTTCTGGTGTTACATAGTCCTGTACATTTGATGATAGTGACGTTTGCTTATATAATGAAAACAAAAAGGACGGTGATATGTGCTCCGGTTGCTGAAAAGTAACCAGAGGTTTTTTCTGCCATGTCAAAAAATTAAGCGCTTACGAACAAGCAGAACGGGCAATTAAACACCCGGAACGTGCTTTTGAAATGAGTCGATAGGAAAGAGAGGATATGGCAGATATGGAAAAGAAAGTTATGATACGGCTGTGTGATAAATCGTAGCAGGAACAGTTGGAACGCATGAAAGAACTGTGCAAAGAGCGAAATAATCTGTATGAAAAGCAGAATGACTTAAAAGGGCAGAAACAGCAGTTAGAGAAAGCGTTGGAGAGATAAAAAGTACTGGGGATTGACAGTAATAGAGAGTCATTCCCCGGCAATTTTTATGTAAAATTTGCAGCCGACACCTAACACGGTTTTGATATAGGTCGGGTTTTTGCTGTCCGGCTCTATCTTTTTTTGCAGATTGCAAATTATGGTGGAAATGTTTGACTGACAGCTATCGCTATCCATGTTCCAAACAGCTTCAAATATCTGTGTACGTGTAAAGACAATGCCGGGATTGGAAGCAAGGAGTACAAGGGTATTGTATTCAAGACGGGTAAGGTTGATTTCCTTTCCATCTCGAAGTACCCGCCGTTGGTGCTGTCTGATTTCCAATCACGGGAATGATAAGACAGGAGCAGGGGCGATTTGCATAGGTTTAATCTGTATATAATCAGCGATTGCCAATATAATTTTGTCGGTTGCTTTTTCTTTTTGTCCATTAAGTGTCAGCACTAAAATTTTTCCAATGTGTCATCACCTTCTTCTCAATAATTGCTCATCATAATCATTGGCAGCTTGTTTGTAATGTTAAGAGGTATTATCTTTGAGCAGAAAATGAGAAATTTGTTATACAGTCCCGGAATGATTATCTGGGACAAAGCAAAGTGATTTTTATTCCTGTATGTCTATATTCTCCATAAAGGGCATTTGAAAAAGACATAATATATGCTTTTGTGGCGGAATAAACTGCGTCAGATGGAGAGGGAATGAAGAACGCTTTTCCAATCCCACTTGTTGTTCCTGTAATTAAAACATTTTCCATTCCTTTTCCCTGCCTGTGTTTTAAATTATCCTATAATTGCTTATTATGTGTCTGCATATACTCTGCCTTTACCTTGTCAATGGTTTTTCCGCCAATACCGAAGTTTTTGTCCGGCACTTCCTTTATGGTTGTTACAAAAAATTCCTGTGGTATTTTCATAATTTCAGAAGATATTTCTGTTAATCGTTTAATCAATTCCTCCTTTTGCGTATCATAACTTCTCGGAATCTTCAGCCCTTATTTCATGGGGCTTTCAGAACCTATTTTTCAAAAATCACCCACTTTTTTCTCAAAAACACTTGACAAACCAATCAAAAAATGCGGTGCTTCGCGCCCTTGATCAAAAAGTACATTTTTTTGATTGGAGGCGATTTTTGATGTTACCTGATAACTCTGGCGGTCATGCCGCCTTTCAGGATACTTTCGTATCCCAGTTCCATAAATTTTACCCGGACCCCTTTGTGCTTCCCAAAAGCACTTGGGATTATATCGTGCAGTTCTGGTATCTTGATCTTTCCAAGACGGATTCTATCATGCAGGAATGTTACTCTGTTTTTGGTCCGGAACCAAGGCTCCCTTCCTGCATGCTGCGCTCCTATCTGCTTGCTTTGAAACTGAAAGTTA
>VIQU02000112.1 GCA_010206225.2 Lachnospiraceae bacterium MD308 | reverse complement strand
ATGTCCTATGGAGAACTGATGGATGACCTATCATCAGCCTGGCGTAGAACAGATGCCCCGGAAGAACCGGCAACAGATGATGGATACTGGGTCCACACACTGCGGATTGTATTTGAGGAACTTGAGACCTTAGGTCTGTCAAAACCGATACCAAAGCCAGCACCCCAAAAACGTGGCCGTAAACCCAAGCCCAAAGATCCGTCCGAGCAGAAGCCAAAGCGCCCACGTGGTCGCCCTAGAAAGAATTCATCCCAATCTGCCGATGCTCTATAGTCCGGCAGATTGGGAAAGTATTAATAAATCTACAACACGTTTTATTAATCCAGGTCTTATAATTTTCTCATTCATTTTTCGTTTTCACCTCTGTCTCCAATCATTTTTAAATCCGACATGTTTCTTATCCCTTGCCATAGAATAAGCAACAGTCAATTTTTCTCTTCTAAGTCTAAAATCTTTAACATTAAAAATCCTTGTTTTTTTGTCAATGAAGTATGCTTTTCATGTTATGTACATTTCTGTATTCTATCAGTTTAGTTATTCTCCCATAAACCCTATTTCTACACTTATACACTAATAAATTTGAACATAAAAATAGACACACATACTCATATTTCTATCAGCATATGTGCCTATGCAAATATTCAAATATCATACAGATTCCTCTTGTCTAATTGGTCTATTTTTGGTCTAAATTCTTTGATTGTTTTACCAAAAACCTTGTAAACATCATACTTTCAGCAAAAACGGTCACTCCTGCCGTGGCAGACGAATAATACTTTTATCATCGTTTTCATATCCTTTCATTTTTTATTTTAACTTCATACAACAGTACTTTTCCGGGCGTTTCCCATCTTTTCTCTTATTTCGGTTTCCTCCTGAAAATTCATGTTTTTTCACACATCTTCTCCGTCAAAAGGTGCAAATCTGGGTGCATGGCAGACCATTTTGCACCTGACGTTTTTTCACAGGCTCAGTCACCTGAAATTCTTCTCACTTCGTCACTTGCCTCTTCAAATCCAAAATGTGTATATGTATTCAAAGTCACACTGATATCACTATGCCCCATAATATATTGAAGAGTTTTTGGATTCATCCGCGCTGCCGCCATCTTACTACAGAACGTATGGCGGCATACATGAGGTGTTACCTTGGGCATCTGTACCCTGTAAATCTTATTATATTTTGTGCAGATATGTTGAAAATACTTCTCCCAGTGCAATGCGACCATCGGCATTCCGTTCTTATCCAGATATAGAAAGCCCACATACCCATCAATAATCGGTTCTACTTTGGGATTCTTTCTGGATTTAATAATTTTCCGAAAACATTCTGCCACTTCCTTTGTCATAGGAATTTGACGCGTACCGCTTTCTGTCTTCGGCTCAATAATCTGATACCCTATCTTTGCATGACGCTGCAGTTGATGGTCTACATTGATCTTCATATTTTTAAAATCAATATCTGATTTCGTAAGACCTACAAATTCGGAAATACGAAGTCCTGTATTAAAAAGAATATAAATCCCTTCATAATACTTCTTAAAATGGGAATCTTCCTCCACGAATTTTAGAAATTTACGCTCCTGTTCTCTGGCAAGGGCTTCTCTGGTAACGCTGTCATTGTAAATAACTGTAGCTAGTTCAAAGCCAAAAGGATTTTTACGGATCAGATCATCATCTACAGCCATCTGAAATGCAGGCCTTAAGATTCCCCTAATCGTCCGGATCGTACTGAATCCTCTTCCATTCTTCTGAAGCTGGATCAGCCATGCTTTTGCATCCGAGATTTTTACTTTATCAATTCTTTCTCTTCCGAACCGGTCTTTTTTCAAGATATTAACAACCGTCCTGTAACCAGCCTCCGTAGTTGGGCGTACTCCCATCTTTAACGAAATATATTTTTCTGCCAGTTCTGTAACTGTCAATCCTCCGCCTTCAGGTATGATCTTATCAAAAATATCCGCAGCTATCTGCTTTTCCTTTTCGCGCAGAGATGCCTCCATCTTCTTACCTGCAGGAATCCTGTCATTTTTATCCAACCGCCACGAATATACATATCTTATATCGCCAAAAGCATCTATATATTTATAACGGTATCTGCCATCTGCGGTTTGGATCTCTCCATTCCGCAATACTCTTCCCCGGCTGTCTCTTCTCTTTACACTCAAAATACCGAACTCCTTTCCAATACCTGATTTTAGGTTCACTAAAGAAAGGCTCCGATACAGCGATATCATTTTACCATACCAGAGCCGCTTTGTCATGGGTTTTCCGATTTTCATGCCAGCTTCGTCAGCTTTAAACCCACAAACATATGGTTATATTACGGTTGCTTCATCTATAAATTGTTCGAATAGTTTTCGTTTAATCTGTATGCGATTTCCATTGCAAAGAAGATAATCAGCACACGGATTTTCTGCAGCTAGTTCTCTAAGCCTGCCTTGCCCGATACGGAAATACTCCGCCGCTTCTTCAATGGATAAGGTGTACTTTTGCCAAATTGGCACATTTTCTTTTTTCATATTGATCATGCCTCCTATATAATTTCTTTTTTACTTTGTTTCTGAGTTCTAACATTGTTATTATGCTATATCTTTATAATTATTGGTGTTGTAGTAATCTTTTGCGATTGCCCAATTTTATATCTGCCTTTTAAAATAGCTTCTCCCTTTGCCAAATTCAGAAGTTTCTTTTCCCACAACTTAAAATCCTCTGTATCAATTATCTTCGCTGAGAATCGGCAGTCTTCCGGTGTAGGATGAAAAATGACAAAATTCGATGCCTGTTGCAATATTTGAAGTTCCGCCTTGCTATAGTTGCAGATAAATTGGGTACCCATAACTAGCTCGAATCCCCTTTTTCTTCCTTCTCTTAAAAAAGCAGTCAATATGTCCTCTTCCTTAATGGACAAAAATTGCATTTCATCCAATATCACCACATCGCAATGATTTTCATATTCCTGACGGTAGCTTTCTTTCCACAATAACTTCAGAAATAATTCCGTTAAAAATTTCCGTTGTTTTTCTGGAAAATTCGATATATCCATGATAATAACCTGACCCAGATTCTCCCTATCAATTACATAGACTCTCGGAATCTTTAAGCCTTTATTTATCTGGCTTTTGAGATTCCTTTTTTATTTTTTCTCCACCTTTTTTCAAAAAAATACTTGACATATGCCCCTAAAAATGCGGCGCTTCGCGCCTCTTGATTAACAAGGTATATTATTCCGGCAGCGCCGGTCAGACTTTTTGATTTGGAGGTGTGTTTCATTGAAACCTATTAATGTTGGCGGTCATTCCGCCTATCAGAACCATGTTCTGACTCAACTTCATAAATATTATCCTAATGCTCCGACTTCTCTCTCTTCATCAACCTGGC
>VIQU02000111.1 GCA_010206225.2 Lachnospiraceae bacterium MD308 | reverse complement strand
GGCAGGCCTCCCTTACGCGGCGGAGCCGGTAATAATAGTTTGCTTTTGTGATGCCGTGATGGGCACACCAGGTGACAACGCTCATGCCGGCTGGACGACTCTGGCAGTCCCGGATCTGAGCCGCCCATTCCTGGAGACGGCACTGCTCAGCCACTATGGTTGTTTCTGAACTCATAGACTTACCTCCTGATATCGGTGTCAAAAGTTGAGGCTTAACTTTTGATACTCATGATAGAAATATAGTCTATTGTCACATATTTATCCTTTACAGTCGAGGTACGCACTATCTACCGTTTACTTTCAGACCGTATATTTTTGGCTTGAATATTTATATTTGATGGATGAAAGTCATTCGTTTCCTACTTGTTCTTAGTATTTCTGCTTTGTCTGATTAAGAATTCCTTCAAAGAATCAAAGAAGTCTTTGTAAGACCTCCAGTTGACCGAACTTATTTCCTTTTGATAGAGATATTACTGTGGCAACAGTTTTGGGTAATCTATGAAAACCTTTTCCTGAGTGCGAAATCATCCACACAAACTTTTGTTACTGAAGACTTATCCACAATGGTTGGCATTTTTTTTAAGCAGGCTGCAGATGCTGCTTTTGCATGCTGTGATATTTTCACTCTTTAGAAGCCTTGATGCATTCAATGAGCTTAATTGTGTTGAAGTATGGATGATGTTTTTGACCAGCCGTTCTGTCTTTTTTGCTCTTGGCGCGGCAAAAGGATGTATTTCAGCAAAAGTCTTATGCAGGCAGTCCGGATTTTTGCAAAACATTTTTCGTGTATCTACCAATAAAATAACCTGCCTATCCTGAATTGGCAAATCCTGGATTTCCCTCTGATATATTGAATGGACCCATATGGATTTTGAACCGCAAAACGGACACGTCAGTTCTTTTTTACTGGACTGTATATTGAAAATAACCGCCTTGTCTTTGATTCGATACTGCACTAATTCATAATCCTGGTTGAGTAGTTTGATAAATTCATCCATGTAACAGTCACGTCCTTCCATAAAAGTCTGACTATATTATAAAACTTTAATACATTAAATTCAACTAATAGTGGAAAGAACCTATCTACCGTTTACATTTTATGGGGTACAATTCAGAGAGCGACACTAAAAACTTCAATCTTAAGTTTACAGGAAATTGTTGAAGATTTCTCTATACTATTTTATTTGGTGATCCTTTTGAAATTTCTATAATGTGCTAGTATTGCTGTCTAAATTTTATCTTGCATTGGCACATAGCAGAACTCCGTTTTCTGTTTGGATGGAGTACTGGGTAGGACTGGGAAGTTTATTTGATTTGCCATTTTTTTTGATGTAGATATATGATATAATTCATAGGCAAAGCAGTTGTTTAGTGCAACGAAATTGAATAATTTGGTTAAAATTATTTGAAAATTTATGAAAATTCGGCATATTTTTTGTTAATTTAATATGGTTTGAGTAAAAAAAGTATTGTCTGCATAATGGGGGTGCCTTTTGCTTTTCGGTGAAATCTTTAGATCCGTTTTATATCTTCAAGATTAGAAAAAGTAAAAATAGGAATACTAAGAGWGTATGTGGGTACAGACCACATATCCATTTAGTAAGTAAATTAGTACAATATATAAGGTAATGTGATTTCGTAAAATTCATTTTACAGCAATGGAAAATGTATAAGGTGTTTGGATGGGAGATTGCTGCTAAGAACAAATATTCGTATTTAAATCCATTTATTAGTGGGTTTGATTTTATAAGGAAGATAAAAATTTGAATATGATAGGTTGTATATATTCCTAAAATAAGCTGTATTTATGCGTTAATAAGTCGTTTTTATATGTGTATGATATACATATATTCATTTATGGGAATGATTTGATGAGAGTGAATAATCATACACATGAAAATAATTCACAAACGAGGAAAAAAAGTAATTTATTATATGTAGAAATGGGGAAAAGACTTCGAATTCTGAGAATAGAATTAAATTATACGCAGGAGCAAATGTCTGAAATTTTAGGAATGAGTCCGGCATATTATGGTAAAGTGGAAAGGGGTATCCATGGTTTATCGTTACAGAAACGGTTATTGGTGAATCAAAAGTTAGATGTAGATATAAATTATCTTTTGTCTGGAAGTAAAAAAAGTGAAATCACATTAGAAACTATCATTGAAGGCTGTCCTAAGAATAAAAGATACGATATGGAACAATTGATTAAATGTGCGATAAAATTGGTGAAAGAAACAGAATGAGAAATGACCTGAACTAGGGGGTACAATATGTTAGAAATTGCAATATGTGATGATGAGATATTGGTAACAGGAAAGATAGAAAGAATGTTAGAAAATATAGCACAAAAAGTTATGATAGAAATCAATACAGATGTTTTTTATGATGGAGATACATTAGTTGACTATATTAAATGTGGGAAACGGTACGATATAATTTATTTAGACATAGAGATGAAAAAACAAAATGGGGTAGATGCAGCAAGGAATATAAGGAAATTGGATTATAATGTTCTTATTATTTATGTTACTAGTCATGAGAGCTTTGTAAGAGAAGTGTTTGAAGTATCTGCGTTTAGATTTATGGTAAAACCTATTGAAAGTAAAACTTTTGAAAAATATTTTCTAGATGCAAAAAAAGAAATATTAAGAAAACCTAAATATTTTCAGTATCAATATAATAAAATCACACATAGAGTACTAATAAATGATGTCATGTATTTTCAAAGTGATAAAAGAGTTATTTATATTATTACAGAGGAAGGAAGTGAAAAATGTTATGGGAAATTAAATGATATAGAAAAGCAATTAATTAAGTCAAATATATACTTTTACAGAACACATCAATCATTTTTGGTAAATCCTAAATATGTAATGGTGTATACATATGATTCCATAGAATTAATAGATGGAACAATATTAACTATTAGTGAAAATAGACGCGAGAATGTAAATACACTTTTTTGTAGGCAAAAGGGAGAAGATATTATTGTTTAAAAATGTTATTGAATTAATATTAGAGGGAACTGTAGTATTTTTATCGGTCGTGATTTTAAAAATATACTTTGGCGTATTTTTTGAGGAACGTCAGAGAGAAATAAGAGGATGTATTGTTTGGATAATGTACGTTATTTGGCAAATTATTATCAGCTGGATAAATATATTGCCAGGATATATAAATGTTTTGATTAGCATAGCTCTTGTGACTATGATTTGTATTTTTTCATATGATGGTAATATGGGGCAAATGATAGTGTTTTCTATGGTAGTGTAAATTAATTTGTGTTTTTGGAAGAAAATGGCTCCTTTTTGGTAAGAATTAAGATATGACAATTCTTATAGTAAAGGAGTGTTTTTATGGCAGTTGCAAAGGAGCAGATCCGACAGATTATTTCACAAAACAACATTAACAGCGTATCAGATGTTTATTCTCTTCTCAAAGAGAGTTTCAAAGACATCCTTCAGGAGCTTATGGAAGCAGAACTGGATGCTACCCTTGGTTACGAGAAAAATCAAAAGGGTGGCTTGCTGACAGATAACAAACGGAACGGCCATTCCCCT
>VIQU02000110.1 GCA_010206225.2 Lachnospiraceae bacterium MD308 | reverse complement strand
GTCCTATGGAGAACTGATGGATGACCTATCATCAGCCTGGCGTAGAACAGATGCCCCGGAAGAACCGGCAACAGATGATGGATACTGGGTCCACACACTGCGGATTGTATTTGAGGAACTTGAGACCTTAGGTCTGTCAAAACCGATACCAAAGCCAGCACCCCAAAAACGTGGCCGTAAACCCAAGCCCAAAGATCCGTCCGAGCAGAAGCCAAAGCGCCCACGTGGTCGCCCTAGAAAGAATTCATCCCAATCTGCCGATGCTCTATAGTCCGGCAGATTGGGAAAGTATTAAAGAATTGGAGAATTATTTAAGGAGATTGACTTATCCGAAAAAAAGGGAACAGGTATTCCTAAAATATTAAGAGAACTGAAACAAAATGGTTCACCAGAGCCTGAGTTTGATATGGATGAGGAAAGAACATATTTGAATGCGATTATTCGCATAAGAGACGGTTTTGAAAGAAAAGAGAAAATGTCCGAATCAATGTCCGAATCAATGTCCGAATCAATGTCCGAATTGGAAAGAGCAAGAATGCAGATTATTTTGATTTATCTGGAAACAAATAAAGAAATAAATAGTGCTGCTGCGGCAAAATTGCTGGAAGTGGAAATAAAGACAGCAAGCCGTTTGTTGTTGAAGGCTGAAAAGCTGAATATCCTTAAAGGCACAGGAAAAACAAAAAATAAGGTATATAAAAAATAAAATATTTTTAAGAGAATAGTGCAAATGAATGTCATAAGAATGGATTAAGAGGTCTATCTCTATCATAAGAAAAATGATGGAGATAGGAAACAGGCTGTTAATTAAATTCATTCATGGCATTCACATAATCTTGTAAGCCATTTGCTTTTAATGCAAGCTTCGCGTATAAAAGCTGTGTTTCTTCTGCTAAATGGTACAGGTAGACTACATCACTGGGTTCATCGAAGATAACAGAGGAATTACATTCTTTACAACGGATAACAAGAATGGAATTTTCACCAGTGTTGACAATGATGGAATCGGTGGTAGGTTCGTACATACCAAACTGAAAAGTAAGATTGTTATTCATGCTGGTCTCCTTCCCACAGATACTTTGCACCATCCAGCAGGTCAATAATAGCTGTCAGCATATTGGTGTATTCAGTCTGTAATTCCTTAATGGATTCCAAAGAAGGAAGAGCATCAAGAGTAACATCGTTTGCGGTAAATTCTTTTTGCATTTTAAGTAATTGTAGGTACAGTGCGTTGACAGTTTGTAGCAATGGATATATGGTTTCTTTCTTGCCAACAACGCAGATGCGGTTGTAAATGCAGGAACGGACAAAGCAATCGTTGGTTCATAAGGATATTCAAAAGGTATTGAATGAAATACAAAATTTGTAAAAACGTAACTTTTTGTTTATCGGTAAGTTGCATACGAAGAAAAGTCGGGATTGAGGAAGGTATGATATGAATATAATAAACAGAGATATAGATAGCGGAAAACCCTTTGACTGGGGGAAAACTTCTTTAGATTATGCGAAATTTCGTGACATTTATCCACAAGAGTTTTATCAAAGAATTGTTGACCGTAAATTATGCCTGGACGGACAATCTGTCCTTGATATTGGAACGGGAACGGGTGTTCTTCCTAGAAATATGTACCCGTATGGGGCGAAGTGGACGGCTGCGGATATTTCAGAAAATCAAATTGAACAAGCGAAAATTCTCTCAAAGGGTATGGATATAGATTATCATGTTGTATCAACAGAGGATATAAGTTTTTCGGATAATTATTTTGATGTAATTACAGCATGTCAGTGTTTTTGGTATTTCAACCATGAAACTGTTATGCCTAAGTTTTATCGTATGCTGAAACAAGGGGGAAGTATTCTTGTTTTATATATGGCATGGCTGCCGTTTGAGGATGAGATTGCAGGAGCAAGTGAAAAACTCGTATTAAAATATAATCCAAATTGGAGCGGCGCAGGAGAAACGAAACATCCAATAGACATACCAAATTGTTATAAAGAAAACTTTACGCTTGTATATCATGAAGAATTTACGCTAAGAATACCGTTTACCCGTGAAAGTTGGAATGGAAGAATGAAGGCTTGCCGTGGAATTGGTGCTTCACTTACCGAGAAAGAGATTTCGATGTGGGAGCAAGAGCATATGACACTCCTTGAACAAATTGCGCCGAATGAATTTGATATTTTGCATTATATTGCTATTGCAGAACTTAAAAAGCATTAAATTTCGTTTGTTGAATTGATATATATGAGGTTTTATATAAACATGGATTATAAAATTCGAGAAATTAGAAAAAATGAATATCCAATATTATCTGATTTTCTGTACGAAGCAATTTTTATTCCAGAGGGCATGGACAAGCCGCCAAAATCTATTATCGAACGGCCAGAGCTGCAAGTATATATTAAGGATTTTGGAAAAGCGGATGATTGGTGTTTCGTTGTGGAAATAAAAGAGAAGATTGTAGGCGCAGTATGGGTTCGTATTATGAATGATTATGGGCATATTGATGATGAAACGCCCTCATTTGCTATTTCACTGTATGAGGAATATAGGAATATGGGCATTGGTACAGCACTTATGAGAGATATGCTTGAATTTTTAAAGAATAAAGGCTATAAGCGGACGTCTCTTTCTGTACAGAAGGTAAATTATGCAGTTCGTATGTATCAGAAAGTAGGTTTTGAAGTCATTGACGAAAATGAAGAAGAATGCATCATGGTTTGTCGGTTGTGATGGGGAGGGAGGGTATGTGTAAATGACTGGTAATTTAGATGAAAAAGCGGTAAAGGAAGTCTTAAAAAGGATTATTAAGAATAATAACAACATTCCGTATAAGGCTAAAGCAGAGATAAAAGCGATAATAGAATTGGAACACAATCCAGAAAAATTGCTGCAAGAGTGCCTGCTGTATATGCTGTCATATAAGGGATAATCTGTGTTAAAGGAAGTAGTTGGAGATAATGAAGAATATGAAAATAGATGCCAATGGAACAGAAATCAGAGTAATGGGTGATGTCGTAAATGAAGAAGCTTATATTTCTTTAACGGATATTGCCAAATATAAAAATCCAGACAATGCTTTTATCGTGGTTGCGAACTGGATGCGTAATCATTCCACGATTGCATTTTTGGGTTTGTGGGAACAGATTCATAATCCCAATTTTAAACCTATCGAATTCGATAGGTTTAAAGCGGAATCGGGAGATAATGCATTTACATTGACACCGCAACAGTGGATAAGAGCAACAGACGCAATCGGTATTATATCACCTAATCTCCCGAAATTGTTATACATAGGTTTTAAGCTTATTCCCCAGATTCCTTATAAAATCGGTGTTTAACCCGTGTTTTGCCTTTACAAACATATGTATAAATGGTATAATAAAAGCAGAAAATTATACATATGTTGGAGGGAATCAACATGGCATCTCTGGTCTATCTAAAACACAAAAATGGCACCACATACGTTTATGAAAACGTCTCATACTGGGATAAAAAGTCAAAAAAACCGAAATCAAAACGTAAGTGTATTGGACATCTTGATCCGGATACTGGATCAGTGCAGCCAGCC
>VIQU02000011.1 GCA_010206225.2 Lachnospiraceae bacterium MD308 | reverse complement strand
GTCCTCACAGACACTTTTGGTAAATCAGCAACCGCCATTGTTGATTATATCCTTACCTGTGAGGTGTTTGACCCGGAACACTGCAAATCCCTGCTCATGAAAAAAGCCAAAGATAAAGCAGAAGATGTGGTAAGATCCATTATCGGTTATGAACTGCGTGGTGACCAATCGCTTAAGATGAAGGTCTGTAGAAAACACTTCGACTTCATTAATGCCTGTGTTGACACTCTGGAAGAAACGATTTCTGACCTGGCTCAACCTTACCATAAATTTATCGAACTGGCTACTACTATTCCTGGAATCACCCAAAAATCAGCTTCCTTTATCATTGCTGAAATTGGAGTGGATATGGCGGTATTCAAATCCTCGAAACGTTTATGTTCCTGGGCTGGGCTTACTCCCCAAAATAATGAAAGTGCCGGTAAAAAGAAAAGTGTCCATATCTCAAGGGCCGGGATTTACTTAAAGCCTTTGCTGGTTCAATGTGCAAACGCAGCGATTAAGGATAAAAAGAATCCCTATTTCAAATACAAATATGACCGTATCAAAAAACGCCGTGGGCATAAACGGGCGATCATCGCCATTGCACGTATGATGCTGACCTGCCTGTACCATATGTTCTCAAAGCAGGAAGCATTCAATCCTGCGGATACGGATTATTCGGCAATCCCAGAAGAAATGTACCAGAAATTCCAAGAACAGTACGATAAGAATGCAATCAAACGTTTGGAGAAGAGAGGCTTTACAATTATCCCTCCTGCTGTAACAGCCTGATATCCTCCATTTACAGAATCTTCTTGTGAAAGCGGCAGTTTACTGGTGCTCTGGTACTGTGTTGCCTTTTTTTACGTTTTTCTTTCAACCTAAATCCTCTCATTCTAAATAGTCCTGTTTTTCCGTCTCTGTAACAGTTCACTAAACCGGAAGTTGTCACTCCGGTAATTCCATTTCATTATTCATTTTTACAAATCCATATTTTTCATATAACGGTCGCCCCATATCCGTCGCTTCTAATGAAATAGACGAGATACCTTTGCTCTTAGAATCTTTAACCAGCATATCTAATGTTTTATAGGCAATCCCCTTTCTTCTGTACTTAGGGTTAGTATACATATTCATTATATACGCCTTATTTCCACTTGGATTGTGATAGGTCGGCATTACTTGGAAAAAACTAACACCACCAGCTCCAATACAACAGCTATCATTAAAAATCAAATACGCAATATGAGAGCCATCACAAAGTGCATTTTGATAGTAGCTATAAGATTGCCTTTTCACTTCACTCATATCAGTATCAGAGCAAAGTTTATTAGCTGCCCTTAATACCTCTATTCTTGTTTCTACCAATATATTTATATCTTCAACCGTTGCTCTTTTATATGTTAGGTTCATATTGTATTCTCCCCTGCAAATCCTTATTTTCCATGTTCCCTTCTCACATTCTAAAACTGATGTATAAAATATTCTGCAATATAGCGGCTTTTCATTTCCACTGTGCCGCAGTTTTATCTATTGTTTCATTTACAGGTTCTTTATCGTATCTGTGATTGCCATGTCTCGCATCCATTTCGCCGGCGTGTATACTGCAGCAATACAGAAAAAGGTAACCATTAAAAATAGAATAAACGAAATCTTACACTTTTCCCAGTCCCTCCTAGTCGACCCCTTTTCTTAAAATATCTCTGCCGAACGAGAGACTTACTCTGTCCGGCAGGATATTTTCAACCTTTTACTTACAATTCATTAATTGTTGCGGTAATCGCCATATTGCATATCCGTTTAGATGGAGCATGGGCTGCAATAACAGCAGAAACAAAAATAAAAACTGTTACTACAGCGAGCAATACAATCGGCAAATGCCATGCCACTCCAAAATGACGTGTAATCATCAGCGTATGCAGAAAACGGCTGAAAGGAATTCCCATTCCACAACCCAATATCAGACCTGAAACAGCATAGGTAAAGGCTTCCGCAGAAATCATTCGTGTAAGCTGTTTATTGTCCATGCCAACCGCACGCATTGCACCATACTGTTTTGTTCTCGCAGATACACTCATAGAAATACTGTTAATAATATTAAATAGAGTAATGACCGCAATAATTGCTAAAAATCCATAGCAAACAATCCGTGATTCCCAATAAGTTGTGTTGTTCGTCCGATTACTTTCCCGTTGGTCAGTAACAGCGATATCGTCATTTTCAAGTTTTCTGATTTGTGCTACTGTTTCATCTGTAGCATCTTTTCCCAGTTGAACACCAATCAAACCATATTTTTCCTGTCCCATGAGGCGGTCAAACGTTTCCTGTGAACAGATGATAATCAGATCATCGCCAAACAGTCCTTGTGACAGGGCGCAGGAAATCTCAACCTCAGTGCCTGCAATCTGAATGGTATCGCCGACTTTTAAGGAGTTGTTTTTATTAAAGACTGTCGCAACCTTGTTGCTCTCTCCATAAACTTCATTCAAGGTTCCCTGAGCAATATTTCCTTTTGCATAGTCCAACAGCGTATCATCATAGGAAACAATATTGATATGGTCTATCCCAGCTCTTGAAGATGTTGCAGGGATATTACCCATATAGCTACTGCCATAAGCATTTGTAACGCCATCTATTTTTCTGATTTCATCAACCAAATCATGGTCAAGAACCATTTCATTACTATAACTGGCTAACGCAAGATCCGCTGAGGTAACATTTAGTGATGGCAGCAACAACCGTACCATATCCATCACAATGGAAAAAGAAAGAAACAATATAATACAGAGAGCAAAGGAGGCTGTCAATAAACACCAGTTTTTCTTTGATGCTACTGCATGATGTATGCCCAAAGAACAGTCAATTTTCCCAACACCTATCTTTGCGGCATGGTAAACAGTAGCTGTGTTTTCCATATTACCGGAAACTGCTGACATAGGAGAAACCTTAGCAGCACGTTTTGCCGGGGATTGTGCCGCCAAAAGTACTGTTACAATTCCTACCACGGCTCCGCTGATAAGGCCGGCAGGACTGATTTTGAACACCGGTGTCACAGCAAATTCACCACCGACAACATAACGGAGTACCCCGCAGATGCCCCAACTGATGATTGTACCCATAAGGATTCCAGCGGGTACTGCTATCTTGCACCAATTCAATGCCTCCAGCCGCACAAAGCGGATGACTTGCTGGCGGCTTGCGCCAATACAGCGCATCATGCCAAAGAACTGTGTCCGATTGGCTATATTGCTGTTCATGCTACCAGAGATCATCAGTACGCCTGCTAAGAGCACTATAATAAACAGAATCACTGCAATTCCGTAGAAATTCTTCATAGCGGTATTGCTGCTTTGCCCTGCCATACCCATTACACCGGTATTTTCTGAGATGTTTTCCGCCGGCAGCTGATATTGTGCCTGCAATTCTGTGATGGCTTTGGTTGCTTTCGTCGCATCCTCGAACTGCACATAATAGGCTGGCTCATTGTCTGTAATTCCATTATTCTCCATAATGGAGGCAAATGCTGTTTGTGTCATATATACCCCTACTAAATAGGTCTGATTTTCATAATATCCTTTATCCTCTGTACCAAACCCAGATATTTTAAACGTTGCATCTCCGGCAGGGGTATGCAAGGTTACATTTTCTCCAATCTGTGCTCCAAATGCTGTTACAGCATTTGGGCTAAGCATAACTTCACTATCATTCTGCGGAAAAGCCCCATCCGTAATTCCATTTGAGATCTGGTTCATATAGGTTTCTTCGGTACCATATAAGACAGCTTTTTTTTCGCGAATACGATACGGCTGCCCTCCTTCATAGTTAAACACGGAAGATGCACCTACGTCGGTAACATCTGTACGTCTACAGATTTCCTCTGCAATATCCTGTGAGATATGATCCAGTTGAAGATGCCAGTTTCCATGCTTGCTCAACATGATGCTGCTTTCCGTCCGAATCATCATGTCTGTTACACTGAAAATCGCAGTCACAAGAAAAACAGCACATATAATGCATAGAATTGTCATACGGTTCTGCCGCCTGCGGACCTTTGCAGAAATCGGCACAAGACTAAGATAGCTTTTCATTCACTGCACCTCCCCAGATCGGTCAGCACACCATCCGACACCTGCAGTACCCGGTCTGCAGTCTGTGCAATGCTCCGACTATGCGTAATCATAATAATAGTCTGTGCGTATCTCTTTGACGCATTTTTCAGCAAAGTAATTACCTCACTGCTGTTCTGCGTGTCCAGATTTCCAGTCGGCTCGTCAGCGAAGGCCGTAAAATCAACGCACGCCCGATTGCCACCCTCTGCTGCTGACCTCCAGATAACTGGCTCGGCAGATGGTTCCGGCGTTCTTTCAAGTTAAGAACTTCCAAAAGCTCCTCCAGATACTTCTTATCCGGTTTCTGATAATCAAGCAGTACCGGGAAGATAATATTCTGCTCAACAGTAAGCTCTGGGATCAGGTTGAATGCCTGAAAGATAAAGCCGATGTTCCTCCTGCGGAAAACCGTCAACTTGCTCTCCTTCATTGCAAAAATATCTTTGCCGTCGATCAGCACTTTTCCTGATGTCGGGTTATCCAACGCACCAATCATATTGAGTAATGTACTTTTTCCGGAGCCTGATTCCCCGACAATAGCCACATACTCACCCTTTGGGACAGAAAAATTGACTTTCTTCAATGCCCGTACGGATGTTTCACCACTGCCGTAAGTTTTGGAAATTGATCTTACTTCTAATAAATCCATATTATAAGCACCTCTTTCTCATATTTTTAATTCGATGAAAGTATACCATCCAAACCTTACTGTAATATTACTGTAAGCCTACAATTTTGTAGGGATTAAAAAACTCAGGGTAAAAGTTGTTCCGGCTCCTAACGTACTGTCCACTTCTATCGTGCCATTGTGCGATTCAACAATCATTTTTGCGAGAGGAAGACCAAGGCCAATGCCTTGCTTGTCTTTAGAAAAACGGCTCCGGTAAAACCTCTTGAATATATGGTGCAAATCCTCCGGCTGGATGCCGCTCCCATTGTCCTTTATGATAATCTGAACTACAGATGCAGACTTTTTCCATTCAATCCAGACAAAATTCCCCTTTTCTGTGTGGTCAAAGGCATTTTTCACAATATTTTCTACTGCCTCTATCATCCAGTCATGGTCACAAAGCAGTGAAATATGTTCATCCCCGGTCAGCACCAGTTCCTTCTCTTCCTGCTTAGCACGGTATGCAAAGTGCAGTTCCACTTCTCCCATCATATCCGCCACATTTTCCGAGGTCTTTTCAAATACAATGGAACCGGCATCCAGCTTCGTAATCTTCAGCAGATTCTGTACCAGCGTTTCGATCCGGTCAAGTTCTTTTTCTGACAGTGCCGCAAACTCCTGAATTTGCGGCAGTTCTTCCGTTTCCCCCTGCAGAAGTCCGTTATAAATATTCAATGCCGCAAGAGGAGTTTTCAGCTGATGGGAAATATCCGATATGGTATTTTTCAAAAACTGTTTCGATTTTCTCTCATTTTCTACATTTGCGTCCAGAATGGCAGCCAGAGAATTTACCTCATGGAACAGCCGGTACATTTCCCCTTCTTCATCACATTCTATCCTCGTCTCCCTGTTACCGGAAATGTATTCTGTGATCTGAGCCACTGCATTTTCCATAATTTCATTCTGTTCTTTAAAGTATCCATAACAGGCTGCCATAATCGCAATACACATGAACAAATCGCATAACAGAATATAAAGTGCTGCATTGTTAAGTTCAAACATCATGAATGACACGGAAACCACGATAAATATCAGCATACAAACCATAATTTTATAAAATAAAGCCTTAATTTTTCTGTTTGCCAGTATTTTCATGATGCACCTCATTCAGCCGTGTTCCACTTATAACCCATGCGACGGACGGTCACGATCCTTTTGGGCTTACCCGGATCATCTTCAATCTTTGTCCGCAGTCTGCGTATATATACCGTAAGGGAATTATTGTCTATATAGTTTTCATCACAGTCCCATAACCGATTTAGAATCTGCTCCGGGGAAAGAACCTCATCTGGATTTTCCATGAATAAACATAACAATTTATACTCTCTCGCCGTTAATTCGACCTGCACATTATTTTTATATACTTCTCCTTTCAGAAGCTGAACCCTTATACCGTTAGAATTCAATTCCGTATCCGCCTGATTAAAATTATCGCTCCTTCTAAGCAGGGCATTGATTCGCGACATAAACACCGCCAGCTTGAACGGTTTTGTGATATAGTCATCGCCGCCGATATCCAGCCCCATGATAATATCTGTTTCTTCATCCATAGCGGTCAGAAACATAATCGGCACTTTCGAGGCCTGCCGTATTCTTTTACATATGTCAAATCCAGAACCATCCGGCAGGGATACATCCAAAATCACTAAATCATATGCTCCGTTTTCCCATAACCGGTCCGCTTCATCTTTGGTATGTGCAACATCTAGCATATATCCCTGCTTTTTCACGGCAAAGGAAAAGCCATTTATTAAACTCAAATCATCCTCAACTAATAAAATCCATTTCATTTATTTTCACCATCCTTTTATCAGCTGCTTAATCTCCTTAGAAATAACTCCTGAGCTTCTTTATACACTTCCATTTCACTTACAGCCACAACTTATTTTACCTCTATAAGCATATTATCTCAACTCTATCATCGACAATACAAGAAAACTGCCACCGACAGTTTTTCTGTATAGTGCGGCATACAAAAGAGCCGATAGACACACCTGTTCCCAGATACCTGCTACCAACTCTTATTTTTCCTATAAACCTGTAGCCGCCACCCTTATCTATTACCTTTCTCTGAATACTCAATAAAACATTATGTATGCGGCAATGCCAGCGGCTTTGGTCATTCAACCTTAAGTGACAGACTTCCAGTGAAATCATCACCTTTGAGAACGATAAAATTATCTCCGGCATTAAAAGTAAACTCGTAAACGTCCTCGGCAGTCACTTCCGCAATCATATGTTCTTCCTTATCTCCCAAAATGATATGCTCATCTGTACTTCCGAGCCAATAAAGGGCAGCCGTACCGGATTTAATATTAAGTGAATAAGTCACTTTCAGTGTACTGCCATTTTCACGTTCCATCGAAGTACCGCCGAAGATATATTTTTCCCCGTTAAATCGGGTGTACTCAGCTTCATAACTTCCAACATAATCATCAATACCGAGTTCCCGTCTGCCTTTTAAGCTTTTGTCCCTAGTGAGGGAGTATCGGCTGATAGAACTCATCCAGTCATTAAATTCATTTTTAATACCATCTTTCAGTTCATGAAGCTCACTTTTAATACCGTCTTTATTATCTTCATACTCCCTAATGATACCGCGGGCCAAATCCATGCCGCACCCCGTAAGGCTTGTCGTCAATGCCGCCAAGAGCAGCAATCCGGAAATCAATTTACGCAGCATAACAGTTCCTCCTTAATTTGTTAATCGGTCACAAACCTATTAACTACATTCTTGGTAAATCCCATCCTTTATTATTCCTGTTCTGTCTCCGTCCACTAGACTTCTCTTTCTAATTTTCTAAAAATATAATCTGTCAGCGACCAGACAACAGTAATAGCAACAAATAAAATACATAGCAATACTCCACCTACAATCAGGATGATTTTCCAAAAAATTTTTCTTAATACCGGCATATGTGTTTTATTTTTCATAATTTACTATAATATCTACGAGATTTTTATCTGTCTTTTCTACCCAGAACACCTTTGCTATTCGAGCCTCAAAACGATCCTCACGGGTCAAATAGCTACTCATTATGATGGCTGGCAATTTTGTAAAAGATGTCCTTATATAATCAAGTAGTTCAAAGCCTGTTCCGTCAGCCATCCGAATGTCAGAACATACCAGGGAAAAATCATCTGCCAAAAAAGCATTCTTGGCTTCCTGAACGCCAGAAGCTGTTGTAACAATATGCCCTCGTTCTCTTAATGCCTGTGCAAGAAGATTAAGAAAAAGAGTATCATCATCCACAATTAAAATTTTTCTTATACTCTCCAAAATTTACCCTCCAATACTTTTTTATAAATTGAACCATGCACAATACTGGTAAACTCACCATCCTATATGTTATTCCTATATTGAAAATGTACTGTGATGGGGCTGATTTCCGCAATCGTACCTACACGCATATTCGGTCCAAAAAGCCCGACACCCGAAGTCACAATCGTATGCATATGGTCCTTTTTCAGATTTTTTCAGATATCCATAGGAATTCTCCCACATAAGTGCTGTAATCAGATTTGCTGGAAACATCTGTCCATCGTGTGTATGACCACACAGATCAATGTCCACCCCGGCATCTGCCAATTCCTGGAGTTCCTTCGGTTCATGGTCAATCACAATAACCGGCTTTTCCGTATCAAGTTCCCCCATCAGTTCTGCAGCAGTTTTTCTCATATTAATCCCACGTCCGGGCCGCTGTGCATCTGGCCTGCCATACAGATAAAAACTGTCATCAATCAATACTGCTTCATCCTGTAACAAATGAATACCGGCTCTCTCCAAAAACTCATCCATCTGTATACTGCTCTCTTTCTTTTTGTTTCCCCCAAAAGTAAAACCTGCCAGTATTTTTTCCTCAACATCATGATTTCCATAACAGGCATAAACACCGTGCTTCGACTGAATTTTTTGCAATACGGCAATCAGTTCTTCCGGATCATCAAGAGCCTCGTATTCATTATCAAAAATATCGCCTGCAAATACCACAAGATCTGCATTCTGTTCATTGATCTTATCTACCATCTGCATCATGTGTGCAGTACCAATGTTGTAACCCAAATGCAAGTCAGCGGCTAATACCACATTTAAGTTTTCTAATCTTCCGCCGTCTTTATTGACAGTAATCTCATATGGTGTAACCTGGATGATACGGGCATTGTATGCTCCCCATGCACTAAGCACAAGAACAACCATTGCACAGATTCCTCCCGCCGCAGCGGTCCGGCATTTTAACCTCCGTTTCGTGATAAGGAAAAGCAGGAAACAAATCGCATCTGCCATTAGAACAGCCAAAATCAGATACAGCAGTATACCGAGCCAATAATTACTGATCAATTTCATAATCCTCCTAGCCGGCCCTATCGGCAGAAAAAACGCAATCAATAATGACGCTACCAGAAAAACATAGGCCAAGCTGATTGCAACACATATCCCTGTTTTTCTGAACAATGGATTGCATGTACCCAGCCATCTGTGAAGCCGAATCAGCAGATAGCTGTTTGCGATAATATAAATTGGTGACAAATAAACAGCAAGCATAATCTCTCCATACTTTTTTCACAACACTTAAACTTTTAGGATATATGTATCATTAACGGCATCTGGCAATTCCAATACCGAGATTCGGATTTTTGCCTGAATATATCAGATCCGCACAAAATATTAAGATTAGTACCAGGCATACTGGCGCAAGTATTTTTTTCGGTATGCGCCTGAATAGATGATCAAGAAGCGGTGCATAAAAGTATACGATCACCATCCTGCCAAAGCCAAAGGCCAGCAACCCTTCTACGCAGACTCTTCCATTAAGATTCAGAAAATAATCGCTGTAATCCCACCATCTCATTCCATCATACATCTGCTCCAGAAACCATGATATGTAATACTCAATACAGCCACATAGGAGAATGATAGCCAGAAATTCCAGCAGCGGCTTTTTGCGCAGCTTATGAAGTAGTGTCAGGATCAGTATACTCCCGGAACCATAAATAGGCAGCCACGGTCCATGAAGAAATCCGCGGTTCACAAAACTCCCATCCGAAATCAAATGAAGGCAGACCTCCCATAACCATCCTGTCAGGCTCATGGTGAAAAATATCATAACCATAGGCCAAAACGAATCATATTTGCCTTCACAGACATGTCCTATTTTTTCTATCATTGATTTCCACTTGTTTCTTTCTGTCATAATATTCCCCTGAAGTATTTTCCCGGTTTTTAAACCGGCCTCTTAAATAGAAACAAACTTTTCAAACGGAATATCAGACAAATGATCTGACACGATCCTATGGGCACTTAGATGAACCGTATCAACTAATTCCTGCAGCTTTTTCCTGGCAATAGAATCTTTAAACACATTCAAACTCTGCTTCGCTTCTTCGGCATATTGATCTATCATCCTCAACGTATATCCGAAGCCATCGGAAACACTGATTAATTCCGCTATTCGCTTGTCTGTCAATTCGCTATACAGACCATTTTTGATATCCATTGCAATTTGTTTCAGTTTGGCACCATTCCTGCAATCAGAAAATGAGTAAATAGCCGGGAGTGTATAATATCCGCACCAAAAATCATTATGTATGGTCTTCTTTGCTAGGTCATCTGTGGACACAAAATCCAACAGATCATCTCTCAGTTGAAACAGCAGACCAAATTTTTCTGCAAACCGTTCTGCTGCCAATACTTCACTGTCCTTACACTTACCTTCGTAAGCACCTGATCCACAAGCTATACTAAACATTGCCGAAGTCTTTCCCAGGATATTCTCAATATACTTCTCCTCTGTAATTTCCGTATTATAACGATTATCAAATTGGCTGACCTCCCCATCACACATGGTTTCCAATTTGTCAAACATCAAACCATACCAGGGCTTGTTCTTCAGACCAGTCCGTCTAATTGTAGAAAAAATCATAAAATCGCCAGCATAGACTGCCATCTCCTTTCCGAATTTTTTCTGCACGGATAATTGTCCCCTGCGGGTATCCGCTTCATCTATAATGTCATCATGGATCAGTGAAGCGGTATGGCATATTTCAATCACCGCCGCGACCTCTGTCGCATCAACAGCTTTCCCTTTGAGCCTCGCACATAAAAGTGTCAAAATCGGCCGTATCTGCTTTCCCCTTGCGTTCAGCACCCAATCCAGCATTTTCTGCATTGACTTATTGTTTGACCGGCATAAACGTTCTATATGCGTATTTACCATCTGCAGTTCAGTTTCAAGTCCTGGCACATCCTCAATATTTATCATAAAATTACTCCTCGTCTGGCAATGCTCCATAGAACAACCATCTTTTCTTGTACTTTACATTTTATGAAAGTATACCATCCATACCTTACTGTAATATTACTGTAAGGCTACAATTTTGTCGGAATAGAAAAATCCAGGGTGAATGTGGTGCTATTTTCGTAAGAGATTCGTCACTTTAAAAATAAATACAGTTGGCTGCTGCTTGATTTTTTCTATATTAGCTCTAATACAAGGTCCATCCAAGTTATATTTCTCTTAAACATAAAGGCAGAGACAATCACTCCAGTATGGAGCAACTGTCTCTGTATTATCATCTATCCCATAAACCAATCACCACTATTCACAATTTGCTTTTTTTCTAATTGTTGTAAGCAGATCCGAATCAGTCTTGTTACAGAATGTTCCTCCATAAAACTTTACGCTATGAATCACAAATGAATCCTCTGTCCCGGACATCAAAATAAACGGAATTTTCTTCCCACTTCTATGAAGCTGTTCCAGAAGTTCCAAACCTGTACCGCCCGGCATATTGTAATCCGAACAGATCAAATCAACTGATATGTTTTCAAGTAATTTCAATGCCTCATTCACACCACAAGCCTCATATATCTCAAACTGATTCCTTAGAACATGAGATAGCAGCCCTAAAAATGTAACGTCGTCCTCTACAATCAACATCTTTTTCAATATTTTTCCCTCTATTAACGATAAATTAAACATTACTCTGAGTAAACACTCTGTACAGCAGATGGAAGTTCCGTATACTCCACTTCTTCCCAATTTACAACTCCACGAATTGGAGCTACCTCCAAGCGTAAGAAGGCGTCATCCTTGAGAATTTTACTTGTTTCAAAAGTAATATCTCGTTTCGTACTATTTTCATCATAGACTGTCAATGTGTAAGAATAATTCATCGCACCGTGCGGTTCAATTTCCTTTACCTTTGTGTTATCAATTTTTCATGAATACCACCCCATCTTTCGATCGCTTTTGCATTTTCATCCCTTTTGTTCTAGATTACCAACCTCTTTTTCGCTCTGCTTTTTTTGGCTTCCTTTTTGCTTTTACATTGGGAAGTTTTTCTGAATGTGTAAAAGCATTTAACAGTACAACAGAAAGCAACACCGTGAGAATTAATATGATGATTGCCGGAAAGGTCTGATAGGAAACAGTATCATATTCTGCACCACAATACGGATCAAACAAAATCATTGCAGCCTTGATCGGAAACCAATTTAGCAAAGAGCCCTCAAAGGTTCCAAAATAACCATATACGAATGCGACAGCAACACCAATCAGGCTACTTCCAAAAAGAAATGTATTGATAATAATGAGTGGAAGTACCGAAAGGTAAATTAAAATATTTGTGGCTATGATCCGCCCCGTGGCGATCATAATGCTGTATGCTGACATTCCGGGGAAATGCAGGAGCAGATTCATAATAACAGCGAACGCGGCGTTGATAAGGCTGAAAGCTATGGAGAGAAAAAAAAGAAGCTCAAATTTTCCAAGCAACAGCTTTTTAAAGTCAACCGGAACCGTTAAAATTGATTTCAGAGTGTCGTCCGTTGTCTCCCTCGAAATAACAAAGGAGGCTGTCAGCATAATTACCACAGGAAAAAAATACGTACAATTTTGCTGAACCACCTGATGAACAAAATAGTTAAAATCCCAGCCGACAGAGGTACTGGCCGTCGAGTAAAAATAACTCATAAATACGGAGAGAAACATCATAGCGGCTCCGGCCTTGATTACAGAATAGCGTTTTATTTTCCAAAATTCAGTTATAAGATTATCCATTTCATCACCTCGTCCATTTCTTATAAAAATGCAGCATGAGCAGTATCGAAAAAACCAGCGTTATCCCCAGTACAGCAAATGCCCAAATATCGGAGGGAAATAACAAATAAGCTGCTTCTGAAAGATATCTGTCCGCCAAACGTCCCATCATTTTTTTGCTGCTCCAATTCATTACACATAAAGTCGGAAATAGATTAATTACCTTTACCAGCGATAAATTCACTTCAACCAGCGATAAAACACTCCAGTTCAAAATCGCATAGAAGAATGAAAGAAGCGTGGAAATCAAATAGGATTTGTTGAAATAGATAATGAAAACGATAACCGGCAACGTGGCAATCGTAATTCCTATTCCAAAAACAAGACTGAATACCAGCTTAAATCCAACATCATAAATGATTCCCGCCTTTAAAACCCATGTAAAGAAAATCATAAATACAGTATTGCAAAGGGTATAAAAAAGCCCATAAATCAATACAACGAATAATTTTGCCGCAATCAGCCGTGACGTAGTGACCGGAATTACACATAGATTTTTGAAAGTATCATTATCCCTCTCCATAAAGAACAGTATGGAGGCTAGAATACCCAACAGACACGGTTCCAAAAAAACCAGACCATATCCAAGCATCATGGTATAAGATAAATCGAACCGTCCTTTCAAAAATTCCACACTTGTATCATTTCCCATTCCCATTTTAGAAGTGTAAACCACAATAAGAGGGAACAGCAGAGATAGCAAAATAATAAAGGGCACAATTTTTTTACGCTTCAATTTTGCAAACTCACCAGCTATCAGGTTAAGCAATTCCCTCACCCCCTGTTACTTTCTTAAAATAATCTTCCAAAGTGTCTTCACAAAGGTGCGCTTCAAACACCTCCAGGCCATTTTCTACAAATGCACGGGTAATCGCTGCAGTCGGCAGATTGACATCCAGCAAATGGATATTATGCTGATCAGTAATCTTAAAATATCTTGTCTGAAACATTGTTTCTAAAATGCGGGCGGCTTGTTTGCTGTCGGATACTGTAAAATGGATATAATGACGGTTTTTCTGTTCTAATTCAGCAAGACTTTCTTCTTCCAGCAGCTTACCATGATCAATAATGCCGATATCATCTGCTAGGAGAGCAATCTCCGAAAGAATATGGCTGGAAATCAAAATGGTCTTTCCCCTGACATCACATAATTCTCGGATAAAAGAACGAACCTCTGCAATCCCGATAGGGTCAAGCCCGTTAATCGGTTCGTCGAGAACCAGTACTGCCGGACCGTGCATGACAGCCAGCGCAATCGCAAGCCGCTGCTTCATTCCAAGAGAGTATTGCGAAAACAGCTTTTTATCCTGATACGGCAGATTAACAAGTTCCAGTGCGCTCCTAATGTAGTTGGAACCTTTCAGCCCACGCAGCTTCGCAAAAATTTTCAGATTTTCCGTTGCGGTCAAGTTGGGATAGAAGCCGGGGGATTCGATCAAACAGCCCACACGCGGAAGAATTTTCTTCTCGTTTCCATAAATAGGCTTTCCGAAAATCTTCACTTCGCCGGATGTGGGAGCCGTCAGACCTAACAACATTTTCATAGTCGTGGTTTTTCCTGCACCATTTCGTCCCAACAGACCATAAATACGCCCCTTCTTTACATGGATACTTAAATCAGATACGCTGGCCTGTTCTCCATACATTTTTGTCAGGCTGCAGGTTTCAATAATGTAATCACTCATAGATGTTATACCTCCTTTTTGATTCACATTGATTGTAACATGGCATCCTTGAGGGTATCTTGAGTTAACCTTGAATTTACCTTGAGATTTCAAAACATGAATAGGATATTTTCATCTTTTGAGCTATAATAAGGGACAAAGAAAAGGAGGTGCCGTATGAAAGATAAAAGCATTCTTGCTGTCGATGATGAATCAGAGCTGCTTAAAATGCTCCAATCGGTTTTTGAACGTGCCGGGTACACCAAAATCACCACTGCTTCTTCTGGGAAAGAGGCATTAGCGATATTTCGGGAAAATCAACCCGATATGGTAATTCTTGATGTGATGATGCCGGGCATTGACGGTTTCACTGTATTAAAGGAAATACGAAAAACGAGTACGATTCCTGTTCTCATGCTTACAGCCCGCGGAGAAGCCGATGATAAGTTTTTAGGATTTGAAAACGGAGCTGATGATTATCTTATAAAACCTTTTTTGCCCAAGGAGTTACTTCTGCGTGTTCAGGCAATCTTAAACCGCGCCTATCCTGAAAAGGAACGTATTGTATATCTGGAAGCTTCAACCGTTAATTTAGATAAGGCCGAAGTTTATCGTGGAGATGAAGTGTTTTCATTGACCGCAAAAGAATTTACGCTATTTGAAAAGTTATTTGATAACTCCGGAAGGATTGTAACCACAGGTTCACTATGCGAAACTGTCTGTGGGGAATTCTGGCAGGGATATGAAAATACCCTTGTGACACATATACGCCACTTAAGGGAAAAGATCGAGGCCAATCCGTCAAAACCTGTTTCCCTTTTAACCGTAAAAGGATTAGGTTACCGGCTCCACATTAAGGGGGCGGAAAAATGAAACCAATTGACCGCTTCTTTCGCCACTATATATTATCAGTCATCGGAATACTGCTGCTGTTTTTTGTAATCAACATTGTATTAATAGGAATCCTTTTTCTTACTTCCTATCTGAATGGTGTTAAGGACTCCGTTTTTCCAATGGAACGGTTTTCAAATCTTATTGAACAAAAGAACGGGGCATTCGCAGTTGATCCGGAAGCAAATGACATCTTAGCACAGACGGATGCTTGGGCTATGCTGATTGACGATGAAGGTGCTGTCATTTGGGAAAGCGGTCTGCCAGAAGGACTTCCCCTTAAATACTCTGCATCTGAAATTGCGATGTTCAGCAGATGGTATCTGAAGGACTATCCCGTTAAAATCTGGAATCATCCAAATGGACTTTTAGTTGTGGGATTTCAGCCGGGCACAATCAGCCAATACTATATCTCGTTCAAAACCAGATATTTCTGGCCTGCTCTTTTCATCTGTCTGGCTGCATTGGTCATCAATATCGGTGTTATGATTTTCTTATTTTTACGTAATACCAGAAAAATCGAAACTGCAATGCGGCCAATCCTGGCTGGCATCCAAAAACTGTCACAGGGGGAAACATTTCACTTAGAGGAAAAAGGTAAACTTGCTGAAATCAATACAGGATTAAACCATGCCAGTGACTATCTGGCAAAAAAGGATAATACGCGTGCTGAATGGATTCGTGGAATATCTCATGATATCCGTACGCCACTTTCTATGATTTTAGGTTATTCCAGTGAAATAGAAGATAACCCTGACTTACCAGCAGCAACCAGAAGACAGGCTGAAATCATACGAAAACAAAGTGAAAAGCTCCGTACATTGGTTGCAGATCTAAATTTAACAACAAAATTGGAATACTCTATGCAGCCCTTCCGCATAAAGCCGCTTGATCCTCTTGAACTGATCCGGCAGGTGATAAGCGAATTTCTAAATAACGGACTTCCGGAGGGCTATGAATTAGAACTGTCTGGAACTGACACAGATATAAAAACTTTCCTATACGGCGACAATTTCCTGCTTAACCGGATGCTGCACAATCTAATACAAAACAGCATCACACACAATCCTGGTGGATGTCAGATAACCGTTTCTGTAAAAATGGACAACAGAATCTGTACGTTTTGTGTCGCAGACTCTGGGTGCGGAATCAAGGAATCATACCTGGCATTACTGAATAACGATACCAGTATTCCCAGTTCCCAGACGGAAACAGCCGAAGCAGAACACGGATTGGGGCTTAAAATCGTAAGACAGATTGTAAAAGTACATTATGGAGATATCCAATTTTCAAACATTACACCTCATGGTCTGAAAACTGAAATTCACTTGCCTGATAAATTCAAAGGATAATTATAAAGCCCCAGAACAGCTTCAAATGCCGCCTGGGGCTTTTCATACGCTTTATTTCACCTCAAGTTTAGAGAGTTCTTGCTAATACTTTAACGGTTCTTTATAACTATTCCTCTCTTAAATCGCTGTAATTTCACAGTTATTAATTATCTCAACCAACCAGCGATATTAGTCGCCACGACAATACTGGCTACTATGCCAATTACCAGCGCATGTTTCTTCCATGTCAAACGTAGATATCCAACAAACTCACGTATTAAAGCATTTAGCGTAAAATACCATTTCGTTTTTGCCCCAAATCCAACACACTTTAACCCTTGCTGTTTTGCCAGAATTAATGCTCTGAACACATGATAAGCCGTTGTGACGATAACAATTTTAGGAGCCTCTTTATCCATCAATTTCCTTGAAAACAGTAAATTTTCTTCTGTTGATACAGATTTTTGTTCCATTATGATACGCTCTGCATCTACACCTTTACCTACTGCATATGCAGCCATAGCCACGCTCTCTGGAATATCCTCTCCAGGTCCCTGCCCACCGGACATAATCAATACAGCATTAGGATTGGAATACAGCAATTCCATTCCTCTTTCAATCCGGGCCGCAAGTAACGGTGTGACCTTCTTTCCAATGATTCCAGATCCCAGAACAACAATATAATCTGCATTTCTGTTCTTTTTCAGATGAATAAGGTTAAGAATTGCAGAAAGTGAATACATAGCCATCAATGATAATACATATACTGCCGAAAAACTGATGATAACATAGAGCATTGTACTTAATGTATTTTTTCTTAAATTGCCAATCATCGGCCAGACAGACAGGTAGACATATAACAAGATAGAGAACAGCATCGACAATAAATTTGACGGTTTCACTCCTTCATGTTTGATGACTTTTATTCCCTCGATGAAAAACATGACGATCAAAGCTGCCGGAAACATAAGCATACAGCCTATCGCCAAAACAAACAGGAGAATCAGTATTCCAATTACCACGTCATGTGCTGCCAGCCACCTGGAATATTCAGATAGAATAAAAAACAAGGAAATAGACAAACATATCATCATGAAGAAAAAAGAAACCCCGCTCCATAACGTTCTGGGTTCACGTGCCATTATTCCTGCAAATATACAAAATAATATGAAAAATATAAAAAATGTAAATTGCCACATAGATGCCTCCTATAAAAACGAACATTTTCTATACAAACTGAAAGACTTATATAATGACCTCAATGAGATTTACAGCTATTATCATTGTTAACATCTGTTTGGTCTTTCAGTTGCTATTCAATCCCGGACAGCAGAATTTTACCATAATCCATTGAATAATGCCACAGAATAGCCAAATTAGCGTTTTCCAGTTTATACTATATCCTCAAAACAGTTTATTATAAAAGAATTGACCCCATAATCAGACCTCAAACCCCACTGAACTCCAGATTCTCTGAGCGTCTGCAACCCGCAATGCCCTGGATCTCTTTCCAGAATGCCTCGTAGATTTGATCTTTCTCTAATCAGTCTCCCCTCCTGCAATCCTCTCCGCTTCCTCCAGCGGAAAGTTCGGTATCTCCTCCAGCAGTTTCAACGCTATCTCTTGCTTCAAATCCTCATCCACGTAACTCTTTACACTGCCGTCCGACTGCTTCTCTTCCACTGTGGCAAGCTCTGTCATATAATCATCGTAATATGCCATAATCTTTTCTGTTGCCCATTTCTCCCCGGCAACAGCTGCTTTGATAATTTCATAAGTCAATGAATTCTGCTGTTCTTCCATGCCTGTACCTCCAAGTTGATATACTGCTTACAGCATACCATATCTGTGCGAAAAAAGCACCCGCCAGTCTTTGCTGACAGATGCTCTCACTCCCCAAGTAGGTATTCATAATCTGCTTTTTCCTTGGGAACCACACGCTTTGGGATTTTGTCCATTTCTTCTTTATACGCCTGAAAAAATCCAACATCCATCAAAGTGTGCAGAAAATCCTTTCCCTTTGCCTTATCGCTTCTCTCCCGGAATTCTTCTCCATAGTCCTTTTCGTATACTTCATTTTCCATGTTTCGCACCCTTTCCTGTAGAACAATTTACCACTACGGGTAGGATGTTACCATAGATTTCTTATTATTCGTTGTCATGAAAGATAACTTTCTAGGTCTATATTGATAAGTTTTTCAAACGCATCATATGATGATAGTTTTATTTTACATTCCCATCAAAAAAAAGAAAAGCAACAAACATTTTGTCTGTTGCTCCCTCTATCAACCGGAAGTTGTCATTCTATAAGTTCCGATGACAAACCTTTCATCATATCATTGTATACTGAACTCCCATCAAGAATGGTTCCAAATGTATCAACCCAGAATGGTATATAGTCACATCTATTTGCTACCATCTGCGAACCAATATTCGTTATAGAAGCAGAATAGAATGGAATAATATTTCGTGTCAGTAATTCTTTGGTCAATCCCTTCACTAAATACGTTCCCAATCGGGCATTTCTATATTCTTCCATAATATCTATACCTCTTTCCCAAAAACTGATTAGCTGCTTGCGCTTTCATATCTGTGTACGCCATATGTCCAAAAAGACAAGGCAAAAAACGTAAAAATGCACACGATCGCCACCCCGAAAAGGAATCCTTTTGCCGACAATGCCCCTGTTACTGCCTGCGTTGGCAGCGTCGCAATGATTCCGTACGGCAATACACAGTAAAAAATAAACTTATAGATTCCATAAAAAGCGATCCCCGGTATTTTCAGACACAAATCCACAGCCGTATTCTCTATTTTCATCAGGTTATCTACATAGAACACAAAAAAGGCAAAGCACCGTATCAGAAGCTCCATATCGTAGTACAGTATGGTCATTAGTAAAACCAGAAACAAATATCCAATGATATTCGCATACGAAAGATTCACGCCGCTTTCTCTCACCCCATATAAGGCGATGCAGGCGCTGAAGATCAGAAGCGGTATGGCGCCCGGATCTACTTTTTCAAAGGTGATCCGCAATAATGGATTCACTGGTTTGGTCAGATATAGATCCAATTCTCCTGTCTGTATTTTGTCTGGTAAGGATATTACCCCAAAAAAGCAAATGGTCATGTTCAGGGCATCAATCAGGGAAAATGTTCCAATAAAAATAAGGATTTCCCCATGCCCCCATCCACGGATACTGTCCACATGTCCGTAAATTGCCTCGAAAGCGAAAAGTTGAACCAGAAAATAACTGGTATTAATGAAAAACGGCGCAAAGAATCCCAACCGAAATGTCATGATATGGGATAATCTGAATTTGATCAGTTCTGATGTAAATTTTAAATTATGTTTCATATTCCTGCTCCATCATATTTGATTCGATCATGTTCATAAGTTACCTGATTTAAAACAAGAAAGACCATGCACCACACACTTAAGACGATTAAGCCTGTGACTGCTTCCTCCTCACATTTCCCTATAAACAGCATACTGGGAAGATATGTGACATAATAGAAAGGCAGAAATTTCATGCCTGCTGTCATCCATTCCGGTAAAAGAGCAAGGGGAATCACCGCCCCGGTCACAAATGCGGAAAGGTTATCTTTTATCATGAGAAAGATGCTGATCTCCTCAAATTTCAAGGTCAAAATCCCAAGAAAGTAATTGAGCAGCGCCATAAACAACAGTCCTAAAACAACCATGATACTTCCGCATAACAGGATCTTTATATTGGCTGTATGCACAAATGGAATCCGGAACAAATAAAACCACAGAAACGTTGCTAAAAAACCAATGCCCGCAGAAAACGCAATCTTCCCTGCTTCCATCGCCACAAAATACCCCTGTGTCTGTACCGGTATCACCATATATTTTGAAAAGGTACCATTTCTCAGCATACCGGTCATCTGCCGGCTGATCTCCGCAGATTTTTCCAACTGGAATAAATAGGAGCTTATGATATAGTAAGAAATCATGGCCTGAAATCCCAAGCCCGCGATCTGCTCTTTACCCTCAAACAGAATACTCCATAAGATCCATGCAAACAGTATCTTCGCCACCGCCAGAATCACGTCTACTAAGGTATCCGACCTCCAGATCAGCTGTGCTTTCATGTATGCCTTGGCAATTTCTAAATATTTCTTCATGTCCTATACCTCCTTATAGATACGCTCCACGACTGAGCCTATTTCTTCTTCCTCAATTCCAATATCCCGGATCGGATAATGACCGATATAAGATTCCAGAACTTTTTCTGCGTTCTGTTTTGGTATTTCAAGTACCAGTTTGTCATTCGCTTTTTCCAATACTCTGCAATCATCCGGCACATCAGGCTCTACACTGTGTTCAAAGTATATCGTCATTTTCTTACTCTTTTGATAATTTTTAAATAACATATCCGTACCGCCGTCATATATTTTTCTGCCGTGATTCACGACTATGGAGCGTTTACACAATACCTTAATATCCTCCATATAATGCGAGGTAAGCAAAATGGTAGTTCCTCTTGACTCATTCACATCTTTTAAGAAAGTCCGGATCTGCTTACCTGCCACAGCATCCAGTCCAATGGTCGGTTCATCCAGAAACAATATTTTCGGATTATGAAGCAATGCAACGATCAGTTCCATCTTCATCCTTTCTCCCAACGATAGCGTTCTTACCTGTACATTCATCAGTCCCTGCACCTGAAACAGATCCACAAAAAAATCCTTGTTTCTTTTATACTCGTCTTCCGGGATACCGTATATTTCTTTAAACAGCCGCAACGTGTCCTCCGTTGTCAGTTCAAAAAACAGCTGGCTCTTTTGCCCCATAACCACCGCATACTGCTGCTTAAATGCTTTTTCCAATTTATTCGGATAAAATCCCATCACCTGTATCCTGCCGCTTGTCGGCGCAATAATCCCGGTCAACATCTTCACCAGGGTCGTTTTACCCGCTCCGTTCGGCCCGATCAGGCCTACAAACTCACCCTCATTTACATGAATATCAAAATCATCTACCGCAATTTTTTCTTCATATTTCCTGTGAAACAGGCCCTTAATACTTCCGGCCAAACCCTCCTGCTTTTTATACCGCTTATACTTTTTCGTTAAATTCTCTGTCTCAATTATCTTCATCTTGAAAACCTCCAGTTTAAATATTCAATGAAAAAACATAAAAAAATGTGGTTTCTGCCTATCATTACATAGACTGAAACCACAGATGTATATATCTTAAGATGATGAAAAAAGCAAAACATCCCCATAAAAGGAAAGCAGCAATGACCTGAAAAATGCAGCCCATTTGCTCGCAGAAATAAAAAAGCATGACACCACAGTCATACTTTTCCCGCTTTCTTATCCATCATAATAAGACAATTATTCCCGGTGTATGCAGTATTCTGTAAGGCAGAAACAACCGGCATTCAATAATGCCAAAAAGGGTAACACAAATAAAGCACTCTATTCCGTGCTTACCCTCTTATAAAATTTAGTTGTCCTTTGTCATTACAGAAACAATTAACATCCACATACCTGCTCTTTCTTGAAATATGGTCTTATATTAGCTTATAACTTTGTCAATGTCAAGCATTTTAGCCTGGATACATATTTTTTATCCAGATTTGGAGGGGCGCTAATTTTTCCTCAATACAAAATAGGAATCATACTTTGTTCCATCATGCCCTATCAGCTTTTCCTCTGAGCGTATAAATCCTAAATTTTTCAACGCCACAATACGTTCTGCCGCAGAGGGAAGCGCTTTCGTAGCGATCTTATCACAATGAAACAGGCTATATGCAGGTTCCATTATCAATCTTAATATTTTTATAATCTCGCTTGTCATTTCATAATCACTGCGAATGTCCAGCCTGAGCAAACCGCAGTTTGTAAAATAATCATCGGCGTCTCTGTGGAAAAGCTCTATTGTTCCAATTACTTCATCAGTTGCTTTTGACACAATTGTCCACCTCACAAATCCTTCTCTATTGTACTCGAAAAGCCAGTAATCAATCGCCTGTTCCATTCTGCTTTCCGTTGTATAATAGAAATCATCTCCGCCACAATTATCACTATTAAAAAAGGGGACAGCCCTTTTATCAGAATAAACCTTTAATAAATCCATTCTATCCTCTTGGCAAACCATTCTCACAAGATAGTCCTCATTCTCATATTCAGGACAATTTTTATAAACATCCACCATTCTGATCCTCCTCCGTAAATTTCGTCTTTTCATCTCTATCTATGGCAGCATCCTTAGTTCTGACTGGAAATACTGCTCCTGAAATTTTTCCAATTCTACAAGCTGGAAAAGCTAAAACTCATATCTTGTCCCATGTGAGAGTAACAGTCCATCTGTTAATTCTACACATAGAATTATCGTATTTTCATCATCAAAATTGTTATGTCCGTTATCAATCCATTCAGCAAAGACATTTTTCAGTTTTTCAGCAATCATACAATTCTCTTTTTTTCCAAAATAGCCCAAATTGCTGCCCTTTCCATGTGCCGTAAACCACTCACCAGCTATTGCAACAGCAGGATTGTTTTCTATATGTTTGATTTTATTTGAAAGTGCATATGTAATAATATAAAATGCACCGTTCTCATAGTAGGCATTTACATATCGCACATAAGGCACCTCCTTTTCAATGGTTGCCAACGCAATAACAGTGTCTTTTCCAAAACGTTCCATCATTATTTTTTTAGCTTCTCGGCTCATTTTTTTCATCAATTCGTTCTCCTTTGCAACTTTTCATTTAACTGTTTTGCAGCTTCGTTAAATCTTCAAAAGAAACATCCATTTTTACAGACACTTCATCTATGGTCATACCAGAAGCAAGGAAACGCTTTATAACCATTTTCATATTTTCTCCAACTTCTATGATATGTCCGTCCAAATCATAAAATCGAATGACACGTTGCCCCCAACTGTGTTCAATTACCTCACCCAAACACTCAATATTCGGATATTTTTTTAGTTTATGTAAGAAACTGTCAAAGTCCTGTTCCTCAAAACATAATTCCACATTGTTAGATTTTCTTAATATGCTTTCTTTTGGTAAATGAACAAGCCAGTCAAAGTCCTGCTGTAAAGCTAAACCGCAGGTAAAAGCTATATTTCTTCCATAATCCTGAAATACTTCCAATCCGAATAAATCCTCATAAAACTTTCTTGCAGCTTTGATGTCTGCTACCGATATAACCGTACAATTGTATTTCATGTAAGTTTTCCTTTCTTAGAGATTATTTTTTCTTCCGGAGCTTTAGTTCAATATTCTTTCGCTTTGCTGCGTTTTGAAACACCCCCGCAGCATAAGAACTTTTTTCTTTGAGTGTCAATCTTTCCAGTTCCGAATTACCCTTGATTTGCAAAAGTATCTCATTTATTTCCTGCAATTCCAAAAGATTGACCGCCACACAAAAAAGAGTCTTTTTCCTGCCATCGTTATAGTTGGCTAACAGTAAATTCAATAATTCTGTCTTTTCTGTCTGCTCCGCATTGTATGCTTCGATTCCTATCTCTCTTGCTTTTTTCAAATCAGCTTTTCGGTTACTGTGTGTAATGAATGAATCAAATTCATCTATATGCTCATACTTCTCACAGGGGTACTCTCTGCACCGAAAACAATATTCCACACCATCATGTTCTAAACTACACTTTGCAATTTTGCAGGATTGATTCCCCTCTCCGCCACCGCAGCCGGGACAATATTTATTTAAGTGCATAGGACATAATCCGCAGTTCAAACCACAAAGAGAAAATAGCTGATTGTCCCTATGGAAACCTTTCATACGCTGTACCTCAAATCTCAAATTTTAATCTGGCAGACTAAAAATCTACACAAATTGTTTTATTAAGTTCAACCATTCCTTATTCATATTCAATTCCCTCTCAAATTCGAATTTATGAATCCTTTTCTTCGTAAGGCTTATTCCAAGAACCTATCTCTATTAAATTACCTTCAGGATCAGCAATATAACAAGTTCTCTGTCCCCAAGGTTCAAGTTCCGGTTCCAGTACAGGAGTAGCACCGTTTTCTACAGCTTTACTAAATGCTTTATCAACTTCTTCAAATGTATCAACATAAAGTGCCATTTCAAAATGACCGTTGAATCCTTTGATATAATCATATCTGCGATTGGTCATTTTTTCAAAGTCATTTCTGCCGTACAACAGAAACAACGTCCCATCTTTTACAAGATATACATTAGATGTATCTTCCGCTTCTTTAATCTCAAAGCCAAGTACATCTCTGTAAAAGCGAATCATTTTCGCCATATCTTCAACAAATAATCCAAAACCGTCCAATCTCATAATACAATACCTCCAAATTCCGATTTGTTTCTTTATTTTCAGCATCCAGTATACCTCTCTGCTATATTTCGCATTCAATAAAAGTATACTATCCATACCTTACTGCAATATTACTGTTAGGCTACAATTTTGTAGGAATAGAAAAATCCAAGATAAACGGGATACCATTTTTCACCCCTAAAAGCGTATTATCCCCATGCTCTTCTTCCAGGCAGCTTCGTAGATTGCGAATTATGAAAGAATCCCGGATGGATTCAAACACTATTAATTTTCTCTTTCGCTCTCCTCTCCGCTTCCTCCAGCAGTTTCAATGCTATTGCCTGCTTCAAAACCTCATCCACATAACACTTCACATTTCCATCCGGCTCCCGCTCCTTCACTGTGGCGAGTTCATCCATATAGAAATCGTAATGTTTAAGAATCCGCTCCATTGCCCACTTCTTCCCGGCGACAGCTCCCTTGATCGTTTCATAATCCAGTAAAATCCGCTGATCGTCCATAACTCCGTACCTCCGGCTAATTGATTTCTTACAGCATACCATAACTTCATGAAAAAAGCACCCGCCATTCCCCACACTAACAGATGCTCTCATCCTTAATACACCTTATCAAAATATCCAATGAATATGGTCATCCGCAATAGCCCGTCCTTAATCGAAAAAGTCACATTCTCCAAGCAGGTATCCGTAATCCTCTTTTTCCTTTGGAACCACACGCTTTGGGATTTTATCCATTTCTTCTTTGTATGCCTGGAAGAATCCGATATCCTTCAATGTGTCTAAAAAGTCCTGTCCTTTCGCCTTATCACTTCTCTCCCGGAATTCCTCTCCGTAATCTTTCTCGTATACTACATTTTCCATGCTTCGCACCCTTTCCTGTAGAACAATTTATCACTACGGGTAGGATGTTATGATGTCTTGTTCTTTTCCTTCTCTGCATCTTTGATTCTGTAATAATCTTCCATATCCAGACTCAATTTTATATAAGTATCAGGTTTTAATTTTCGGTTGCTCAAGAGGCACACAGTCTCTACATGAACCGTATGTGGAAACTGATCTACTGCCCTCACTCTCTCAATCTCATACCCTTTCTCTCTCAAATATTTCACATCTCTCGCCAATGTCGCCGAATCACAGCTCACATACACGATTCTTTCCGGCTTCATATCTGCCATTGTTCTTAACAGTGACTCTTCGCACCCTTTTCGAGGCGGATCTACAACAATCACATCCGCATGCGCTTTCTTGCCGCCGTGTTTTTTCTCATACTCACGGTAATAATCAGGCAGCACTTCCTCCGCCTTCCCCACAAAAAATTCTACATTCTCTATATTATTAATCCTCGCATTATTCCTTGCGTCATCAATTGCCTGCGGAACAACCTCAACTCCATATACTTTCCCGCCTTTCTGTGCAAGGAACAAAGAAATCGTCCCAATTCCACAATACAGATCCCAGATTACCGTCTGTTCCCTGCCGCCCTTTTTCTTCTCTTTGCAATCCTGTCTCCCTTCGCCGCATTCCTTTCCCGTGTCTTCCTCTTTCCGCCCGGCACAGTTTTCCTTCTTATCCTCTGCTGCATCCAATCTTGCATACTCCACCGCCAACTGATACAGTTTCTCCGTCTGAACCGGATTCACCTGATAAAATGAAAGCGGCGATATCTGGTACTTCACATTTCCAATATAATCCGTTATATACTTTTGTCCCCAGATAAGCTTTATCTCTTTCCCCAGTATTACATTGGTTTTATTCTTATTCACATTCAGTGTAATACTAGTCATCCCTTCAATCTCAGCGAGACGTCCCGCCAGCACTTCACTGTGAGGCAGCCTGTCCGCATTTATCACCAGACAGACCATAATCTCCCCCGTCCGGAAGCCATAACGAATAAGCACATGACGGACAATTCCTGTATGCGCTGCTTCCTTGTAAGGCTCTATCTTATATTCTTTCATAAAATTAAGAATCAGGTTTAATATCCTCTCGTTGACCTTCACTCCCAACGCACAGTCTGTGTTGGATATGATACTATGCGTACGGCCTGCATAGAATCCTGCAATCGCCTCCCCGTTCTTATCTGCACTGACGGGAAACTGTGCTTTGTTCCGATAGTAAAATGGAGCGCCAAGTTCAGCGCTCTCTTCCATTCCTACTATCGGTTCCATTATATTATCTAAGAGTTCTTCAGGCACCTCTCCGATACGGATAAGATTCCCCCGGACTTTATTTTCCTTAAACTCAAGCTGCTTTTTATAGGACATCTCCTGAATCTGACAGCCGCCGCATCTTCTCGCCATGGGGCATACCGGTTTCACACGATCGGCGGAGGGGATAAGAATCTTCATGAGTCTCCCGTAACCATAATTCCTTTTCGCCTTTATCAGCTTTGCTTCTACAACGTCTCCAATTATGGCATCTTTTACAAACAGTGTGTATCCGTCTATTTTTCCGATACCCTCTCCATTTACTCCTATATCTGTAATTTCTATCTTAAAAATATCATTTTTCTGCATATTAAAATCTCTATTCCACTTAAATTATGTAACAGTTTAGACAAGCTGCCCTGTTACTAAATTATCACATTTCAGACAGCTTCCCTAATTACCTCTATATCACCGTTTTTCTTAAATTCGACTCAAACAGCCGGTTATATCCCAGCCAGTCATTGCTGTTCTTATCTTTGAATATCTCTGTCAGTGTCTGTAGTTTCGCATCGGCACAATCCGCAAAATTCAAAGCCAGCGCCTCGGCCAACGCCGGTTTTTTCGGAGAGCCATACTCTAATTCACCGTGGTGGGCAATGATACAGTGCTTCAGCTCACTTGCCAGTTTTTCCGGAAAATCCGGAATATTTCTTACCGCATCGCTAATCATCTCAACGCCGATTACAATATGCCCTAAAAGCTGACCATCATCGGTATAATCATTTTCAGGAAATGCGGATAGCTCTTTTATCTTTCCGATATCATGACAGATTGCCGCCGTGATAAGTAAATCCTTATTGAGTATCGGGTATGCTCCCGCCATGTATTCACAGAATTTTACCACGCTCAGCGTGTGCTCTAACAGTCCGCCGGAAAATCCGTGATGGACACTCTTCGCAGCAGAATGTGCCCTGAATTTTTTTGCAAACGCGTCGTTCTTTACAAAGTAAAATTCAACCGTCTGTCTAAGATACGGATTCTCAATCTTCCTGATATAACCGAGAAGTTCCTGATACATGCCATCAGTACTTTTTTCCGTGGTCGGCATAAAATCAGCCGGCACATATTCGCCCTCCGCGGCCTTTCTTATCTGCCGGATGTTGAGTTGAAGATTATTGTTATACGTAATAACATCCCCAAAAACTTCTATAAAATCATTTTCTGCATAGTCCGCAATTCCCCCCGAATTAGGATCCCAGACCTTTCCGTCAAGCGTCCCTGTCTTATCCTGTAAAATCAAATTGTCATATGGTTTCCCATTCCTCGTCTCTGCAGAGCGTTTCACTTTGCAAAGATATATATTCCTTATTGTTTCTCCCTCAACGAGAGTATTGATATATCTCATATTTCTGCCTTTCTACTTAGTCTTTATTCTGCTTCCAACAGTGACATTAAAGTCAATATCCACGTATTCGTCCCCGGCTCCCTGTCTGCAGCCCTGAAGCATAAGCTGTGTTCCCACTTTCTTATGTATCAGTATACTATTATAATTAGACAGGCTGATAATATTCTGCCCCCCTATTCCAGTGATCACATCGCCGCTCTGAATTCCTGCCGCCATAGCAGGAGAATCCGGTTCTACTTCCTTGACATATATCCCCTGCGGCATTCCTCTCTCATTAAGCTCCTCCGTCACATCCATCCCGCAGATTCCTGTATATGGGATGACAGAACCATTTGATAAAAGTTCTATGATACTTTTGATATCTGAAATCCCATATCCGACAACTCTTTGGTTTCCCTTTATTTCAAGAACCGACTGACTGATAACGCCCACCAGCTTCCCGTGACGGTTAAATATGGCGCCGCTCCCTCTATCGTTTCCGGAAATATTCGTACTGATAAGCTTGAAAATACCATCTGCCAGTTCTATATATTCTTCATCCACTGTAACCACTCCATACCCCGTCGCTTCATCTGTTCCGTAAGGTTTGCCGAGAATAATCACAGTATCTCCGTTTTTCACCAAATTAGAGTTGCCGATCTCCGCAGTATCAATCCCCGACCACGTAGTCTTGTCAATCTTTTCTCTCAAAACTGCATATACACACAGACCAAGATTCGGATCTTTCATCTTCTCAGTCGCCGCATGAACACTCCCATCCGGAAATGTCACTATTATATGCTCCTTTTCCTTCACTGTCACTATATCTGAAAGGATCAGGAGTTCATGCCCATTATCCGCAACAAGAATTCCCGTTGTTTCTACCGCCGGCTTCTTCTCTTCTTCGTCAGCAGCTTTTCCTACGGATACAATGCCCCTTTTCGCCTGCAGCGCTTCCATATTCAACGTCTGAAGCATACGGTGGTAACTTTCCTCTTCGGATTCCTTTTCTTCCTTTACTTCTTCTTTTTCCGCCGGTTCACCTTCAGGCTGCGGATCCTCTTCATCCTTCGGAATCTCAACCTGAACAGGATTATTATGAAAATGAGTCTCAAGCCATGGGGATAGAGCGCAAAAGACAATGCTGGCTGCCAGCCCAAAGACAGCCCCACCTCCAAGAAGCCGCAAAATCTTCCCTCTCAGTCTCTTAACACTGACAGTTTCATCCTTAATAACCTCTTGTAAAAAAGAATACTCTTCGTGCCCTTTTTCCCCGTCCAGCTCTTCCAGTGGAATATTCTTGTCTTCCATCGATGCACGCATCTCCTTTGCAATCCTTCTATTAGTATACATGAAAGCCTGCAAATGTTCAATATTTATCCTTTTCTTTATAAGGTAAATAAGGTAAAATAGAATCTGGTACAGATGAAAGGCTTGGTGTATATATGAACAAAAAGACATTACTAAAGTTAGAATATAATAAAATCGTAGATTTACTTATGGAACATGCGTCTTCCATAAGCGGTAAAGAGCGCTGCAAAAAGCTGAAGCCCAAAACTGATATTGAGGAAATAAGGATCGCACAGGAACAGACCTCGGCTGCATTTTCAAGAATCGTGAAAAGGGGACGTCCCTCATTCAGCGGATGCAACCCGGTCAATGACTCCTTAAAAAGGCTGGAGATTGCAGGCAGTCTTGGGAGCGGTGAACTTCTCCGTATCTGCAAGCTGTTAGAATGTGCAGGACGCGCGAAGGCCTACGGGCGGCATGACAATGCTGACGAAGGCGAAGACTGTCTCGATATCTTTTTTTCCCGCCTTGAACCAGTCAGTCCCTTGTCCGCAGAAATTCGCAGGTGCATATTGGAAGAGGATGAGTTAAACGATGACGCAAGTCCGAACCTTAAGCATATCCGCCGTTCCATAGGACAAATGAATGACAGGGTACATTCTACTCTTACCGGTCTTGTGAACGGTTCTTTAAGAACCTATCTTCAGGACGCAATCATTACTATGCGCGGGGAGCGTTACTGTATTCCTGTAAAGGCAGAATACAGAAGCCAGGTTCCCGGCATGATCCATGATCAGTCCTCCACCGGCTCCACCCTTTTTATCGAACCGATGGCAGTGGTAAAGCTCAACAATGATCTAAAGGAACTTTATGCAAAAGAGCAGGAAGAGATACAAGTAATTCTCGCACGTCTGAGCGCGGATGCAGCAGAACATACGGATACGATCCGCAGCGATTACTCGATTCTCTCGGAACTTGATTTTATATTTGCCAAAGGCGCCTTAGCCCTTGATATGAATGCAAGCATGCCCATCTTTAATATGGAAGGACGAATCCACATACGTGAGGGAAGACACCCTCTGCTAGAGAAAAAATACGTCGTTCCTATCACCGTAACTTTGGGAGATACTTTTGACCTTTTAATCGTCACGGGGCCGAACACCGGTGGAAAGACCGTATCTCTAAAGACGGTAGGGCTGTTCACTCTGATGGGGCAGTCGGGGCTTCATATCCCGGCTCTTGACCGATCTGAGCTTGCTGTTTTCCATAATGTGTACGCAGATATCGGCGATGAGCAGAGTATTGAACAAAGCTTAAGCACTTTCTCTTCGCACATGACAAATATTGTCTCATTTTTAAAGCATGTGGATGAACATTCCCTTGTTCTTTTTGATGAGCTGGGCGCAGGAACCGATCCGACAGAAGGCGCCGCACTTGCCGCCGCGATTTTAAACCACCTGCATGTACGCGGCATCCGTACAATGGCTACCACTCATTATAGCGAATTGAAAGTATATGCCCTTTCTACAGAAGGAGTAGAGAATGCCTGCTGTGAATTTAACGTAGAGACACTGCGTCCCACTTACCATCTATTAATCGGTATTCCAGGAAAAAGCAATGCATTTGCAATCGCAGGAAAGCTGGGACTTCCGCAGGAAATTATCAACGAGGCAAAGACACAGCTCAGCGAGCAGGATGAGTCCTTTGAAGATTTGCTGACAGATCTTGAAACCAGCCGCCGCACCATTGAAAAAGAACAATCCGAAATCGCCGCTTATAAACGAGAATTAGAAGCACTAAAACTGGAAGCCAGAAAAAAACAGGAAAAATTGGAAGAGCAAAAAGAACGGATCTTAAGAGAGGCTCACGAAAAAGCCCACGAAATATTGGCGGAAGCGAAGGAAACTGCTGACGAGACGATGCGTAATTTCCACAAATTTGGCAGGGAGAACATCTCCGTCTCCGAGATGGAACGGGAACGTGAAAAAATCAGAAAGAAAATGGAGGCCGCACGCTCCGGCATGGCTAAGGAACCCCTCAAGCCTCATAAACAGCACAAAGTCAGCGACTTTAAACTTGGCGAATCTGTCAGAGTGCTGAGCATGAATCTGAACGGAACGGTTAATTCTCTGCCGGATTCCAAAGGGAATGTAACTGTGCAGATGGGAATCTTACGCTCACAGGTTCACATTTCCGATTTGGAGATTATCGAAGAAAAACCTTCTTATATGCAGAAAACCGTCAGTCACACAAGAAAAGGCAAAGTAAAGATGAACAAAGTTCTTTCGGTCAGCACGGAAATCAATCTTCTCGGAAAGACAGTTGACGAGGCAATCGCCGAGCTGGACAAATATCTTGACGATGCAAGTCTCGCACACTTAAGCTCTGTGCGTATTGTACATGGCAAAGGAACAGGCGCGCTGCGTTCAGGTATTCACACTTACCTGAAGCGTCAAAAACATGTCAAGTCTTTTCGCCTCGGCGCATTCGGCGAAGGCGATGCAGGTGTGACGATTGCGGAGTTAAAATAACAGGAGGAAATTATGGTTAGCAAACAAAAAATATTAGTAGTAGACGATGATGAAAACATTGCGGAGCTTATCTCTCTCTATCTGACGAAAGAGTGTTTTGATACTATGACCGTCAATGACGGGGAACAGGCCCTGATAGCATATGATACCTATCAGCCGAACCTGATACTTCTCGACCTTATGCTTCCGGGCATTGATGGTTATCAGGTATGCCGTGAACTTCGCACCCGGTCGAATGTGCCGATTATCATGCTCTCCGCCAAAGGCGAGATTTTTGACAAAGTTCTTGGATTAGAACTGGGCGCGGACGACTACATTATGAAGCCTTTTGATTCAAAAGAGATGGTTGCACGGGTGAAAGCAGTGCTTCGGCGCTATCATGCCGTCCCAAAAGCAGAGGCTTCCTCCGCTGATAAGGGAAAGTGCGTAGAATATCCGGGACTTACCGTGAATCTTACCAATTATTCCGTGATTGTCGATAACCGGAATGTGGAAATGCCTCCAAAGGAGCTGGAGCTTTTATATTTCCTTGCCTCCTCTCCAAATCAGGTATTTACCCGAGAGCAGCTTCTAGATCAAATCTGGGGATATGAGTACATAGGCGATACTCGTACCGTGGATGTCCACATCAAGAGACTCCGTGAAAAAATAAAAGACCACAACGGATGGAGTCTAAGCACTGTATGGGGCATCGGTTACAAATTTGAAGTAAAGTAAAGGGGATACGATAAGCATATGAAGAGCACTTTATATTTGAAGTTCATCATTGTATACTTTATTTTCGGTTTCTTAAGCATCTTTACGGTAGGTGCTCTGGCTATCGGCTTATTTTCCTCACCCTTAAATCAGGCTATTGCCTCAAACCTTTACAAGGAGGCTAATCTGGTAGCTACAGACTATCTGCCTAAATACTTTTCCGAACAGGTATCCCTATACAATGTTCACACACAGCTTGACGGAATGAAGACACATCTGAATGCGGCAGTCTGGTTTGTGGATCGGGAGGGAAAGCTCATTACCTCTGCACAGACGGACAGCTATCCCCTCGCCCCTTACCAGATTGATGACTTTAACCCTGCAGAAATCGGCAATTCACAATACTCTGTCAGTGATTATCATGGATACTTTGCAGAAGATATGATTACAGTGATCGCGCCTGTTATTTATGAATATTCGCCAAAAGGCTATCTTCTGATTCACAAGGATCTGTCCGACACACAATATATGGAAGATTTGTTCCTTCGTACAATCTACATTACTGTTACCGTGATCTATGTGTTGTCTTTTATGATCCTGCTGGCTTTTCAGTTTTTCGTCTATCTTCCGCTAAGCAAGATTACGGAGGCGGCGACACAATACGCTTCCGGCAATCTGGACTATGAAATTCCGGTAAATACGCAGGATGAGATGGGATATCTCTCAGCTTCTTTAAACTACATGTCCTCTCAGCTTCGGGATATGGAAGACTACCAGAAGAAATTTGTGGCAAATGTATCTCATGATTTCCGCTCTCCTCTCACTTCTATTAAAGGGTATGTGGAAGCCATGGCCGACGGAACGATTCCGCCGGAACTTCACGAAAAATATATGAAGATTATATTATTTGAAACAGAACGTCTGACAGACCTGACACAGGATCTGCTCACTCTGAATGAATTTGACACAAAAAATCTTCTCCTTAATCGTGAAAAGTTCGATATACATGAGATGATCAAAAATGTTGCCGCCTCCTTCGAAGGAACTTGTACTCAGAAGAAGATTTCCATCGAACTTATCTTCGCTACCAAACATTTAGAAACAATGGCCGACAAAAGAAAGCTGCATCAAGTACTTTATAATCTTTTGGACAATGCAATCAAATTCAGTGATCCCGAATCCTCTATCACGATTGAAACAACAGAGCGGGGGGACAAAATCTACACTTCTGTAAAAGATGAAGGTCCGGGCATTCCAAGAAATGCATTGAATAAAATATGGGAACGGTTTTATAAGTCGGACCTCTCACGAGGCAAGGATAAAAAGGGCACCGGTCTGGGACTTGCTATTGTTAAGGAAGCGATACAAGCTCACGGTGAAAACATCAATGTAATCAGCACAGAAGGAGTCGGAACCGAGTTCATCTTCTCCCTTCCCAAAGCATAAATAATGCACAGAGTGCAAAAATGTCCCTGTGCATATATTTTCCTTCTTACTTTCATGAAGCCATGATAGAATCTTTCGTATATTCCTACTCTTCCGGAACTACGATCAAGTCTTTCGTATAATGATTCAATACTTCACAGCCATCTTCCGTGATGATTACAAGATCCTCAATACGTACGCCGATACCCTCGTCTGCAAGATAGATACCCGGCTCTACGGAAAAGCACTGTCCAACTTGAATGATATCCTCATTGACAGAAGATACATCGCCGAACTCATGATCCTCAAGTCCGATAGAATGTCCGGTTCTGTGTGTAAAATACTCACCATACCCTTTTTCCTCGATATAATTCCTTGCCGCAAGGTCAACGTCACACATTCTGTTGCCCGGTTTTGCAGCTTCAATACCGCGTCTGTTTGCTTCAACAACAATATCATAAATCTCTTTCGCACGGTCGGAAACTTCGCCGACAAATACCGTTCTTGTCATATCCGAAGCATAGTTATCCTTGAAAGCGCCGATGTCAAGGATTACACAGTCGCCGCGCTTGCCCTTGGAATCGTCCGTAACGTGATGCGGATCAGCGGCTCCCTTTGCATATGCAGTAATCGGATCAAAAGATACATCCTCACAACCAAGCTCTTTATAAATCTCACGGATCTTCTGATTCAGCTCTCTCTCTGTCAATCCCTTTGCTACCCATGGGATCAGCTTATCCATGGCAATATCGTTAAGTCTTGAAGACTCTCTCATAAGCTCCTTTTCCTTTTCATCCTTTACCATACGGATGTAGTCAATGATCGGAGAACCATTCACAAACTTGCTTCCGCCGCCTAACTCCTGAAGACGGATTAAGAATCTTGCCGGCCATGTTTTATCAATGCCCATAACCTTATCTTTCTCCACAAATCTGCTTAAAATCTCTACACCATCCTCAATATCATCATACCATACAAGCTCTACGCCCAAATCTTTCTCCTGCGGGAACAGCTTATTAATCACAAGCTTGTGATTACCATTCACATTCAGATATAATGCCAGTAATCTCTCTCCCGGAATAATCCATTTCCCCGTCAGATAAAAGATCGCTACCGGATCAGATATGATCATCTGCGGTACGCCTTTCTCCTCCATCGACTTTAATACTCTTGAAACCTTTCCTTGATCCATTTGTTTCACCCCAACCTTTCTGAAATGTTTGTGTAAATCTCCATCTTTTGTCAATCTACGCTGATTTCATTATAGACTGTAGTACAATAAAAGTCAATCCGAATACCCCTATCTTACATAAAAAGAGATTACCCCTTTCACAGGATAATCTCTTTAAGATATACTTATTCTTCTGCAAAATCAATCACCATTTCTGATTCATCACTGGTTTCTTCTGCATTTATCTCGCCCGGAAGTTCTTCTTCCATCTCGTCATCACCGAAAATTATCTCATCATCCATCGCAAGCTCAGAATCCAGTCTGATATCACGATATTTTCTCATACCTGTACCGGCCGGAATGTGCTTACCGATAATAACATTCTCTTTCAGTCCGACTAATGGGTCAACTTTTCCCTTAATTGCCGCTTCGGTAAGAACCTTTGTCGTCTCCTGGAAGGATGCTGCCGACAGGAAGGAATTCGTAGCAAGAGAAGCTTTCGTAATACCAAGCATGATCTGCTCGCCGGAAGCCGGCTCTTTTCCTTCTTCTTCCAAAGCTTTGTTAATGTCCTCGAATTCGAGGATATCAACATTTGTTCCCGGCAGAAGTTCACTGTCTCCTGCTTCTTCTACGCGGATTTTCTTGAGCATCTGACGAACGATAACCTCAATGTGCTTATCATTGATATCAACACCCTGAAGACGGTATACTCTCTGAACCTCCTGAAGCATATAATCCTGAACAGCCCTTAATCCTTTGATTCTTAAGATATCATGCGGATTCACACTTCCTTCGGTCAACTCATCACCGGCCTCAAGCACAGCGCCGTCCATAATCTTAATACGTGAACCGTAAGGAATCAGATATGCCTTGGTCTCTCCGGTTTCATTATTTGTGACAATGATTTCACGCTTCTTCTTCGTATCATTAATCGTCGCAGTCCCTGCAAATTCCGTAATGATTGCAAGTCCCTTAGGCTTTCTTGCCTCAAAAAGCTCCTCGACACGCGGAAGACCTTGTGTGATATCATCACCCGCAACACCTCCTGTATGGAAGGTACGCATCGTAAGCTGAGTACCCGGCTCCCCGATAGACTGAGCAGCGATAATACCTACTGCCTCACCTACCTGTACCGGCTCGCCTGTCGCCATATTTGCTCCGTAGCATTTTGCACAGATACCATTGTGGGAACGGCAAGTCAAGATGGTACGGATCTTGATTCTCTCAAGTGGATTTCCCTTCTCATCCACACCTTTCTTCATAATAAGTTCTGCGCGCTTCGGTGTTACCATATGGTTCTTCTTAACAATAACATTTCCATCCTTATCCATGATACTCTCGCACAGATACCGTCCGGTAATACGCTCTTTAAGACTCTCTATCTCTTCATTGCCATCCGTAAATGCTTTTACATACATTCCCGGAATCTCATCGCCTTTCTCCACGCAGTCAACCTCGTGAATAATCAGCTCCTGAGATACATCAACAAGTCGTCTGGTCAGATATCCTGAATCGGCTGTACGAAGCGCTGTATCAGAAAGACCTTTCCGCGCTCCATGAGCCGACATGAAATATTCCAATACATCCAGTCCCTCACGGAAATTTGACTTAATCGGAAGCTCGATCGTACGTCCGGTCGTATCAGCCATAAGACCACGCATACCTGCAAGCTGCTTAATCTGCTTATCGGAACCACGCGCTCCGGAATCCGCCATCATGAAGATGTTATTATATTTATCAAGACCAGAAAGCAACGCCTCAGTAAGTGCATCGTCCGTCGCCTTCCATGTCTCTACAACTTCCTTATAACGCTCCTCTTCTGTAATGAGACCACGTTTGAAGTTCTTTGTAATCTTATCTACCGTATCCTGCGCTTCCTGAATCATCTGCGGCTTCTGAGGAGGCACGGTCATATCCGAAATAGACACCGTCATAGCTGCCCGTGTAGAATATTTATAACCGATTGATTTCACAGAGTCCAAAACTTCCGCCGTAGCAGTGGAACCATGAGTATTGATTACTTTTTCAAGAATCTGCTTTAACTGCTTCTTTCCTACATGGAAATCCACTTCCAAAAGCAATACATTTTCTGGATTTTCACGGTCTACAAATCCCAGATCCTGTGGAATGATCTCGTTAAACAAAAATCTTCCAAGCGTAGACTCGATATTTCCCGTCTTTATTGAACCGTCCGCAAGAGTCTTTGTAACACGTACTGTAATTTTTGAATGAAGCGTGATTGCATTGTTCTCATATGCAAGGATTGCCTCATTAACATTCTTAAATACCTTTCCTTCTCCCTTTGCTCCCGGTCTTTCCTGTGTCAGATAATAGATCCCAAGCACCATGTCCTGTGAAGGAACCGCTACCGGTCCGCCGTCCGACGGCTTTAACAGGTTGTTCGGCGAGAGCAAGAGGAAGCGGCACTCTGCCTGCGCTTCTACAGACAGCGGAAGATGAACCGCCATCTGGTCTCCGTCAAAGTCAGCATTGTAAGCCGTACATACAAGCGGATGGAGCTTAATCGCCTTACCCTCCACAAGAATCGGCTCAAATGCCTGAATACCAAGTCTGTGAAGCGTAGGGGCACGGTTTAACATAACCGGATGCTCCTTAATCACTTCCTCTAATACATCCCATACTTCCGGCTGGAGACGCTCTACCATCTTTTTCGCATTTTTAATATTGTGCGCTGTTCCGTTCTGTACAAGCTCCTTCATAACAAATGGCTTGAACAGCTCGATCGCCATCTCCTTCGGCAGACCGCACTGATAGATCTTAAGTTCTGGACCTACGACGATAACCGAACGTCCGGAATAATCGACACGCTTTCCAAGAAGATTCTGACGGAAACGGCCCGACTTTCCTTTCAGCATATCGGAAAGAGATTTAAGCGCCCTATTTCCCGGCCCTGTCACCGGACGTCCGCGGCGTCCGTTGTCAATCAGGGCATCTACTGCCTCCTGAAGCATTCTCTTTTCATTTCTTACAATAATATCCGGCGCTCCCAGTTCAAGGAGACGTTTCAGACGGTTATTCCTATTGATGATTCTTCTGTATAGATCATTGAGGTCAGAGGTCGCAAAACGACCGCCGTCAAGCTGTACCATCGGTCTGAGATCCGGCGGGATGACCGGAATATTATTCATGATCATCCACTCCGGTTTATTCCCCGACTCGCGAAAAGCCTCCACAACCTCTAAGCGCTTTACGATCCTTGCACGCTTCTGTCCGGTCGCTCCCTTTAAGCCTTCTGAAAGTTCCTTATATTCTTTCTCCAGATCGATCGCCTGCAAAAGTTCCTGAATAGATTCTGCACCCATGCCTACTCTGAAAGCGCTGCCATGGGTTTCCCTTGCTTCCTGATACTCCTGCTCAGACAGTACCTGCTTATACTGCAGATCTGTATCTCCTTTATCTAATACAATATAGGAAGCAAAGTACAGCACCTTCTCCAACGTCCTTGGAGACAGATCAAGAATCAGTCCCATACGGCTTGGAATTCCCTTAAAATACCAAATATGCGATACTGGAGCTGCCAGAGCAATATGCCCCATACGTTCACGACGAACACTGGCCTTCGTAACTTCAACACCGCAGCGGTCGCATACAACGCCTTTATAGCGGATCTTCTTATACTTACCGCAGTGACATTCCCAATCTTTGCTGGGTCCAAAAATTTTTTCACAGAACAACCCATCTTTCTCAGGCTTCAAAGTTCTGTAATTGATGGTCTCTGGCTTTGTAACCTCGCCCTTAGACCACTCTAAAATCTTCTCAGGCGATGCCAAACCTATCTTAATCGCATCAAAAACCATTGGCTGAAAAGTTTGCTGGTTGTTATTTTCTGGCATATCGGCACCCCTCTCTACATATCATCTGATAAATCACTATATGCATAATCATCGGTTTCCTCAAAATCTATGTCGTAGTCGTCCTCGTCCTCATCGTCCGTCTCGACATCGACAAGCTCTTCCCCCTGAAATTCCTGTTCTGTATAGCCCTGCCGTCCAAGGTCATCTTCATCGTTATACTTTCTGTCTCCTTCTATCAATGAACGGAAATCCGTCTCACCCATATCGACAGTCTCCATGATCTCAACCTCTGTATTATCATCACGAAGCACTCTCACATCAAGCCCAAGAGACTGCAGCTCTTTTAAGAGTACCTTGAAGGATTCTGGAATACCCGGCTCTGGGATATTCTCTCCCTTGATGATCGCCTCATAAGTCTTCACACGTCCCACAACATCGTCCGACTTCACCGTCAGAATCTCCTGAAGTGTATAAGATGCGCCGTAAGCCTCAAGCGCCCACACCTCCATCTCTCCGAAACGCTGTCCGCCGAACTGTGCCTTACCGCCTAACGGCTGCTGTGTAACCAATGAATAAGGACCGGTAGAACGCGCATGAATCTTATCATCAACAAGATGATGAAGCTTCAGGTAGTGCATGTGACCGATCGTAACCGGACTGTCAAAATACTCTCCAGTTCTTCCGTCACGCAGACGCACTTTACCGTCTCTGGAAATCGGAACTCCCTTCCACAACTCTCTATGCTCACGGTTGTCTGAAAGATATTTCATAACCTCTGGAAGCAGTTCTTCTTTATGCTTCTTCTCAAACTCCTCCCAGCTTAAATTTACATAATCATTAGCCAGATCAAGAGTGTCCATAATATCATTCTCATCCGCACCGTCAAATACCGGTGTAGCAATATTAAAGCCCAGAGCCTTCGCCGCAAGAGACAAATGAATCTCAAGCACCTGCCCGATGTTCATACGTGAAGGCACACCAAGCGGATTGAGCACGATGTCAAGCGGACGTCCGTTCGGAAGGAACGGCATATCTTCAACAGGCAGCACACGGGAAACAACACCCTTGTTACCGTGACGTCCCGCCATCTTATCTCCGACAGAAATCTTTCTCTTCTGTGCAATATAGATTCTTACGGATTGGTTCACGCCCGGAGACAATTCATCTCCGTTCTCTCTTGTAAATACCTTCGCATCCACAACGATACCATACTCGCCGTGCGGCACCTTAAGGGATGTGTCTCTCACTTCTCTGGCCTTCTCGCCAAAGATTGCCCGAAGAAGTCTTTCCTCTGCTGTAAGCTCCGTCTCTCCCTTCGGAGTAACCTTACCTACCAGAATATCCCCGGCACGTACCTCTGCCCCGATACGGATGATACCTCTCTCATCCAAATCCTTCAGCGCATCATCTCCGACACCTGGAATATCGCGGGTAATTTCCTCCGGTCCAAGCTTGGTATCACGGGCCTCTGCCTCATATTCTTCAATATGGACAGAAGTATATACATCATCCTGAACTAATCTCTCGCTTAACAGCACCGCATCCTCGTAATTATAACCTTCCCATGTCATAAATCCAATGAGCGGATTCTTTCCAAGAGCCATCTCTCCATTGGAAGTAGACGGACCGTCCGCAATCACATCACCGGCTTCTACCTTATCTCCCTTGTACACGATTGGTCTCTGATTATAGCAGTTGCTCTGGTTACTCCTTAAAAACTTCGTCAGTTTATATTTCTTAGTATTGCCATCATTCTGGCGGATAATAATCTCTTTTGAAGTAGAGCGCTCTACAACGCCGCCTTCTGTTGCCACGATACATACTCCCGAGTCAACAGCCGACTTTTCCTCCATACCTGTACCTACAACCGGAGCCTCCGTCATAAGAAGCGGCACTGCCTGACGCTGCATGTTAGAACCCATCAGGGCACGGTTAGCGTCATCATTCTCAAGGAATGGAATCAGAGCTGTCGCCACAGAAAACACCATCTTTGGGGAAACGTCCATATAATCAAACATCTTCCTCTCGTATTCCTGCGTCTCTTCACGGTAACGTCCGGATACGTTCTTACGGACAAAATGACCTTCCTCATCCAATTGCTCATTCGCCTGTGCTACATGGTAATTATCCTCTTCATCAGCCGTCATATATACAACTTCGTCTGTAACAACCGGATTTAGCGGATCATCATGATTGATCTTGCGGTACGGCGCTTCCACAAATCCGTACTGGTTGATTCTCGCATAACATGCCAGCGAGTTGATCAGACCGATATTCGGACCTTCAGGCGTCTCGATCGGACACATTCTTCCATAATGGGAATAATGCACGTCACGAACCTCGAATCCCGCGCGGTCTCTGGAAAGACCTCCCGGTCCAAGTGCTGATAAACGACGCTTATGAGTCAGCTCACCAAGCGGATTGTTCTGATCCATGAACTGAGAAAGCTGTGAAGAACCAAAGAATTCCTTCACTGCAGCTGTCACCGGTTTAATATTGATCAATGACTGCGGGGAAATCCCCTCTAAATCCTGCGTCGTCATCCTCTCACGGACAACTCTCTCAAGTCTTGACAGACCGATCCTGTACTGATTCTGTAAAAGTTCTCCTACCGCACGGATACGTCTGTTTCCCAGATGATCGATATCATCATCATTGCCAAGACCATATTCCAAATGCATATTATAATTGATGGAAGCAAGGATATCTTCCTTTGTAATATGCTTCGGAATCAGATCGTGGATATCTCTTCGGATCGCATCCTTTAATTCGTCAATATCCCCTGCCGTCTCCTCTAAAAGAGCCGCCAGCACCGGATAATATACAAGCTCTGTTACACCCACCTCTTTTGGGTTAATATCAACAACCGAAGTAAGGTCTACCATCATATTAGAGAGGACTTTAATATTCCTCTCCTCATCCGCTCTCTCAATCCACACATATGGGACCGCTGCGTTCTGAATCTGGTCCGCAATCTCTCTTGTAACCTTGGTCCCTGCTTCTGCGATCACCTCACCTGTGAGTACACTAACTACATCCTCTGCAAGAACCTGCCTGTTGATACGGTTCCTTAACAGAAGTTTCTTATTAAACTTATAACGACCAACCCTTGCCAGATCATAACGTCTCGGATCAAAAAACATACTGGTGATCAGGCTCTCCGCACTGTCAACTGCCAAAGGCTCGCCCGGACGAATCTTTTTATACAGTTCCAGAAGACCTTCCTGATAATTTGTAGCCGCATCTTTTTCAAAGCTTGCCAGAATCTTCGGCTCCTCGCCGAAAATCTCAACAATCTCCGGATTTGTGCCGATACCCAGCGCACGGATCAATACAGTAATCGGCACCTTTCTCGTTCTATCTACTCGTACATAAAAAACGTCATTGGAATCCGTCTCATACTCTAACCACGCGCCGCGGTTAGGAATGACAGTGGATGAATATAATTTTTTTCCTAATTTATCATGAGCGATCGCATAATATATGCCGGGGGACCGAACCAACTGACTTACGATAACACGCTCAGCCCCGTTAATCACAAATGTACCGGTACTTGTCATCAGCGGTAGATCTCCCATGAAGATCTCGTGCTCATTAATCTCGTCTGTTTCTTTATTGTGGAGCCTTACCCTCACCTTCAGAGGCGCAGCATAAGTCGCATCACGTTCTTTACACTCTTCGATCGTGTACTTTACGTCATCCTCGCACAGCGTGAAATCTACAAATTCCAGACTTAAATGACCGCTGTAATCTGCAATCGGCGAAATATCATCAAATACTTCTTTTAACCCCTCGTCAAGGAACCAGTGATAGGAATCTTTCTGGACTTCAATCAAATTCGGCATCTGAAGAACTTCTTTTTGTCTGGAATAGCTCATGCGGGAACTTTTTCCACTTTTAATGGGACGAATTCTGTTTTTCTCCATATTGACGTTTCACTCCTCTTTATTTTTTTGTGGGCAGTAGATCGCCCGTAAATCGTGCATTATCACACATCTCACTATTTGTCAAGTTGTTTTTTCATGCAAATTCACGGCATAACTTTCCACAATAGCGCATTTTTTATAATAGCATAGCTTTGTCAAGCTTGTCAACCAGGAAAATCCAGTTTTTAACAGTTTGTAATGACGAGATAAAAGAGTAACAGCATATATAAATTATTTTAGGCGGTCATAAGACCGCCCATTTCATTTTGTATTTACTTCTTCTTATATTTACTCTTTCTTTTTATCCTGCATCCTGTAATCAAACAGATAAAATACAAGTGCGCCGAGCGCAACTGTGATCAGCATATAATAAGCCGCATCCACTTTTGTAAGATAACAGAATGCCAGGCAGACCGCCAGAGGGATCAGATACAAACCCACCTGTTTTTTACTCTTTATAATGCTCTGCGCGACAAGCCCCCCAAAAAGTGCCGGAATGGCAAGATTAAATGCTGGCTGCAAGGATTCATTCTGTAGAATGGGCTTTAATGGCACGGAAAACAACATTCCCAGAAACAGCAGTACAATCGTCGTTATATTCGACGCGCCGCAGGCTATGATCGCCATTGTATGACACTCATCTGTATTCGGCTCCAGTTCCAGAGCATTCATTGTCCCCACTGTAGCAGGCATACGAAGATTCGTCACATTCCCGGTTGTATATGACATATACAATGCCCCTGGTCCCATCGTTGTCATATACCCAAAATATTCCGCTGGCCACCATGGCGCAAGTATAAGCGTCAATGTGATAATTCCTGGAATGATCATTTTGAAATCAGGCATACGCCGTAAACCATACTTATTACAATTGGGAAAGAGCTCATTAGTATCAGTAAGATTGCACTGGAACCCATCCCAAAATTATGTACCCATCTTGTAATGCTTTCTTTTGTCATAATATCTGCTTTCTTCAAATTGTACCAAAAGCGCTTTCAATACTTAGTACAAACTATATTATATATTTTAGTTTGTATTAATACTTGTACCTTTAAAATACTACAAACCAAATAATCTGTCAATAATATTTGCTTTCTTCGAAATTACGCACAAAAAAAAGCAATACCAATACTTTATTGAACATCGCTTCTTAATACACACATTTTTCTATCATATCATACCGAAAAAGACGATATTAAATACCTGAGCATTCGCCCTCCATATTCTTCCAGCGAACTTGCTCCGTCACTCAGACACCATTCATAAAAACATCCCCTAAATACAGTCACAATCATCTTTCCAATCTCTTTACAGGAATAAGTATCATCAATCTCTCCCCTTTCCTGACCCCTTTTGATTATGTCATAAATAATCCTGTACAGCTTCCTGTCACCGTCGTAAACCCTGTCTTTCCCTTTCAGCTTCAACTGGTCGGAATAAACGACCGTAAGTATCTCAGGAGTATAACCGCATTCGATTGTCCGCAGGACAAACTTACTGAACTTTAAAAGAAGTTCCAGCGCCGGCTGTTCTTTGTCTGCTTTTTCATACCATTCCTCATATTGGAGTTTGTAGTAGTTTCTTGATACTACTTCAACTTTTTATAAAATGTAGTAAAATTTTCATTCTTTATTATTTTCCGAATATATTTTAATACAAAACTCCGTTCCTTCATCCACTTCGCTTTTTACACTGATTACCCCGTTCTGTCTCATAATAATCTGTTTTGACATGGCAAGTCCGATCCCTACGCTATCCTCCGAGCGGTTCCCTTCTTTGTAGAATCGCTCGAAGATATGGGGAAGATGTTTCTTTTCGATTCCTTCCCCATTGTCCCGTATGATAATATTGGTGGCAAAATTATTCTGATTCGCTATAATCTCTACCTTGCCTCCTGCTTTTGTATGCTCAATACAATTTTTTACAACATTGGAAATCGCTTCCGTCGTCCACCGTTTATCACAGGTGATCCGGATCTCTTCGCCGATATGTCCAGAAAGCTCCACTCCCTTAAGCTCACTTAAGATCTCAAACGGCTGGCAGGCTTTCTTTACCAGTTCCCGGAGAGAGACTTCCTCTTTTTTCAACCTGAGTACATCCGCGTCCAACTGGGATAACGTCAGGAGGTTTCGGATCAGCCAAGTGATCCGGTTTACCTGAGAATCGATCTTGTCTGTGAACTCTTCCCGTTTTTCCTCCGAAAGCCCGGGACTTTTAAGGAGGTCCGTCATGATCGTGATGGAGGCAAGGGGCGTCTTGATCTGGTGGGAAATGTCGGAAAGCATCTCCGCCAACTGCACTTTTTCCCGGTCTGCAATGGAACGCTGCTCACTGAACAGCACCACCAACTTATAGATCTCGCTCTCCAGTATCCCAAGCTGTCCTCCCGCACATTTGCTAAGTTCCGGCAGGGAAAGTTCATCCTGCAGCCGCGTCAGATACATTGTAAGCTCCGCGATCTGCCTTTCTCTCCTCCACCGGGAAACTATTGATGTCATAAAGACACCCGACACGCAAATGCCGAGAGCCGCGCAAACTGTCCCCTGTTCTCCAGCTAATATACATATGATAACGGATGCCCCGATCATTGTTCCCTGAATGATAATCTCCATCTTTACTCCTTATCTTTCTAATACCACATTGCATTAATCCTGAAGTAATAGTGCTCAATATTCATGTCAGCTACATACGAGCTATGCGTATTGCGCCAGCGTCATATCAACCGGTATCCCGTCCCGCGGACAGTCTGGATAAATTCCCCTTCCGCCGTATCTCCAAGTTTCCTGCGCAGGCGCCCGACATAGACGCTCAGCGTATTATCATTGACAAAATCCCCGGCCTCGTCCCAGATATGCTCTAAAATCTGCCGTCTCGTCAGCATCTGCCCCCGATGGTTTAAAAAAATCAGCAGAAGCTTATACTCCATGGCAGTCAGCACAATCTCCTCCTGCCCGAGCCACACTCTTCCTGTCTGAAGATCCACTTGATTTTTCCCTACCATCTGGATATTGGCGAAGATCTTCTGCTCACCTTCTGTTCTCCTAAGGATTGCCTTCATCCGCGCCATCAGCTCCCGGATGCGGAACGGCTTGGCGATATAGTCGTCCGCACCCTGCTCCAATGCCATCACCGTATTCACTTCATCATCACAGGCGGTGAGGAACAGCACCGGCGACTGGCTGACCTTACGGATCTTCCGGCAGATCTGGAAACCATCACCGTCCGGCAGCATCACATCCAGAAGATAGAACCCTATATCTGTCTCTCCTTCTATCACCTTCATTGCTTCCGCCGCCGTCTGGGCTGTCGCCACCTGATACCCTTCCTGCATCAGAGCAAACTTAAGCCCCTCCAATATGATACTGTCATCCTCCACCACTAAAACCGTCATATCCTTCTCCTTCTACCTACTCCATCTTCATAAGCCGCATCTCTCTGACGTTCATCCTGCGGTGTGCAAGCAATGCGAACATCACCAGCACGCCGCCTGCCAGAACTGCGGAAAGCACTGTCTCCGCCACCGGGAACGGTATCCTGAGATTTCCGAAGATCCCCGTCACTCCTATTCGGATAAAAAACACCAGAAGTCCTGCAAAGACTCCCGCAAAAAGTACCGCTTTCAGGATAATCCCCAGACACTCATAGAGCAGCATTTTCTCCATCTGCCTCTTTGTCATACCAACCGAGCGAAGCACCGCAAATTCCCGGGTATTCTCCTCACTCCACCCGCGGATGGAGTTGAACAGATTTAAAAGACAGATTACCGACGTAAGCACGACAAAACAGGCGAGTAAAATATCCGCGATCTGCAGCAAAGAATGCTGTAAATTATCCTGCACTCCCGCCTCCGCAAAGTAAAACCCGGAGTCCTCCCTGCCGTTAAGCTGCTCAAGCCTTCTGACCAGATCTGACCTTTTTTCATCCACGCGGATCAATAACTCTGGGCTTATCCCGGCAGACGTTCCGTCCTCTCCTCCGATGATACCGGCAATCTTTTTTGCCACGTCTGTATTGACCAGCAGCCAGATGAATTGATTATCATTTCCAAATGTCATAAATTCTGACAAATCTTTTTCTGAAACACATCCCGCGTTCTCCAGCGGAAAAGCTACATTTTTTCCCTTTTCATCATCATAAATCTCCATCGGGATATCATCCCCCAGCTTTAGATCCGTCATATTTTCAATGGAAAACAGTCTGTACTTTTCTGGTGTTCTCTCTGAGATCGTATACGTATCCGTAGAGACAACACCCTCCTTCACCACAAGCGCCGCCGGGTGGTCGGTATCCAAAAGACGTTTCGCATCCGCCCCGGACTTTTCCGCGATCCTGCGAAGGTTCTCCTCATCAACAGCAAGTAAGTTTACCACGGAAGTTTCGCTTGGATTCTCTTTCTTAAATTCCTCATCCGTAAGCTCCTTGTGATAGTACAGATCATAGATTTCCTTAAGCGCGTCCCAGTATTCCTCTCCGTACACAGAGGCCGGCACGCTGGCTACGAACATTCCGTCGCCCCACTCGGAAATCTCCTTCGTCCCGGGATCATTTTCGATCTCCTCCTTCAACGTCTCATACGCTGCTCCGTACCCATCAGCATGCAACACATAATCGTAATCCTCTGGCCGAATCTCTAAACTGCTGCTGTCAACCCGAGACCCCGCAATCCCATGAATCGCGCTGGTTCCATACACGGTAGTGATAAGAAGGACCATAAATACTGCTGCCGATGTTGACACGGACCTAAGCCTTCTCTTCTGGCGTGTCAGCATATTTCCTGCCAGCATTCCTTCCGCACCGTACCGCCGAATGATTGACGGCTTCATCACATACTGCTTCGATCTCTTCTCTACATTTCCCCGGATGCACTCTATCGGACCGACTTTTCCGATCTTTCTGGCGGGAAGCCACGCGGAGATCAGTACCGTAAGCACGCTGACAAGAACGACTGCCGCCAGATTTTCGCCGGATATCCTGACTGTCACCGGATGGGATCCTGCCGCTTCTGAAAGCCCTGTCATCGTGCCGATCAGCGGGGCGAATACGGTCATGGCACCCCTGATAATGCCGATGCCGGAAAGGATTCCTAAAGGAAGCGCTAGTCCTAACAGTGAGAAAGATTCATAAAAGATGCTGCTTCTTTTCTGCCTTCCGGTAGCTCCTACAGAGCACAGCATTCCCAGATAACGGCTGCGCTCCTTAAAGGACATGTTGAACACATTGTAGATCAGCAGCGCGGACGCACCCATGATCAGCGCCACGAACAGCACCGTCATATATTTAATGACCGTATTCAGCGTAGATTGCGAGGAGTTGGCCGAAAAAGCAAGCACATAATCATTAAACTCTATCTTTCGTTCCCCGGCAATCTCCCGTAATTTTATCGCATACAATCCCGGCAGGTTCTCTATATCCAGAAGCATTGTCAGGTTTACCGTATCTTCACCTGTATTTTTGTCTGAATCTTCATCTGTAACTTTTCCTGCACGCTTCCCCTTCTCTTCAAAGGCGGTGACCGCCGTATACCCGGCAGAGCCCGGTTCTTCATAGGCAGGCGTATCGATGATGCCGACGATCTTATACTTCTCTTCCATCCCTGTGTACATTTTATTTTCCCGGAAGCTGTCATTCTTTCCGTAATGCGGGAAAGTATCCGGAACCTCTTTCGTCTCCCCGTATTTTAAAAATATCTGATAAAATGGAAAGACCGTCTCTTTTACTTCCTTGCTGATACCGGTGATGGAGCGGGTATAAAACTTCGCATCCACAAAATCCCCTACGCTTATCTTTGCGCCGTCGTCAAGCGCGCTCTTGCTTATCACAAGCTCCTGCCCGTTTTGGGGAAAACGCCCTTCCTCCAGTTGGATATTCATCCAGTCAAAGCAGGAAGACGAGTACGCTTTCACGTTGAGACAGGGGCGCGACGGATTGGCCGACTGTGAAAATTCAGTCACCCCATATCCCTTGGATACGGCGCTATCTTTGACAAAGGAAAGGCTCTGTGCCTCTTTTCGCTCCTTTTCGGTAACATCGTAGATGATCGCGTGCCATTTGCCTTCCTTAAGAGAGGCGATCTCCTCCAGATATCCGACACCGGTATCTTTTCCGATAAATACTCCCGTCATCATGATGACCATGAAGACGATCCCGATAAATGTCACAAAGGTGCGCCCTCTGTTCTGCTTCATATACTGTCTGGTGACATAAAATACAACATTTTTCCTCATCACATGTCACCTCCCCTCACCCGGATCTGCTCATCCCTTGTGATCCGCCCGTCCTCGATGCTAATCATCCGGTCTGCCTGCAGCGCGATGCTCTCGTCGTGGGTGATGATAAGAAGCGTCTGCTTCTGGCTGCGGTTTGATTTCTTTAAGAGACGCACGATCTCTTCCCCGTTCTTCCGGTCAAGGTTCCCTGTCGGCTCGTCCGCCAGAACGATCGCCGGACGGTTATAAAGCGCCCTCCCAATAGACACCCTCTGCTGCTGCCCTCCGGAAAGCTGGCTCGGCAGGTTATTTCGCCTGTCGGTAAGTCCCATCCGCTCTACCACAGCGTCAAGACGCTCTTTGTCAAACTTCCGCCCGTCAAGGAGATGGGGGAGGATAATATTTTCATCCACATTCAACACTGGGAGCAGATTATAAAACTGATAGATCAGCCCGATCTGCCTTCTTCTGAATACCGCCAGCTTATTTTCGCTCAATGCGTGGATATCTGTCTTCCCGATAAAGACTTTCCCCTCCGTCGGCCTGTCAACTCCGCCGAGTATATGAAGAAGCGTGGATTTCCCGCTGCCGGAAGGGCCTACGATGGATACAAACTCCCCTGCGTTTACACAAAATGATATATCGTCCAATGCCCTGACGCAGGTGTCACCTGAGCCGTAGATTTTTGAAAGATGCTCACATCTTAATATTTCCATTATGAATACCTCCTGTATCGTTGATATATCTATCATACATGGTTTTCATGACACTGCGGTGAATCGGAAGGTGACAATTTTGTCATCATACCATTCAGACCGTCACAATATGGTCATCTCTGTCAACAGCCCCAATAACAACTTGTCCACTGAAGGCCCTGCGCATTCATTATAACTTTTATCCAGATATATGACAACCTCCCACGAATTAATAGCTTAATGACAGAAAATCCCGGACATAAAACCTAAAGTAGATTTCTGCTTTAAAGAACTGATGACAAACGAATAGGTAAAGACAATTTTGAACTATTAACTATTAAAAAGGGGGCTGTCCCGAATCTTCTACCCGAAAAATCCGAAAGACCGCCCACTTTATTTTACAGCTATACGATTCTCTCTTGTTCACTGCAATCCCCATAATTATAATGATTTATCATACATGACTACTTGAAGCTCTTCAATCCGACAACACCTAATACATTAACTCCAGACGGTCTCTAAGAGAATACCGCTCCATAGTTTCCATGGTTTCTCTTACTTCGTAAGAACCGTCTCCACTGCCGCTTTCCATCCCGCGTACTTCTGGTTCCGAACTTCTTTATCCATCTTCGGCTCATATTTCACCCGATTGAGTTTTCCAAAGATGCTCTCATCCCATACGCCAAGCCGCAGTCCTGCCGCATACGCCGGCCCGATCCCTGAGAGTTCCTCGGAATCTGGAACCTGCACGATCGCATCGGCAATGTCACTCTGAAACTGCATCAGATAATCATTCTTCGTAGGACCGCCATCCACCCGGAGTTCTTCTACCTTCACGCCTGCATCCTCGCTCATAGCCTTTACGATATCTGTGATCTGATATGCGATACACTCTACACCTGCGCGGACGATCTCTGCCTTTCCGGTTGTCCTTGTCATTCCCACGATAGCCGCGGCAGCGTGGCTGTCCCAATAAGGAGCGCCAAGACCTGAAAATGCAGGGATCAAATACAAACTATCCTCTCTCACCGCTTCCTTCGCAAGTTCCGTCGTCTCACCCGGAGACTGAATCAGTTTCAGATCGTCTTTAAGCCACGTGATCACTGCGCCTGTATAGTTCAAGTTTCCTTCCAGCACATAGTTCACCTTGCCGCTCATACTCCATGCAAGGGAAGTCACAACACCGTGCGTGCTGAGCACCGGCTTCTCCCCAATATTCATCATGATGGAAGAACCGGTCCCGTAAGTTGCTTTTGTCATACCGCTCTTTAAGCATCCCTGCCCAAACAGCGACCCGTGGGAATCCCCTAGCACCCCATGAATCGGCACCGGAAAGGGAAGTACCCCTTCAAAATCTGTCTCTCCAAAATCAGAGTCAGAATCGCATACCTCGGCCATATTCTTTACATCAATCCCGAATAACTCACAGATCTCCTCATCCCATTTCAGATCAAAGATGTTAAAAAGCTGTGTACGGGATGCATTTGAATAATCTGTCTTATACGCTTTTCCTCCCGTCAGCTTATAGACGAGCCAGCTATCTATCGTTCCATGACAGATCTCTCCCTTATCTGCCTTTTCCTTAGCGCCCTCTACATTTTCCAGAATCCATGCAATCTTAGAGGCCGGAAAATAAGGCGACAGATTCATTCCCGTCTTTTGGCGGATGTTCTCCGCCTCGCCTTTTTTCTCCACTCTCTCGCAGATAGAGACTGCCCTTGCACACTGCCACACGATCGCATGGCCTATCGGCTTTCCGCTTACACGGTCCCACGCAAGCGATGTCTCTCTCTGGTTACTGATACCGATGCCCGCCACTTTGGATTTGTCAATATCCTCTGTGAGCATTTTCACAACCTCAATCACATTCTCATAAATTTCAGACGGATCGTGTGACACCCATCCCTTCTCATTTATGATCTGCTCATGAGGCTTATCTGTACGCCTTATAAGACTTCCGCTCTCATCAAACAAAAGCGCTTTTGTTCCCTGCGTACTCTGATCTATACTGATAATATATCTCTCTGCCATCATCAAACTCCTTTATTCTCTCTACAACTCTGCCTGAAGCACCTCATCCTTAAGAGGAATAGACGCTGTCGCCCCTTCTCTCGAAACCGCGATAGCAGATGCTTTTGCCGCTAATGCCAGTCCTTCCGGCACAGACATTCCATCAATGACAGAAGAAATAAAATAGCCTGTAAATGTATCCCCTGCCGCCGTCGTATCCACCGCCTTTACTTTGTAAATTCCCTGACGGTACTGTTCTTCCTGATACTGATATACGGAACCGTCGCCGCCAAGTGTCAGCACCACCTTTGCCTTCGGATACAGCTCTTTTAGTTTCTCAAGAATCTTATCTGTCTCCTTTTCTCCCGTCACTTGGCCGCCTTCGATCTCATTTAACAGAAACATGGAAATCTTCCCAAAATTGCAGGCTTCAAGTGCGCCGTCATAAGGAGATGGATTTAAAATGATCATCATCCCTCTCTCATATGCTTGATCGATAATATAGTCAAGGAGATTTATTTCATTCTGCAGAAGGAGGATATCTCCCTTCTCAAAATTTCTAAGCACCTCATCTACAAAATCCTTCGTGATACTCCTGTTGGCACCTCCGTACAAAAGAATGCAGTTCTGTCCATCCTTGTCCACCTGAATAATCGTATGACCGGATTTTTCAGAAACAATCCTGATATAATCAGCGTTTACGCCGCCTTCCTTACAGGCTTCAAGGAGAACACCGCCCTCCTCGCCGATCATCCCGGCATGATAGACATTCACTCCCGCCTTGGCAAGAGCAATTGACTGGTTCAGTCCCTTACCGCCGCAAAAAACATGCATCCCCGAGGAGGCAAGCGTCTCGCCCGGCATCACCATATGATCCACGGAATACACATAATCCAAATTCAAAGAACCAAAATTCAAAACCTTCATATTAATCAACCTCCTTGCGCTTAAAAAGCAACCCCAGCTTGCAGCATGATATTCGGATACGGCGTAAACTCTCCCGTACGAATCACAAACTTAAGCTTCTTTGACTCCTCCTTAAGCTTCTCATGGGAAATCATCCGGGAGTCCGTCCCGGCAAGCTTCTCCTTGATATAGGCAAAAAGTTCCGGATTATTCTCCACAATCTCCTCAGCTAAAGTATATCTTTCTACCTGCGCCTCGTCAAGAACCGCATCCATCACCTGTCTAAAGGTAGGGACTCCTCCGCAAAGCGCCAGATCCACAATCTCAACTCCCTTCGGAACCGGCATCCCACCATCCGCAATCATAAACAAATCCTTATGACCCAGCCCCGCGATCAATCCCGCAAGCTGCGCATTAATAATTCCTCTCTTCTTCATCAAACACACATCCTTTCCAAAATCCACCAAGCATAAAACAGCATCTCCAACAAACGCAACTCACTAAAATCCACAAACTATGTCACAGCCCGGACAGACTGATGTTCCTAAAGGAATCCCGTAAAAAACGCCAGCTCTTGGTATGGTTCTTTCGAGCTAGATATTTGCTGCGTTTTTTCCAAGCGAAAGCGTGATTCCGCAGGAATATCAATCTGACCGGGCTGCTCACAAACCTTATTTATTCTCGTTACGTGCCTGCAATGCCATCTTTGCCTGCAGATTTCTCTGCACCTGATCAATAATTACCGCAATAATAATTACAAGACCTCTGATAATTTTCTGCCAGAATTCCGTTACACCGCACATTGTCATACCGTCATTGATTACGCCGATTACAAACGCGCCGACGATGGTTCCACCAATGGTTCCAACACCGCCTGCCATAGACGTTCCCCCAAGTACGGATGCCGCGATAGCGTTCATTTCCCATGACTCACCAGTCTTTGGCGTTGCGGATACGAGCTGTGAGGTTGCGATGATACCTACAACCGCAGAGCAGAATCCAGAAAATGCATATACCCAGATTTTTACTTTGTCAACCTTAATACCAGAAAGCTTGGATGCTTTCTCATTACCGCCGATGGAAAGCACGTGCCATCCAAACGGTGTTTTCTTAAGAACAAGACCTGCCACTACAGCGATGATCGCAAGGATCAGTACACCGCAGGGAATAGCCGTTCCTGCAAGGTTACGTCCAAATACTTCAAAACCCGTATTTCCAAGTCCTTCACTTCCTGCAAGTTCTGAGAAAGTAGCACCGTTGGAACGGATATTTGCAAACCCGCGCCAGATATACATCGTACCCAGCGTTGCGATAAACGGCGCTACATTAAACTTCGTGATAACGATACCATTGATCATACCCATCAGCGCTCCTAAAAGAACCGTGATCAACACGATCATCGGCACGCTGAAATACAAAGTCACCCCGAACATCTTAAGTGTCATACCCTCCTGTATCAGACCGCCTGCGATCATACCCGCAAGACCGGCTACCGAACCTACGGAAAGGTCGATACCGCCTGTAATGATAACATAAGTCATACCGATCGCAAGGATTCCATAAAGCGCAACGTGCTTTGCTACCGTAAGGAGCGCCCCTGCGCTCATAAAGTTATCTGCTGTAATACTGAAGAAAATAAGCAGAATGATCAACACGATAAACGTACGACCCTTTAATATGGTCATCGCTAATTTGTTATTTCCAGAATTTTGTTTCGCTGCCATAATTTAACTCTCCTTCTTATTCTATTAATGATGGCCTTTATAAGATGCCAGTACCAGTGTATCCTGCTCAATCTCATCGCCGAAGAATTCGCCGGTCTTTAAGCCGTTTGACAATACGATCACGCGGTCTGCGATGGCCACGATCTCCTGCAGCTCAGAAGAAATAACGATGATCGAAAGCCCTTCCTCCGCATATTTGTTGATGATATCAAACACTTCTGTCTTAGCGCCGATATCAATACCGCGGCTCGGCTCATCCATAAGCAGGATCTTCGGCGTTGTAAGTATGCCTTTTCCGATAACTACTTTCTGCTGATTACCGCCTGATAAGGAAAGAATCGGAAGTGTCTTGTCTGCTACTTTAATATGTATGTCTTTAATCTGCCCGTCTACCTTCTCGCCTTCCAGCTTAGAGTCAAGGAACGGACCCTTTTTATATCTTGTGAGCGCCGACAATGAACAGTTCTTCTCAATGTCCAGAGTCTGCACCAGCCCCTGTGCCTGACGATCCTCCGGTATCAGGGCAAAACCATTATCGATCTGCTGTTTGATCGACTTGATATTAATCTCTTTCCCTTCCATGGTGATCTTTCCGGTATGCTCCGGATGCAAGCCCATGAGACATTCGAACACTTCGCTTCTGCCCGCTCCCATAAGACCATAGATTCCTAGAACCTCGCCCTTCTTCAGTTCAAAGTTAAGATGATCCACCAGATATCCGCCTCCCGCCTTTGGAAGGCATAAATCCTTGACCTCCAGCACATTTTCCACCTTAGACCAGTCCACTTCCCTGTCTCTCTTCGGGTAAGACTTGGCGCCGCCTGTCATCTGATGCACGATCCACGGAACATCAATATCCTTCACATCAGAGTCCGCAACATATTTGCCGTCACGGAGAATGGTAACATGATCTCCGATCTCCATGATCTCTTCCAGTCTGTGAGAAATATATACAATGGAGATTCCTGCCGCCGTAAGCTCTCTCATGATCTTAAAGAGAACCTTAACCTCCTGCTGGCTTAAGGAGGAAGTCGGCTCATCCATGATCAGCACCTTCAAATCATCCTCCACAAGATTTCTTGCGATCTCAATCATCTGTTGCTGTCCTACACGAAGCTCTCCTACCTTTTGATTCAGATCAAGCGGATGCTCCAACCTTTCAAGAACGGCTTTTGCTCCTTCTATGTGCTGCTTATTATCCAGCGCAAATTTTCCCTTTGTTTTTTCTTTGTTCATGTAAATATTTTGATACACATTCATATTAGGGAACAGACTTAATTCCTGATGAATAATTCCAATCCCATGTTTTCTCGCCTCAGTTGTATTCTTAAAGAACACTTCCTGCTCTCCGATATACATCTTGCCTTCATTCGGCTGTTCGATTCCGGCAATCATCTTCATCAGGGTCGATTTTCCGGCGCCGTTCTCCCCGATCAATACATTAACCTTACCTTTAAGCAGATCAAAGGATACTTCATCGAGAGCTTTCGTACCGGGATAGATCTTACTTATCTTTTCAGCATGGAGAAATACATCCTCCCTGCACTTATATCCTTCACCCATAGTCTAATATCTCCTTTTTGTTTTTGCAGTCCTACTTTGCTTCCAGTACAACCGGTGTGATAAGTACGTCCGTACTTCCGGAAGATACTGTAAATGCTCCCACAAATGAAATGGTCTTTCCCTGTAAGGATGACGGATCAGCTGGTCCGACTACATCATCTGCAACTACCTTATTGATACTCTGGGATACCGCAGCCCATTCCTCCTGATTTTTATAATCGCCGAACTTGATAAAACTTAAGCTGTCACGGATAGATGAACCTTTGTATACAGGCCCAATCTGAATCTTTACCGCTTCTGAGCCAGTATAACCGTCAAGCTTCACCGTCATAAATCCTGCCTGAGAATCTGTATTTATTTCCTCCACAGTTCCGGTTCCCTTTACCACGTAGCTCAGCTCTCCGGAATCTCCCATTGAATATTTTCCATACTCATCTGCCAGCGTTATCAGATCTCCATTTGACTGAGTGAGGAATTCCGTCAGATCAACTGCCGTTTCGTTCATCTCTGGCAGTGCGGAAGCCTCCCAAATGGCAGCAACATCATCTCCCGCATTAAATTCAACATTTCCGGTATACTTACCTTCTTCTCCGATTTTTACGACTTTAACGATTCCGCAGCCCGTAAGCATCGTTGATGCCGCAAGCGCAAGCGTAAGTCCAAGAGCTATTACACGTCTTTTCATAGCAGCCTCCTTTATTTCTCTTATATTTAAATACCCTTCCCCGGATACTTATTTCCAGATTATTAATACCTATTTGCATAAAGAGTTACCCTTATCATACAGAAAGCCTGCCACCGGCAGCCTTTCTTGCATACTATGGTATGTGAGGAAGCGCCTGACCAGCGCCTCCCCGTGATAATTTTACCTGCTTATTTCACTGAAATTACTCAGTATAAACAAATCCTGCTAATTTGTCTACATTCTCAGATGTGATTGCGATACAGTCAATAAGCTGTTTCTCATCTGCTCCTGTAGAACCTTCTTTTAAATACTTGTCAGCCTGAACAACTGCTGTCTCAGCGATTACTGCGAACTGCTGTAATGCGGTTCCTGTTGCGTCACCGGATTTGATGAGAGCTGCTGCCTCGTCAGAACCGTCAACACCAATAACCGGAAGCTTCTTTCCTGCTGCCTGCAGAGCTGCACATACACCCTCTAACATGGTGTCATTACCACACATAACGCCTTCGATATCCGGGTTAGCCTGAAGCATAGCTTCCATCTTGTCATAAGCTTCTGTCTTCTCCCAGTTAGCTGTCTGCTGAGCTACCATTTCCATATCCGGATACTGGTCAACTACTTCATGGAATGCGGAAGAACGTACGCCTGCGTTTGTATCGGACTCTTTTCCTAACAGCTCAACATATTTTCCTTTTTCACCCATAGCTTCAACGAATTTCTCAGCGATAGCCTTTGCGCCCTGGTAGTTGTTTGCTACGATCTGTGAAATAGCAACGCCCTCTGCGTTGATCTCACGGTCGATAAGGAAAGTCGGGATTCCCGCATCTCTTGCTTTCTTAACAGCCTCAACAGTTGCGTCTGCACCTGCGTTATCACAGATGATCGCTGCTGCTTTGTCTGCGATCGCACTGTCAAATAACTCTGTCTGCTTTGTCGGGTCATCATCATGGGATGCTGCCTTAACTTCGTATCCAAGTTCCTCAGCTTTTGCTGTAGCTGTGTCAGCCTCAGCCTTGAATGCCGGGTTTGATACGGATGGTGTGATAACATAGATAATGTTGGATCCGCCGCCCTTTAACACTTCATCAGAACCTTCATCCTCTGTCGGTGCCTCTGCGTCGTCCCCTGCCGGTGCCTCTGTGTTCTCTTCTGTCTTCTCTTCTTCTGCGTCACCGCTGCCTGAGCTGCATCCCATAGCCATAGCCGCTACCATAGCCACTGCGAGCAACATAGCTAATACTTTTTTGAAACCTTTCATTCTTTGTTCCTCCTTATGATTTTATAAGTATTAAATTGTTCTATATCAACAGGTTCTCCCTGCCAATATCATTTATTTTTCTGTCTTTTACTTTAATGCCTCTTTTGCCTTCGCCGCAATTCCTTCAGCGTTCATCTTATAGTGATCAAACACTTCTTTTGAGGTTCCGGTGATGACTGGCGCATCCGGAAGCGCGATATTGATAACCTTCCTCGGGCACTCACTTCCTACTACCTGGCTTACCATAGAGCCAAGCCCTCCGAAAGGAGCGTGCTCTTCTACTGTAACAACCGCCTTCGCTCCTGTTGCCGCTTTTACGATAGCTTCTGTATCAAGAGGCTTCACGCAATACATATCTACAACGCCTGCGCTGATCCCTTCAGCTTTTAAAAGCTCCGCCGCATCCTTCGCCGGCTTTACCATTTCCCCACAGGCGATAATAGCTACATCTGTGCCCTCGCAGATCACCGTTGCCTTATCCATCTCAAAGGGTACATTACCCTCCTCATACACATCATCAACCGCATTTCTTCCTACCCGGATATATGCAGGCTTGTCATCCTCAATCAAAGCTTTCATCAGACATTCTGTCTGGAAATGGTCACTTGGGATGTACACTCTCATGTTCGGAACCGCAGACATCGCCGCAATATCCTGTGCAGAATGATGACTCATGCCTAATGCCCCATAGCTTACGCCGCCGCTGATTCCTACAAGCTTAACATTGGTGTTGGAATAGGCCACATCAACCTTGCACTGCTCGTAGCTTCTTGTAGAAAGAAAGCATGCCGGAGATGCTGCATAGGGCTTTTTCCCGCACTTTGCAAGTCCCGCAGAGATACTTACCAGATTCTGCTCTGCAATTCCCGTCTCTACGAACTGCTCGGGCAGCTCATTGGCAAATCCCGTGAAGGATGCACTTCCTCTGGAATCGCTGCACAGCGCTACGATATCCTTATCTTTTTTCCCTGCTTCTACCAGTATGTCACATATCACCTGTTTATTTGCAATCTTAGCCATGAAGCGCCTCCTCCTTCCTCTCTGCAAGGTCTTTCCTTATCTGCTCAAGTTCCTCTGCATTCGGAACCTTATGGTGCCAGTTCGCTTTGTTCTCCATAATGGAAGAGCCTTTTCCTTTCACCGTATTCGCAATCAATACTGTTGGTTTACCCTTTACTTCCTTTGCTGTATCAAATGCTTTTTTTAGCTGGTCTATATCATTGCCGTCTGCAACGTCGATCACGTTCCACCCGAAAGAACTCCATCTCTCGTGAAGGTCATCGTGCGCCATCACATCTTCCGTATTACCGGAGATCTGTAAGCGGTTCCTGTCTACTACCGCACAGAGATTGTCAAGCTTATAATGGCTTGCCGCCATCGCGCCTTCCCATACAGAGCCTTCCGCGATCTCGCCGTCACCCATGACGGTGTACACTCTATAATCCTTGTTATCCATCTTGCCCGCAAGAGCCATGCCGACGCTTACCGGAAGTCCGTGCCCTAAGGAACCGGAGTTCATCTCGATACCCGGCAGCTTATTATTCGGATGTCCGATAAATTTGGAGCCGAACTTGCTGAACTGCGCGATCACATCCTTGATATCAAAGAATCCCTTTGCCGCCAGAACCGCATAATATGCCTCCACAGAATGCCCCTTGCTCATGATGAATTTATCTCTGTCAGAATCATCCATATTCTCAGGACTGATATTCATCTGGTCAAAGTAAATCTCTGTCAGGATTTCCATAACACTCATGTCACCGCCGATATGTCCGGCTTTGCCTTCTACGATCATGTCAATGACATTCTCTCGTAACTCATAAGCTAACGCTTTTAAATTTTCCATAGATCATTCTCCTCTTAGATATGCTTTTACGTCTTCTTCAACCGGGTCATACAGGTCCGGCTTAATGCCGATATATTTGCACGCCTCGTATAATACCGGCACTACATCCTTATGGATACCTACGCAGTGGTGAATATACGGTCCCTCCACGATCTTCGCCTCAAGGCGCTTGATGTTCTCAACCTCTACCCAGAGGTAGGTTCCCATGCCCTTCGGTCCGTCCACACCCTTTGCATTTCCAAGAAGAAGGGAATACTCGCCGTTATCCCCGTCAAAGCGGCAAAGCGTTACATCGCCGTGCTTTGCTTCTGCTGTCAGGCTGCCCGGATGGTCGAACGCCAGCGGATAAGTAAGCTGCGGCTTCTCCTGTGCAACAGAGATCGGCCACGGTCCGCAATGCTGCAAGAGCTCTCCGTTCTCAATATCTGGATGACGGATCGTCCAGTCTGCAAAAAAGCCTCTCGTCTCGTCCATTCCTGCCGCCTCTACCATGAGCGCTGTGATGGCGCCATGAATATCTGTCTCACAGACTACCGGGATTCCCTTTTCATTTAAAATGGCGTTGGCTGCGCATGGCATGATGCCGATCTCTGTCTGAAGCGCATTCCAGCACTGGATTGCCGCCGCCTTGCAGCCATACTTCTCTACCAGCTGCTCCATAGCTACTGCCAGAGCCGCTACATTTTCCACTTCATGATCCTTAATCTTCACATCCATATTTTCATTGATGTATGCAATCATATCCGCAAGCTTCTTTCCTTCTTCCTTCACTTCCTTCATCTCTTCCGTAAGCTCCGTCATCGGAATCGGCGAAAGCTGAATATTGAATTTCTCAAGAAGCTCTCCCTCATTGCACATGGTCGTCCAGAAATCAAATGGTCTTGTAGAAATCTGTAAGATACGAATATTCTTAAAGGTTTTTACTACATTGCATACTGCAAGAAAATCTCTTAAACCTCTCTCAAATACCGGATCATTCAATCTGCAGTTCGTCATATATGTAAATGGAACCTGAAATCTTCTGAGTACCTTTCCAGTAGCAAACAATCCGCATTGCGTATCTCTAAGTCTCGTTCCGTCCGCTTCAGGCCTCTCGTCCAGCGGTCCCCACAAAAGCACCGGTACATCCAGTTCCTTCGCCAGTCTTGCACACAGATACTCTGTACCAAAATTACAGTGAGGCAAGAACAATCCGTCGATCCTTTCTGCTTTGAATTTAGCCGCAATCTTCTTCATATCATTGTCATCGTACAAAAGCCCTTCTTCATTGATATCATCAATATCAACAAAGTTGATTCCAAGTTCTCTGAGCCTGTCGGCCGTAAGTCCTCTGTACTTAATCGCATCCGGCGCACTGAAGATACTTCTTCTTGTCGGTGCATAACCCAGTTTGATAGTTGCCATTCTTTCTTCCTCCTTTTTTGTTTACCAGCCGCGCGTCATCCGACGTGCTAATCTATATTTAGATTCTTTACACTGCCCCGTTCTATGAACTTTGTGCAAATCTGGATTTTCATCTTTTCCCGTCTGCCCGGATATCTGATATAATCCAAAGCCCTTCTTACTGCCGTCTCTCCCATATCCTGTTTGAACACATGAATTGTAGTAAGCTCCGGATGAGGTACTACGCTAAACGGAATATCATCAAACCCGATGATGGATACATCCTCCGGAATACGAACGCCCTTCTCCTGCAAAGCCCGCATTGCTCCGATCGCTATAATATCATTATCCGCAAAATATGCTGTCGCCAGCTTCGGGCTGCTCTCTAAGTATCTTTTCATGTCCTCATATGCGCTTTCAAGCTGCGTGCCTATCGTAACCTGATATTCCTCCCGAATCGGAAGGCCGTGCTTTTCAAGCACCCGTATATATCCATATTCTCTGTAGCGGAACGCTTTTATCCGGTAGTTTCCCCTGAGATACCCGATCTCTTTGTGCCCCTTTTCCACCAGATACTCCATAGCGTGACACACGGAATCTGTATTGTTGATCATCACCGCGTCAAATCCCATATCCTCGGACCATCCGTCAAGAAGCACGATATGCCCTTTGTAACCTTTGAAAAGAAGATAATCTTCCTCCAGCATCTCAGCTCCCAGAAGAATCATGAGCGAGCTTGTATCTTCTAAAACTTCCTTAAGCCTGTCTTCAAAGCTGTCATCTTCATAATCCAGACGGCTGAAGATCGTCTCATACCCCAGATCCTTCGCCTGTCTTTCCACACCTTCTATCATCGACGGGAAGAACTGGTTGTTATCTATGATCAGACCGTTTTTCCGGTACGTAACAAACTTAATCTTTGTAATCACCTTCTCCGGCTGATAACCAAGTTCCTCTGCTGTCCTGAATATCTTTTCCGATGTTTCTCTGTTAACACCTCTCTTACGGTTTAAAGCGTTCGATACAGTCGCAGGAGAAAAACCTGTCATCTGGCTTATCTGTTTTATACTGGCCTTCACTTTTTCACCGCCTTTTGTTTTTATGTTTATATTATAAACGTTTATATAAATATTTCAATATATTTTGCCAAAATATTTTGTATTTATTTATATTTTGTTTATTTTTCATAGTTTTTATTTCTAATTTTTGTCTATTATTTACAATTCATTTATTATTAATTTACATTTTATTCATATCTTTTTGTGTTTTATAAAAATGTTTACATGAACTTTTATATAAACATTTTTATAAACGCGATATATAAATAAAATACCGGAACAACAGCAAAAAAATAAGAACCGATTTACTCCCGCAATTTCTATGCAGAGTTTTCAGTTCTTATCATTGCTTGCATTATGTTTATATCTGTTCCTATATCTGTCGCACGCTGCCCCGTTCCACAAAATCCGTACATACCTGAATCTTTGTCTTGATTGTTCTCTGACTCTCTATGGAATAAAGCAACTCCCTCACCGCTGTAGCCCCCATCTCATGCTTATATACATTAATCGTCGTAAGAGGCGGATCTGATACCGCGCCATAAGGAATATTGTCAAACCCAATGATAGACACATCCCCCGGTATATCATAACCAAATTCCTTAAGCGCCTGCAGCGCCCCTATCGCAATCGTATCATTATCCACAAAAAATGCCGACGGCAAAGCAGGTTTGCCCTCAAGATATTTCTTCATTCCTTCATATGACGTCTCCATCTTCGTCCCTACCGTCGGAATAAATTCCGGTCTGACAGGCAGCCCATGAGCAGTCATCACTCGTCTATACCCAATCTCCCGATACCGAAATGCCTGTATCCGAAAATCCCCTCTAATATATCCAATCTCCTTATGTCCGTGCTCCACCAGATATTCCACTGCTTTTGCTGCCGAATCCGTATTACTGATCAATACACTGTCAAAAAAATACCTGTCGCTCCATCCATCCAAAAGAATAATCTTATTCTGTGCATGAGTGTAAGGTTCAAAATCCTCCTCCATCATCTCGGTTCCAAGCAGTACCACCGCACTCTCCTCATCCGACAGAATCTCCCGAAGCTGCATATTATATTCCGGATCATTCACATCAACATAACAGAACAGGGTTGCAAGCCCCATTAGTTTCGCCTGCTTTTCCACTCCTTCGATCACTGCCGGATGAAAAGGACTGTCATCAATAATCAGCCCGTTTCGTCTAAAGATCACAAATCTGATTCTCTTTATCTTTTCATCTGTATGGTACCCTAACTCTTCCGCAGTCTTTAAAATCCGTTCCGCAGTCTCTTTATTAACTCCTCTTTTATGATTCAGCGCATTGGACACAGTTGCCGGTGAAAACCCCGTGATCTCACTTATCTTGCGAATACTAACCTTCATATTTTTTCCCTTCCGTTCTTACTATGACCACTATAGCACATTTTTCTCAAAAAAAGAAGTATTCATACTGCCAGAAACGCAGAAAAAGAGCCGCTCCAATATAGAGCGGCTCTCACCATACCGTATAAAATTATTTAAGGTTAACCTCTGCGCCTTCAGCCTCAAGTTTAGCCTTGATCTCCTCAGCCTCTTCCTTGGAAACGCCTTCTTTTACTACCTTCGGAGCTTCGTCAACTACTGCCTTAGCCTCTTTCAGTCCAAGACCTGTAATCTCACGAACAACCTTGATAACCTTAACCTTGGAAGCACCTGCAGATACAAGCTCTACGTTGAACTCTGTCTGCTCTTCCTCTGCTGCTGCCTCTCCGCCCGCCGCTGCAACTACTACGCCTGCTGCCGCGGATACGCCAAACTCTTCTTCACATGCTTTTACTAATTCATTCAACTCTAATACTGATAACTCTTTAATAGCATCAATAAATTCAGCCGTTGTTAATTTTGCCATTTTATTATCCTCCTATAAAATATAATTCATTCCAATTGATCCGTACACAATCAAGTGTCCTACTCCGCTGCCGGAGCTTCCGCTGCTTCCTCAGTCGGAGCCCCTGTCTCTTCCGTCGACTTTGCTCCCTCACAGGCTTCTGCGCCGCCCTGCTCTGCAATCTGATTGAGAACACGGGCCAGATTGGTGATCGGCGACTGTAAGCTTCCAAGCAATTTAGAGAGAAGTTCTTCTCTTGACGGAATACTTGCCAGAGCCTGCATTCCCTTTGCATCGTAAGCTTCACCCTCAACGACACCAGCTTTGATCTCAAGAGCCTTTGCTTCTTTTGCAAACTTAGCAAGAATTCTTGCCGGAGCTGTCGCATCATCTTTCGAAATCGCCAATGCGCTCGGTCCTTCCAAGTGCTCATCTAAAGCTGCGAACTCGGTTCCTTCAAAAGCTCTCTTCATCATAGTGTTCTTACAAACCTTGTATGTGATGCCTGCTTCCCTTAACTGCTTACGAAGCGCGGTATCCTGCGCAACAGTAAGTCCGCGGTAGTCAACAAGTACAACGCTCGCTGCGTCCTTTACATCATCTGCAATGGCCTGTACGATAGGCTGTTTTAATTCAACTTTTGCCACGAATTACACCTCCTTATATTATTTTCGGTATGCTGCCAAAAAAACCTCTGCACCGTAAAGACGCAGAGGTATAAATCCATATCTGAATTTAACTCTTCCTCGGTAGGCGTTTTTATCCTTACGCTTTACAGCACCTACTGTCTTCGGCAGTTACTTGATAAAAATATCATATTGACGGTCAATTGTCAACCGTTTTGTATATAAATCACTGAGTCAGATTATACAAGCCTCATCGGGTTAATCTTAACGCCCGGTCCCATAGTAGAAGAAAGCGTCACGCTCTTTAAGAACTGACCTTTTACTGCTGCGGGTCTTGCCTTGATAACCGCCTCAATCAGCGTCTGGAAGTTGTCCGTAATCTGTTCTTCGGTAAAGGAAGCTTTACCTAACGGCACATGGATAATGTTTGTCTTATCAAGTCTGTACTCAATCTTACCAGCCTTGATGTCCTGAATTGCCTTTGTGACATCCATCGTAACCGTACCGGCCTTCGGGTTCGGCATAAGCCCTTTTGGTCCGAGTACACGTCCGAGACGTCCGACAACGCCCATCATATCTGGTGTAGCAACTACTACATCAAATTCAAACCAGTTTTCTTTCTGAATCTTCGGAATCAGTTCATCTCCTCCAACATAATCTGCTCCTGCTGCTTTAGCCTCCTCAGCCTTCGCATCCTTCGCAAATACAAGAATACGGATCTTCTTGCCTGTTCCATGCGGCAGTACTACGGCACCGCGGATCTGCTGATCGGCATGACGTCCGTCACATCCGGTTCTGATATGCGCCTCGATCGTCTCATCGAATTTGGCAATTGCGGTCTTTTTAACTAATGAAACTGCTTCCGCTACATCGTAGAGATTTCCTTTTTCGATGTTCTTTGCAGCCTCTACATATTTCTTTCCTCTTTTCATCTAAATAACCTCCTTGTGGTAATGTCGGGATAACCCTCCCACTTCTTGTTTTTACAGTTTATTCTGTTACAGTTACTCCCATGGAACGGCATGTTCCTTCGATCATACTCATGGCCGCTTCAAGACTTGCCGCGTTGAGATCCGGCATTTTAAGTTCTGCGATTTCCTGAATCTGAGCCTTCTTGATCGTAGCAACTTTTTTCTTATTCGGTGTGCCTGAACCAGATTTGATGTTGCAGGCTTTCTTAATAAGAACCGGTGCCGGAGGAGTCTTTGTGATAAAACTAAAACTTCTGTCACTGTAAACTGTAATAACTACAGGGATGATAAGATCACCCTGATCTGCGGTTCTAGCATTAAACTGCTTTGTAAACTCAACGATATTCACACCATGCTGACCAAGTGCAGGTCCAACCGGTGGTGCCGGAGTTGCTTTTCCGGCAGGAATCTGTAATTTAATATAACCTTGTACTTTTTTTGCCATTTTAATTACCTCCTTGTGGTGATGGCGGAATTAACATTCCTCCCACTAAATTTGTTTTGATTACATCTTCTTAACTTCTGCGAAACTGATTTCAACCGGCGTTTCGCGGCCAAACAGCTCAACATTGATTGTCAGACTCTGTTTCTGCAGATTCATTGACTGGATAACTCCAACTGTATCTGCCCATGCACCGGCGATTACCCGAACGGTATCTCCTTCTTCAAAGTCAACAACAAGATTCTCCTGACGAATTCCCAAAGGAGCCATCTCAGCATCTGTAAGCGGCACCGGCTTAGAGCCAGGTCCCACAAAACCCGTAACACCTCTGGTATTCCTGACAACATACCATGTATCATCATTCATAATCATATGAATCAATACATATCCCGGAAACAGTTTCTTCTGAGATGCCTTCTCCACCCCGTTTTTAAGCTCCACTACTTCCTGCATAGGAACACGGACCTCAAGTATCTGTTCTTCCAGATGTCTGTTCTCAATTGTCTTATCAATGTTGGCCTTCACTTTGTTCTCATACCCTGAATAAGTATGAACTACGTACCATTTTGCTTCCGACATATAATCACCTTTCCTGCATGCAGTTCTCATCAGCCCAGATTGACAAGGACGTCAACTCCGTGCTGGATCATGAAGTCAATCAGTGCAATGAGTACTCCAAGCACTACGGACACAGATACAACCGCTGCCGTCTGTCTTGTGAGTTCTAATTTGTCTGGCCAGATGATCTTTTTAAATTCCTTGTTAAGACCTTTAAACCAGCTCTTTTTCTGAGTCGTCTGAGTCGTTTTTCCGCTCATGTCATTCACTCCTTTGCAACGCTTACTTCGTCTCTTTGTGCAATGTGTGTGACCTGCAGAACTTACAATACTTTTTCGTCTCCATGCGCGCCGGATGAGCTTTCTTATCCTTCGTCATATTGTAGTTCCGCTGTTTGCATTCTGTACATTCCAATGTGATTCTTGTACGCACAACCTCCACCTCGCTTTATACTTCTTTGTTAATGTGTTTCATGGTAGCTTGCGAGGCTACCCCGTTTTAGGCATAAAAAAAAGACCTACTTCCATTCGCTCTGATAGAGTACCACACAAACCGGATAAAAGCAAGCCCTTTCGCGGATTTTTCTATTTTTATATTGTGTCAGACAGTTATTTTCTGAACACCCACAACTGTTTGATCTGTCCTGAAATCGAATCAAACTCCCACATTTTTTCTGAATTCGTCCTACTGTTGGGATCATTCACCTTAAGCTTCCCGTCCTCGCAGCCGACAAACACGATAAAATGTCCATCTGTCGTAAAATCACCAGGTCCCATAACCGCTACAACCGGATTTCCCACTTTCAGATTCTCAACAATTCTCTTTTCATCAAGAGGAATCTCCGTCACATCAAATCCCAGCGTCTCTCCTCCTTCGGAAAACAACGTCCACGATGTGCCGCTCCCCTCTGCCGCATAGCCGTTCTCAGTAGAAAAATCCGTCATCCATTTCGGATCTTTAGACGTGTCGCCACTAAGATAAACTGTCACCATGGAAAGACATGTCGGGCCGCAGCCAGTGAGTCCCATCACATTACCCGAGTACTGATGATACCCCCATCTCTGGTCCCATTGCATAAACAGAGGCATGGAAGCACTATTCTTGTACTCACTCAAATCTATTTCCGGCTCTTCATCCTTCTTGAACGGATATTCCCACACAAAATCTTTAGTCTCCGGATTTCTCTCATAGAGTTCTAAAAGCTCTGCAGGATACGCATCCATAGTGAGTCCCTTTTTTTCAGCGAACTCTTCTAGAGTTTGCGGCGAAGTTTTTTCAGGAACTGAGACTTCTTTTTCTTTAAAGGCTCTGGAAACTAGAAATCCTCCCACCAGAATCACAAGCGCCGCCATCTCTATTCCAATAATTTTGATTCGCCGGATGCGCTTTTTTCTGCGCTTTATAGATGTTCTGCCTCTTTTTCGGCTTTCTCCATATCTTCTGCCGCCTTGTAGTCTGTATCTGTTATTCCCTCTTCTGTGTTCGCTATCCGTTTCTCTGTACCCCATCCACGCTCCCCTTCCTTCATCACGTAAATTTATCCAAATTTAAAAGAAGCTCTCTTCGCCTACATAGAGTATAACAGAAAATGAGCTTCCTTTTCTTTAGATTTTTATAAAAAAACAGCTTTTTTTCTTTAGATTCCTGAAATTTTTCTTAAATTCGTTTTCAGAATACAATCACGGACACAATCGGAATCGTAATGACCGACAGCATTGTTGTAAGGGCAACTCCTTTCGCTGCCAGTTCAAAATTGGAGTCATACTGCTGCGCAAGCATAACAACCATACTTGCAACCGGCGTCGCCAGCATGATCATACATACATGACAAAGCAGATCGTTATCAAGAATCCGGACCACCAGCAAAGTCCCTGCTACCGGAATGACCAAAAGCTTTACCGCCGTATAGACAAGCAGTTTCACATCTGCAAACAATTCTCTAAGCCTGATTCCGGCAAGAGAAATTCCAATTGCCATCATGCTCAGAGGCGCTGTAAGAGCGCCAAATCCACTGACCGTACTCTTAAAAAACTGCGGAACCGGAACATTTCCAAGATATAGTATAATCGCGGCAATCCCGGACACTACCCCTGCATTCAGGATATTCCGCCACTGGAAATCCGCTTTTTTACTGCTCTTTTGATTTACAATGTGAATTCCATAAGTATAAATCAACATATTGAAAGGCAACGTAAAAATCGCCGCATACAAGAGCGCCTCATTTCCATAAGTTGCCGCAATCACCGGGAATCCCATATAACCGATATTATTAAAAATCGTCATTAATTTGTAGGTGCCGGCTTCATCCTCCGAAACATGCAGAATCTTCGGCATGGTCCATCCAAGTACCATAAGCGCTGCAAACATTGCTACGGCAAGAACAGCCGCCTCCAAAAGCTTATCCGGCGCAATTCCCTTCTCCCCGTTAACTGCCGAAGAAATGAGAAGTGCCGGATTTGCAACATTAATAACAAGCCATGAGATCGTCCTGCTGTTTTCCAGATCAAGCTTCCCTGTCTTTGCACATCCGTATCCCACAGCCATATAGATAAATAAAATAATCATCTGCTGCAATAGTAACATATTTTCCCCCAAGCCTGTATCCCACTTAATTTCCGCATTCTATACTAATCTCATTAAAAAGCTTTAATACATCTTCCACACACATCTCTTCTTTTTCTTTCCCCTTTTTATCAAGAATCGTCTCGCCCTGATGCAACATAAGAAGACGGTTACCATATTCTATGGCATATCTTAAGTTGTGCGTCACCATGATCGTCGTAAGCTCTTTTTCCTCTACGATCTTGTCCGTAAGCTCCATGATCATCTCTGCCGTCTTCGGATCGAGCGCCGCCGTATGCTCATCCAAGATCAAGAATTCAATTGGCGTCATAGTAGACATCAGAAGTGCCATTGCCTGTCTCTGCCCGCCGGAAAGCACGCCAACCTTTGTGTCCATCCTCTCTTCAAGGCCAAGGTTTAATTGTCTCAACTGTTCCTTATAGTAATTGATACGAGATTTGTTCGTCCCCCGCGAAAATCCGTAAAACTTACCCTTATTGTCAGCCAGAGACATATTTTCCAGAATCGTCATGGACGGACATGTACCCATCGCCGGATTCTGATATACACGCCCGATCTTCACATTGCGCTTATACTCTTTATCTCTGGTAATATCTCTGCCGCCCATGAGAATCTGACCAGACTCCGCTGCTATGCTCCCGCAGATAATGTTCAGCATGGAGGTCTTTCCAGAACCGTTGCTCCCGACAACAGATATAAAATCTCCTTTTTCCACCTTCAGATTAAAATGGTCAAACAGACACATCTCGTTGACTGTACCCGGATTATAGAATTTCTGAATCTCTTTAAGCTCGAGCATTTTTATCCACCTTCGCCTTTCTTTCCATACTGATAATAAGAATGATCAAAAACAGTACCGCCGTGATCAGCTTCATAGCCTGAGGTTCAAAATTCCGAAGCGCCGCTGCCACGCAGGCTTTGTAAATAATGGAACCGATGATCACTGCCGTCGTCGCCTTAAAAGCTGTCAGCCTTTTAAACAAACTTGTTCCGATGATCACACTAGCAAGACCGATAACGATCGCACCGGTTCCCATAGATATCTCAAACACCCTTTCCTCCTGAGCAAATACACATCCTGCCAAAGCCACCAATCCGTTAGCGATTGCAAGACCTAAGATTTTCACATTACCCTGATCCTTCGCAAGAGCGGTTACAACTACATCATTGTCTCCCACCGCCCGAAGAAGGTATCCGGACTTCGTTTTTAAATACAGATCCAGTAATATTTTACAGATCACCGCAATCATCAGAATGAGGATCACTGTTGCATAGGGCGCAATTCCCTGAGGAATCGCACCGCTTAAAAATTCATTTTTAAATATCGTCTCCTGAGAAAACAGCGGCACATTCGCTGTCCCTGCAATATAGAGGTTGATAGTCCACAACGCCGTCATCATAATGATACCCGACAGCAGATCCCTTACCTTGCATTTTACATGGATGAGACCCGTACAGATTCCCGCCAGTGCTCCTGCCAGAAAAGAAAGCGGAAGCGTAAGGTATGGATTCATCCCCCGTGTAATAAATGCCGCAGTGATCGCCGCCCCTAAAGGAAAGCTTCCATCCACCGTAAGGTCCGGAAAATCCAGTATCTTGTATGTGATATAAACCCCTAATGCCAGGATTCCATATATCAGCCCCTGTTCTGCTATTGATACAAAAAAATCCATGAAAATGCCTCCCATTTATTTACTCTGTGATCTCATCAAAACTCTCTACTGCTGTATCCTTAAGTTCCTGCGGCACTGTGATCCCGAGATTCTCCGCCACCTTATTATTTACATAAAAGCCCGGTTCTGTGATAAGCTCAAAATTCATCTCAGATGCCTTCTTCTCACCCTTTAATACCTGCGCCGCCATCTTTCCCGTCTGCTTGCCAAGGGCAATATAATCAATTCCTTCTGCCGCAAGACAGCCGATCTTAACCTGCTCTATCTCACTTCCGAATACCGGAATCTTTTTGTCGTTTGCTTTCTCGAGAATTGTCGGAAGCGAAGCAACTACCGTGTTGTCCGTTAAGTTCGTAATGCAATCTACCTGACTCAGAAGATCATCTGCCGCAAGCGCCACATCTGCCGTAGCCGTGATACCTTTTTCTACTAATTCAAATCCGTACTTTTCTACCAGTGCGTCATATTCTTTAATTGTGAAAACGGAGTTCGCCTCGCTTGTCGTATACATAATTCCAAGCTTCTTCGCATCCGGAAGGATCTGCCGCATCATCTGAAGCTGTGCCTCTACCGGAAGCTTATCAGAAGTTCCGGTAACCTCACCTACAGGCGTTCCATCTTCACCGGCGAGCTCAGCGACCACCGGATCTGTCACTGCCGTATAGATAACCGGAATTCCTGCGTCCATCGCCGCATTGTAGGCGCTTTGTGCCGTCGGTGTGGCAATCGCACAGATCATATCCACCTTATCAGATACAAAGCTTCCGGATATCTGCCCTGCCGTTCCCATATCAGCCGCTGCGTTCTTAAGATCCACTGTCAGGTTATCGCCTTCCTTGATGCCTGATTCCTCAAGCCCGGCAAGAAATCCTTCCCGGCAATTGTCAAGCGAGCCATGCTCCGCAAACTGAGAGATACCGATCTTGTAGCTTTCCTTGCCGGAAGAACCATCTCCCGTAGAACTGCCGCCCGAACCGCCTGCACATCCTGTTGCCATTACTGCTGCCATTGCTGCTGTTAATAATCCTGCTAATAATTTGTTCTTCATTGTTTCATTCTCCTTTTTCTTTTCTTATTTTTCGCTGTTAGGAGAGAATATTTTACAGAAGCGGTACTTTAGATAAAAAAAACGCCCCAAACCTTACGGTTTGAGACGGTAATATAATCTATATTATCGCGGTACCACTCAAATTGACAAACGTCCACTCTCTCATGTACTAACATACACTCCTGATTGATAACGGGTTCGGTTCCCGACAGGCCATACTCTCTCAACTGATTTCCGGCTGCCCTCGAAAGTCCATTCATCTATCTGCTCCATACGGCAATCCCACCACCTGCCGCTCTCTGTAATTTCACTCGATAAACTACTACTCTTTCTCAACGGTTTCTGATATTTACATTATTCACTTTAATCTATTAACGTGCATTTGTCAACAACTTTTTTTAGTTTTTATCTATTTCCCGCTTCCCATATAAAAACGGCCCGGCCACCTTATGATTAAAAAAGTCTATAAGAGGCCCCATAAAAAATGCAGTAATAATCGTTCCTACACCTGCGATAGCCGGAAGCTTTTGAAGCGCTCCTCCTGACATCAGATATAGAGCACAGCCGACAGCCACGCATACCAGATCCGTGATAATCCGAATAAATTTAAATTTTCCTATATGCCACTTATTCACCAAAATCAACGCAACCGCATCATAGGTAGACACTCCCATATCCGCAGTAAAATAAAATGCGGAGCTGAAACACATAACACCCACGCCGATTAAAAAAGATACGATACGAAACCCTATAGACGGGCCGGAAAATATCTGTCTCAAAAAATTGTACGAAAACTCTACAATGTAGCCCAGCAGAGAAAGATTGATGATCGTTCCAAGTCCTATGTAATGGCGGTCCGCAAAAAGACTGAACATTAAAAGGCATATATTCGCAATCACGTATAATGTACCGAATCTGATCGGAATCGCAGAATCCAGTCCCGCCATAAACGACTGGAACGGATCGACTCCAAACGCTGCCAGCTTAAAAAAACCCACACTGATACCGCATAATACAATACCAAAAACAGTCATTCCGACACGTTTGCAGAATAACTTTTTATCCTGATCTTCTTTCATAGCCTTGATCCTCCCGTATTATATATCCTCGAACTTACGAAATACAATTTATCACGTATCAGTTCGGATTTCAACAAAAAAATCCTATGCTCCTGCAAACTGGCTCTGAAACAGATTCTGGTAGAATCCGCCCTGCAAAAGCAGTTCCTCATGACTGCCCTGCTCGATGACCTGTCCGTCCTTCATAACAAGTATTACATCCGCCTCCCGAATCGTAGACAGCCGGTGCGCTACGATAAAACTAGTCCTTCCTTCCATCAGTCTGGCAAATGCCTTCTGTATCCGTATCTCTGTTCTCGTATCGATAGAAGATGTGGCCTCGTCCAGAATCAGCATCGGCGGCCTTACAAGCATTAGTCTTGTGATACACAAAAGCTGCTTCTGTCCCTGTGACAGATTGCCGCCATCCTCAGTAATCCACGTATCATACCCTTTCGGCAGACGTTTGATAAAGCTGTGGGCATGGGATGCTTTCGCTGCCGCTGTAATCTGTTCCTCTGTGGCATCCGGTTTGCCCATGATAATATTATCCCGGATCGTCCCTGTCTTAAGCCATGTCTCCTGAAGCACCATCCCGTATCCGGCGCGCAGGCTGTGCCTTGTCATCTCCCGGATATCAACGCCTTCTACCTGAATGCTTCCTCCCGTAACATCATAAAAACGCATCAGAAGATTGATAAGCGTCGTCTTCCCGCATCCGGTCGGCCCTACAATTGCAATTCTCTGTCCCGGCTTTACGTCTAAGTTAAAATGCTCAATCAGTTTCCGCTCCGGTACATAAGAAAAAGATACGTCGGACAGCTTGATATTTCCCTTCACACGGTTAAGCCTTACCGCATTCTCTGTCTCTGGGACCTGTGCATCCTCCTCGATCAGGTCAAATATCCTCTTCGCGCATGCAATCGCATTCTGAAGCTCTGTCACCACGCCGGATATCTCATTAAACGGCTTCGTATACTGGTTCGCATAACTCAGGAAACTGGTAAGCTGTCCCACACTCAGAGAACCATTGATCACTCCAATCGCCCCTGTCACACCGACGCCTGTGTATACCAGGCTGTTGACAAACCGTGTGGCCGGATTCGTAATAGAGGAGAAAAACACCGCTTTCAGCGAATAGTCCCGAAGGCGTACATTCACCTCATCAAATCTCTCCATAACATGTTCCGTCTGTCCGAATGCCTGTACGATCTTCTGGCTGCCGATCATCTCCTCGATCAGTCCTGTCTGCTCTCCTCTTGTCTCGGACTGCAGCTTAAACATGGTGTACGTACGCTTCGCGATAAACCCCGCCACAAGGAACGATATCGGAGTAATCAGCACAACAACAAAAGTAATCTTTATATTTACAGAAAGCATAAAGCAAAATGTTCCCACAATCGTCGCCGCTCCTGTGAAAAGCTGGGTAAAACCCATCAAAAGACCGTCCGCAAACTGATCCACATCCGCAATTACCCGGCTCACGACCTCACCGTAAGAATGGCTGTCAATATATTTAAGCGGAAGAATCTCTATCTTCTGAAACGCATCATTCCTGATATCCTGTACGATCTGATACGTCATCTTATTGTTGCAGATATTCATAAGCCACTGGGCAAGTGCAGTAATCAGAATACAGATTCCTATCTGCCACAGGATTTCTATCACTCCCCCAAAATCTACCTGTCCTTTTGCGGCGATACAATCCACGGCTTTTCCCGTAAGCTTCGGGATATAAAGGGTAAGTGCAACCGTGATCACCGACAGAAGGATGGTAAATACAAGAATTATCCGGTAACGCCCGAGACGGTAAAATACCTTTTTTAATGTTTCTGCCTGTCTGTCGTCCTGTTTCTTTCCCATCTTACTGCGCCTCCCTCCCCGCTGTCTTTGCATCTTTTGGGAACTGCGAATAGTAAATCTCCCGATAGATCCCACAGCTCTCAAGAAGCTCTTCATGGGTCCCAAGTCCTGCCATCTCTCCATCATCCAGTACAAGAATCTGGTCAGCGTACATGATAGAAGACGCCCGCTGGGATACGATAAACACAACAGGACTGCCCTTCATCCGCCGGATCGCAGCGCGCAGCTTCGCATCCGTAGCAAAATCAAGCGCTGAAGCGCTGTCATCCAGGATCAATATATCCGGTCGGCGCACCAAAGCGCGCGCTATTGTAAGGCGCTGTCTCTGTCCGCCTGACAGGTTCTTCCCATCCTGAGCAATCTGAAATTCCAATCCTTCTTCCTTGCCGTCCACAAACTCCTTCGCCTGCGCTGTCGCAAGCGCCTCCCAGAGTTCTGCTTCCGAAGCATCTTCATTACCCCAGCGAAGATTTTCCGCAATCGTCCCTTTGAATAAAACCGCCTTCTGCGGAACAACACTGATATTTTTTCGCAATGTCTGAAGCTTATACTCTTTGACATCTTTTCCGTTAATTCTCACTTCGCCGGAAAGTGTATCATAAAACCGAGGGATCAGATTTACAACCGATGACTTCCCAGAGCCCGTCCCTCCGATAATTCCTATAGTCTGCCCCTTATCAGCCCGAAAACTGATATCGCTCAGAGAGTCCGCCCCTGCACCGTCGTAGCGCATAGAGACATGGTCAAATTCCACAAAAGCCGCACCATCCCCTGTCTTCTGATAATCCGCATCTCCATCCGGCATCCCCGCCTTCTCCTCAAACACGCTCTGAATCCGGTTACCGCAGGCAATTGCCTTTGTCACCGTAATAATCAGGTTTGCAAGTTTCACTAGTTCTACGAGGATTTGGGACATATAGTTAATAAGCGCAACAACTTCTCCCTGTGTGATGATTCCTGCATCCACCCTGACTGCACCCACATAGATCAGCACGATCAGCGCCCCATTCACAACGATATAGGTGGTTGGATTCATAAGCCCTGAAAGCCGTCCCACATATTTCTGTGCATCAGTTAATTCCTGATTGCTCTTTTTAAAGTATCTTTTCTCGGACTCTTCTTTATTGAAAGCGCGAATCACCCTTGCTCCTGTCAGATTCTCCCTTGTGATCAGAAGTACCTTCTCCAGATAAGTCTGCACCCTTTTATACAGCGGCATAGTAATAAGCATAATTCCGAACACAACAACAGACAGCAGAGGAATCGCCACCGCAAATACAAGCGCCCCCTGCACATCTACTGTAAACGCCATTACCATCGCACCTAACACGATGAACGGCGAACGAAGAAACAGCCGAAGCACCAGATTCACTCCTGACTGCACTTGATTGATATCGCTGGTCATTCTCGCAATTAACGTAGATGTTCCAATCGTATCCATCTTCGCATAACTAAAATTCTGAATATGTGAAAACAAAGATTTTCTGAGTTCTGTCGCAAAGCCCGTCGCCGCTTTTGCCGAGAAATATTGTGCCGTAATAGAACAGGTAAGCCCGATAATCCCGAGCGCTACCATAATCAGGCACATCCTGACTACGTATGATTTATCACCATTCGCAATTCCATTATCAATGACTGCCGCCATTACAAGTGGAACAAGAAGCTCAAAAGATGCCTCTAAAAGTTTAAATAAAGGTGCAAGAATGGTTTCTTTTTTATAATTCCGTAAATATATAAGCAGTGATTTCATTCTTTACTTTTTCTGTTTTCCTCCAAAAATTTCGCAACTTCTTGGTTAAACAAGTCAAAATTCTCATTTGCAATAAAATGATTTCCCGGAATAACAGCAAACTTTGCCGCTGGAAGCTTATGAAATATCTTCTTGCTGTGACTCTTTTTAATCATATCATCCTCCCCGACAATAACCAGCGTCGGGACACGAACCTCTTTAAGTTCATTAAACGGAATATGCGGTTCTTTTACCATCAGATGCAAAAACTCCATCTTCTTGTACGCTTCATCGTCTGTGTCTGCTGCCGCCTTTGCCGCCCTGTATTCTTTCATCAGCGAGAACTGTACTGATGTTTTTAATCCTCTGGGGTTTAAGTTTCCTCCGTTTAAAATCAGGCGGTTCACCCGCTCCGGATGCCGGATCGTAAAGAGAAGCGCAATATTAGCCCCGTCGGAAAATCCGAGCATATCCGCCCGCCTGATATTATGCTCTTTCATAAAATCATATAAATCATCTGCAAACTGGCTGATTGTAAACGGAGCGCTTCCTCTGGGAGATTTCCCATGTCCTCTAGTGTCTACCGCGATCACCTGATAGGACTTTTGAAAAAACACTATCTGATGACCGAAGTAAGTTATGTCCTCTCCGTTCCCATGCAGCAATATAAGCGGCTCCCCGCTCCCCCTCACAATATAATGAAGCTGTACGTCCATGCAAACTCTTCCTCTCTCTTCTTTAGTTATTAATTGTGACAGCAATCACTGCTGGAATTTTGTTCCTAAAGATAATATTATCATATGCTTTCTTATTTTCCAATCGAATTTTCGATTTTAATAAAAGGATTTTAATAAAAGAATATTAGGTTTCATCGCACAATACAATTATCTTTCTTGGTGTCGTCTGGGGCGGTATACTTCTGGTTGTTATTGTATAATAAACCAGTAATGTATGGTCTCCAAGATTGCATGTAATATTCTGTCCATTCAGTGTTCTTATCAAAGTCCCTCCTGCTATATTAAGCTGCAGTGTATTGTCCGCCGCCGTAAGGTCTGAATCAAAATAATTCAGCATTACCTGTTCATTTCTTCCAAGCTGTGTAATAAGCTGTGCCTGATACTGAGGCGGAAAGATTAACGGCACTGGCAGAGTGTTGTCATAAAATGCCGCCACACGCATCCCCTGCCGAAGTTGTCTGCTGTCTATCACTATCGTATCCATACTTAAGAAAAAGTTCACGATCCCATCCTCTGTACGAAGTGATAACATCTGACTGCAGCAATCGTTTCCCCTTGTAATATTCACTATTATTCCTATTACCGGAACTAAATTTGTATAATCCATAAAATATCTCCAACGCTTTTTCTATAAGTTATGCAGTCTGCATAGTTTTGGTTCTTCTCAGTCTCAAATCTTCAAACTTACCGTACTCTTGACATTTTTACAAAAACCATGCACAATAATAATGTTATTAATCCAAAAGAGGTGATAAATTTGTGTTCAAAAGATTTACAGAAAGAGACGAAAAACATGGAGCCGCTTGATAAATACAGAGACAGTCTGGACACGGTTTATGATATTATGTCCGGTCTGGATAAATATTCTACCGTAGAGGTATTGTTTTATGCAGCGCAGATGCTTTCTGTCCTGATAGACAGTCCTGACGTAGCAGTATATACTGTAGCAAATGCCGATTACGCCCGGCTGTTTGCCGCAACTTCCCAGAATGCCCGGAAACTCGGGAATTCCATAAAGTATACTACTATGAACGAACTGTACGATCAGTTGACAGACGGCCATATCTATATCAACAAGAGTGGGGATACCGATCTTCCGTTATTGGCAGGCGCTGTATACTCCAAAGATGAGATGCAGATTATCCTGATGTTCTGGGGTATTCCAGACGAAGAGCTGACCTCCCGACTGGCAAACCGTCTGACCGTAATCATATCACTGATCCAGAACGCGATTCTGCGTGCGAAGCTTTCTTTGTCAAGCTTTAGACGCCGTCATCACATGGAGGGAACGAATGTACTGGATGAAAAATCATTTACAGCTCTTGTGAAAACATTCCTTGAAGCTAAAGAAAAAGGCCTGACTGAATGTACGCTTTTGGAAATCGTAATGGGCTATGAAGATTATGAACAGATCTCACTGCATCTTGCGTGTAACATACGCCAGTCAGACTATATGGGAATCATGGAAGGCGGGAAACTTTACATACTTCTTTCCAACACAGATGCAACAAATGCGGAGGTTGTCCGGGTTCGCCTGCATAAGCTTGGCTATAACAGTGTGTTGAAAGAGACCATGATTTAAGATGATTTGGATTATCCTTTTTCTGATAATCGGATGGCTGACGATAGGATAAAAGGGCATTAAATAAGCTGCCGCACTTTCACAGGCGCGGCAGCCCATTTATTAAAAATCCGCCTCTATGTAGAGGTTATCTGGAAGGATTTTATCTGCAACTTCTTCCTGCCAGTTGTCTTTCTCAACTTCGTCTATAGATACTGAAAAATATTTTGCATCCATATTCATCTCTTTCATCAGGAAATCCCTTGTCTTCTTGGCAAGCGCTCTTTTCACTTCTTCCGACCTGCCCGGATACATTTTAATTGAAATATGCGGCATAATCTCTTCTCCTTATCCCCACTGTGTACCAACTCCTGCTTCCAGAGCCTTCTCATAAATAGTCTTTGCAGTTACAAGATCCTGCGCTCCTACTCCAACTGTCTCATACACGATAATCTCATCATCATTTTCTCTGCCAATCAGTTCTCCCTTGATGACTTTTCCGATATCCCCGGTGAAATCATCCTCCGTTATGATTCCTTCCTCCAATGGTATCAGGATATCTCCGGACTCCGAAAGAACCGCTTCCTGAGAATCAAAGTAAATCTTCGCTGCACGCGGCAGTATCGCCGGATCCATCTCCTGCATATGGTGCTGGTATGCGCCTACACAGCTTATGGTACAGCCTTTTTTAATCTTTGTCCCATCAAATACAGGCTTGGATGATGGCGTGACTGTGATCAGAAGATCCGCATCATCGATCGCTTCGTCAGAGGATTTTACTGCTTTGATCTTTGTCCCATATGACTGCAGTTCTTTTTGCATCTGCTCTGCAAATTTCGCTGTTCTCTCATAATTCAGGTCAAATACCCGCACTTCCTCAAGTTCTCTCACCGCAATCATCGCCTCCAACTGTGTGGCGGCCTGACCTCCGGTTCCGATCAGTGCGCCAATCCGGCAGTCCTTCTTCGCCAGCATATCAAATGCCACGCCAGAAGATGCCCCTGTCCGAAGCTGCGTCACATAAGTACCGTCCAGAACTGCCGTCACAACGCCTGTCTTCCCGTCGATCAAAAGCACCTGCGCTGGTGATGTGGGCAGCCCGTTGTCAATATTATGAGGGAAAATATTGACTGTCTTCAGAGCCGCCGTATCCATCTCCTCTACATATGCCGGCATGAACAGAAAGCAGCCGTCATATCTCGGCGCCTGAATCTTTGTGCGAAGCGGCGAATCACATTTCCCCTCTACTACAAGCGTGAACGCCTTTTTATCTGCCTCCACTGCCTCGCGAATTGAAAATACCTTTTTAATATCCTCTCTTGACAAAAGTAACATGTTTTTCCTCCTTATGCATTTTTCTTCTCTTTCATTAATGTAATAATAAAAGATGCTGACATATAAATCAATACTAAAGCAACAATATAAGTCAATGCAGTAATCGGCATTGATTTAACAATGTAATATGCCACAAATACTCCAATCACTCCTGTAATCGTTGCAATCATAGCCGCGCCTCTGTTATATCTGCCGTTTTTGATAAACTCCACACTTGCCGGCGGCATTAAAAACGCACAGGAACCCATCATGATCGGGAAGGCAACTGTAAGATTCATCCCTAAAAGAGCGCATAATGCCATACATGGCGCATATAAGCCAACCCCGCAAGTCATCAGGGCGCCTAATACAAAATTAACTAAGATTCCAATGATCAGTTTTGCACCTGTAAGTCCTGTCGCATCTCCCATAATCCCAAACGGTCCGATTCCATTAATCTTAACTACAAGCACCACAGCTACAAAAGGCAGTGTCACCGCCAGCACTCCTCGGATCGCATTGATCGGGAGCTTGCACACGATCTTCGCTCCGACAACGGCTCCCAGAACTGACGCCGCGATCATTGTAATCAGGGTAATCGGCTCCACCTCCACAATATCCAGAAACAGAAGAAACTCTACGGCAACCGGAATAGCAAAGATTACATTTCCGTTCCCCGGAAGTTCATCATCCGGACTCAGCTTCGTAAATTTGAAGAATGCTGCCTGAGTTGCATTGCTCCCGACTCCAAGCGTATCCAGAATATTCAGAACAAATCCCATGATTCCATACAGTACTTTATTCAGCATAGATTCATTTTTCGGTCCATTTTTAATTACATCCCTGAAGAGGAAGGCTCCATAAAATATAACAAACAGAATCGTAATAACCCGAAATGCAAGTATCATCATAACTTATCCTCCTTGTCTATCTGTCAAAACGCGCATCCAGATCCCACGGCTGCATCGCTCCGCCTTCCTCTGCCGGACGGCACATCTTCGCATAAATATTAAGACATCCTTTTGCTTCTTTTAACGGCGGGCATATCCACGCCTTTCTTCTTCTCTCAATCTCATCTTCCGTCACCAGAAGGGAAATCTCTCCTCCGTTAATATCCATGACGATCTCATCTCCGTTTTCTACAAGGGCGATCAGACCTCTGTCATAAGCCTCCGGCGATACATGACCTACGATTGCTCCAAAATTAAATCCAGAAAATCTCGCATCGGAAATCAACCCGACACTCTTATGCAGACCTTTTCCGATCAGGGCGTCGATACTCAGCATCAGCTCTTTCATGCCCGGCGCTCCCTTACACCCTTCATAACGAATCACGATGATGTCTCCAGGAACGATCTCGCCCGCCTGAATCGCGTCAAAGGCCGGTCTGTCTCCGTCGAATACCTTTGCTTTCCCCTTCAGATACTTCACTTCTTCATAGACAGCCGTAGGACGGACGATAGCACCATTCGGCGATAAGTTTCCTCTTAGAATCTTTAATCCCGGTTCATTAAACAGTGGTTTTTCCAGAGAATGGATAACCTGATTCTCCCGAGGCGTTACCTTTGACAGCATTTCCTTCCACGTAATTCCATACATGCCCGGTACATCGGTAAAAAGCTTGCTCTCCAACTGCTTCATGACATTCATGACGCCGCCGGCATAATGAAAATCAACGACTGTATAAGGGCCGCTTGGCACAACTGCATTGATACACGGAATCTCTCCTGCGTATTTTTCAAAATCCGCCAGTGTCATCTTGATCCCCAGCTCATAGGCATAGGATTGTAAATGCAGTACCGCATTGGTGGAACCTGCCACTGCCATATCAAACATAATCGCATTCATCAGTACTTCCTTTGTGATCAGCTCTGACGGCTTCCGCCCTGACTTTACAAGCTCTACCGCATATGCTCCGGCTTCTCTTGCTTTTCTAAGCTTTGCATTATCAGACGCCGGGATCGTTGCCGTACCGGGGAGTACCAGATTCAGAACTTCTCCTAACATCTGCATCGTGTTCGCCGTTCCCATAGAAGGACATGCACCGAAAGACGGACAGACACTGTCCTCCAGACCAAACAGCTCTTCCTCTGTCGCGCCGGAAAAACGTGCTGCATCCAAATCTGCCTCCACAACCGTCTTACCGCAGTACTGTCCCGGCTGCATCGAGCCGCCCGTCACAACCATAGACGGAATATCAAGCCGCATTGCCGCAAGATAACATCCGGCAATGATATTGTCGCAGGACGCAACCATAACAAGACCGTCAAAATTATGTACTCTTGTGACAAATTCAACAGACATGGCAACAATATCTCTTCCTACCTGCTCATATTTCAGTTCTTCCGCTCCATTTGCCAGATTGCCGCAGGTTGCCGGAATCCCGAATTCTACCGGCACACCGCCTGCCGCCCAGATTCCCTCCTTGACCGCCTCGGCAATCTGACGCAGATGCGCAGATCCCGGCGATCCTGCCATATATGAATTCGGTACGCCGATATGCGGTTTCTTCCTAATATCGCTGTCCGAATATCCGGCTGCCTTCATCATGACACGCCGGTGCGCTGCTTCTGCTCCATTCCAAAATTCTGTACCCATATTTCTCCTCCTTTTTTATCTGCCATCGCTATCCACGGTCTGCAAGCCGCTCATAGCAACCCTCTGTCATTCGTTCTCGCCGAATTATCATAGTTCCTCTTGACAGCTATTTATCTCTTATGTTAATAATAAAGAAAACTTATAGATAAATAAACTTAAGGTTATTTATTAAAGTTAGAAGTTCCGCTTATAACTCCGATAAACATTGAATTTCGGCTGACCTTTTAAGCTTTATTAATTTTAAGTATTAATTTTTCTTATATTTCGAGGTAAAAACAGTGAGCAAATATGAAATCATACTAGATGTGTGCAAGACAGGCAGCATTTCAAAAACAGCAGCCAAGTTCAATTATACGCAGTCTGCCGTCAGCCAACTGATCAAAAGCTTTGAAAAAGAACTGGGACTTTCCTTGTTTAAACGTACCAAACACGGCGTCTCGCTCCTGCCAAACACCGAAGAGATCGTTCATTCTCTGGAAACCATCTGTTATGAGGAGAAAAAAATACAACAAACCGCTGCCGACCTTTTAAGCCTAGACAGCGGTTATATCCGTATTGGTTCGATTCAGAGCATTTCCTATCACTGGCTGCCGGATATTTTGCGGAAATTTTCAGAAGTTTATCCTAAAATTACTTTTGATTTATATGTGGAAGGTTTCCGTCCCCTTATTGCCAACTTAAAGAATAACAAACTGGACTGCATCTTTGTCTCGCGTTATTCCGTTCCTGATTATCCTTTCATCCCTTTGGGAAAGGATGAACTTATGCTGGTGACTCCAAAAGAACATCCCCTTTCCGAGCAGGTTGCCGTCTCCCTTTCCGATGTTGACAAACAGGACTTTATACTAACCTGTGACCGGCTTGACTACGAGACAGGAAAGATCTTTGAGATGAACGGCATACGCCCTAAAATACGCTATCAGGTTAATGAAGATTTTGCAGCTCTGAAGATGGTCGAAAAAGGATTCGGTATCACGATTTTGCCAAAACTGCTGTTACATAATGCACCCTTTGATATCTGTGTACGCTCCTTTACAGAGCATTACTCCCGTGTTCTGGGCGCCGCGCATCTTCCGGACACGCAGCCTTCCCCTGCCACATTAAAGTTCTTATCTTTTGCAGAAGAGTGGAGCGGATCTATGTCTCCATAATATCCGCTCCTTTTTTTCAGTCATATATTGCCAGAGATATCCCGCCGCAAAGAACCTATGACAGTTCTTCCATCAGCTCCTTCTCTTTACTCATCCACAGATATAAAAATCGGTCTGCATCAAGGCGGAGTCCCGCGGCATTGTCCGGTTCCATCGCCTTATCCGCTACCTCATTAAAAAGCTGGATGAAATTAATCTTCTCATGTACGTCAAACGCGCTCAATGCCCTTCCAATAAAATTTCCTACTCGTGGAATCTGAGCTGTAAGCACACTGTCTCCCTGCTTCTTTAGGTGGGCTTCCAGAGCCTTCATCTCCGCTATCGTTGCATTGCGGGGATCTACCTGATTGACATAAATCAATTCCTCATACTCTTTCCCTTTTGAATCTACTCCCCATGCTTTTATCACAGGGTTTTCCGCAGTCGAGCTTTCAGCATAATTAAGATGCAGCTCCTGCCCGTTTCCTCCTCCGGTGGTATATAAAGCATCTCTGTATACATGTATTGTTTTTCCAGAAGACCAGTCTCCTACTGAGCCAAAATAATAGCGGTCCCTGAGAGACATTCCTGATGTTTTCCCTGACGTATATTGTTGTGTCTGATAACCGAACCTCCCGGCTCCGCCTAAAGTAATGCCGCCCATAGCCATATTGATATCCCTCCTAAGGTATTGTGATTGTATCCGTTGCTCTAATTACATTCACTGATTGCCAGCCGCGGGCTTTTACTTCAAAAACATATTCCCCCGGAAGTGGTTTTCCGCAGTCGTAATGATAAACCCATCCAACTGCGACATTTCCCGGCCCTAATATACCCTCTGATTCATAACTTGTTACTGATTCACCGTTAAATGTCGCAATGACAGAACCGTAACCCATAATTCTAACCGGCACAATATAATGCCCTATCAAGTGGGGATACCAATGACTCTCTTCCAGATAATATCCCGATTCGATTTTTACACTGGTTATCGGCGGCGCTGTAGCCTGCGGGCTTGCCTCTCCTGCCTTCGGTGTGTTATCTGCAGCAAATGCAGTGACTGATAAAGCCATTACCATAATTATTGTTATACACATTGATACTAATTTTTTCATATTATACCTCACTTTTCTGATTTGTACAAATTATTCTGTAACATTAAGTTCTCTCTGATAGTCTATAGTAACTGTTCACTCCCATGCCATACGCAAAGGCACTTACAGCGCTTTCTCGCTGCTTCGCAGCTAACTTTGCTCATATACCGACGGAGAGCGCTCACTGCAAAAGAAGTAAACATCATTTTTCATATATAAAATATCGTTTGTTTTCATCTCAATCCTTTCTAAAATCTATCAAGCTATATATCTGTTTTTTTAGTCGTTATGCTGGTTTCATAAGGGGATTTTTGTCCCCTTAAAATACTACTTTACAATATAAGTCCCTTCTACTGTAACTTTCGTGCCGCTGGCATTTTCAACATATACCTGATATGTACCTGATTGACTTATTGAAAATGTATTTTGTACAGTCCCTTTCCCTGTTACATACCGTCTGGTTCCATCCGGCTTAATAATTCCAACACGAACCGATTTATCTGCCGGCGAAACCATAACCATTATACCAATACTATTACCGGCTTTTGCGCTGAATTCTGCGCTTTTTTTTCGTATTCCGCTTGCAATTGACCAGTTAAAGCTCTTAGAACTGCGTGACAATTCATCGACTTCGCCAATCTCTTCCACAATCCCTTCTGTCTCTCCGGACTCCTCATATTCCTGCAGTTTGGGCGGAAGCGGCAGCTCTGTTTCGCTTGAAGTAGCCTCGTATGCCGCATGATATGCCATCCCCATTCCTTCTGAAGCGGCGATTACCGTTAATGAATTTAACAGCATCATAACTGCACAGATGACTGCTGCCTTCCATGCAGAACGTTTCTGAATTCTCTTTTGTATTTTCATTTTTTTTATCCTTTCTTCCAGTTCATTTTTATTTTCACTCAGCGCCACTCCAAAATATGAATTCAGTCCCGCCGATTTTATCTGGATTTTCATAATGGTCAGGAAATAATGCTTAAGTCCTCCCGCCGCTTCATACGCGGCAAAATCGCAGGCATATTCACTCCATTTCCTAAGAAGCTTATAAAGCTTCCATACAAGAGGATTAAAACAGTGGATTACTATCAGGGCCGAAGCAAGCCTTCTCCACAGAATATCGTTATGCTTATAATGCGTCAGCTCATGAACGAAGATCACTTCCAGCTCTTCATCGGAGTATGTTTCCACCGGCAGAACAACTGTCGGCCGCCTGATTCCCCAAAGCACTGCCATCGGCGTCTGATAACACCTTGCCAACGCTACTTTTCCCTCCGGTATGCCCATTTTCTGCCTGATTTCCTCAAACAGCTCTTCTACGTGCCGTTCGCAGGGAAAACTCGCGCTAAAGAGCTGTTTCGTCCTGTACACCAGCCGCATCTGCCTGTAAAGCATAAAGCAAGCCGCTGCCAGCCATAAGACGAGAAAGCTGCCGCAAACTGTCATAATCAGCTGCGTCTGCACAAACAGATCACCTTTATATGTTCCAAAAGTGTCATCCATCCAGCGCATGGCAAAAAACAGCACGGGGACAGTGAAAAACACCATAACCAGCTTCATAAACTCATACAGGATATTCAAAAATCCAACCTTTTCCAGCAATCGCCCTAAAAAATACCAGAAGATAAACAGGATACTTCCTGATACAGAGGTTAAGATCAGACAGGCTACTGGTTTAATCGTCCAAGTCATCTAAAATCCCTCTTATCTTTTGCAGTTCTGTCTGACTCATCTTCTTCGCTTCGCAGAGCGCCGCTACCACTTTTACCGCGTCTCCCTGATACCAAAAATCCATCTGCTCCTTCAAAAGCTTTTGCTTATACTCCTCCTCACTCTTCAGGGCATGGACATAGGCATATCTCCCTACCCGGTATTGTCTGGCAAAACCTTTCGCGGAAAGGTTCAGGACAAACGTTACGATTGTTGTCCTTTTATAATCTTTGTTATACTTTGTCCTGAGAACCTCTGCCAGCTCAGGAATGGAAATATCTTCCCCCTTATCCCAGATTGCTTTCATTACAAGGGACTCACACGCGCTCAAAGAACGCTCTTCTTCCTGAAATACTGCTTCCATCTTATACCTCCTTATTTTCTAAAACAAATTTACTAATATCATCTATATATTTATATTACTATATTTTTAATCATCTTACAATAAGGAAAATATAAAAATAAAATCTTTACAACAATCGAGTAGGAGGAATTTCTCTTATTTGAGAAATTCCGACCTCTCACACCACCGTGCGTACCGTTCGGTACACGGCGGTTCAATCAATTTAACAAGTAACACACCTTTCGTTGTAGTAATCTAACATCGAGACTAATCCAAATGAGGTTAGTCTTTTGTTATTTATAGCTTGACATATATCCGAGCCGCGGCACACCCTTGCGGTGTTCCCACAATAGAATCCTCGTATTCTTCATCTATCATGATTCCACTAACAAGATACTTTCTTATGATGGAAATAACATCTCCATCCTTGATTGTTCTACCAATAATCGTCATCAGCCTGTCATGATCCACCGTGTCAAAGAACTTTTCCAAGTCAATGTCTACAATCCAATCATTTCCGTCATTCATCATATCTAGCGCCATTAGGATTGCTTGTTGTGCACATCTATTCGGCCTAAATCCGTAACTATGGTCATGGAACCGTTCCTCATAGATTGGTGTTAATGCCTGTGCAATGGCTTGTTGTATAAATCTGTCTGTTACTGTTGGTACTCCTAGGTTTCTGACACCGCCATCAGGCTTTGGCATCTCCACTCTTCGTACTGGTTGGGGCTTATACTTTCTTGTCCTCAACTGTTCCTTGATGATTTCGCCGTTCTTTACAAGATGTTCCCCCAGTTCTGTGTACTTCATTCCGTCCACTCCCTCTGCACCTTTATTTCGTACGACTTGCAGATATGCTCTATTAAGGTTTCCGCTAGATACTATCTGCTCCATTAGACTACTTGTGTCCATGCGTTCTTTCCTTTCCGTCTCGCTTGATTTGACCACCCTTTTCCCGATTGGTTACGGCAGATGTTGTCGTTTCTGCAATCCGAGACATACTCAAACTTATTGATTGTTCAGCCCTTCGCTCCATCCCCATTACAGGGACTTCCTCACTACTATGGCTTCTGCTGACTTCTCACAGTTCGTTGTTACTACGGCTAATGATTCCGCCTGTGAGACCTCCACGCTTAAGGTGCGCGCTCTTTCCTCTCATCTATCCGCCACATTTACTCGTACTTCCAGCAACTTTTGGACTTCATCTTCTCTTGCAGACTTCTCCGTATTTCCGAGCCTTATATGTGATTTCTGTCCGTCGGACCAAGAGTTTGCTTACAGCTTCCTTCAGATTCCACCTCTCGATGGACACCCTTGCTGTTCGGCTATACACTTCCTCGTTGCCTAGGCGTGTTCGGGACTTTCACCCGTTAAAGCGCGCCCATGGCGCGCAAACAAAAGGACTGCAGCACATGCCGCAGCCCGCTCTTTTACCGTATTTTCACCTTATGCTTTCTCTTTGGAAAAATATTCTTTTACCAGCTTCACAACGGTTCCTGACAGCAGGAATAATGCCGCCAAGTTTGGAATCGACATTAGACCGTTACATGTATCCGCGATTCCCCAGATGATTCCAAGATCTACTGTCGCTCCAAGAATTGCCACCAGCGCGTACACCAGCATAAATGGTTTTACAATCTTTGTTGAGAATACAAATTCCACACAACGCGCTCCATAAAGCCCCCATCCAAGAATGGTCGAAAATGCAAAACAGCACATCGCGATTGCTGTAAAGATAGATACCCAGTTTCCGTAAGTGGATGTAAATCCGGAAATTGTAAGTTCAGCTCCCGCCGCATCCCCGTAATTAATGCCGACGCCGCTGCAAAGGATTACCAGCGCCGTAAGTGTACAGATCACGATCGTATCCGCAAATACTTCAAAGATGCCGAACATCCCCTGCTTCACCGGCTGATCAGTATCAGCGCAGGCATGGGCAATAGATCCCGTACCGATTCCGGCCTCATTTGAAAAAATTCCCCGCGATACGCCCCTTCTCATAGTAATCAAAAAGCTTCCTACCACACCCCCCGTAAATGCCGTAGGATTGAATGCGCCTGCGAAAATCATCTTAAATACTTCCGGCACACGTCCGGCATTTAGAAATACTACTCCCAGTGCAAGAATAATATAAAATACTGCCATAAACGGAACCAATTTCTCTGTTACACTTCCGATACGCTTTACTCCGCCTAAAAGGACGATTGCAACCAGAATCGCTATTATAATACCAATAGCCAAATTAACCGTTCCGGTCTGTGCATTGTCAATAACTCCGTAGCTGATCAGCGCCGAATCAATCGAGGCTGTAATCGTGTTAACCTGCGTAGCATTCCCTGTGCCCATCACAGTCAGTCCGCCCAAGATTGCATAGACAACCGCCATCCAGTACCAGTTTTTCCCCAATCCGTTCTTTATGTAGTACATCGGTCCTCCGACATAATCTCCGGCCGAATTCTTTTCACGGAAATGAACAGCCAGCGTAACTTCTGAAAACTTCGTACACATGCCAAGAAGGGCAGATATCCACATCCAAAAGACTGCTCCCGGCCCTCCGATAGCAATCGCACCGGCTACTCCGGCAACATTACCGGTTCCCACTGTAGCCGCAAGCGCTGTACAAACTGCTTGGAATGGTGTGATACTGCCCTCTTTTGCCTCTGATTTTGTAAAAATACGGCCTATCGAGTTCTTCAGTGCATATCCGAATTTACGAAATTGAATAAATCCTGTCCGGAAACTGAGGACGAGTCCTACACCGATAATACACACCATTGCCGGAACTCCCCAGACAAAGTCATTAACTGCTGAATTAATGGCTTCAATTGTTTTGAACATAGTTTTTCCTCTCTTTCTTTATGGTAAAATGACATCTCTAATTCACACCATAACATATATTTCTATGTTTGTATACAATTGTTATTTTTCCGTCAGCATTGTTATTTTCATCTCAATATCGTATACTTTTTAACAATAATATGTACAAAATGACGATACTTTCTAATCAATCATTCCATATTCGTTCCACCACACTCTCCAGATTCATGTCTTCAAATTCATGTTTCGATATGGCATAATCAATCACTGCCAGCAACGGCAGCATAGCGATACAGGGCAGTATTGTAAATGAACTGAAAATATGTTTTATTTTAGGAAACCGCCGTCTTTTTTACCTGATTTAACGCATTCGCCACTGCAGGTATGGATAAAATCGCCACCGTAATCACTCCTTCTGCCAGCAAATAGCTGTAGTTATACGCTATAGGGTATATGCTTTTCAGAGACTGCGGAAAATTTTCCGGCATGTAATCCATCCAGTACAGATAACCGCCCAATGCGTGGAACGCTCCCCTTGCAAGCACTGCCGCGATATAGCCTTTCACCAATCCATGTGACCGCTTTGCAAAACATCCGGCAATACCAAGGGCTGCAAAGGCCAGAATATAATCACAACACACTTGGAAAAAGGACAGCACGAACGGTTCCTGTATAAACTGCAGTATACTGTAGGCAAGTCCTACTAAAATCCCTGTCTTCACACCGTACCAGTTTGCGATCAGCACAATAAAAAGCATGCTGCACAAAGTCACGCTCCCGCCCCACGGCATTTTAAGAATTTTAATGTAAGATGTCACAAAAGCAAGCGCCATCGCCATTGCGCAAAAAACGAGCTGCCTTGTAGTCATTTTGCTCTTTTCCGAACTTTTCCCGGCAAAAACAATCGCAAGAACGAACAAAACAACTCCTACTGTAATACATACCGCATAACCACTCGTTGTCAAACCACCCTCTGCATTCACTAAAAATTGATACATAAAAATAACCTCCTTTAATCTTCGATTGAAGACAAAGGAGATTCAACATCTCTCATAACGCATCCCTACGTTGGCATTATCCAAATCAGGTTAAAGGTCTGGGCGGTATCAGCCCACTCTCAGCCTGCTTCCATGCAAGCTCCCTTGTCATCAACCGTATATAATTTTTACAGAACCTATCATAATGCACAATTGACAGAATGTCAAGTTTTCCTTTTTTCCGTCATGCATTCTCCGGCTGCCGTCTCTAAGTTTTTACGCTTCTTAATCCTCATGCAATATCTCAATCCGAAACTTTTCAGGATGATCAATAATGTTGTACTGACCTTTTCCCACCTTCTGCACATACCGAAACCGAAAATCCCACCTTCCTTCATCGGCCTCTTTTTCATTCCTGCAGACAATGATATCCAGTTCATTCGGCTTTGACAGATCATAACTGAAACGAACGTTTTTAAAACTGTTCTCCCTGCACTTTTCCACAATTCTTTCTGCATACTTCTGCTTATCAGAAATTTTTCTCTGATTTACAATGACCACAATTCTCTCATTATGGCATTCTCCCATAGTGAAAGCGCTGCTATTATAAACCATCATATCTTCTTCCGACTTCCTGTCATGACACATTGTAATAAGTGAAATAATCATCATTAAAATAATACATTCCGCAATAAAATTTCTCTTCATTTGCACCTCTATACATCTGTATTTTAATACAGTGTACCGCAATGCAACTTATGTTTCAATAGAGATGTATTTATAATTTCATTTATGAAAGAGGGTTTGTAATATGATGATCTATATTGACCTTGAACGTGTCATAAAAGACAAGAATGTAAGCAAAAATAAAGTTTGCGAAGTATGCCACCTCCAACGCACGCAACTCAATAATTACTGCAAAAGTAAAGTATCGCGAATGGATCTTGACATACTGGCAAGGCTTTGCGCTTACTTGGACTGTACTCCAAACGATATCCTAAAACTGCAGTGACTGGCTGTAAGATAAATCCAGTCATCTTATTTTTAATGACAAAGACAGACCATCTTCTTGCCACGGTCTGTCTTTTTTGCATATTTACTTTTATATGTTTTACATTTTTATATATGTTGGTGAAGATATTTCTCGCGGGTAGCAAGTCCACCGCGTATGTGGCGCTCGGACTTATTGAGATCTAAGATTTTCCTCGTCTCGGATGCCAACGATGGATTAATCTGGATGAGACGTTCGGTTACATCTTTATGTATAGTTGTTACGATTTAGAACGGTATTGCTTTCTGCTGTATCAAGAACATTCCCCGCCGTATTTGATGTGTTCTCAATCAATACGGCTTCATCCAGTCCCAGATCTCCAAATAAGCGTAAGAAAATATCCACATTGCCTTCTTTGTCTACTTCGATTTTCTGGATAATCTGTTTGAGTTGTTCGTTGGTCATCTGGTGTACGTCCGTGATATCTTCTACCGATTTGAAAGTGTTGCCAAGGATATGCTCTAGCTGTTCTCCTTTTGTCAGATGGTAGGACACCATTTTCAGTTCGTTTTCAAGTCGCTCGATTTCCTTTCGCATACCGCCGATCTTTGTATTCAGCTCTTCGCGGGAGATCAAATCATCCGTATACATATCCATGTATTTCTGGCGGGTTTTCTGTAACCTAGCTAATTGTTGGTTTAATTCTTTTTCGTATTCTATGTTTTCATCTTTTGCTTTGTAGATACGCTGAAACTCGCGGACTACATTCTGGATCACATTCTTTTTCTGTTTCAGCATTTCTGCAAAGTAATCTTGTAATGCCTGAATCAGTTCTTCTTCATCGACAGTCACAGCATTAGGGCAGCTATCGGCACCGCGTCCGTTATGCCCGGAACATACCCAGCGTACATAGGTATTTTTATACGTGCGGACGGTACGCCGGAACGACCAGCCGCACTCCTTACACTTGATAAGGGTAGAGAAGAGATATTTATTGCTCTGGCGTTCATGTCTGGTGTTAAACGCTTTGTTTCTGGACTGTAATATCTGCTGCGCTTTTTCATATGTTTCTGGTTCAATGATGCGTAAGTCCGGCCGTTCTACAACCATCCAATCTGTCTCGTCTTTATCGGTGCGCCTGCCGGTCAGGAAATCTGCCACTTCCTGCTTGCCGTTGATGATTTTCCCTGTGTATAGTTCATTCATAAGGATGCGGCAGACAGCGTTCTGGCTCCACCTACAACTACGCTTCGTCTTTAGTCCGCGTTCATTTAGCATATTGGAAATTTTAGCAGCTCCATAGCCTTCTTTGGTGTACCACTGATAAATCTGTTGAATGATAGCTGCCTCTTCTTGGTTGATTTCCAGATTGAAATAATCGCCTATGGTTTTATTATAGCCGTAAACAATGTTGGGAACACGCCCTTTTTCTGCGTTCATTTTTTTGCCAAACTTCACTCGCTTGGATGTGTTGGCGCTTTCCTCCTGTGCCAACGCCCCGAAAATGGTCAGGACGAACTCACTGTTGCCCATACTGGTCATGTTGGCGGTGAGGAATTGGGTTTCTATGCCTAATGACTTTAATTTGCGGACATTCTGAAGAAGATCCACTGTATTACGGGCAAAACGTGAGATGTCTTTTACTACTACCATGTCAAACAATCCATGCTCGGCATCGGACATCATGCGAAGAAATTCCTTACGATTTTTAATTTTAGTTCCAGAAATACCCTCATCTGCATATAATCTAATGAGAGTGTCACCTGTGCGGGTAGTGTATTCGGCAAAAAAGGCTTTTTGGGCTTCAAGGCTGTTCAATTGGTCTTCTTTGTCCGTGGATACACGGCAGTATGCGGCTATGTTCATATAATCCTCTCTGTTAATTTAAAATCATTCTGTTACATCTTTATTTTATCAATAGGCAGTACATTTTTCAAGAAAAAGGTATTTGATAAAAAATATCAAAATACCCAGAAACTATACTATTACCATTCCTTTGCATATATCTTGAACATCCTGTTCTATATTATCATATATCGAATTTAATAATTCCAACATTAATACAAAAATGTTATCCCAATTATTTATAGATTCATCTTTTGTTTGACCATATCGAAAATGTGCTATGGAACATCTTAAATTATATATCCATTCCTTTACTTCTTCTAATTTATTATCTTTTTCTTTATCACCAGAAACCTCCATAAAAAATTTCTGAATAATAGATTTACTAGCATAATTTTTCAAAATTGCCATAACCTTTCCTCGTTCATCCCTTCTCAGCGATTCATTAATATGTAGTTTTAAAGCCTCCGCAATATCCATATTATACTTTACTTTAAATTCGTATGCTTGATTAGGAATGAATAGAAATTCTACACACTGATATAAAGTTAAAAATTTAATTTTATTATCTTTAATATAAGTAAAATCCAAAAGATTATTACATATTTTCCTTGTTACTGCCTTAGCCGCCAATGCTGACAACAAGTCCTTACACTCTTCAATTAATTCTGCATTTGCATTAACTACTAATATCAACAATACTCTCATTAAATCTTCTCTTGATTGCATACACAACTCTAACTCATTATTTTCCATTTTAAAAACAGAAACTCCATATATTAAATCAATGATATCTCCTGCCGAAAAAAATACTGAATCTTTTCCGGATTCTGCTTCTAATCCCAAACAATTATCAATTATTTGATTCGATTCTGCTTTTAATTGATAAATTTTTTCAGATATACTCAACAACTGACACCCTACAACAATTGACGGTTCTTCTTCTAAAATATAGTCATATCTTTCAAATATTTCTGCATAACGACTATCTATTCCTGCGAATTTCTGTCCATTGTATTCTATAAAAATAATAACTAAGCTATTATTATTTATCCCTATGATATGAGCCTTTTTCAAAAATTCACAACAGCATTCTTTATAAGCTTCATCAATAAATATTTGTCTTTTCACATTAGCTATAAATTCTTTATGTTCATCTAAAACTCCTGATGCTATTTCACTAAAAATCGTAGTTGTCATCTGTATTAATTTCCTAGACATTTTATTCTCTCCAAAAAGTCTCTAAAGACGGCACTTCATCAAGATTATCATATCGGATTAATTCCGTAAAAGCATTCTTAAATAAATAAAACTTTCCCAATTTACCGGACTATAGAATAGACCTGTAAACTCGTAAAAAACTATATAATACATTCAAAACTAGCTAAGCAAAAGTAATAATCTTAAAAAAATGGCCATTTTTAACCGTGCCACACCTGTTAATCCATTCAGATTTTTGTAAAATTGTGTATAAAACACTATTATATATAGTCCTAATATGATATAATAGGACTATATAAAGAGGTGATTTTTATGCCCGTACCTGCTGATATCAGAGCAGTTCCAAGACCAGTTAATACCATAGTGGATGACAACGGCCGAGA
>VIQU02000109.1 GCA_010206225.2 Lachnospiraceae bacterium MD308 | reverse complement strand
ACCTTGATATGAAAAGGCTGCGAATCCATTCCTCAGCAGCAATGGATGGACGGATGTTTATCCAGTATATCGCCCTGATATTTTCTTCTCAGATTAAAAACATCATGGATAAGGCCGGATGGTTCAAGAGCCATAATATGCAGGAAGTGATAGATGAGATGAAATCCCTACGGATGGTTTCTGTTGAAGGGAAACGTAAGCAGATTTACACAACGGCAACAGCCTTTCAAAAAGAAATTATTGAACTCTTTGGGATTAACATCGGCTGACATATGTATAATTGATACGGGATTTTAGGATATCAAAATCAGGACGATATGGAGGTACATATGCCCATACAGATATAGCCTTTGAGTTTGCGTCGTGGATTTCCCCAGAATTTAAGCTCTATATTATTAAGGACTATCAGCGGTTAAAGAAAGATGAAGCAAACCGATTAGCGATTGGTTGGGATGCTAAGAGGGAACTTTCAAAAATAAATTATCGTATTCATACAGATGCGGTAAAGGAATTTCTGATAACACCAACATTATCCCCACAGGAAATGGCATATACATACGCATCCGAAGCAGATATTCTTAATATGGCGTTGTTTGGCAAGACAGCGGCACAATGGAGAAACGAAAAGGGGATAAGCGGAAAAACACCTAATATAAGAGATTTTGCTTCGGCAGAGGAATTAGTTGTACTTATCAATTTGGAAGATACCAATGCTGATTTGATAAGACAAGGGTTATCTAACATTGAACGATTAAAGATATTAAGGGAAAAGGCATATCGGCAACTTGAAATTTTGAGAAAAAATAAAGATACTATTGAAACATTGAAGAAAAATCTTGTTGAAGATGTGACAAAAGAAAGTTGATTTTTATAATTGTTGTAAAAAATAGTAATTAAGAAATATGGATGATAAATTTTTTGAAGCAAAAGAGGAGCTGATAATAACTATGGGATTTGATTTTACAGTTGCGATTGTTCCTAATAACACAAGTTTGGAACGAGAAATGAATTATATTAAATCAGCGTTGTTGTATGCTGATAAAGTGACGCTTATAAGTCCTTTGGCGTATATGTTTAATAGATTGACTGACAAGGGCAACAATCTTAATGAAAGAACAGTAATAAAATTAATCGAGCAAATTTTACCGCTTGCGAAATTAAATGATACTATTTTTTATGAAGAAACTTATCCCGTTATCAAAGAATTTTCTAACATTATACATAGCAAGAGATATAAATCAATTCCTTATGTAAAAAAACTTGAAATTCAAAGACAATTACGCAGCTTTACAATGGAAGTCTGCGAAGTGATGTTTTCGCTTGTTGGGGAACAGCATGGAAATGAGTTACAAACCTTAATTAATAAAGGGCAAGTTGAAATAGAAGAATTTAATCATTCATTAGGCGATTTGGATTTATGTGTTAAAGATTACTGTGATTTGCTTACAAAATCAATACAATCTAGTTATCCATTATTTGACACACAATCCAATGATTTGATGAAAGCTGCTGTAGATAGTAGAATTGTTAATTTAAGTTCAATTGATAAACAGAAAATCACTCATGCTGGTTTAACTGATAATTACATTCAGAAACTTCCGTCTTTTTCAGAAGCATCTATGGATGAATTGATAGATATAAAAAATGAATTATTTAAACCATTGACAAGATTTCGGGGCAAGATGTTGGAATACTCTGAATCTATCCAGTCTATGCCGTGGGATACTGATTTTGAAAGTGAGTGTGAACTTCTTTATAACAAAGAGGTTGTTCCTGCATTATTAGAAATTGAAGAGAGTACTAAGGATGGGAGTTTTATTAAAAATTTGGGAAGAAAGTTTTTAACAGATGAGGGTGTATGGAGGTCGACAGGAGGACTTGTGGTAAGTATTGCGGCAGGTGGTGTCATTTCTGCATTTAATAATGCTATTTCGTCTGATACAGCGATGTTGGTTACAGGTGGTGCATATGCAGCGACCAAAATTGCATCAGCCTATGAAGAATATACAGCTAATAAAAGAGAAATTGAACGAAAAGATTTATATTTTTATTATAAGGCAGGGAGGTTGCTTGATAAGTAAGTGGTTATTATTTTATTAAGTGATTGTGCTTATATCTTGAATTTTTCGATAAAATCGTTTATAATTTAAAACATAGCATATAGCTATTATCCGCAGTTGCAGAGTTGGTGTTATCAATCCCGATAACAAAATGATAACATTAGCCCATATAGGCAGGATAATATGGATATATCAAATAATCAAAAGATTTACATACTCGACAGAGAATAATTTCTAAACAGAATTAGTTAGGAAAAGTCGAGTTCGAGTAACAGACAGAACGCCGGAAATGCTGATAAAATGGGCATTTTCGGCGTCGTTTTATAGCGGTTGGCTCTAAAATGGCTCTAATTATTTGAGGAATACTGGATTTTGGGCGGGTATCGTGATACCTGCAAACAAATTTAAAGAACTAATTGCCATTCATATATCTTCGTGTTACAATACATCTACGGAAAATACCCATGACAGGGTGGTAGCCTCCCGAGTTTATGAAAACCGGCGTGCCGGAATACATAGGAAGGGAGGTGGCGCCGATGACAGCTTTTGAAATCATTTCGATTTTCATTGGAATATTAGCATTGCTGATGTCCTTTGGTAGCTTAATTGTTGCGTTGCTTGCCTTTCTCGATAAGAGAAACAACAAGCGAAAATAAAAATGCCTATCCTGTCTGATCCACAGGATAGGCGGTGTCCGTAAGGACAATCATTAACCTAAACTCGGAGCATCCACTTTGGAGTGGGTGCTTTCCCTTTGTATTGTTATAATACCATTGAATGTGAAATGTTTCAAGGGATTTCTGCTAAAATCTGTAGATATTGTTCAGTAAATTTTGATTTCCCCCTCATAATTATCGGCTCTTTCCAATAGAGGACCGGTTGCACCCATTGTAAAAGCTATATCACTGCTTCGGAGAGACAATAGTTCCATTCCAATCTTTAGATTAAGGAAGTCCAATATTTGCTGATTAAGCGTAAGTAGGTAATAATCCGTACCTTGACAAAATAAGAAATCCTCTGGCACTTACCAGAGGAAGAACTGTCTCTTACTTTTTTAGTTTGCTGTGACAATCAGCCGGCAGACTGGCGGACCAGGGTAGAAGTTCCAGCATGGCTCCCTTTTCTGGAAAAGGACCAAGATCTTTCATCCTTTCCATCACATAGGTGAGATAATTGTACGGTTTCTTCCCGTTCAGCATAGCTGTTTCTGTAATGCTGTACACTGTTGCGCTGGCCTGCGCTCCGCGGATACTCTTTGCAAAAAGCCAGTTCCTTCTCCCGGTCGCAAAGTTTTTCARCGCCCGTTCTGCCGCCAGATTATCGATACTTAAGYGGCCGTCCTCCAGATATCTCTTCAGATAAACTTCCTGGTTCAAAGCGTACAGGACAGCCTCTCCGATCATCGAAGACCGGTCTACGGAATCCTCCAGTTTATGGAGCCACTCAAAGAAAGCCTCTAAAAGCGGTCTCGCCTGCTTTTGACGCTCTTTGTACCGTTCTTCCGGTGACTTGTCACGGATCATTTCTTCAATCTTATAGAGCATCCCGATCCGTGCCAGTGCCTGATATGCGGTTGTCTCCTTCAGCTCTTCTTTGGTGAAGTCCTTTTTCAGAACCGTCAGGGCTTCATCA
>VIQU02000108.1 GCA_010206225.2 Lachnospiraceae bacterium MD308 | reverse complement strand
TCAAGGCCGTTATAGGTATAGGACGTCTGCGCGCTTCCCTCTCCCTTCTTCGTCCGGTTTCCGGCTTTATCGTATTCGTAGGTGATCGTTTCTTTTTTATCTCCGTCCTTATGGTCGGTGACTTCCGTCTTTGTAAGCTGCCCTAATGCATTGTAGGTGTATGCCTTTGTAATATTGACCTTATCCTGCTCTGTCTTTGGCGTATTGTTGATTTCCGTCTTTTCCGTGATCTGGTTGTTCTTATCATATTTGCAGGCATAGGATTCCAACACCTCAGAACCTTTTTTATAAACTATGGACGTTACCCGGTCAAGGCTGTCATAGCGGTAGGTCTTGGTGATACAGACATTTTCCGCCGCATCCGCTGTCTCTGTATCGGCTGTGGTTTCTCCTGCCGCTGCTTTTCCTGCAAGTCCCGGATATTCCTTAATCTCCACCACTTTCCCCTGTGCGTCATAGGCATACTCACGGATGAGGGGTTTTTCATCCCTTCCCTTTATCACTGCCCTGATGCCTGTCAGCCAGCGGTTTCCGTCGTAGACGTATTCCAGTCCCGCCACGCCGCCGTCCTTTACCAGCGCATAGCGTATGCCTGTTACCTTATCCTCCGCATCGTAGGAGTACGTGATCTTATGGGAAGCGATCACCTCTTCTGACGGTTCGCTCTCCGCATTCACTTCCGCGCTCCATGCCGTCCTTCCGAATCCGTCATATCCGGTCAGGGTATAGCGGTAAGGCGTAAGCTTCCCGTCCTTCATCCGGGAATCAGTCATCTTTGTCTGGCGGTACTGGTCGTCATAGGCATAATCCGTCTGCAGCGTCTGCTTTCCGTCACTGCTGTACAATTCTGTCTTTGTCAGGAGGTGTTATTTCAATCACATCCAATAATTTTTCATTGCAAAAGAAGAAGATTTTTCCATGGAACACTTCTATTTCATACTCTCTTCCTGTCTTGTATCCTTCTATCTTATCTGTCTTTATCATTTTACCGTCCTCTCGGTAAAATATTACTTCTCCATCCTCAAATACTGCATACTGCTTCTCAAACATACAGATAACTTGTCCCTTATCTATCTCACATCGCTTTTCTACCTTTTTAGTCTCCAGATTGACATAACTAATCTTTGAACCCAGATAGTCTCCCACCGTACCGGAAGGGGCAATTCCATCCGGATTCAGACCCCAATAATACTTTTCTCCTAATATGATCAGATGCTTCCCGTCCCTCACACTTTTAGAATACGGGAATCCATTTCTTATATATAAGGGACTGTCCTCCACTTCAAGTCTTTGATTCCTGTCTGTCAGCCTGTATATTCTATCATCCAGAAAATATAGTTCTTCATTAAATATTCCAATGCAGTTCTTATCATGATATCCAAGTTTTTCCCCTGTTTCTGCAGCCATAACATATATTTCCGAATCTGTTTCTGATGCATTGTAAATTCTGATATATCCCTGTTCATCCACCGTCTTGAAATCCCCCGGACTTTCTGTTCTAAGTCCTAATATTACCTCCGGCATATTTATCAGATAAATATCCTCCTTATCTCCATCTATATCTACCGTCCTTTTCTTGTTACTTTTCAGGATGACACTTTGAATGTCGCTTTGCACTTTTTCCGAGATATTTTTTGCCGGAAAAATATATAAATCCATGTCATATCCTTCACAATATATATTTTCCTCTCCTGCATATACAAAATCTATATCCTCCTCATCAGGAAGGACGATCTTTGCAATCCTTTTGCCATCCAATCTGTACTGATAAATTTCTGAACCCGTACTATAAAAAATACTGTCGGAATTAACACAAAACTCTCTGATTTCTCTATCGGCCTCTATGATACATTTATGAGCGGCATAATCATATATTTTCCTGCTTTCATTGTCATAATAAAAATATCTTCCATTCAAATACGCCGTATGAAATCCTCCTTCTCTCTCCACCGGCTGGCAAATACGAAGCGTCGTTTCGTAGTATCCTTTGCATTTTTTCAGAAGAAAATCAAGAGCATTCCTTCCTGTCCACATTTTTGTAAGGTACGCAGTTCCAGATAACAACATCAATACACATATGATCACAAACATCCTTTTTCTTGTTATCAGTTTCCTCATAGCCGCCTCCTCCCCCATTTCCATCACATGGAAACCGAATCCGTATCAATTACTTGCAAAACCCCTTCCTCGCCGATAAAGAACAATTTGTCATGGCATACTTCTACCAGGTAATCCTGTCCTGTTTTATACTCTTTTATTTTTTCTGTTTTAATCAGCATATTGTCTTTCATCCGATAGAACTTTATAATTCCATCTTTTAAAATTGCATATTGACTATCTGACATGTATATAACCTGTCCTTCATAAATGTGATATTCCTTTACCGTCTTTTTCTTTTTCAAGTCTACGAGACAAATATCCGCTTCCATAAAATCGCCCACACTTCCAGTATTTGAACTTCCTCCCGGCATCTTATAATAATAATTTTCACTTAATACTATCAAATAATTTCCGCTTCTTATATTGCTCAGATATTGAATATCGGAATTTCCATACACAGGACTGTTTTTCACTTTAATATATTGTTTACTCTCTGTTAAACAATATATTTTGTCACTAACAAAATACATTTCTCCTTCAAATATGCCAATACAGCTTGAATCTCTATATGCGACCTCCTTACCCGTCCTCTGCGGCAGAAGCAGAATGCTCAGATACGATTCCTGCTTATCAGTATAGACTTTGATGTACCCTCTATCATTCACTTCTTTAATATCTTCCAGCCGTTCTGTCTCAAATCCCAACAATATCCCCTTTCTGCTCTTAAACCAAAACTTTATCTCAGCCCCATTTATTCTTACCGTTCTTTTCTCACTATTTTCCTCCATGTTAACAGGTTCCTGCTTTCCCGTGATATTTTCCGCCGACAAAAAATAAAATCCTTTCTCCCCCTCGCAATACAGATTTTGTTCATCTACATACATAAAAGACAAACGCTCATCATCGGGAATGTCAACCATACCATGTACTTCCCCATTAAATCCGCATTGAAAAATGCTTGTTCCTTTTATGAAGAATATGTATCTGTTATTTGCACAGAAACTGTTAATTTCTCCCTTCGCTTCTATCAGCTTCTCCTTCGTTTCATAATCGTAAATGATGTTTTCGCCGTCATCAAAATATAAGTATCTGTCTCCTGCATATTCAGTATAATAACCTCTTTCACTGTCTTCAAATTTAGAAACAGTAATATACGTCTCATATTCTCCTCTAATCTTTCTGGAAATATAGCCGAATAAATTTCTTCCTGTCTGAATCTTCACAAAATATAAGCTGCCAAAAACAAACAGCCCTATCCAAAATATTATCATAACGTGTTTTTTCCTCATCACTTACCTCCCCGCTGTCTGATTTTTTGAGTACATCCTTATGATCACCTTGTATCCGCAGATATTCTTCTCAAAATCATTTTTCTCCATAGGATTATAAACATATGACAGATTCCAGACGACAAACATTGATGTATCCCTTGCATCTGTTTTCATTCATTTTTCCTACTACATCAACGTGGTTATCAATGTCAGAATCATACATTTGACACCCGTAGATATAAATCGACTATATAAAGGATATCCAAGGTACCCTGCAACATAATCACATTATACACCGGATATCCCTATTTCATTTTAAGCCATTCAATACATATTTGAATACTTTATAATTCACAAAATATAATCTTCCTTATCAATCAC
>VIQU02000107.1 GCA_010206225.2 Lachnospiraceae bacterium MD308 | reverse complement strand
ATAATGACCTCCTTATTACATTGTAAAAAAATAAATAATAAATAATATAATAAAGATATCATTAAATTATCAAATAGTAAAGAATAAAATTATGATTTTTTTTAATTATTACTGACACAATTTGATATTTTTTGCATTAACTATAAATGCTCATTTGTTTTTAAATAATTTTAATACTGCAGCCCCGATACCTATAGATTCAACTTCATCTTCTGATCGTTCTAAATTTAAGTTTTCTTTAACCCAGTCAAAACACTGTTGTTTTAATTCTTGCCGTTTAATACCAGCTCCCTGTTTGAATCCCAATTGTTTTCTCCACTGACTAGGAGTGATTATTTGTATATCAATGTTCTTAGCTTTACAATATCCAATAATTACGCCCTGTAGCTGAGATAATTCTTTTAATGTCTTTGCATTTCTTTGAAGTGCAGTATCTTCTATATAAACAACGATAGGGGAGTAGTCATCTAAAAGAGAAATAATACTTTTAGACATATGATCAAAACGAATTATAGGATCTTTTTCTCTTTGAAAATCTATAAGTCCGCTGGTTTCATAAATTCCGTTCTTCCATATACACCATCCTGTTAGTTTTGTGCTTTGGTCTAAACTACAAAATATAGTATCTATATAATCAATCCTTTCTTTGGGTAGTATGAGAGTGGTTCAACCTTTCACCCTCACACTAAAAAAATACCCTTACTTATCGGTTGAACTTGAAATGATAAGTAAAGATATTTTTGAATAATATAAAAGAGTAATCTCAAATGAAATCACTCTTTTATATTAAAATCCATTTTTCAATTTTTCCCTGTATGATTCATTTATTAATTCTATGGATATTTCTACTTCGCCATTTTCTAAACCATTTTCTCTTAATATTTTTTCATATTTATGATAGGTCTTTAAACAGTGTTTATAACTGTCTTTATTACAATGTCTACCATCAGCTATTTTATTAGCAAAGTTATTGATTTCCCAGCGCATATCATCAATTTCCTTTTTGATAAACAAATCGGTAAGATTTTTAAACATATCAATAAGATTTTTAATATCTTGACGGATTTCAGCATCGTTCTTATCAGATCGCATCACATCTTCTGAATGTTTCCTTTGCAATTCAACTAAGCCTTCAGAAGTTTGGATTAATAATTCGTGTTCTTGCCTTCTTGCTTTTATCCATTTAGTTTCAAGACCTAACTTGTTAATTCCCCATTCAAGCACAGATATAATAGTTTTCAATCCTATAAGAACAGTGAATGCTGCAATAAAAAGAGACGTATAATCAATAGTTGTTAAATCTTTTATTGCTACCATTTTTATGAATCATTCCTTATATTATACAGTTATATTATAATTTTTTATATCGTAAAGTGCAGTTCCAATTAAACCGTCAAGATATTCATCGAAATCTTCATTTGCTGTTTTTAGTACTTGATAAGCAGAAGTCGTTAAAGCCGCAATCGCTTTTGTCTTTGCAAGTTCTTTCACTTCTTCTTGCTTTTCCAGTGTCCATAAATCAGCATCTCCTTTAATATCTTTTACAACTGTTTCATAAACATCCTTAACAGCATTTAATACATTCTGATAAAGAATATTTGTGTACTTATCAATCTGTTTTGCTTTTGCATATGCACTGATTTGTGAACCTATATATGTCAAAATTGGCAATAGAATTACTGTCCAAACTGTGTAAATTATTTGTGTCCAATCAATTCCTTTTAATACTTCATTCATGCTTTATTTCCCTCCACAATTATTGAATCATATCGTTTCCAGCGTTCCCAACATTCTTTGGTGCGTTCTTTTCCGTAATAAGCAACCAACTTTCCATTGTATACAGATTTCCCGATCCAATCTGGTTGCACGTCGCAGATATCAGAATAGAACAGCAGTTGTTTAATGTTTACAATTTTTAAAACTTTATCATTATAATATTGATAAACTTCATCTAAAGAATCAAATATTATCCCATTTTTGATTTTTAATCACCCCAATCGTAAAAAATAAGGATATAACAATCACAAAATATTGTGCATTGGTTATATCCCTATTTTATTACAATACACAATATCCATCCTTATATGGTTCTAATTATTTTCAGTTATATCAATCGTATCTTTCTTAGTTTTCCTTTTCACTGGTGTATGAGGAACTTCATCAACTTTTTTTAAAACATCAGTTTTTGATTCTTTTGAATGTTTAGAAGATTCACGATAAGCAATAGCTTTATCAATGTATTTTTTTGCACACTCTATAGAACAAGCAAAATTTCTCCAACGGAACACATCGGAATGTGTTTCGCAATAAGAACATGGTGTAAATAGTTTTCCACATACACGACATGGTATCCTTTTTTTATTTTCCATTACATTTCTCCTTAAACAAAAAGAGGGTATAATCCCTCTATTATTAGTCAAATACAATAAAGTCCCAAAGGTCTGTCTTACCAGTACACAAGTCAGGAAGAGAAGTAAATTCAAATCCCTGAGTCGCCGGATCAGAACCGCCAGCAATATCAAATGTACCACTGAAGTCTGCCCTTGGAATAATAAACTGTCCATGGAAAATGTTATCACATCCATCCTGACAAGTAACATCTAAGAATGAAGATAATGTTTTACTGTATTTATTTGCATCGTTTGTAATCTTCTTGCCAGTTACTTTTGCATTATAAAATACAATTACTTCCGTTCCGTCTGCCACATCACCTGCAAACAATGTGATTTCTTTAGTATCTGGATTATAGCTAAATTCTCCTGCCTGTGGTTCTTCAGCGGTCTGTGTAAGTTTCTTTCCACCAGAGATATAAGCTTTGTGTTCGTCCCTGATATAGATTGTGCCAATTTCATTTCCAGGAGTACCAACGGCAACTTCAGTCGTAGAAGTCTTGTTATCCTTAACAATAATGGAATCAGTATATTTAATTTCGTATTCACCGTCTTCAATATCAGTACCTAACATAGCAGCTAAAGAACCACCTGAAAGCATACCATTTGTACCAGAACCAGTTACTTTCTTATTTTTTTTCATTGAAGCGATAGGTCTTCCACCCTTACCTTCAATATCTACTTTCTCTTCTTCCTGAGCTAAAGTGAAATCATTTAACTCGTCCATAATCAATTCAAGATTTCCAGTTGCTCTGTCAAATCCCGTAAACTGATCATAAGAAGTTATGGTAAATTTGTCCATATTCATAATATAATATCCTCCTAATAAATTGATTTGTAAAAATAAAAAAGACACTTTAAGTGCCTTCTAAAAATTATATTTATATCCAAGACAAAGCAGATTTGTCTTTCATTTTTGAAGTATTGATAGTGCCCGCAAAGACTCCTGTCATTGTATTATCAAATGCTATTTTTCTTTGAATTTGTTTTAAACTTTGATTGAATTGATATATTGATAATTTCATACAACTATCGTAGTCATACGGGAATTCACGAGTGTTCACTAATGCAATTACTAGATTTTCCAGATATGGTTCATATGGTCTATTTCTTCTTCGCTTTAATTTTCTTCTTTCTTTTTCGAGTAAATATATACGAGCTTTTTCATTTCCTGCTTTACGATTATCTTTCTCAATAAGATTAATCTTACGTAAAGCTTCACAGAATAAATTATATTCTTTTTTCGTAATTAAAATATCATCAGCAGCATCGTAAATACCACGTTCTCCCGACTTGGTTTGCACTTCAAACAAATATTTGTATTTTTCTTCTAATGAAATGTTTTCATCTGATAAAATTGAATAAATTTTGCTGAATGTATTACCAAATATGAGAC
>VIQU02000106.1 GCA_010206225.2 Lachnospiraceae bacterium MD308 | reverse complement strand
CATCAGTATATTTTCGTCTGTCTACCATTAAACTTCTCACTTTCATTTTAAAATTTGACATAAAAAGAGCAGTCACTTTTTTGACCACTCTTGCATTGCTTTTTCTAATTCGCTTGTTTTAATATACATCCAAAACATATCATGCGATTTAGGATGTAGACCTACTAACTCATATCTAATTCCTTTTGATGTGAAATAATCACGCATTGGAATAGAATAGCAGGGAAATAATTTTGAATGTTTTATAATATTCAATCCTTTCAATTTATTTTAACAATATTATAGTCTTTCCTAAGTCTCTGGTGTCCCATCACCCTTTGACTTATATAGTTATCCTCTGTGTATTTTATTAAGCGTAACACAGCATACGGACTTTCCCCGTATGAAGGCATGAAATTTTACCTTGAATACGCATCTGGCCAATTTTTAAGGCATTACCAAGTTCGCCTGCAGATTGTGTTATTTCTGAACCACCAGTTAACAAAGCTAGAGCCTTATTTAAATCTGTGCCCCCAAGAGAAAGCATTGAAGCAGCATTTGACATTCCTTCACCAAGGTCTTGCGCTGATGTAGCGAACTCGTTACCCAGTTTATTGTACTTATCTACAATTGATATTGCTTGATCGTACTTGATATCATATGCTTTCATTACAGTAACAAGATCACTAACTGCAGTTTTATCGTCAACTTCACCAACATTTGAATAAATGGAACTTACTTTTGAAAGATTTGCGCTTTGATCCATTGTGTATCCAAGTTTTGCCCATTCACTAGCTTGTGTTATATATGAAGACATGTCACGCCCGATTGACTTTGACGTTTCTCCGGCATTGTTTAAAAATTCATTGTACTTTGCAGAAGTTTCATCAGTGACTTTATATAAATTAGTCATAGCGGTGTCAACATTTAATACTTCAGTTGCCATGCTTTTTAATACTTCTGGAATTCTCTGTATCGCTCCATAAGTAACAGCAAATTGACCAATCTGTTTAAATCCTCTGGAAAGTTCTTGAGTTGCGCTTTTCCCGGTCAATCCTTCGGCAGAAATACTAGATTTTAAATTCTTGAACTTATTATCAATATCTGCCTTTTCTGCAACAGTAGTAGCTTGTCTATATCTGTTTTCTAAGTCTTTTAATTCAACACCATATTTTTTTATGGCTTTAGAATTATCTTCATAATATTTCTTGACAGTATTTGCAGATCGTTCCGCAACACCAGCATCTAGAGTTTTCGATTGTGTATTACGAACCTGAGTCATGATATTGTCGAATCTCTCAACAGCAGAAATTGCATTGTTATACGAGCTAACAATTTCTTCATCATTTAATTTAAACGAATTGCCAGAGTCAAAATTGTCTTTTAGTTTATTAAGAGTAGCATTATAAGAATCAACTTCTTTTCTGGCAAGATTTACTAAATCATTATCTTGACCATTATAAGCGTCAAGCTTATTTTTCATAACCGAAGACTTTGCATCAAAACCGCCAGTAGAAATCTTATTTCTTGCCTTTTCTATTATTTTAGCAGAATCTTCGGCTTCTTTTAAACGTATATTTTCAAGACGTTTTTGTTCTTTTTGCTGTTCACGCATAGCTTTATTTTCAGCCGCAATTTTTGCTCTAACAGCTTTTTGTGCATTTTTATCTATATCATTCGTGTTTATTTCGCCAAGTTCTTTTTCAAAGTTTTTATTGACACTTTTCATTTCTTTGACAGCTTTTTTCTCTTGGTCAATATATTGCCTGTAAAAATCACCAGAAGACTTGAATTTTACTGATTTAACAGACTTGTCAATAGAATCTTGTAATTGCTTGCTAAAATTTTTTGTGTTTAAATTTTTCGCGTTTAAATTTTTTGTGTCAATGTCAACATTTATTTTTACAGTTTCACTTTTTAATGCGTTTATTTGTTTTTCGAGTGCATCGATTTGTTCTTTTCCGGTAGTTTTAATGTCTACGTTCACATTGAAATCCATACCCATATTTATCCCTCCTTTGATTTTGGGAAATAAAAAAAGAGAGAACAAAATCTCTCAAAAAAATAATTGTTTTTATTCAATTCATTTTACGTTACAATATTATCAGATAACATGTATCTGTGTATCTCTACTACAAGGTACATAAGTGACAGAAAGGACATTGATAATCTAATGTATTTGTTACATCAAGAGATTCTCTCTAATTTCATATCCTTTAATTCCATATTAATTTTAGCTGGAAAGGATTTGACATTTCAGGTTCTTTCTTTGAAAACAACAATTAGTAGTTAGTAGTCAATTGTATTTGTTTGGTGGGATAGTAGTAGTTTTATCTAAGAGAAGTGGAATCTCTTTGGTGCTACTTTTCATTTACTAAAATTCTTGATGATTTCATTTTTAATATCTTCCTCAGCTTTTTGCCATGTACCAGCTCTACCAAGGATCCCTGAACCTTTAAACTGAGCTTGTTCTAATACAGTATGTCCATCATATGTACCAGTATGATATTCAGGATCATCTAAACGTATATTGTAATTATAATTCCCATTACCTCCTGATGGGGGATTGCTATTAGGTGAATCACCATATGCTCCTGTACGTTGATATACTTTTGGATCACCTTGTATATAAAACCCCTCTATATCTTCTTTTGCCATAGTAAACCCTTCTTCATAAGATGCTTTAACTCTCGGCTTGATAATTTGTTTATCTATCGCATCAAATAATTTTCCCATGTAAACATCCTTTCAATACAAAATAGGAAAGAGTCATTATTTGTCGGAAATCACATTTTTGACATTATTTTTCTGGTCTCTCTTTTTAAGTTCTTTTTCCAACTTCACAATTTTATTATCTTTTTCACGAAGTTTCTTATTTGCGTTAACAATTTCTTTGTTCTTTACATGCACATCGCTCTCTGCGTATTTTTTAATGATTGCATCAGTTAAAGCTTCCGGATCAAAACTCTCAGCAAAACTACGCTGCATTTCCGGGGTAATAAGAGAATTTAATTCACGCTGTTCATTTATCCAATTATTGAGATTACTAAGTGCTTCGTATTCTTTCTCCATTTTTTCTTCCTCTTTTTCAATGAGTTCCAATAGTTTATATGTAATTATTGAACTGGACTCATTTTGGATACGTGCAATATTTTCCGCTTTTTTATACTCTACAATATCATTGACATCATTTATAAAAGTTTTAAAGTCCGGTAGTGTTAATATATTATTTATCAATGTATTTACTTCAACATCATTTACAACTGTTGAATATATATTTTCATCTTTATCAAATTCAATTCCCTCAATCATATATTTAGTAATAGCAATTATTTTTCCGATTTTAGAAAAATAGGGTGTGTATTTAATGCCGCCATCTTCATCGATTTGGAAATGAGCCTGGACTATTGTATTAATGATGTTTACGTGATCCTCAATTGTAATCTCAGTCAATTTCTTTGCTCTAATATTATTTTTTCTCATATATATTCCTCCTAAAATACATCAAAAAACCGCCCTTTTAGGGCGGTAATGTAATTGATATTATTTTGTTATTTTTAACAGATTTCTAATCTCTTCTATAGTTTTTCCAGATTCTGCTATTATAGCAGCAACCTCTTGGATTTCTTTTTCTTTCTTTTCATCTTCTAATACTTTGTCGTATACAATCTTATCTTTTTTTAATTGCTTTAAATTTGCTTTTTCAGCCTTCAAATCATCAGTTAATACGACTATTCTTTCTTCTGACGCTTTAATTAATTCATCGTAATTTTTTGCTTCTACCTTTTTTCTTCTTGCCATTATAATGACCTCCTTATTACT
>VIQU02000105.1 GCA_010206225.2 Lachnospiraceae bacterium MD308 | reverse complement strand
AGTCGTATCTTAGCGGATATGACTGTTATTCCTTTATTTATAGGTGTTTTTCAATATGTTTAAATAAAAATGTCCAAATGAATATAGGAAAAAGAAGATTATTTTATTTAAAAAAATCAATTTTCCCACTTACCATTAAGAAAAGGAGGTATTTGAGATGGATTTACAAGCAAAGGTAAAAGAACATCTAGCCGAAAATGGTATAAAGAAAAAGTATCTTGCATCTTTGATTGGGATTTATCCAACTCAATTATCGCAATGGCTATCTGGACATTATACACTGACAAATATCCAGATAAAAAGAGTTGAAGATTTTTTGAATGGTAAATCCTAATGATGTTATTAACTTTGTATTTATTGTTTTTCTAACTTTATGGCATAAAAACCCTTATAAACTATATCATGAAAACAACAATGAAAGCAATGTGCAATATTACTAAATATCATGACTAAAAAGTATAAAGATTACACAATACAGATCGGAAGGAGTGGAAAGATGGGTGCTAAAACTTAATTTAGATTTCAGAAAGCTTAAATTGTCTAATGGAAATACTCTCGTACAAGAGTTTGAAAAAGAAACTGAAAGGTTTGTTAGTATATTACAGGAAGAAATTGATTCCTGGTATGGTTCATATTCACCTTCTGTTTATAACAGGAGTAGTGGCATGAGAAATTCAATTAGTGCTGCTGATATGGTAAGTGCGAATATTGATGGAATGAAATTGACAGTCAATATAAATTATTCGGATTCAGCGTTTCACCCGTCTATGTTTGGTGGTGGTGACACAAACGTACTCCTTTTAATGAATGAAGGCTATAGTGTATCTTCTGGATGGCATAAAGATATTCCGTATTTTGGATATCGTCCTGGAGGTCATTTCCTTGAAAATGCTGTGGCCAGATTTAATGCTGAAAATCATTTGGGAATTACAGTAGAAGCAAATTACTGATCTCTTGGTTTTCATAAATATGAATGATAAAAGGAGACCATTATATTATGGGAAATGAAAATAATTTATTTGTTTTAGGTTTGGATGTCAGTGCATCAAAAGCATTGATAGAGAGCCAGCTAATTTCAATTGTTAATGATATTTCTAAATCACAAAACGCAAAAGTAACACTTACTATTGACGAATCGAAAACAAAGCAGAAGTTACAAAATCAAGTAGATTCCATTGCAAAAGGCATTAAAATGGATACCCTTGGCAAGCAATCCAGTTCAAATGCTTCAGGTGTAGAAAAGGTGACAAAACAGTTTAAAGGAATGCAGTCACAGATTCAGGATACACAAAAGACAAGCGGAGGGTTCTTTAGTAATCTGAAAGCTGGAATGTCAGATGCACTTGGTAATATGGTAAAATACCAGTTAGCATATAAAATAGTCAATACAACAATTAATTCTATTAAATCTATGGTTAATGAAGTAACAGAATTAGACGCTTCATTGACAGAGTTTAACAAAGTCGCTGATGTCTCAGCAAATCAATTATCCCAATTTACAGAAAAAGCATTTACTGCAAGTGAGAAAATAGGGCGTACCGGTAGAGATATGATTGATGCAGCAACAGAATTTAAAAGGGCGGGATACGACCTTGATCAAAGTCTGGAAATGGGTAATGCTGCTTTGGTAATGACCAATGTTGCAGACGGGATAGATAGAACAGAAGAAAGTGCAAGCACACTGATTTCCGTTCTAAAAGGATTTAATATAAAAGAATCTGATGTAATGAGCATTGTTGATAGAATGAATTCTGTATCGAACCAGTCCCCTGTTGGATTTGATAACATCGCAGACGGACTTGAAAGAGTTTCAGGTACAATGAATCAGTCAGGAAATAGTATTGATGAGACCATTGGTCTGTTAACTGGTGGATTTGCCCAACTTAGAAATATGGAGAAAGTATCAACCGGACTTATTACTATTTCACAACGATTACGTGGTGTAGATGAGGATGGAAATTCTATTGACGGGTTAGGCGCAGAGTTACAAAAATCATTTGGTTCTATTGGTGTTAACATTGAAGATGCAAATGGTCAGTTGAGAAGTACATATGACATCATGTCAGATTATGCAAAGGTTTACGATACATTAAACAGTAAACAGAAACAATATTTTGCAGAATTGGCTTCTGGCAAAAGACAGGTGAATGTATTTAATGCAATTATTCAGCAGATGGAGGATGTTGAAAAGGCAGTAGACCAATCCATTAACAGTGATGGTGCAGCGGAAAAGGAAAATGAGATTTTCAAGAATTCTATTCAGGGAAGAAAGAATGAATTTGAAAGTGCATTTCAGAAACTTAGTACGACTGTTGTTGAATCGGATTGGATAAAAGATTTAGTTTCTTCGGGAACAGAATTTTTAAACATGTTAGATAATATTGCATCAAAAGAAACGGTTGTATCTAGTACGATAGGTGCAATTACAGATGCAGCAAAAGGGCTGGCTCATATTTTTAGTGATTTGTCAGAGAATGATTTCTTTTCTTCTTTGATTAGTGGATATATGAGTTATAAAACCCTTACAAAAGGATTTGATTTATTCAGTCTTATAACTGGAAGAGGAAAAATTGATTCTGGTAAAATTATAAGACAGAAAATTACAGAAGGTTTTGGTAAATTTTCTTATATTTTTAAACTGGCCCACCTTTCTAAGATCATATAATAATGCCATATGATTAACGGACAGGAGCGCAATAAATGCGGAAACCTTTAATTGAAATAAATTATAAAAACCGAATATGCTGGGAAGATACTAACAGCAATACACCAAAGCGGAACGGGAAACTGTATACGTAATGTTGTGGGGAAACCAGGAAAAAACGTATTGCTTGGTATATGGTGAGAACCTAAGTACCTTCCATTAAGTTTTATCATGAAATTATGGAGAAATTACTTAATGGGTAAATAAGTATCGGTCTATAGGTAGGCTATTATAATAGCTGAAAGCAGGGGAGTTCCTAAGTCGTTTTTACGATAAAAATATGGCTGTTGGATGTGTAGAATTTATTACGGATTCCTATAAGTTTGGAATCGAATAAAATATACAGCCGGAAATACCCTCAGTGTACTGACAAGGTTGGCAGTATACAGGCGTAATTGTATATCTGCTTTAATATACAGTCCAAAAGGCAAAGTTTAAAGACTAGCTTACACGTTATGATTTAATCAGGGTACCAATTGGATATTCTGCAACTATTATTTATTTCATGATTTTGACATGAGAATAAATAATCTAATTTGTTAAATTGACTATGGATGTATTTACACAGAGAATAAATGTTCTGTGATTGTTGGATGGATACATTCAGAGAGATATATAGATGCGTTTGTGGAGCGTATCTGATAAGTACAAGATAAATTACTGATTGGTGGTGCTTGAGGTAACTTATTTTGTGCTTATCATGTTTATCTGGGAAATGTGTACTTGAAATATTTCGAGTATAGATTTTACTGATAAAAATATTTTTATATTTTTGGATTCAGAAAATTTAATTTGAGGTGTAAGTAATGGGATTTTTATTGATTAGAAACATTAAGGGTGGGTAGTTGGAAATTATCTAAAGAGAACAAACAATAATAAAAGTAAGTAGGTAATAATCCGTACCTTGACAAAACAAGAAATCCTCTGGCACTTACCAGAGGAAGAACTGTCTCTTACTTTTTTAGTTTGCTGTGACAATCAGCCGGCAGACTGGCGGACCAGGGGAGAAGTTCCAGCATGGCTCCCTTTTCTGGAAAAGGACCAAGATCTTTCATCCTTTCCATCACATAGGTGAGATAATTGTACGGTTTCTTCCCGTTCAGCATAGCTGTTTCTGTAATGCTGTACACTGTTGCGCTGGCCTGCGCTCCGCGGATACTCTTTGCAAAAAGCCAGTTCCCGGATACTCTTTGCAAAAAGCCAGTTCC
>VIQU02000104.1 GCA_010206225.2 Lachnospiraceae bacterium MD308 | reverse complement strand
GGTGGATATTTTTCTGCTATTTTTTCTTCATCCATATTATTAAGAAATATTATTTCTCCTTTATCATTTTTCTTTCCAATCTCCACATCATACCTCTTTTCATGCCTTTCCCAATCATAACTCTTTGTATCCTTACATGTTTCTGAGTCAACTACATATAAAGTATTTTTTTTAGCAAATTTTTCTATATCCTTTTCTATGTTGTCGCAATACGGGCAATCTTGCCGACTAAAATAAACAAAAAAGTTTCCATCCTTTTCGAAAAAATCACTTACAGCATTATCGAAACTACTATTTTCACTCTTTACCTTTGGAACCAAGTATATTACACATACAATAAATATACTGATAAGTAATATAATTCCAAATCTTATACTAAACAGCGCTTTCTTACTCATTTTATGTTTCCTCCTCGTATAACAATTCTTGAAATTGCAAACTAGTTTTTAAAAGCTCATCATATACACCACATGAAACAATACTTCCACTATTCATGACATAAATATAATCACTATCTATTATTGAACTCATCCCATGGGTAATTGTTATTACGGTCAAATATTTCTGTGACTTTAAAAATCTAATTATTTTTTTCTCACTTCCATAATCCATATTACTTGTTGCTTCATCTAATATAAGCACTTTGGGTTTTTTCAGTATAGCCCTTGCCAACGCTATTCTTTGTCTTTGCCCCTTGGATAAGTTTGCGCCTCTCTCATCAAGCACACTATCATATCCTCTCGGCATTCTAGCCACAAATTCATCCACTCCTAATTCTCTTGATATACTAATCATTTCAGAATCAGAAATATTTTGATCTCCCAACTTTAAATTTTCTCTGATACTAGAAGAAAATATAAAATCCTCTTGTGATACATATATTATACAATCTCTAATACTTTTAACTCCGTACTCTTTATAGTCTAGATTCCCGTATACAATATTTCCTTTATCTGGGTAATAGAATCTCATTAATAGCTTTGCTAATGACGTTTTTCCCGATCCTGTTTTCCCAACAATAGCTATTTTATTTCCCATATCAATCTTCAAATTAATATTTTTAAGTACATCCAAATGAGAATTAAATCCAAAACAAATATTCTTTAATTCTAAAGAAGTACTCTTTTTTATTTCCAGTCCATTTTCTTTTTCTATTTCAATGTCAAGAACATTTTCCAAGCGTTCCATTGCAATCTGCGCCGTATGGAAAATCGACTGCAATCCGATCATATTTTTTATTGGATTTAGCAAATAACTAACCAGTACATTATAAGTTACTAATTCACCTATTGATAGCTCACCATTCATTATTTCATATACCCCTATAGATAATATTAAAATTTCACCTAACATATTGATAATGGCTTTAATTGCCTCCTGACAATTTTCGCTTTCCCCAAGCCGGAAGAGTCTATTTTGCCAATCACTAATTTTTTGTAAACCAATTGTATATATTTTTTCTCCGTAATTATATGATTTAATAGTCTGTATTCCTTCAACCGAATCTACCAAATGCGCCATTACCCTTGCTTGATCATTCATCTCCAATGCATTCAAAGACATATAACAATTACTAAAACCAATAATCGTCAGAGAATAACACAAACACATCGTTAATACTATCAAAAATAATACATAATTTTTATACGCTAATAAACCTCCCACTACGAATACCAAAACCAAATTAGCTGGAAGTACTAAGATAGAAGATATTAACGCTTCCTGTATTTTATCTACATCCTGAAATCTTGATAAAAGTTCTCCACTTTTTCTTAAATCCAAAATTCCCATCGGCAATTTTAGTATATGCTTATAGTACAGTAAATGTAATTTCAAGTTTATATTTCTACTAACTTTCAACACATCTTTTGCCCTAATCCAATCTATCAATACTTTCAATAATGTACCACCTATCATCAGCAACACTATAAATAGTAATGTAAATTCTAATTTGTTCGGAATTATTCTATCAATTAAAAAGCCAAAATAAAATGATGTCAAAATTGAAATTACCATTGACAGCATAGAAAACAATATTATTTTCAAAATTCTAATATGTTCGGGCCACTAACTCTTGGAATCTATTTACCCTTTTTAAATTTTTGTCTTTGTCCTTATCCTTAATAAATCTGTCCGTTTTCTCTATAAAAATGGCAATTCCACTCCATACATAAGGCGATGCTTTACTATGGACACCATTCAAAAAATCCATTTTATTTATACTTAGAATTCCAATAGCCGGATCTGAGATAATTATCTCATTCTTTTTCAATTTATATAAGACGATATAATGTGCAAAACCATCCTCCTGGTAAACATGTGCAATACATGGTATTTTCAAATCTGCTTCCCTAAATTCATTATTTCTTTTTACAGCCAATGCTTTAAGTCCAATTCTGTCCACTGCTTGACAAATATTTGCCACACTTGCACCATCTTTACTTGTTTCAGCGAGTTCTCTTACTTCCGATAATGAAATTTTTTTTCCAAAACTCCAGGCTATACTCGCAATACACGCACTACCACAATCAGTTGTATCAAATTGTTTTACACATCTATATTTCATAATCAATCACCTTTACAATACTTTCGGACGGTACTCAATTTGCACCGCCCGTCAGTTTAACTAATCACTAAATTACATACCACAGTTTTCATAACAGAACTTAATATATCTTTTCTTTTTCTCAGTACTGTAACTATTATATTTTTTTTTGAAATCTGCGACGCTGGAAGGACAAGAAAACTCAGCTTTATAGACACTGCTATTAAACCCTCCTTTTACTACCTCCATTTCTTCCATATTCATTTTCTGCATTCCACTCATAATGAAATCCTCCTTTTTCTTATTTGAAATATTTCTTTAAATACTTCATATACACATATTATACCTAAATAATAAAATTTCTTTTATCACGTAATAATTACTATGTTAAATGTAACTTCTCAGAAAGATACATCAAATGAGCAAAATAGATTCTCCTAAAAATCAAATGATTTTATAATGTAAAACCAATAATCTTGTTGGAATCATAAAAAGAAACGTCCTTTTTAAAGACGCCTCTTTTTAGATAATCCTATACTTTTTTAACTTTCTTTCCTAAAGAATACGAATCGCTCCTAATATTCCCCCTCCAATCACACCAAACAGCACACTCACTGCCAATAGATAATAGACCCCTTCCATCACCAGCATCTTCTTCTTCTGCCACTTGGTCATCCCCAAACACTCCATAATCTGGAATTCTCTTTTCCGCGACAGGATCCCTGTAACCGTCACATTCAGGAAATTCGCCGCCCCCGCAAGCAAAAGCACCGCACTGATGCTCCCAAAAAGCATCCGATTCCCCCGGATATACTCTCTTGCCTGCGCCAGAAGCTCCGACTTACTGATGACAAAGATCCCTGCCTCTCCTTCTCCGCCCGTTCCAAGAGTCTCATACCGTCTCCGGTTCTCCTCCAGGCAGATATTCATGATTTCCCGTTTAACCTCTGGTTCTCTTCCTTCCTCTACATCAAGCTCCATGCAAAAAGTCTTTTTCTCAGTCGGCAGCTTTTCAAATCCCTTCTCACTAATCAAAAAATACGTCATTCCCTCTGCGCCGTGCCAGGTCCGATGGATTTCCGGAAAGTCCTCTTCCTGACTGTCAAAGTAGCCGCTCAGCGAAAAGACCTCCGACTGTTTCTCCTTCGGGTAGAGCTCCTCATCGACACTCTCCCACCATTCTAGGCGACTGTTCGCCAGACTCTTCTCCCGCGTCATAATAGTTGTAAAGTACACCGGTTTCCCCACAGCCTTTGCCGCCCCTTCCTTTTCCTTCGGCGACAGCCCAAAGTCATGGAGAATCGCCACGCCGGTACCATCCTCCAGGCGGTCCATATCCACCGCCAGGCCACGCTCCTTTACATACTGTCTGAGCGCATCCATCTCCTCATC
>VIQU02000103.1 GCA_010206225.2 Lachnospiraceae bacterium MD308 | reverse complement strand
ACTTCATTCTTCATTTTTTTAGAGTCTAATTCCGTTTCAAACCCAAATATCTCAACTATTTTATCAATTAACTCAACTGCATCATTCATAGTATTTACTTTATAATCACTAATTAAATACTTATTATCCTGATCATAATAAAATAATGTGGCTTTGGCTTTACATCTACTAATAATAAAGCCTTCATCCAAATAAACCTCTACATACATTGGACAAATCGTTGTATCACCTAATTTATCAGTTTCGCCACACAAATATAATCTTGAAAATACAAATTCTACTCGTTCCAGTTCGCCACTATCCTCATTCCAGAACAAATCATAGTCAATCAGTGTCTGTTTTTCTGTATTTTTATAATTAATGATATTTTTCTTCGGACAATTAGGAAATATACTATTTATTTTCTCTTCTACAAGGTTTGGATCTTTATGCCAATCTTCTATCCCGTAAATTTTCCGATAGCATATTTCTTTAGCTCCTTCTTTTGCCACCGACTTTATCCACTCTGTAACCTCCTGCTTATTAGCACTGTTCATATTTGCGTATTCTTCAATGGCGTTTATATAATCTGCTTTGTTATGAACAATAGGTATTTTATGTTCTTTAAGAAATCTATGCATAATAGGAATCTGCAAATAATAATCACGACTTAAAAAATCTGGTATTTTAATTTTTTATCCTCACCTATATTTATATTTGATACTTCTACTATACCATATATTGGTAACTTTTTCAGCTATAATGCTAATAATCACCATACTATTTACGAAAAATAGCTTCCAGATTTTCCAGAAACTCCTAACGATGATATGCATATTTGCTCCAACTCCAAGATTAACGAAAATGACCCTTATATCAAAGAAGCAAAAGAATTGCTCTCTGCTTTAGACACACACCTCTCCCAGCAACACTAGCCACCGCAAGATGGCTAGTGTTGTTTCCTTACACAAATTTTACGTTTTCTTCTTGTTTTGTTCATGAATGAAACCAGATAAGGAGAAAACTCAAAATTTTGTTTAAGACAGCAGGCGCAACAATGTGGAGTGAATATCTTATTTGGAGGAATTGCAAAATGGCAAAATCATTATTTGAACAGTTAGGCGGTACATATCGGAAAGAAAGTGATTATTTAATACCATGCTTAACTGTACCCGTCGCCGAAGAACAGCCAATAGGCACATGGGGACAGCGGCATCTGAATTATCTGAAACAGCACCAAAAGGTTACATACACTAATTTTCTCACAAGCGGCAAGCTGAACATTTACCTTGCCGACATCAACAGACAGGCACAGGAACGCTTTGAAAGACTTATAGAGGACATGAAACAGGCACAGGGCATAACGGAACAGCTAAAGGCAGAGAATGCTTTAGAATGGACAGGACGCCTCAATAACATAAGGACTTGTGCGAGGGAGACTGTAGAGAGAGAACTCATATACACATAAATTACATTGATTATTTTATTAGAGCCAATGCACTTGTACAGTATTTGCAAGTGATTGGCTCTTTTTAAAGATTTATATTTGTTTGTCGGAATAGATGGCAAGCAAGCGTTTTGTACCTATTATTTCAGCATCTACCAAATCAATCATTCTTTTTACATTTGCTACATGAACGGTAGAAACTTCATTTTCCCATAATGGATTCACTTGCTTTTCAATTCCTGTACGGTATTTGTGCAGGATGGTAAGGCGTTCCTGTAAAAGCTCCTGTTGTTCCTCTGGCGTGAATATATTCAAAAAAAATGCGGCAATGGAAAAAATGTTTGTGTCGTAATTGAATTGTAGGACGGATGCTTTTAGCGTAGCTATAAACTCATCTTTCCCTTTGTCAGAAAGGCCATAAACAGTACGGTCTGGCATATTTCCGACTTTCTCGGCTGTACCTAATATGAACTCCTTTTTTTCAAGAGTTTTCAGTGTAGAATAAACGGTTGAATCAGCGATATTAAACCACCATTTTACATTCATGTATTTTAAGAGCTTTATTATCTCATATGCATTAAGAGGTTTTTCATAAATAAGACCTAAAAGCATTGTGGCAGGTTTTGACAACATACAATTTCCTCCTTGACATCCTATTGTATTTATAGTACTTTATATATAAAGTAATTTATACAAGCACTACTATTATACCACAGTTAAATTAAAAATGGAATACCAGAAAAGGAGGTTTTTATGCCACAGCTTAATAAAGGCGGTAAATTTGTATTTGGGCTTTCTGTTATACACCCAGATTTAACAATTCAAATTCCACCACAAGCATTGTTGGAGTACGATGCAACACGAGATGGAAAAATTATTATCTTTACAGGAAGCAAAATAACAGGCGGTTTTTGTGTTACTACATATTCGTTGCTGCGGGGCTCAAAATTAAAGCATATTTTAGAGGATTGTCCTGCATTAAGGGATTGCTTGCTTTCGGAGGGTGAGTTTATGCAATATAAAGGGCGTAAATATGCTTGGCTTGATATTGATAAAAATGGTGTGATTAAATTGCCACATAGCACTTTGGCGGTCTTAGAACTACAATCTGGAATGGAGTTGCTATCTATTCGTAGCAGTGATATTGCCTTTACTATGGGTGCAAAAGGACCGCTGTTGGAAAAAGCTCATAACTTTCAAGGAAGCATAGAGAAATATTAGGAGAATAACGAAATGAGGAACATAGCAGACAATCGGGTGTTTAATACAATTTTGTTATTCACAATCATGGGCGAATTTATTGTTCCGTGGATACTGGAACAATTTTATTCTGAATACAACGGTAAGATAATGGTTATGAGTGCTTTAGGTAGTCCGCAAAGTCCTGTCCGACTGATTTATAATTTATGGCTTGTCTGGCTTGGCAGTTTCTTAACATATACAGCAGGTACATACTTTATGTCATTAAGAGCAAAATTTCCTGTTTTGGCGACTTTCATGCTTCTTTCGATTGGGATTTTTGCTGTTGGGGCAGGACTTATTTCTGGATTTTTCAGTGTAAACGAAAGCAAAGAAATGGTTACTACCGCTTCAAAGATACATGGTGCAGGTGCTGCAATCGGTTTTATGGCTTTATTATTTTTTCCGCTTCTAAATGGAATTGTATCATTTAAGCAAAAAGACATAATTGAGGGTATTATCAGTATAAGCTCATTTGTTTTATCTCTTATTTTCTTCGTCTGCTTTGTTATGGGAGATAAAGAACAATTTCAAAATACCATTATGAAGTATGAAGGGTTATGGGAACGCCTTACTTTATTTTGTCTATATATTCCTTTTATTTATAAGACTATAAGCAATTTAATATTTTAGAGCGATAGTGAGGTATTGGAATGAAAAAAACAGAATGGATACTCTGCCCCTTTTGTGGCAACAAAACTCGTAACCAAATCAGAGATGATACTGTTCTTTTGAATTTTCCTCTATACTGTCCGAAGTGCAAACAGGAAACATTGATTGAAGCAAAAAAATTCCAAGTAACGGTCATCGAAGATTTTGACAAAAAGCGGGAGAATAAAGCAGAATGAATAAGATAAAAACAATTTTTATAGCATCAACATTAGAAGTACTATTAGTGCTTTGTGTCGGCTGTGCAAATTTGCTTCTTAAACCGATATACTATTTTTGCTTCTATAATGTCCTGTATGGTATATTGCTAAGCTTTTTAATCCCTCTTTTCTTATATAACTTCTCGGAATCTCAATGAATGAGATTCCAACCGAAGATTGACAACTGAATATGGTGCAGGAAAAGAAATTAGAGAAAAAAGGACATAAACATTGGACATAGCGGATACTATGCCTTGAAAAATCTTATGGAATCGCTTAATATATCATTATTAGGCGTCTAAACCTAAGAATGATTTTTGAAATGCCTTGACGGAGGGCATTTCCCAGGCATCAAGGTGTTGGAGCATCATGATGCCGTAGAGGCGGCAGTACCACATCTTCGTAGAGCGGTACCTGCCGTCTTCTAATTTATA
>VIQU02000102.1 GCA_010206225.2 Lachnospiraceae bacterium MD308 | reverse complement strand
GCATACCTTGCACTGACCATGATCCAGGCGATCTACCGGGAAGAGAAACCGTTGAAGGAACTTCCCGCACAGGAGAGGCACAACCGCCGCCAGCTGAGCATCCGCCCCCTGGTGGAGGCTTATTTTACGTGGGTGCGTGAAAACCTTCCGAGAGTGCCGCAGAAAAGCAAGACATGGGAAGGGTTCAATTATTCATTGAATCAGGAGAAATACCTGAAAGTGTTCCTGGATGACGGCGAAGTGCCGATGGACAACAACGCGGCGGAACAGTCGATCCGTGGGTTCTGTATCGGAAAGAATTATGCTCTGTATCAGATTATGTTCTGTAATGCTGCATAGGCTTATAAAACTGCTTATGGCTCTACAATAAGCAGAACATAATCCTGATATAGAATCTAAAATATAGGTTATGATGTATCTACCAATTCAAAGGAGGTAGATACAAAAATGCAACAAACAACTATTGAAATGTTCCTGAAATTTCTACAGGAGCAGAACCATACGAAAAGCACCGTTGATAGTTATGTCCGCTTGATAAGTGATCTGGAGGAACCACCTGAAACGGATAATCCGAAGGACCTGCTGTCTTTCATTGACGATGCCCTATCATTGAAGAAGGCTGTCCTTAATCGGGCGTCTTTTGCTTCTGCTCGGGCATCACTCAGTTCTTTTTTCTTCATGAAAACTGGAATACACATAAATGAATATCGGAAACAGTGCATCCCAAAAGATATGTATGATCCACTCATGGAACAGTACGGAAGCTATTGCAGAGATTTTCTTCATCTTACAGAACCGGTTACACTGGCAGCAATACGGGAGGTTAAAGCTTTTTTGAAGATAATTGCTCCTGAACCTACAAAAGTTGACTGGTCAGATTTTACGGCAGATGATGTTGTTGCGTATCTTAATGCAGAGAGGTCTGAGTTACGTACTGCAAGCCTGGGTGTTACTGTAACGGCGATTAGACGTTTCTTTCGTTTCCTGGAGCATAATGACCAGCCGGTGCATAATTCTATACTTAATCTCCCGCTGTCTGTCACAGCATGGAGTAAAGGCGGCAGTCTTCCCATCATTCTTTCTGATGAACAGCGGAAGAAACTTGAAGCTTACACCTTCCCAGAGACACCAGTAGGCTTTAGGGATCGGTTGATACTGTGCTGTTTTACAGAACTCGGTCTCAGATGCAGTGAGGTTGCGAACTTACAAATGGAAGATATCATATGGTACAGCGGTACGATTATTATCCGGTCAACAAAGACCCGAAGTCAGCGGGAACTTCCTATTTCAGCAACATTGGGAAAAGCTCTCGAGGAGTATGTAATACATGCTCGTCCTAAAAGTTTGGGAAATAAGCTGTTCTTCAAATCCGAGCACCAGATGGAGTTACCTGCATCAACTGAAAACATAAGAAGTGCGATACGCCGTCTGTATAAAAAAAACGGGATTAGTGGGTGGCATGTTGGAACACATGCGCTACGGAGGACTCTGGGGTCGCGTCTATATAATGCAGGTAACGACCTGAAAACAGTTGCTGATTTTTTAGGCCATTCTTCTGTTTCTGCTACCAAAGCATATGTAAGGATCGATGTGGATTCTTTAAAGGACGTCACATCATCCTGGCCAAGGAGGATGAGCCATGAGTAATAGGATATCTTCTTTGGTTGATGCTTATCTGGAATACAAGCATGGACTTGGCTTCCGTTTAGTCGGAGAAGCTGTATATTTAAAGGCATTTGCCAGATACACGATAGAAACAGGCTATAATGGATCGCTGACACGTCAGATCGTTTTTCAGTGGTGTGAACTTGGAGAAAATCCTTCTTTGGTCACAAAAGGCCGTCGGTATGAACCAATAAAGTCATTCGCTGACTATGCAAATGCATTTGATCCGGAATCCGAAATAATGCCAAAACTTCCGTATGGGAATCCACACAAACGGATCAGACCTCATATATATTCGCTTGAGGAAACATGTAGCCTTATGGAATGTTGTGATAAACTGTATGATCCAGACGGCATTCGTTCTTTAACAGTAAAAACGGCAATCGGATTGCTTTGGGCAACAGGCCTTCGAACATCTGAACTAATAAATCTTAAAGTGATGGATGTGGATTTTACAAACAACCTGCTTTTTATCCATAGTAGTAAGTTCAATAAGGACAGGTTGATTCCCATACAGCCAGCGGTTACTGCTGAACTGCAAAACTATCGTCAGAAAGTAGAAGTACTGTCCGCTAATGCTATTGGAGAACCAAGCTTTTTTATAACTACCGGAGGAAGACCATTAAAGCGTGATGCTCTGGAATACGCATTCCGGAAGATTCGAGACATCATAGATGTCAGTGATTCCGGTTATGATAAGGCCAGACTTTATGATTTCCGTCATACATTTGCGTCTAGAACTATGCTTGGATGGCTTGAGCAGGATATAGATGTAAATGCTAAGCTATATTTATTATCCACATATATGGGGCATAATCATCCAGAAGATACGTATTGGTATCTATCTGCAACACCTGAACTGCTGGATATGTCTTCCTGTAAATATGAAAACATTTACGGAGGTCATGACAATGGTTAAATGTGATAAATCAAAACTGTGTTCTTTTGCTCCACTGCTTGAAAAATACTTTTTATCATATATGATTTCCCAAAGGAAGATGTCCCCACAGACAATCTCTTCTTACAGGGATAGTTTTACTTTATATCTTGGGTTCATCAGTTGTGTATATCATGTGAAACCTGATGATATAGAAATGAAGCATTTTTCCATCGACCACCTGAACGCGTTTGCAGAATACCTTGAGAATGACCGGCAATGTAGCTTTTCTACAATCAACCTTCGGATTTCAGCAATTAAATCTTTTTTGAGATATGCCGCAATAGAAGCTCCGGAATACACGAATAGTATTCGCAAAGCCTTGGCTTTTCCTGCAAGAAAGACAGAAAAGCCAGTAATGACATATATTAAAAAGAACGAGTATGAATCTATGCTCGGAACATGTGACGGATCAGACATAGTATCAGTAAGAGATAAAATGATGCTTATGGTTTTGTATAATACAGGATGCCGAGCTTCAGAGCTTATAAATATCCGGATCCGTGATATTACCCTGAGCATGGATGGAACATCATCTATTCGCTTTATGGGGAAAGGAAGAAAAGAACGCATCACACCCATATGGAAAACAACCGCGTCATTTATTAAGAAATATATAATAATGCAATGCTTAAGCCAAGATGACTATCTGATTCAAAGTAGGGCAAAAGCACCAATGACAAGATCTGGTATTGGACAAAGGATAACAGTCATTTCAGCCAGAGCCGCCGCACTATCTCCATCACTTTTAAAGAAGAACATAACACCGCATACATTCCGTCATAGTGCTGCCATGAATCTTCTGCAAGCTGGAGTAGATATCTCAACCATTGCTATTTGGTTGGGGCATGAAAGTATCGAGACTACACATCGTTACATGGTGGCTGACATTGAATTGAAAAGAAAAGCTATGGAAAAGCTAGAAGAAACATCAGATGATGCCTTTAATTATAAACCCAGCAAATCGATTCTGGCATTTCTAGATACACTGTAATTATTATGTTCTTCTTATTGTAGAGCCATAAGCAGTTTTATAAGCCTATGCAGCACTACAGAACATAATCTGATACAGAGCATAACTTCTCCCGGTCGCAAAGTTTTTCAGCGCCCGTTCTGCCGCCAGATTATCGATACTTAAGTGGCCGTCCTCCAGATATCTCTTCAGATAAACTTCCTGGTTCAAAGCGTACAGGACAGCCTCTCCGATCATCGAAGACCGGTCTACGGAATCCTCCAGTTTATGGAGCCACTCAAAGAAAGCCTCTAAAAGCGGTCTCGCCTGCTTTTGACGCTCTTTGTACCGTTCTTCCGGTGACTTGTCACGGATCATTTCTTCAATCTTATAGAGCATCCCGATCCGTGCCAGTGCCTGATATGC
>VIQU02000101.1 GCA_010206225.2 Lachnospiraceae bacterium MD308 | reverse complement strand
CCTATGGAGAACTGATGGATGACCTATCATCAGCCTGGCGTAGAACAGATGCCCCGGAAGAACCGGCAACAGATGATGGATACTGGGTCCACACACTGCGGATTGTATTTGAGGAACTTGAGACCTTAGGTCTGTCAAAACCGATACCAAAGCCAGCACCCCAAAAACGTGGCCGTAAACCCAAGCCCAAAGATCCGTCCGAGCAGAAGCCAAAGCGCCCACGTGGTCGCCCTAGAAAGAATTCATCCCAATCTGCCGATGCTCTATAGTCCGGCAGATTGGGAAAGTATTAGTATACTGTAGAGCGTATTGAGGGGGATTATGCAATGCTTAAGAATATTCAGAATCCGGAGGATGGATTAAAACAAGTGGCACGTGCCCTGTTACCAATGGAGATAATGGAAGGAACTAAATTATTGTATGAGATGCTCCAATATACGATAGTGGATTAAAAATATAGTTTCTAAAAAATGAACTGAATTACCAGTTCCTGCGCCGGTTAGAGAAAGAGGGAGTCCTTACACTCAAACAGCTTTATATCGATGGTACAAAAATAGAGGCCAATGCGAACCGCTATACATTCGTCTGGCGCGGGACGCTCAATTACCACCTTGTCAGCCTGCTGGATATGATAGATGCCCTTTACAAAAAATACAATACGCTTTTGTCCACGTATGGATACGGGACAAAGTATGATCTGGGAAATGCACAGATGTTTATGATTAAAGGCATGGACAAGGTCCGGAAAGTAATTGAAGAAAACAGGAGACGCAAGCTGACAAAACATAAAAAGATTTCAAATAATACAGTCATTGAAATTGACAACTGTTCTCCTCTTGAAATCCTGAAACTCCAGCAGAACCTGCTGCTGATTGCGGCAGAGGAAGGGAAAGAAAAGCCAGAGATCCAGCTGCTTTATGAAGAGTTAGAAAAATGCGGAAACCGCCTGATGGAATATAAAAGCTGCTTCGAGATTATGGGGAAAGACAGGAACAGTTATTCGAAGACAGACCTGGAAGCAACATTTATGAGGATGAAAGAAGACCATATGCTGAACGGACAGTTAAAACCCGCATATAATGTCCAGATAGCGGTGGAAAACTATTTTATTATCCACGGATATGTGAGTAACGACCGTACAGATTATAATACACTGATTCCGGTACTTGAGAAACATCAGAAAGCATTTGGGGATATACTGGAAGAGGTAACAGCTGACAGCGGTTACTGCAGCGAGAAGAATCTTCTGTATCTGAAGGAAAAAGGGATAGCCAGTTATATCAAGCTTCAGGATCATGAGCAGCGGAAAACCCGTGCCTATAAAGAAGACATCGGGAAGTATTATAATATGAAGTACGAAGTCTTTGAAGACGAGCATTATTATATATGCCATGACGGACGGGAATTAAGACATATCCGGACAGAAGCAAAAGAACAGGATGGGTATGCACAGACTTATGAGGTGTATGGTTGTGCAGACTGCAGTGGATGTGAGCATAAGGCGAAATGTTTGTATAAATATAAGGCAGAAAAAGATAAGGTCATGAAAGTCAATGAACGATGGGAAGAACTAAAGGAAGAATCCCATGCTAATATACAGAGCGAGCGGGGGATACTGAACCGCCAGATCCGCTCCATACAGACAGAAGGCCACTTTGGAGACATAAAAGAGAACGAAAAATTCCGCTGGTTTAATTACCGTTCTACAGAAAAGGTATACAAAGAATTTATGCTGTATGCAATTGGCCGGAATATAAATAAATACCACCAATTCCTGCATGACAAAATACATAAATTTGAGGGGAAAACCGGGGAGAAGGCTGCATAGGAAAAAGAGTGCTTCCGAAATTAGCAACAAGGGGTTTTTGCGCCCTAAAATAAAATGACCAACAAGGAAAAAGACTTAAAAAGTGGCGTTACCCGAAAGCCCCATTTTATGGTGGTGCCAAGTGTGCGGGCATGGGGTCTAGATAAAATACTCAATAAAATCAGCAAAAATAGAATTTCATCAATCCCGACACATTGACAAGTAGCCTGACAGCTTGTAAAATTAGGATATAAGTACGAAAAAAGATATTTTTGGTGTTTATGGAGTAATCCACTCTACGAATGCAAATTCCGGCCGAACGGTACGCCCATTCCGAAATCACCGGGATAGCTATTCCGCTATAGCGGTATGAATTTTCCGCATCAGCGGTACACTCTTTCCTTTATTATTGTGTTGTAACTATTCATCACAGTGTAAAGAAAGGAGTTGCTATGCAAAATTACACTACAATTATTGGCGTCATAGAACTGAGACTCAATGATATCGGCTATGACAATGTAAGAAAGCGTTACCATATTGGAAGAAGCGGGATTACTCTTATCATGGACCGCTACAGGGACTCAGGATTATCTCTGGAGGATCTGAAGCAGATGACACCGGAGAAGGTTGTTGACTTATTTTATCCACGGGACAATCTTCGTCATAAAAAGATCCCTATGCCAGATTTTAAAAAGATCCATGATCAGATGATAAAGATGGGAAAGAATTCTGATTTGAGCTATCTTTGGATTGAGTACAAAAAAGAAAATCCTGATGGTTATCAGCTCTCTCAATTCTATAAGCTTTATGGCGACTTTCTCAAAGAAACTTATGGGGCATCCAAAGCGTCCATGCCGGTAGAAAGAATCCCAGGCGAAAAGATGTACATTGACTGGGTGGGTGATCAGCCTGAACTTTTGTTGGATACCTCCACCGGAGAACTTCGTAAGGTTCATATTTTTACAACCACGCTTGGTTTCAGCAGCCTTGTTTATGCTGAAATCTTTATGGATGAGAAACTGCCACAGTTTATTGCTGGGACTGTGCATGCCCTATCATTTTATGGGGCGGTTCCCAAATATCTGGTACCGGACAATCTACGGACAGCTGTTACCAAACACAACAAGGACGAATTAATACTTCAGTCTGCGTTTTCTGACTTGGAAACATTCTATGATACGATCATACTTCCGCCACCGCCGCGTAAACCAAAAGGAAAACCGACGGTAGAAAATCACGTTCGTTTTCTGGAAATACACTTGGTTGAAGCACTTAAAAAGGAGACATATACATCTCTTGAGGCCTTAAATGTTGCTGCAAAAAAATAGTAGCGGACATCAACCAGCGACCATTTCAGAGAAAATTAGATATCCGTGAAACACGAAGAAATGGATATGAGAAGTACGATAAACCGCGCATGAACAAGCTTCCAGGCGAGAATTATACGCTTTGTGATTACAAGTACTTCCTCAAAGTCCCAGATAATTATCATCTTGAATACGATGCCCACTACTACTCTGTATTGTATACCCGGCTTGGAAAGCCTGCAATTCTTAAGGCAACAATGACAGAAATCCGTATCTGCGATGAATATAACCGTCTGATCTGTAAACATCCGAGATCATACAGGGATTTTCCACTGTATATTACCGAAGACAGCCATATGCCTCAAAAACATCTATATTACAAAGAAGTTAACTTACATGATGGGGCTTACTATCGCCGCTGGGCATCCGTATACGGGGATTCCATGGTCACCCTTATAGACAGGATACTCCGCAGTACCAAACACGAAGAACAGGCCTATAACAGCTGTGCTGGCGTACTTCATTCCTGCAAGGATGTCCCACACAGATTGGTTCAGGAAGCTGCTGACAAATGTGTAGAAGCGAATGCCTGCAAATACTCGTATTTCAAAAAGGTTCTCGGAATGGTGTCATGCTACAGGCACTGCCACCTTATCCGGCAAACTTCCTTCCCATTCAAATATCCATAACTTCTCGGAATCTCAATGAATGAGATCCCAACCGAAGATTGACAACTGAATATCGTGCAGGAAAAGAAATTTGAGAAAAATGGACATAAACATTGGACATAGCGGGTACTATGCCTTGAAAAATCTTATGGAATCGCTTAATATATCATTATTAGGCGGTCAATCCTAATAATGATTCTTGAAATGCCTCAGCAGAGGGCATTTCCCAGACATCAAGATGCTGTAACATCATGATGCCGTAGAGGCGGCAGTACCACATCTTCGTCGAGCGGTGCCTGCCGTCTTCTAATTTATA
>VIQU02000100.1 GCA_010206225.2 Lachnospiraceae bacterium MD308 | reverse complement strand
CTCTCGACGAAACGCACAGAATTCCAACCATAACTCTTCACCAAGGTATTTTTCAAAATTAAGTGCTTTTTGAATTTGTTGTTGTGATTCAATCAAATGATTTTGAAGTCCATAAGATATTATATCACCATCATTAACTATTCCTGTAATTGTATTGATTTCCGATTCTCTTATTCCGATTTCTGCTTGAATAGCAGATAATTTATTTCGATATGGCAAATATAGTTCATCATATAGATTTGGATTTTTGTCAGCCCATGTTTGTTTATTGGCTATTCCTTGTTCGATTAAAATATCAATGCAAGACTGGCAGATATTATAAAAACTATTCAGACTATCTAAACAATATTTCTTTAATTCGTTGCAAAATTCTTCATATGATTTTTTAAATAATCCAGATATGCTTAAATCATTTGCCTCTTTGTTAAGTAATTTTTGAAGCTTTTGATTGACATACTTTTCATAATCATCAGTAATAGTTAAAGTGACTGTAGAACTTGTTGCAGTATCTTCTTCGTCAGAATAATTTGTTATTATAAAACTTCCAGTCCATGTATAATTTGAAAAAGTAGAAGTATTTACTTTTGTTTGATATCTAGAGTCGATAATGGACTTTGCCATGGCTAGTACTGCATTATCAGCAGTTGAAATAGTCATATTTTTTATGCTGGTGGCAGCAACGGGAGATAAGTTTCCTGCTGTCAATAATTTTGTCTGTTCTTCAGCGGATGTATCACTTAATTTTGCATCAGGCATTAATGCAGATTGCAAATATATAGTTAAATCAACCGTATTGTAATATGCGGTCATTAAATTTGGATAGCCTTTTATTGGCGTAGAAATCTCTTCCAAATCTTTATTATAGACTTTGTATTTTGAGACAATAGTGTTGTATTTATTAAGTAAATCACTGCCAATAGATACCAAATAATCTTTCTGGTAGTAATTGTACAATTCATCATATTGATTCAGTTTTGTAACTAACTCATTTGACATGATTTCCTTCATATCATCTGAAATATACCAAATATAATCTGAGCCGTTAGGATTACAGTTACGAATAGTAGCAGTCATTAGATCATCACCAGCTTCAAGTTTGAAGCAGTTGTTGACTGCGTTTGTATCGGTAGTAAGTCTTAAATCATTAGCTATTTCATCAGAAGTGATAAAGATGGTAGTATCGTTGCCATACCCATCAGTAATATCGTAACTGTTACATTTTGGGCATTGTTCAGTAAACTCACCCCTATATCCACAATCGTTACAATTCTGTTGCAAATCATATACTGATACGCTACGTATAATTTTTCCGTTTTCATCGTAGCCTGAATCGTAAATAAAAATACAACCAATTTCCTCTGCGATTTCTTGAAAAGCTTCGTCTATTGAAACATCATCAAATGAAAAGGTTCGTTGTATTTTAGCTATACTTGCATCAACATGTGCTATGGAATAGTGAGGGGTTTTCTCTGTTATTCGATGTAAAAGAGAACCTTTTGGGTTGTTTTCATCAAATAAAATGGTGATTTCATAGTCGTCTCTTTCAATATCCTTTTCAGTATTTATTTCGATATTAAATAGTTTTATTTTTGATAATTCAGCTTTGCCAAGTTGTACTCCAGATACATATTTAACTGTTTTGTTTGATTCATCAACATCTACGGATAGTTCAAACAAAGCGTTCCATTCTCGACACCATGCTAATCTAAAATTAACAATTTTATCCCATAGATGATTCTTAGTGTTATTTTCTACTTTATTAACATTAAATGATATCTCAGAGGGATTTATCATACTGTCTTTTGCTATGATGTTATTTGCTTTAATCTGGTCGATTTTTTCCCCGTTTTTGTTCACTAAAATAATAGTAGGTTTTTCGGGAACATGTGTAACAGGATCAAATTTAATCTTGATTTTACTCATATATATTATACCTCCTTAAAGTCCTACTTTTACAATAGGGGAATATTCAATTTTGATTGTACATGGGATTGAAATAGTAAGATTGTTTTGATTGTTTCTAAATGTATTATAGATTCTGAACCAATTCCAGTTGAAATCATTCTGGATTTTGTGAGATGGGATAGAAGAGTAGATGATAGGATAATCTAAGGTTATCTTTTCACCAGCAATGCAATTCTTAATTTCCGTTATTCTGTTTTCTAAATCATTATGAATAGTGAGAGTTCCACTTTCTAAAATTTCGATTTCCATATGTGGATAAATGTATCCCTCTTCATCGGAAATGTCTGCAATGTTTTTTTTGCTATTTGTTTCAGTATTTTTTAACTCAATTGATATTGGTTCATGTAAAGCAAATGGTCTATTTGTTGTCATTTCTAATTCTAAACCACATATTTTATCGTCAAGTTCAATTGTGCTTATATTAAAACTGGATTCAAAATATAAGTCCATATATTCATCATCAAGTAATTTAAATTTGTGAAAATCTTTTCTGTTCAACCATTTCATCAAATCCCTTAAATCCCTAACATTAATTTCCATATCATTATTATCACATGGGTTTTTACAAATTTGAAATGTAGTATTTAAACACTCATCGTATGATGTGTCTGTTAATTCGTATTTTTGACCATTCAGCGTGCTTACTGTATTAAAGGTGATTTGTGATCCATTAGATATGGTTTGCTGTCCGTTTGAATCAAATTTACACATCATATATCCCATGTCACTTAAAGTTAAACCGTCATATTCAAAATCATATGATTTCACATAAATCACCTCCAAGCATTCTTAAATAGATACATTTTTGATTTTTTTATACCAAGGTATTTTAACTCCACTATTTCTCATAATATTTTTAATTGATTTTAAATCAGAAAATAAACGTTCATATTCCAGACGCTTATCTTCGAGTTCATTTATTAGATTAATCCATTCTGTGTTAATGTTATCAAGAGTTTCTGTTAGATCGTCTTTTTTTGTAGTATTAATCTCTAATTGCGATATTTTCTCTTTGAGGTTTTCAATTTCATGATTTTGTCTTAATATGGTTTGGTTTTGTTTATGAATTTTTGACTTTCCAATTCTTTGAATCATGCTCATTTTCCTTTTCTCTATATCCTAAAAGGATATATTTTTAAACTTAATATAACAAAAGAGCCGAAGAATACTAAATCTTTCAGCTCTTTATATAAAATTGTATTTTGATTATATTTGACAAAATTTGTCATTACATGTACTATAATAAATAGCACTACTAAAAGTGGTAGGCGGTTAGTCCTTCTCTCGGAGGGACTGATACCCTCTGTTTACATAGAAAATCTTCTCCGGAAGAAATACTAAGTGAGGGAGGGGATTGCAGTTATGTCTTTAGATCAGATAATACAATTTGTGATAATGATTACAGCAATCGCCAGTTTGTTCTATCAAATTGGCAAACGAAAATAACCGCCCAGGCTCCAATCTGATGCGGTTATAATCTTTTAACTATATTCAATTTTGGACTAACCGCTTGCTATACGGTAGTGCTTTTACTTGTAATATTTCTATAAATATTATTTTAGATGTTTTTAAAACTTATGTCAATCATTTTTTCTATAATTATAGTAAAACATAATGATTTTCAAATCGCTTTAACTATAATATATTTGAGATTATTTGTCCAGTATTTTCTTATGTGAAAAGGAAGCATATCTACAGACACACTTCCTTATCTATTAAAACCTATACTTCCTTAATGAACTTCCACCAGACATTTCTCCAACAGTCATAGCTTGTACTACATTCTCAAACCGTTTGCTGTGCTGAAGTTCAGTTATAATATCATCTGCATTTTTAACATTCGGAAGAGTAAAACTCATGTGGAATTCATTAGTGATATTATTCTTACTATTATCCACTTTACCGATATTCTGAGCAGCAGAAGCGATACGATCTAGTCCAAGGTTCTCCATGATATAATCATGTGGTGTATTCGCCATTGCAAAAAGATTCTTAGTTGCTTCTGAATTCATAATCATATCATCTCTGTTTACAGGAGTCAAAATTGCACCATCCTTCGGACGTACAATCACTTCCGGCTTATCGCCTTCCTGTGTCCATGCTAACTGATCAGACGGAATCCTATCCGTACCTTTGGCATATCCTTTAAGCTGGTTTAAGTTTACCCATCCTAAATCTCCGCTTCCAAGTTTCTTTCCCGTGCTGATATGGTAAGGCTTCTTTGCGCCTTTCTTGATCCGTGTGATATATACCGATTTACCCCTGTTCTTAGTTCCTGATACACCAGTACCAGCAGAAGAAGAGTAATACTTCCCACTGCTAAAGGTTACTTTGTCCCCAACCTCTGCCTTTCCATTCCCTTTGGATTTGTTATAGTCAAGAGTGACTTGCTTTATTGGTTGTGATG
>VIQU02000010.1 GCA_010206225.2 Lachnospiraceae bacterium MD308 | reverse complement strand
GATGTAAGGGTCAAAAGAGTTGACAAACAACGCCATAACCCTCCATATAGTACCTTGAAAATTTCACACAACCGTTTTAAAGCCGCTTGCTTTGTATACTTAGGCAACAGTCAGGCTGTCTGTTCCTTAACCATTACGTTAATATCGGATTTTGCGCATAGTGTCCCCTGCCCTTTCTGTAAGAGAAGAGCTTCCTGAAGTTCAATGCTCCGATTTTACAGCCAAAGAAGAACCTGCCCCGCAATAATCCTCTGACCGGCATCCTGTCTGCACGGTACAGCCGTCTGAGGATGGATGGTATTGTCTCCACGCCATTGCGGATCCTGAAAAGGTTGCGGAACTCCTCTGTCCCCATGAACTTCTGCTGCTTTGCCCGTTCACGGGCCTTTATGGATACGGTCACTGAACTGACGCGCTTGTGGAGCTTCGCCCTGCATCGGTCTTTGTTCGGGCATCCCGCACACTGCTCCCGAGTGAAAGACACATGGAACTGCTGGGACTTCCCTCCTGTATATCCGCAGGATTTCGGTTCATGTCCGGCCGGGCATCTGAGCACCTTTGTCCCGGATTCGTTGAACTCAAAATCGGCGAGGATATCGTCCACCGCCTTGCCGGACAGGTCTGTATTGACAAGACGGATGTTCTTTTCAGAGGCAAGGTCATGGTTCTCTTTTCCGGAATAAGCTCCGTCTGCCACAAGGGTCACCGGCTCATCCTGCCGCGGCGTGCGCTCCAGCCTGTCTTTCAGGAACTGGCTGTCGCTGTAGTTGTTCTGTTCATACTGGTAGTCCGTGACGACAGACCCTCYGCTCCCGACGGCTTCCTCCAGGTTGGCCACATACCCCTGGTATTCCTTCCCGGCCTTTGTCCGGTAGGTCGCGTCCGGATCCGATGGGTTCTGGAGCATGCCGGAATGCAGGCCGCCGTCTTCTTTCGTGCGCAGACGTCGGACAGCTTCCTCCACTACCGTCTGTTCTGAAAGGCAGCGTACCAGGAGCTGGTATTCCGTCACTTCGTCATAATCCGACCCGCAGATGGACAGCAGCCTGTCCGCGTCCTCAAGGATGGTCTTCAGCTGTTCTTCTGTACTGGAGCTGGAATTATAATAGAAAGTTTTATTGTAATCATTTGGGTTGCAGTAATGTTCGAGCCCCTTGATGGATTCGTCCTGCCCGTTTTTGTGGAAGTGAATGACCAGCTTCGCCACACAGGTATAGAGCAGCTCCACCCGGCTGAGCTTACGGATGTTCGCCGCGATCATCATGGAATCCATACGTTTTATGCGGGGGCTGATATCCATCATCTTTGCAATCTTGCCGCCAAGGTCGGTTATGCAGCCATGGAGCAGGTCCACGCCGTAGGCGGACTCATAATCATAACAGCGTTTCCGGAAACGGGAGAGTGTCTTGTCGCTCAAGGGCTGTTCCTCAAAGCTTGTCGTATGGAGCGCATACTGGTAGCGTGGATCCAGCATCAGGTTCTCTACCACCTCATCGTCGGAGAGGCTGAAGAGCTCCTTGATGATCAGGGCACCGATGCATATGTTCACAGGGGTATTCGGCCTAGAAGCGCTGTCTGAATACAGCGCACGGAAAGGCTCCTCATTTATGGAAGGAAAGATGTCTTCAGCAAATGTCTTTGCCCAGGAGTTCTCCAGGGCTTTCTGCTCCCGGGAAGTAAGTCCGTTAAAGCTGTCGGTGAAAGATATCTGTTGGCTGGAATTTGCTCTAAATGACATATTTATCAACCGCCTTTCTCTGATAGATATAGTATACCACATTTGGCGGTTGATGGGAATCTGTGTGAAGTTTTCGGTATTCGGCCTAGAAGCGCTGTCTGAATACAGCGCACGGAAAGGCTCCTCATTTATGGAAGGAAAGATGTCTTCAGCAAATGTCTTTGCCCAGGAGTTCTCCAGGGCTTTCTGCTCCCGGGAAGTAAGTCCGTTAAAGCTGTCGGTGAAAGATATCTGTTGGCTGGAATTTGCTCTAAATGACATATTTATCAACCGCCTTTCTCTGATAGATATAGTATACCACATTTGGCGGTTGATGGGAATCTGTGTGAAGTTTTCAAGGTGCTATATTAGGGGGCTTTTGACCCCAACATCATCATAATATCAATAGCAGGAAAAGTCAATTCTGCAGGTAAAGGAGGCACAGACATGCAGAACTATGAGTATTTAGGAAAGCCGCTTCAGATTGGCAGACTGACCATTAAGAATAGGTTTTGTATGGCGCCAATTGGCGGCGGATAGCACCATCTTCCGGGAGGTGGCCTAAAAGACGAAACAATACAATATCTTGTAAAATACTTACATGAGGAAAGATAGCGGTATTGGCACGGCGAAAGAAATCTCCCCAATTTTTGAAGGGAAAGAGAGATATAAATGATGAATTGGGATTATGAATTAAATCAATGGGTAAAGATACTTCGTTGTAATATATTTCTTGTTGAACAGGCTTATAAAATAGATCAGGTGTATGGGGATTTGATTCCAGAAGCAAATCCATTATACATGGATTCAGATATTCCAGCCAGGAGCAGGAAGTGCAGTTTAGGTCTGCGGATGGAACAGAGCTTTTGACCGGGATTTGTGTAAAAAAAGGCGAATACATCAAGATTCCAGCATGGGGGATAAAAATAATTGAATGTAAGTAAAAATAATAATTTAAACATATGATGAAACAATTTACTTGCCAAATGTTTTTCTGGCGTACCGAATGCGGAACGGCGGAGATGCGGGAAATTATCTCGGCGCGGATCAGGCGAGGAGCATTGACACGGTCGTACACCGAAATAAGATGAACAAAAATTGACCGTAACACTAATTTAAAAGGTAATTCCGTATTACGATAGCAAGCTGTTCATAAAAATCGTTTTCATTCCCGACAGGAATAAGCTCTTTTAGTTTGTTTATTCTGTAATGTACAGTGTTTTTATGTACATGTAAAGCTTGGGATGTGCGAATAGTATCAGCGCCGTTTTTAACGTAAATAATTGCAGTTTCCATAAGGCTGCTATGGTGTTTTCTGTCATAGCTTTGGATCGTATGCAGAATCTGACTGCAGTAGCGGTTCATCCAGTAATTGTTTCGATAAGGATAAAGAATCTGTGATAAGCCGAGCTGATTGAATGTGATTTGGGGTAATTTCTGTTTTTGGGCATAGGTGCAGGCATAGAAGCATTCATTAAAGGCATAGTGAAACTCATCCATTTTATCGTGAATGTCACTGTAGCCTGTATAACATGATTTTTCATTTAGATAAAGAGAATTTATGACAGTTTGAAATTTATCATGATATATTTGAGAGGTTCCGGCGGGCAGGGCAGTAACATAAATATTACAAAAAGAGTAGACAGGCACTTTCATTACTTTATGAAAGTGCTTTAATTTTTTGTAAAATGCTGTTTCATTGAGCTGGGGGTTGATAGCTGCCAGCTTATAGGGGAGCTCCAGATTTGGAAATAGTTCCATAGCAATCCGCTGGACCTCCAGACCGGATAAATTATCTTGTGAAAGCAAGGAAAGCTTTTCTTCAAAATGTGTATAATCAGCACTTTGACGGATTTCGTCCGTAATAAAGGTAATGATATTTTCAAAATAGCCATCATTTTCCGAAAATAAAAAAACCGGAAAGGAATGCTTGTTACAATAGTCAATAACATCCTTTGGTAAATCTTTAAGGATTATAGATTTAACAGCAAGTCCCGAGGTGCGGTAATCGACTAATTTTTTTATTACATTTATAAAATATTCCGGCTGATATTTCAGGAAAAGAAGAGACGACAGTACCAAAGCGTTTTTCTGAAAACTGTTGGGCACTTCTGCTGGATTGTATTCAGAAGTATATTCATAGTCAAGTATATTAACAGTTTCTATTGTTCTGCCAATTCCATTTGTTCCTGCGATTAATTTGAAATTTGCGAATGGCTCCATCTGCATTATATCTGCAATTGTAAGCGACATAAAGCACCTCCGAAGTTGAGTTATACTATTTATAGCGTACTTTTCAGCAAAATGCAAGGTGATTTGGATAAAATACAAAAAAATAAGAAAAATATTTGAAAATATACATATTAAAATGAATAGAAAAAAATTATAATGAAGGAAAAGAAATAAAGGAAGGAGATAAAAGATGGCAAGCAGTTTATGGGGCGGAAGATTTGAAAAAGAAATGGATGATATTGTAAAAAAGTATAATGCATCTATTGGCTTTGACCAGAGAATGTACAACGAAGATATTGATGGAAGCATCGCGCATGTGACAATGCTGAGTGAACAGGGCATTATTTCGGAAGAGGAAAAAAAGATTATTGTAGAAGGACTGGAAGGAATCCGGGCAGACATTATAAGTGGGAAAATCGTATTTAATGTGGACGATGAGGATATCCACATGGGAGTTGAAAGCCGTCTGATCCAGAGAATCGGTGATGTAGGCAAGAAGCTTCATACGGCGAGAAGCCGGAATGATCAGTGTCAGGTTGATACAAAACTTTATGTCAGGAAAGAGATTGAAGAGATATTAGAATGTCTCTGTTATCTGGAATCTGTGATTTTAGAAAAAGCAGAGCAGTATGCGGATAAGATTATTCCGGGCTTTACACATCTGCAGCACGCGCAGCCGATCACGCTTGGATTTGTATTTATGGCGTATTTCCAGATGTTTAAAAGAGATATTACAAGGCTTAGAGACGCCCATGAAAGGATGAATTATTGTCCTTTGGGGGCATGTGCGCTTGCGGGGACTACTTTGCCGACAAACCGGCATAGAACCGCGGAACTTCTGGGATTTAAAGCGCCGACAGAAAATGCGATGGACAGCGTTGGAGATAGGGATTACAGTTTGGAATTTTTAAGTGCCGCGTCTATTTCTATGATGCATCTGTCAAGATGGGCAGAGGAGTTTGTATGGTGGAATACTTCTGAGTTTTCCTATATTGCTATTGACGACAGCTTCTGCACAGGCAGCAGTATCATGCCGCAGAAGAAGAATCCGGACATGGCGGAGCTTCTCAGGGGAAAGCCGGGGCGTGTCTACGGAGATTTGGTACAGCTTTTGACGGTCATGAAGGGAACGACTTCTTCTTTTAACAAAGATTATCAGGAAGACAAGGAGGCGGTGTATGACGCGGCAGATACATGGAAAGCAAGCATTACCATATTTGCAAAGATGCTAAAGAACACAGAGTTCAGGATGGATCAGATCGGAAAGCAGATGGATAAAGGCTTTTTAAATGCCACGGATATCGCAGAGCATTTTGCAAAGCAGGGGATTCCTTTCAGAGAGGCTCATTCTATCGTAGGACGTATGGTGAAAGCATGTGAGAACAATAACTGCGATTTCAAAGATCTGACCGATGAACAGCTTCGAGAAATTGACAGCAAGGTTACAAAGGAGACATTAGGCGATATCAGTATTCCGGCATGTGTGGACGCAAGAGTTTCTTACGGCGGGACGGCTCCGTCTGAGGTGAGAAGGCAGATTGCAAAAGAAAAGGAATGGATGGACAGCTTTTAAAGAATGATGATGATGAGAAAATGATATGGAAGTATTTAGAAATGTAAAGGAGATTAGGATATGTCGAAAGTTGTTGTATTAAGTGATGCAGAGATTGAAAAGGTATTGGATGAAAAGTCAGTAATCACCGCAGTGGAAGGAGCATATCGGCAGAAGTCAGAAAACCGGGCGGCTGTCTGGCCGATGGTATTTTACGAGTTTGAGCCAGGAGCAGCGGATATGGATATCAAATCAGGCTGTCTTGAGGATGATAATATTTATGGTCTTAAACTTGTCTCCCTGCATGTGAAAAATAAGGAGGCTGGACTTCCGGAGCTGATGGGCACGACCTTGATCTTCAATATGAAGACAGGAGAACCGGAAGCTTTGGTAAATGCAGGATATATCACAAAGCTAAGGACCGGGGCAGCCGGAGCGATCGGTGTAAAATCCCTTGCAAGAAAAGATTCAAGAGAATTATTTGTCATCGGTATGGGGGCCATGGTTCCTTTCCAGATTGCAGCTACTTTGATCGCGATGCCGGGAATTGAGAGAGTTACGATGATCGAGCCGGTAAATCCGGAAAAGAGCGCAGGTCTGGTAGACGGAATCAGGGAAATCGTTGATACTGTTATGCTAAGAAGCGGAATCAAAAGGACGGCTGTTCTTGAGGGGATTTCCAGCATGGAAGAGGGAGTCAGAAGAAGTGATGTCATCATCACAATGACTCCGTCCAGAAAACCGATGATTCAAAAGGAGTGGGTAAAGCCGGGCACGCATTTAAGCTGCGTGGGCTCTGACATGAGCGGAAAGCAGGAGATTGACGGCCATATATTTGAAAATGCGAGAGTGTTCGTAGACGATTTAGAGCAGGCGGTTAACGTGGGAGAATGTGAGATTCCCATTAAAGAAGGTCTTTTCAGTAAAGAAAATATTGCAGCCGAAATCGGAGATCTCCTGAACGGAAAAGTAAGGGGACGCATAAGCGATGAGGAAATCACGATTTTCGATTCGACCGGAATTGCGCTTCAGGATTTGACCGTGGCGGCGCTGGCCCTTAGAAAGGCAAAAGAAAAAGACATGGGCTGTGTAGTTGATGTGTAGGGAGGAGAATGTAATGAAGATTGATACTTTTAAAGTGGAACGCTGGATGAATGATTTTGAAGAAAGGGCAGTATTTAATTTGGCCGAGACTTGTATTGATTCACTGACGCTAAAAGAACTACTGCAGCTTTGTAAAAAGGAGCAGAAGGAATATCTGATAGAACTTGCAGAGACGAGGCTGTCTTATAGTCATATCTTTGGCTCTCCAAAACTTCGGCAGGGGATCAGTTCTCTGTATAAGAATCTGAATCCGGAGAATATTATACCTACTCATGGAGCGGTGGGAGCTAATAATATGATTATCACAACACTGATCTCCAGAGAAGATAATATGGTCTGCGTACTGCCGACGTATCAGCAGCACTATTCGATCCCGGCTTCTATCGGTGCGGAAGTCAGAATCCTGAAGCTGACAATGGAGAATGATTATCTTCCGGATCTGGATGAGTTGCGGAGCATGGTCGATAAGAACACGAAGATGATTACAATTAATAATCCGAATAATCCGACAGGTTCTCTGATTCCAGTTGATATGCTGAAAGAAATCGCACAGATAGCAAAAAGCGTTGGCGCGTATCTGCTTTCAGATGAAGTGTATCGGAGTATTTCAGAAGACGGGAGTTATATGCCTTCGGTACTCGATGTCTATAAAAAGGGGATATCTGTAGGAAGTATGTCTAAATCATTTTCGTTGGCCGGACTTCGTATGGGCTGGATTGCTTCAAATGCTCCGGAGGTAATCGAGCAGGTAAAGGAGCGCAGAGACTATGATACGATAAGCTGCGGCGTACTGGATGATAAGCTTGCCGCACTTGCCCTTGCGAATAAAGAAGCTATCATAGAACGGAACAGAAATATAGTATTAAAAAACAGAACGATTCTTGATGAGTGGGTGAATGAAACACCGGAGGTAAGATATTTACGTCCGGCAGCCGGGACAACGGCCCTTGTATATTACGACAGGGATATTCCGTCGTATGATCTCTGCAAAAAACTGATTGAAACAAAGGGTGTATTATTTACACCCGGCTCTTGTTTTGAAATGGAGGGAGCAGTAAGGATCGGATATGCGTTTGATTCAAAAACCCTGCGGGAAGGGCTGGATAAGTTTACAGAGTTCTTAAGGCAGGAATAATCTATGTCTAGTTCTTAGCGGGTATACTCTGCTATAAATCCTCCAGATTAATTCCTCTGGGAGTGTCCATATGCTTCAGAGTAATTTCATAAATATGCACAGTATCCCCGTCTTTCATCGCCGTAAGGATTGCCATATGTTCATCGTAGGTATCCTGCATACGTCCCTTATGTGCCAGTGATAATTCGGCGAGTTTACGCATACGGTACATAAATGCGGAAAAGACGGATGTAAACTGCTCGTTTTGGAGATAATCAATAATCTTATTGTGAAATTGGAAGTCATATTCACAGAAATCTCCAATAGACTGGGTTGTATTAAGAATCTCTGTCAGTTCCTCCATGATCCAGTCGAGTTCTTTGAATAATCTTTTGGCTTTTCGGGTATGGGACTCTTTTGCGATCTGAAAAGTGCAGTAGCACTCAAGGGCAGAACGTACCTGAAAAGTCTCGTCCACGTCTTGCTTCGTCAGCTTGTGGATGCGGAATCCTTTACTTGGAATAATATCTATATAGCCTTCTTGAGCGAGACGGTGAATCGCGTCGCGGAAAGGAGTGCGCGAGATACCAAGTTCCTTTGAGAGTTTCGTTTCGGAATAAATCTCCAGATAGGAAAGTTCATTGTTAATAATCATATTTTTTAAATGCAAAAAAGCCTGTTTGTTTAATGGCATCATATAATCTCCTGTAATTCTTATGCAGATATTCATGTTTATTGTAACTATCATACAATAATCCTCAAAAGTGGTCAATAAAAACAATTAGTGACATTTGCACAAAAACGAGGTATAAAAACTGTGAAAATAGGAGAAAGAAATTTATCCTATTGACCGGTATACCGGTATGCAGTAGAATGGAGTCAGAAAGTGAAATAACGAACGTATTATTTCAGAAACAAACACTTTTAAACATTTATTTAAGAAAGGAAGTAAAGAGATGAAGGTAGGATTTATCGGACTGGGTATCATGGGAAGACCTATGGCGAAGAATATGTTGAAGGCAGGCGTAGAGCTATTGGTAGCCGATCTCAATAAGGAGGCGGTTGCAGACGTTGTAGCTGCGGGGGCAAAAGAGGCTGCATATGCAGAGATTGGCGAGCAGTGTGAGCGGATTATTATCATGGTTCCGAGTGGCGCGATCTCAAAGTCCATTCTTTTCGGAGAAGGCGGCGTGGCGTCTACGATCAAAGCCGGAAGCGTAGTATGCGACATGAGTTCCGTAACACCGGTAGAGTCTCAGGAATGTTATAAAGGACTGAAAGAAAAGGGCGTTGGCTTTGTGGATGCACCGGTATCCGGAGGAGAACCAGGGGCAGTGGCAGGCACGCTTGCGATCATGGCGGGCGGCGATCAGAAAGACTTTGACGCTATGAAAGAGTATTTTGACATTCTTGGTTCTTCTGCGTTGCTGATCGGCGGAAGCGGAAGCGGAAGTGTTACGAAACTTGCGAATCAGGTAATTGTGAATAATACGATTGCTGTTGTATCCGAAGCGTTTGTTCTTGCAACGAAGGCAGGAGCAGATCCGCAGAAGGTATATGAGGCGATTCGCGGCGGACTTGCCGGAAGCGCAGTTTTGGACGCCAAGGTTCCGATGATTGTAGAGCGTAACTTTAAGCCGGGCGGACCGATCAGAATCAATCATAAAGATATTAAGAATGTTGTTAATACCGCCCATTCTATTGATGTTCCGATTCCGTATACTGCCCAGTTATATGAGATTTTACAGACCTTAAAGATCCATGGACATATGGAGGATGACCATGGCGGAATCGTACAGTATTTTGAAAAACTGGCAGATGTAGAGGTTAAGAAATTTGATTAGAAGGAGGTGCAGGAAATGTCATTGAATGCAGAAGTTTTAGCTTCTTATAAAAAAATTGATGAAGCAGCCATTGATGCACTGCTCAATAAAGAAATTGCAGCAAATAGCAAAAAAATCGTTGTTCTGGATGACGATCCGACAGGTGTTCAGACTGTCCATGATATCTCCGTATATACGAACTGGGAGAAGGAGAGCATTCGTCAGGGATTCGAGGAAGAGAACAATCTGTTTTATGTGTTGACAAATTCCAGAGGTTTTACGGTAGAACAGACAACAAAAGCCCACAGAGAGATCGCGGCAGTTGTAGATGAAGTCGCGAAGGAATGCGGGAAAGAGTATATCTTTATCAGCCGCAGTGACAGTACACTTCGCGGACATTACCCGCTTGAGACAGAGCTTTTGAAGGAAAATTACGAAAAGAATACCGGAAAGACCATTGACGGCGAGATTTTATGTCCATTTTTCAAAGAAGGCGGAAGATTCACCATTGACAATGTACATTATGTGAAATATGGCGAGGAGCTGGTTCCGGCTAATGAGACGGAGTTTGCGAAGGATAAGACTTTTGGTTACAGTGCACCAACTATGCCGGACTATGTGGAGGAAAAGACAAACGGAGCATATAAAGTATCAGATGTCACATGCATTTCTCTTGAAGACATCCATAATGCAGATATTGACAAGATTGAAGAGCAGCTCATGGCAGTGAAGGATTTCAATAAGATTATTGTCAATGCGGTTGATTATGTTGACGTAAAGGTGTTCTGCACAGCGCTGTACCGTGCGATGGCTAAGGGAAAGGTATTCATGTTCCGTACTGCCGCGGCAATTGTCAAGGTTATGGGCGGAGTCAGCAGCCAGCCGCTTCTTACAAGAGAGCAGATGGTAGTAAAGGAGACAACGAACGGCGGGATTGTCGTAGTCGGTTCCCACACAGATAAGACAACAAAGCAGGTGGAATGCCTGAAAGAATTACAAGATATTGAATTTATTGAGCTTGACGCAACGCTTGTGAAGGATGACGAGGCTTTTGAGGCAGAGGTAAAGAGGTGTCTTGCAAAAGAGGAAGAATGCATTCGTGCAGGAAAGACTGTCTGCTGTTATACGACGCGCGCCCTTATTACCGCGGATACAGGAGATAAAGAGGATGAGCTTCGTCTTTCTGTAAAGATTTCTGATGCAGTGCAGTCATTGGTAGGACGTCTTAGTATTACTCCGAGCTTCGTTATCGCAAAAGGAGGGATCACATCAAGTGATGTGGGTACAAAAGCCCTTGCGGTAAGAAAGGCGAATGTTCTCGGGCAGATTCGTCCGGGAATTCCCGTGTGGCAGACTGGGGAGGAGAGCAAATTCCCAATGACGCCGTATGTAATATTTCCGGGGAATGTGGGAGAAATCAGTACATTGAAAGAGGCTGTAGAGGTACTGATGAATCAGTAGAGTATTTGTGATTGGTCAAAATAAACAAAATCAAACATGCAAATTGTGCATGTATACAAATTTATTGTCAAAAATAAGATTAAGTTGACATATTCTAACATCGGGAGTACAATTAAAACAACAAAAACGAACATATTTTTGTTCGATTGTGAAAGGAGATTTGTCATGCCGCAGTGTGTTGTAATCGCAGATGATCTGACGGGTGCGAATGCTACAGGAGTACTTCTGAAAAATATGAATTACAGAGCCTATACCGTGATGAATACGGAACGGATAGAGCTTTCAACCCTTCATGAATGCGATTGTCTGTTATATCCCACGGACAGCAGGGGCGTGGAACCAAAGATCGCATATAACCGTGTACAAAATGTCTGCAATCTGCTTAAAAGCGACGAAGTAAAGGTTTATTCCAATCGGATTGACAGTACCTTGCGGGGGAATCTGGGAAGTGAGACGGATGCCATGTTGGATTGTCTCGGAGAAGATTATGTGGCAATTGTGGCGCCCTGTTTCCCCTCGTCGGGAAGAATTGTGATCGGAGGCTATATGCTGGTGAACGGGCTGCCGTTACATAAGACGGACATTGCCATCGATCCGAAGACACCGGTAAAGGTGTCAGAGGTGGCATTGCTTTTTGAGCAGCAAAGCAAGTATCGGGTGTCCTCTATATTGATGAAGGATCTGATGCATGGAAAGCACTATCTTGCTGATCTGATGAATAAGTGCGTAGTCGGCGGAAGCCGGATTATCGTAGTGGATTGCGTGACACAGGAAGATCTGGATCTGATCGCGGATGCGGTGATCACGAGTAAGATTAAAGCGGTGGCGGTGGATCCGGGAGTGTTTACGGCGACGCTTTCCAGAAAGCTGATCACACCTTATGAAAAGAAAGAAAAGAATAAGATTCTTGCAGTGGTAGGAAGCGTTAATCCGAATACAAGAAGACAGATGGAGGAACTGTGGCTGTCACAGCGAACCCATAATGTATTTGTAAATACGAAGACACTGCTTGAAGGAGAAACTGCGCGGGAGGAAGAGATAGAACGGGTTGCGAAGGAGATTTTGTCCGAGTGCGACAGGAATATCGTCTCCACAGTGACAGGCGACGGGATCTATCCGGAGAACCGGATCGATTTTAAGCCTTACATGGAAAAGTACCAGTGCTCCATGGATGATGTAACCGGACTCATCAACAATGCATTTGCCGAAATCACTTATCGGATATTCAGGGCAGAGCCGACGTTTAAGGGGCTTTATACCAGCGGCGGCGACGTGACCGTATCCGTGTGTGAAAGATTTCATACGGCAGGTTTAAGTCTGATGGATGAGGTTCTTCCTCTTGCAGCCTATGGGCAGTTCTTAAAGGGAGAATTTGAAGGAGTGCACATTATCACCAAGGGCGGGAGTCAGGGAAACAGCGGCGCAATCAATAAGTGTATCACTTATCTGAAAGAGAAACTCTATATTTAAAATCAATTTTGACAATGAAAGGAAGAGAATTATGAAGAGACCATTAATCGCAGTACCTATCGGAGATCCGGCAGGAGTCGGACCGGAAATCGTAGCAAAGTCAGCTGCAGCAGAGCAAGTATTTGAGGCGGCAGACTGTATCATTATCGGAGATAAAGCTGTTATGGAGAATGCCGTTAAAATAGCCGGCGAAGGACTATCAGTCAATGTAGTCAAAGAACCGTCGGAGGGTGATTTCCGTAAAGGCATTTTAAATCTCATAGATTTAGGCAATGTTGACCTTGAAAAATTTGAATTTGGAAAGGTCAATGGAATGTGCGGAAAGGCCGCATATGAATATATTGCAAAAAGTATTGAGCTTGCGAATGAAGGCAAAGTTGATGCAGTGGCGACGACACCGATCAATAAAGAATCACTGCGTGCGGGCGGGATTGATTTTATCGGACACACGGAGATTTTTGGAGCGCTTACCGGTACAGAGGATCCGCTCACGATGTTCGAGACAAACGGCATGCGTGTATTTTTCCTGACAAGGCATGTATCTCTCAGGGAGATGTTAGACATGATCACGAAGGAACGGATCAAGGATTACGTAAAACGCTGTACGGAGGCGCTTAAAAAACTTGGCGTGAAGGACGGGACCATGGCCATTGCTGGACTGAATCCGCACAGCGGTGAGCATGGTCTGTTTGGATGGGAAGAAGTCAATGAGATCACACCGGCGGTTGAGGAGTTAAAGGCTGAAGGGTATGATGTGGCAGGACCGATTGGGGCGGATTCTGTGTTCCATCAGGCGGCGCTTGGCAGATATAACAGTGTATTGTCTCTCTACCACGATCAGGGGCATATCGCGACAAAGACGCTGGATTTTGAAAAGACTATTGCCATTACAAATGGAATGCCGATTTTACGTACGTCGGTTGACCATGGCACAGCTTTTGATATTGCCGGAAAAGGGATCGTCAGTGCAGTCAGCATGATTGAGGCGATTCTGTTAGCAGCGAAATACGCACCAAATTTTACAAAGTAAATCATAAGGAAGAAGAGGAGGACTATTATGGTAAACGGACTTAGCGGCGAAAGAATGTTAATTGGTCTTGCAATCGGTATTGCAGTCTTAATATTCTTAGTGCTCAAAACAAAAGTGCAGGCATTTCTGGCGCTCATTATCTGTACGGTGATCGTGGGAGTTGTGGGTGGAATGCCCCTTGTAAACATCACATTGGAAGACGGCAAGACATTCGGTATTGTCAATTCAATTACATCCGGTTTTGGAGGGACGCTGGGAAGCATTGGCATCATCATCGGCTTTGGCGTTATGATGGGACAAATTTTTGAAGTGACAGGAGCAGCCCAGAGGATGGCGCATACATTTTTAAAACTGTTTGGAAAGAAAAGAGAGGAAGAAGCGCTGGCATTAACGGGTTTCCTTGTATCTATCCCGATTTTCTGTGATTCTGGTTTCGTAGTGCTTGCGCCGATCGCAAAGGCAATTTCCAAGGCTACAAAGAAATCTTTTATCGGACTTGGGGTTGCGCTTGCAGCAGGACTTGTAATCACACATTCGCTTGTACCGCCGACACCGGGGCCGTTAGGCGTGTGCGGTATCTTCGGAGTAGACGTAGGTAAATTCATTCTGCTTACGATCGTGCTTGCAATACCAATGTCAATCGCTTGTATCGCGTATGCGAGAATGTTCCTTTCCAAGAAATATTACCGCATTCCGAACGAGAACGGTGAAGTAGTAGAAGTGCCTTATCAGGAGCCGGATTATGACAATGCGTTTTCTATGGATACAGCGGGAATGCCGGGAACACTGGTATCTTTTCTTCCATTGATCGTGCCGATCGTACTGATTCTCATCAATACAGTTGCGACAGCGCTCGGTCAGACAGCAGGAATTATGGAAGTATTGATTTTCCTTGGACAGCCGATCATTGCGGTAGGACTTGGACTGATCGTTGCAATCTTTACATTAGGGAAGAATATCGAGAGAAACGAAATTATTGCGGAGATGGAAAAAGGTATGATGTCTGCAGGTATCATCATGCTGGTAACAGGCGGAGGCGGCGCTCTGGGACAGATCATCAAAGACTCCGGGCTTGGAAACTTCATGGCAGAGGGGCTGGCAGGAACGGCAGTTCCGATTATCATTCTTCCGCTTATCATCTCTACGGCGATGAGATTCATTCAGGGTTCAGGGACTGTTGCTATGACAACAGCAGCCGGTATCTCCGCACCGATTCTTGTAGCGGCGAATGTAAGTCCACTGCTTGGCGCAGTTGCCTGCTGTGTGGGTTCACTGTTCTTTGGATACTTTAATGACAGTTATTTCTGGGTTGTTAACAGAACTCTTGGCGTGCGCGAGGCAAAAGACCAGCTTACAGTATGGTCCGTTACATCAACGATTGCATGGGCGGTCGGAGTTGTGGAAGTATTGGTATTGAGTATTTTTATGTAATCATGTAAAATATAGGCAGTGGGAGCGGTGCTTTCACTGCCTTCAACAATAATGCTGGGATTTGGGACGGTTTGAAAGCCGGCGGAAAAAGGAAACTGCCGGCGACCGTTTTTTGTACGAAAGGATGGCAGGAAAGTGGACGTAAGAACGGAGAATCGATTTAGAAAAGAGGGAGCGGATATGCTTGCTGCAGAGAGACAGTCGAAAATAGTAGAACTGGTTCAAAGAAAGGGGAGCGTTCAGGTGGAAGAACTGGCACAGGATCTGAATGTCAGTGCCATGACCATACGAAGAGATCTGGTAAAACTCCAGAAGGAAGATGTCCTTAGAAGATGTCATGGCGGTGCGGTTGCCAAACAGGAAGTAACCTATGCAGATAAGCAGACAAGCTGTATGGATGCGAAGCGACATCTGGCAGGTATCTGTGCATCTCTTGTGGAAAAAGGTGAGACCGTGTTTCTGGATGCAGGTACGACGACCTTCGAGATTGCACGGCTGATCAAGGATATACCGGAGATTATGATCGTGACCAATGATCTGGAGATCGCGCAGATGCTAAAGAACAGCGAGGCAGAGCTGTTCATCTGCGGAGGGCATGTTCAGAAATCTACGGGAAGCATGTTCGGACATTACGCTACGCAGATGCTTGAAGATTTTAAGTTCGATATCGGTTTCTTTGGCGCGGCATCCATCAATGAGGAGTTTGAAGTAATGACGCCAACGATTGATAAGATGTGGTTAAAGCGCCATACTCCAAAGCAATGCAGGAAAGCCTATCTGGTAGTCGATCAGTCCAAATTCGACAGACAGGCCATGTCAAGGATCAACCATCTGGGAGATTACACAGGGGTTGTTACAGATAAAGAATTCAGTGAAAAGGAGCAGGAAAAGCTCGAAAAGCTTCATGCGGTCATCATCCGCTGAATATGACTTCGAAGGTGCAGCCTCCTTCCTCGGTATCTCTTACCCAAAGCTTTATATGCTGAAGTTTTGCGAGTCTGGCGGCGATTGCTAAACCGAGGCCAAAATGCGTCTTATCATTCCGGGATTTGTCTTGTCTATAGAACGGATCGAAGATCAGAGACTTTTCTTCGTCGCTGATTCCCGATCCAAAGTCTGTCACACAGACAGTCACGCCTGAGTGTGAACGGGAAGCTCCCAGAATGATCTTTCCGGCATTTGGCAGACCGTATGCGATGGCATTGTCTAAAAGAATGGTAAATATCTGCAGGCATAATTCAGAGTCTGCATACACAGGTGGGAGTGTTTCTTCTGGAAGAGTGAGGAGAAGCGTTCCGCCTTTTGCGTTGCATAAGGGTTCGTACAATTCCATCAGGTGAAGGAGCATCTCGTCAAGTTCAAAATAGCGCATATTAACATTCCAGTTTTCCTGCTGTGCAGATGAGAGCAGCAGGAGATTTTTGACAAGCGCGTTCCCGCGCTGGCACTCATCTTTAATAATGTTCAAATACTTTTCCTGACTCCCGGAAGTATGTGAAGCAGCATCTGCAGCAGTCCGGATCACAGCAAGAGGAGAGCGCAGTTCATGAGAGGCGGAAGCTGTAAAATCCTGTTGTTTCAGGTACATTTCCTCTAAGGGTTTTAAGGAGCGGGCAACAAAGCTCTTCCCAGTCAGAAACAGGAGGAAGATTCCAAGAATATCAATCAACAGATAGAGAAAACCGTTTCGTATAAGCTTCATTTTGCTCCCGGTGATATCCTGGATCAGAATGAGTTTTTTATACCCGGAAACTGTCTGTATGATTAGGAGGGAGCCAAGATAAGAATCGTAATGAGTACCCGCGATCCTGAAGAGAGAAGACTGCAGGAGGTTGGAGGAAATAGGGTGGGAATTTGGATAGATTCCTTCGGCTGCCGCCCTATCTTTTGCTTTCTCAACGAGCCGTTGCCGGTTAGTGTGCGGAACGTAAGCGCCTGGAAAGAAAAAGGGCGCATCATTTTCTTCTATATATATAATGAGACTGTGCATTGTTTCTAACTGTGCGAGATAAGAGTCTGTGAAGGTAGATTCTGTCTGAAGCTTCGACGACAGAGTGAAAAAATGGTCGGAAAAAGAAGCTTCCATGCGGCTCTGCTGGGAAGACAGGTAGAATACAAATGTGACCATGAGTATGACAGTCAGGATCATCCCTGTGCTGAAGGTATATAGCCTGACTAATTTTTTCTGTAATTCAGGAAACATAAGAATCCTCCATCCGATAACCCAGACCGTGTACAGTCCGTATGACGGTCCGGCTCTTTAAGGTGCGCAGGTGTTTTCTGAGAAAATAAATATAGGTATCCAGATTCCCGTCTTCTACAATCCCGTCCGGTCCCCATACACGATTGAAAATCTGTTCTCTTGCCAGAGTTTTTTCGGGATTTTTAAGGAAAAACTCTAAAAGCAGCGCTTCCCGCCCGGACAGACGAAGCTCTTTGCCCTTGCAGATGAGAAGCCTTCCATCGGGATTAAAACTGATATCCAGATAAGAGAGCGTTTCATGTTCCGCCAGCATCCTTGGCCTTCTTGACAGCGCCCGTATCCGTGCCATCAATTCTTCTATGGCGTAGGGCTTCACCAGATAATCGTCGGCTCCGCAGTCCAGTCCGTCGATGCGTTCGCTGACGGCCCCGAGGGCTGTCGTCAGTATGATAGGGGTCGTGAGCTTATTCTGGCGGATGGAGCGGAGAATGGATAAGCCGTCAATCTCCGGCAGCATCCGGTCTAAAAGTATCAGGTCATATACCCCATTCATAGCGCAATACAGCGCTTCGCTTCCATTGTGGCAGCAGGTGACATAATGATTTCGCTCCTGCAGCTGTTGCTTTAAGGCGCTGCTGAGTTCCCTGTCGTCTTCTATAATTAAGATGTGCATGAAAAATTCCTTCTTTCCAGTTATTATGGACAAAATCCTTCTTATTTATCATAACAGACAAATCTCAAAAATTCTTTAAGATTTTATGAGGTTTTTAAAAGTCTTTTTGAGAAATCGCTGATATAGTGTTATGCATAAGAAATAAGGAGGTTGATCAAGAGAATGAAAAGCAAAAATTTCGGATGTATGTTACTGATCATACTGACAGTTATCTTGGCTTCGGGCATATTGAACGGATGTGCCGGGACAGAGGGAAAAGGAAAAAAAGAGGGCGCAGGGGGAAGCAAAGCCGCTAAGGGAAGATATGTGGAAAAAGAGGTAGAGCTTCCATTCGGGGAAGGAGAGCGAGGGCTTAACATAGCGAAGACAAAGGAAGGAAATCTGGTGCTGTTTTCCAGTGTAGAGAATACAGAAGTTAATCGTTATGAATATATCGAAGGGTCATGGATGAAGAGCCCTCTTGATTGGGTTTTAAAGGTATGCAAAGAAGGGTTTTATCCGCTTGCGGTGAATGAGACAAAAGATGGCGTACAATTTGTAATCGGGAAAGATGATAATGGAAAAACCCATATTCTCAGGAGTACAGATGCAAAGAATGGGACCGAATTAAAAATTCCGTATCTTGAGAAAAAGAAAGAGTACGGATATCCGCATATCGCAAGCTTTTTAGTTGATGATGGTGGGAATTACTGGCTTCAGGATATCTACAACTCAAAGGTTGTTGTTGTATCCGCGGATACGCTGGAAATGATCAAAGAGATTAAGACCAGAGATTCAGGCACCGATTCTCAGGAGCTGATGTTCGCAGGAGAAGACAAAACGGTGGCTGTAAATACAGAGGATGGGAAATATACAGTCTATAACAAGGATTTAGAGGAACTGGGAACATTTCCCTATGATGGGGAAGAGAACGGACAGTTATGCAATGATGGGAAGAATTGGTATATGGTTACGGAGGAAGGCATTGCACGCATGAGGATCGGAGACGACAGCCGGGAAGTGATTATGGACGGAAATATGGGAGCAATGGGATCTCCTGTAAATTCCAGCGCAGGAATGGTCTGCAAGGATGAAGGGGAGTTTTATGTGCTGTATATGCAGTGGAAGACAATGACTTTCAGCCTCGCCCGCTATGTATATGACAAGGATGTGGCGGCCGTTCCGGAGCATACGCTTCAGGTATTCGGGCTTTTGGAGAGCGATACAATACGACAGGCGATCGTCGGATTTCAGAGAGATAACCCGAATGTAAAAGTGGAATTCAACAATTCCGGAAAAGGAGCAGGGGAGATTTCTTCTGATGATATCCGAACTCTGAATACAGAGCTTCTTGGAGGAAAGGGGGCGGATGTGCTATTGCTTAACGGGCTTCCGGCGGATGCTTATATCGAAAAAGGAATTCTCACGGATCTGACAAAAATTTTAAAAAAGCTTATGAAGGAAAACGCTTATCTGGAAAATATCGTGAAGAATACTGTACAGAAGGACAAAAAAGTATATGGCATTCCTGTGAAATTTACAGTTCCCATTATGTTCGGAGATGAGCAGATAGAAAGAGCGCTGGATTCACTGGACAGCCTGAAGGTGTATCTTGAAAAAAATCCGGATGCAAGAATATTTGGCGTTACAAGTAAAGAATATATCAGAGATTTCCTATTTCAGATGTATCAAGAGGAACTGATCAAGAAGGATGGCTCTGTGGATAAAACAAAGATGGAGCAGCTTTTGGAGCTTTCTGCAGATATTGCAGAGAATTCAAAGACAGAATTCTTTGAAGAAAAGAATATGGAGAGTGAACAGGATACATTGTTCGCGAATCCCGGAGATATCTATATTACCAATCATCCGGATATGGTGGCTACAGACAGAGTATCTAATCTGTCGAACATGGTGATACCATATGAGATCGCACGCGAGAAGAAGTTTAAAGTCAAAGTTCTGAAAAATTATTACATACCGGAAGCGATCGCCGGGATCAACAGTAACACGAAGCAGGAAGATATAGCGGAGGAGTTTTTAAAATACCTGTTTTCGGAGGAACTGCAGGAGGCGAAGTTAGACGATGGATTTCCGGTTATGCGTTCGGCGCTGGAAGCGAAAAAGCAGGAAGTAAACGATGAATATGCAACCGCTTATTCCATGTCGGTAAGCGGTAATATCGACGGAGAGGATTTTTCGATAAGTGCGCAATATCCGACGGAAGATGAAATGGAGGATTTTGTAGGATTGTGTGAAACGCTTGAGAATCCGGCGAATCAAGATCGAGCGGTGTGGAATATTTATCGGGATGAAGCGGATAAGGTTCTCGGAGGAAGCATCAATGCTAAAGAAGGGGCGGAAAATATCAGAAAGAAAGTGGAGCTGTACCTTGCAGAATAAAAAAACGGGGAGCAGGAGCATATGGTTATTCCTGCTCCCAAATCTTATCGGTACGGCTGGATTTGTGCTGATCCCATTTGCAGATGTGTTCCGGCGTTCTTGTCTTAAGGCGGTAGGCGGAGAGTTCGTAGGGCTGGCGAATTACCGTGAGGTGATAGAAAATAAAGCCTTTCGGCTTGCTGCCGTGAATACAGGAAAGTTTATGATAATCTGTCTTCCGCTGCTTTTGATCTTATCTCTGTGTATTGCGGTTCTGTTCGAGAATGTTACAAGGCCGGGGCATGAACATAAGACAGCTGCTGAAAAAAGAGAAAAGAGATTTGCGGATACAGGGTGGATGAAAAGCGGATTTATGCTGCCGATGGCGATCCCTGCGGCATCTGTTGTTGTATTTTTTCAGCTGCTTTTTGACGAAAAGGGATGGCTGAATCTTCTGGTAGGAAAACTTGGCTTTGGGGGAACGGACTGGCTGAACTGCGATGCCGCTTTTTGGGTGCTGGTCGCCTGTTATATCTGGAAAAACCTGGGATACGATATGATCCTTTGGATGACGGGGATCGTCAGCATTGAAAAAGAACAGTACGAGGCCGCAAGAGTACAGGGGGCGGGAGAAGCTGCGTGTTTTTATTATATTACGTTGCCGCAGCTTAAAGAAACAGCATTTGTGACGGCCCTGCTTTCCTTCGTCAATGCGTTTCGGGTATTTCGGGAAGCTTATCTTCTGTCAGGAGATTATCCTCATGAAAGTATCTACATGCTGCAGCATTTATTCAATAACTGGTTTGTAAGCCTTGATATTCAGAAGCTTACGGCGGCGGCTTCCCTGCTTGTGCTCGCTGCGGGCGGGCTGCTTCTGGGAGGAGGCGTATTGTTACGTCTCTTTTTCTCTGACTGTGACGGCTAAATTATAATATAAGCAGGACGGGATTAGAAAGAGTGATATCAGACAGAGCATAGAAGAAGAGGTGAAAAATATTTTATGGTAAAAAGAAAGATACGGGCGCTCCTGATACGCATTGTTTTGGCAGCGCTGCTTATTTTTATGGTAATGCCGCTTATCATGCTGTGCACGAATTCTTTGATGGGAAAGCAGGAACTGATGGAAACTTGCGGAGCAGTTCTTTCAGATTATGGAACGAAGACACGGTTTAGCCTGTTCCCGCAGTACCCGACTCTTCAGGCGTATGTAAGGCTTCTTCTGGATTCGCCGGAATATTTTAAAGCTTTCTGGAATTCGGCGATTCTATCTGTCGGAGTGCTTGCGGGGCAACTTTTGATAACAGTGCCGGCGGCGTGGGCATTCGCGCGGTTTGAATTTCCGGGGAAATCGGCGGTCAGATTTTTGTATATTCTGCTTTTGCTCCTTCCGTTTCAGGTGACGATGGTGTCGGGTTATCTGGTGTTAGACACCTTAAAGCTGTTAGACACATATCTGGCCGTGATACTGCCGGGAGTGTTTTCTGCGCTGCCGATGTTCATTCTATCAAAATCTTTTGCCGCGATTCCGAAAGAGACGATAGAAGCGGCAAAAATTGACGGTGCGGGAAACTTTTGTATCTTTGCAAGGATTGGAATACCGCTTGGGATGCCGGGAATCTTTTCTGTTCTGGTACTTGGTTTTCTAGAATATTGGAATGCAGTGGAACAGCCGCTTACATACTTGAAGACGGAGACGTTAAAGCCGTTATCCCTGTATCTCCCGATGATGGTGAAGGAAGAAATCCGGTCTGCATTTGCGGCATCTATCATTACACTTCTTCCGGCAGTACTCTTGTTTTTGTGCGGGAGAGAAAGTTTGGAAAAAGGTATTGCCGCCTCGGGAAGCTTTTAAAGGAGGGATATGAAAGTGAAGACAGGCAGAAGATTGGCTGTGAAGGTATTTTTTATATTTATCGCTGTTATGGCCGTATGCACGGTACTTTCCCGCGCGGCGGATTCCGTGCTGGTAGCGCAGGTAAAAGTGCAGAGTGCGGGACGCGGCAGGCTTTCTTATATCTATGAGGGAACAGGGAACGTAGTACCGAAGAAAGAAGAAAAGATATTTCTGTGGGAAGGGCAGCAGGTGGAATGGACGGCTGCCCGGGGTAGTAAAGTAAAAAAAGGGGAATGTCTGGTCCGGTTCAGAAAAGAATATCTTGAGCGGGAGATTGAAAAAAAGCAGGATGAATTAACGCAGTTAGAACTGCAGAAAAAAGAACAGCAGATATCCGCCAGAAAGCCTGCCAGAGTGCCGGCGGCAGAGGGTGCGTACCAAGCTCTTTCGGAAGCAAAGAAGAAGCTTCAGAGGGCAGAGAGTAAAGAGAAGAAAGCGAAGGCAGCGTGGGAAGCTTATAAGAAAAAGTTGTCAAATAAGAAAAAAGAAGCAGATAAAGAGGCAGAGGGAGACAAAGAAAAGCAGGAGACAGGAGGAGAGGGCGATACACTGAAAGAGCAGGAGCTTAAAGAAACATATCTGGCGGCAAAGACAGAGACAGAGGCCGCAAGGCAGGAAAGATCGCAGGCGCAGGCTGCTTATAATTTGGCGAAGAAAGAAGACGCCGCTCAGGATAAGAACAACGCAGATGCGCAGGAGGCGGCAAAGGCAAGCGTGCAGGCGGTCGGGGAGCAGGTGGAAGCCGTGAGAAAAGAACTTAAGATATTGAAGGGATATAAGAAGGCGGGGGGAAAAATTTTAGCAGGGCAGGATTGTATGGTACTTGAAAATAGTATACAAGTTGGAATTATTACTGCCGGGACAGAGTATATTTCCCTTGGAAATAGCGGGTGGAAACTTAGAGGAGAGATCAGAAAGGAAGATGAGGACAAGATCGCGAAAGGCTTGGATGTCTCGGTTCAGTTCGCTTCCGGAGGAAAGACGGAGACGGTGATAGAGTCTGTGGAAATGGAGGCGGGAAAGACGGACGAAGGGCAGGAAGAAGAGCCGGGCTGTTTTTGGTATGCGGCGCTGCCGGAAGGATCAGGAGCAGAGGAGTCTGAGACATTTATCTGGAAGACGGAGGCAGAATCGGAAGAGGAATATGAGCAGGTAATATCGTTATCTGCTCTCCGCGAAGATGTAGAAGGGGCATATTGTCTGATTATTGAGGAGACAGAACAGATGCTTGGAACGCAGCAGGCGGCGAAGCGTGTTCCTGTTACTGTGCTTGAGAAGGACGGAACAAAGGCTGCAATTACTTCAGAGCTTGGAAAAGAAGATCAGATTATCGTGTCATCCGAAAAATTTGTGACGGGAGGTGACAGGGTACGGATAAAAGAATAATTAAAGCGGCTGGCTTACTGCTTTCTGTATTGTTGAATTTCCTGATCATTAGTCATTTGCATCAGCTTCTTTCATATGCGGATATCATGGGACTCGCCTTTGGCAAGGAAGAGATAACAGAAGATGTGCTTACTATGATAGTCAGAGGAAATGAGGCAGATAAAATATTTTCTGAAGCAGTTCTGTGGAGATCAGAAGGGAAAGTGCCAGTCTGCATTGAAAATACAGGGAGAGAACAGATGGTATCTCTGTATCAGATGAAGGGACAGCCAGGTGCCGTCTTTGGAAGAGGATTATGTGCAGGGAGATATTTCATAGAAGGTGAGACCTCGGTGTGCCTGCTGGATAGAGAAACTGTAAGGGCATTGTTTGGTTCGGATAATGTACTTGGGATGAAGATTAAGTGGGAGAATACAGAGTATGAGATTGCGGGGATTCTTGCGGGGAACCAGCCGCTGTGCATTGTTCCGTCAGAAGAGGGAACATTATTTGACGGTGTTGCTGCGAAAAAGGCGGAAAAGACGGTATCTTCGGACATAGCATTCAGTACGTTGGAAACAGTGATCGGAGGCATGGGACAGCAGAGAATTGACGGGCATCTGTATTATACAACGGTGTGTCTGCTCTATTTTCTTCTGGCGGCAGTATTTCTAATACTATTCGGAATAAAAGCAGGAAAAAGAAAAGTTGTTATAATCTTGTGCGGAGTTTTGGCGGCAGAGGTGCTTATAATGGGAATTGGTTTTGCAGCGCCCGGAAGTGATTATCTGCCTTCATACTGGTCGGACTTCGACTTTTTTGTGCAGATTTTTGAAGAAAAGAAGATGCAGATACAGAGTCTTTTGCACCATCAAGAATTTGTCTCGTGGCAAAGAATGTTCGGGATGTGGATCTGGACAATCGTTATGGAGATGATCAGTTTCTTTTTTTCGTACAGATATTGGATATCCCAATGATAATTTATTGAGGAATCATTATCAGGCATTGACAAACAGCTTAAAATCTCCGCTGTCTAAAAACAGCGGAGATTATTGCATACTTAATCATCTGTAGGAGGAAGCTTATATGGAAGATACATATGAACGGATTCAATGCGGTTCTTATCCAGTGACTCGATCACCAGCCGGATATTATCCTCAGTCACAAGAGAATCGCCGGTTTCTGGGAAGCGGTCAAGTCGTTCGATGATAAATCCGCCGAGGGAATCGTAATCCTCAGATTCCAAAGATAGATCAAGTCTGTCATTCAAGTCGTCCAGATTCATAGAAGCTTCAATTATATATTCATTTTCGGAGATCTTCAGAATAAAATCATCTTCATTCTCATCATATTCGTCATGAATCTCCCCGACTATTTCCTCAAGTAGGTCCTCTAGTGTAATAAGTCCGGCGGTTTCGCCATATTCATCTAATACAATAGCTATATTGAAAGAAGCCTGACGCATTTCCACAAGAAGCTCTGAGATATTCTTGTACTCATAAGTGAAGTAAGCCTCTCTGAGAATATCTCTGATATGGAATTCCTTCGTATTATCAAACAGCAGCAGATCCTTCATATTAATCGTACCGACGACATTGTCAGTAGTCTCTTCGAAGACAGGAAGGCGTGTGAACTTATCCTCCCGAAAAATCCCGAGCAGTTCTTCATATGTGCTGTTCACATCGGCAAATGTCACATGGACACGCGGAACCATAACGTCTTTGGCCTTAGCGTCACCTAAGTCGAACACGTTATAAATCATCTCCCTCTCGTCAGATTCGATTACGCCGTCTTCATGGCTTACATCCACAATTGTGCGAAGTTCTGTCTCTGTCATGATATTATTCTTAGCGTCAGGATCTACACGCATAAGTATGAGCACACCCCTCGCCAGTCCGTTAATCAGAAAAATAACCGGCGTTGCGATCTTCATAAAAAGATTAATGATGCCTGCATAGGTTAGAGACAGCTTTTCAGCATGAAGAGTTGCCATTGTCTTTGGCGTGATCTCTCCAAATAATAAGATAGCAACGGTTAAAGCAGCGTTGGCAATAGCGACCATCGAACCGCCGAGGCTGTATGCGAGTGTCGTTGTAAGCGATGCGGCTGAAAGGTTTACGATATTATTTCCTATCAGAATGGCGCTTAACATCTTACCGGAATCGTCTGTAATCTTTAGTACAGTCTGCGCCCGCTTATTGCCTTCATCGGCAAGGCTGCGTATCCGGATTCGGTTTACGGTTGTCAATGCAGTCTCCGCTGATGAAAAGAATGCGGAAAGCATTAACAGAATTAATAAGGTTATTAGCTGCGCGGCGTCACCCGAGTCCACTTGTAAATCAACTCCTTTTAAATTTAGATTATATGAATTTTAATATAACGCATCTGTGGGGAATTTGCAAGTGTGCGTTGAATTTGAATTATAATTAGTGTATGATGGATTTGAAAAATGAATATTTATCAAGGAGAATATAGATTATAATATGAATCAGAAGTTTTATGATGAGTTAAGGAAGATTTTACCGGAGGAGAGTATCAAGCTAAACGAGCCTATGGAGGCGCACACGACGTTTCGGGTCGGCGGCCCGGCAGATTTTTTTGTGACACCGGGTACAAAAGATGAGCTTGCAGGAATCATTGCCCGCTGCAGGGCGGTGCAGATGCCCTATTATATTATCGGGAATGGAAGCAACCTTCTCGTGTCAGATGACGGATACAAAGGCGTTGTGATTCAGGTATATAAATCCATGAATCAGATCAGAGTGACCGGGAATCGTATCGAAGCTCAGGCGGGGGCATTGCTGTCGGGTATCGCGGCTAGAGCGCTTGAGAATGGTCTTGCGGGATTTGAATTTGCGGCAGGGATACCGGGAACGCTTGGCGGGGCCTGCGTTATGAATGCAGGGGCTTACGGCGGTGAGATGAAGAATGTGCTAAAGCAGGTGACGGTGCTTTCGCAGGAAGGCAGGATATTCACGATCCCCGTGCAGAAGCTTGAACTGGGATACCGTACGAGTATCATTGCGAAAAACGGATATATCGTGCTTGAGGCAGTGATTGAGTTGAGAAATGGCGATGCGCAGGAAATAAAGACTTTGATGGATGAATTAAAGGAGAAGAGGGTGTCGAAGCAGCCGCTTGAATTTCCAAGCGCAGGAAGTACATTTAAAAGACCGGAAGGATATTTTGCGGGCAAGCTGATTCAAGATGCCGGTCTTAAGGGCTTTCGGGTAGGAGGAGCGCAGGTGTCAGAAAAGCACTGCGGTTTTGTGATCAATAGAGACCATGCCACGGCGGCGGATATTTCAGAGCTTATGCGCCAGGTTTCAGAAAAAGTGTACGCCGACTCAAAAGTTATATTAGAGCCGGAAGTAAAAAGGTTAGGAGAATTCTAATATGCGGTTTGTAGTAGTTACGGGGATGTCGGGAGCCGGTAAAAGTACGGCGCTCAAGATGCTGGAGGATATGGGGTATTTTTGTGTGGATAATCTTCCGGTTCCTTTGATTCCGAAGCTTGCGGAGCTTCTTGCCGTGCCGGGTTCCGAGATAAACAAGGCGGCGCTCGGTGTGGATATCCGAAGCGGAGAGAGTTTCAGGCAGTTGGAAGCTGTAATGAGAGATCTTGACGGCGCCGGATTACAGTATGAGATATTATATCTGGAATCCAGTGACGATGTCCTGATAAAGCGATATAAAGAGACCAGAAGGTTTCATCCTCTGTCGGGAAACAGCGGGCGGGTAGACGAGGGGATCCGAAGAGAAAGAGAAAAACTTGAATTTCTGAAGAAAAAAGCGGACTATCTTGTGGACACCAGTCATATGCTAACAAGGGAACTAAGAAAAGAGCTTGCAAAAATCTTTGTGCAGAATAAAGAATACAAGAATCTGTATATTACGGTATTGTCCTTTGGATTTAAATATGGGATTCCCAGTGATGCGGACCTTGTGTTCGATGTGCGTTTTCTGCCCAATCCATATTATATAGAAGAACTGCGTCCCTTAAGCGGGAATGACAGGGCAGTCAGGGATTATGTGATGGAGAATGACAAGGCTGGGGCATTTTTGGAAAAGCTTCTTGACATGACGGAGTTTTTGATTCCGAATTACATTGCCGAGGGAAAGACTCAGTTAGTGATCGGTATCGGATGTACGGGAGGAAAGCACCGATCAGTGACTTTGGCAAATGAACTGTATGAAGCGCTTGAAAAAGCGGAAAATTATGGAATACGGATTGAACACAGGGATATTGGGAAAGATACTATAACGAAAGCAAGATAGGAGCTTTAACATGTCATTTTCGGGTGAGATAAAGGAAGAGCTGGCAGTGCAGTATGCGAAAGCAAGACATTGTAATCTTGCGGAACTATCCGCAATATTTGGCATGTGTGGAGAATTTTATGAAGCCAGAAACGGAACGTGCGCATTGAGATTTAGAACAGAAAATTTTCCAGTTGCAAGAAAATGCTTTACATTGATGAAAAAAACATTTAATATTAAAACTGATATTGTGATTCGCAGTAATCCGCAGAAAGGCAGCTTTAATTATATGCTTTACGGGAAGGGCGAAGAACTATTGGCTGTGAAGCATGCGATGGTACAGGCAGTATGCTGTAAAAGAGCGTATATACGAGGGGCGTTTCTTGCAGCAGGCTCTATGAGCAATCCGAACAAATCATATCATTTTGAGATTGTATGCAATCTGGAAGAACAGGCGGAGTACCTCAAGAATATGATTCATTCTTTTGGATTGGATGCGAAGATTGTAATACGTAAGAATAATTACATTGTGTATCTTAAAGAAGGCGCTCAGATCGTAGATGTGCTGAATGTCATGGAGGCGCCGGGCGCACTGATGGAGCTTGAGAATGTCCGTATTATGAAGGAGATGCGCAACAGCGTCAATCGGAAGGTGAATTGTGAGACAGCCAATATCAAGAAGATAGTTTCCGCAGCGGTAAGACAAAGAGAGGATATCGAGTATATCCGTGATACAGTTGGGTTTGACAAGCTGCCGGAAGGATTAAGAACAATCGCTCTTGCGCGTCTTTTATATCCGGATGCGCCGCTTAAGGAACTGGGGACTGCTTTGGAGACACCTTTAGGAAAATCTGGAGTAAACCATCGTCTTAGAAAACTGAGCGAGATAGCTGATAGGTTAAGGGAACATAAGGAGGCATAGCAGTTATGATTAAAAAACCTGTTACGATTCAAGCTAATATGGATATGGAGGCGCGTCCGATCGCGCATCTTGTTCAGGAAGCAAGTCAGTATTCCAGTAAGGTCTATATTGAGTTAGATGAAAAGAAGATCAATGCGAAGAGTATCATGGGTATGATGAGCCTGAAACTGACAAAAGGAACGAACCTCGTGGTTGTAGCAGATGGAGATGATGAATCGAATGCGATTGAAGGAGTGGAAGCCTTTCTGGCGGTTGGGCATTAGATGAAAGTACATACTAAAGGAGCATAGATGTGTACTTAAAAGGGCATTTAGATGCCCTTTTTTCTTCTAAGTAAAACTTTGGCTGATTTATAAGGGGGTATTTTCTAATGAAAAAACTACTGTTTATCTATAATCCCTATGCGGGAAAAGAGTTGCTAAAACCCAAAATATCCGATATTGTAGATATATTTGTGAAGGCAGGCTATGAGGTTGTCATATACCCGACACAATCGTACCGCGACGCCTACCGGAAGGTTCAGGAATGTGAGTCGGAGGAATATGATCTGATTGTCTGCAGCGGCGGCGACGGAACTTTGGATGAAGTGGTTACGGGTATGATGAAGCGTAAGCAACGTCTGCCAATAGGTTATATTCCTACAGGGACAACCAATGACTTTGCCAATAGTCTTCATATTCCAAAAAATCTTCTCGAAGCGGCGGATAATGCGGTGAATGGAGAAGTGTTCCCGTGCGATGTGGGGAGGTTTAATGATGACATTTTTGTGTATATTGCTGCTTTTGGATTGTTTACAGATGTTTCCTATGAGACAAGACAGGAGGTAAAGAATGTACTCGGTCATCTTGCCTATGTTTTGGAAGGGACAAAGCGTCTGTTTAATGTGCCGTCTTACAGGATAAAATTCACGCATGATGGTGAGAGTGTCGAGGACGAGTTTATCTTTGGAATGGTGACGAATTCGCGTTCGGTGGGAGGATTTCGCAGTATGATCGGCAGGCAGGTGGTTTTTGACGATGGTTTGTTTGAGGTGACATTGATCAAGACGCCGAAGAATCCGTTAGAACTTCAGGAGATCGTGGCAGCGCTTCTGATTGAACAGATAGACACGAAATATATGTTTACATTCAGAACCGGCGAGATCGCCTTCGAGTCGCTGGAAGAGATTCCGTGGACGCTGGACGGCGAATACGGAGGCTCTCATGATGAAGTCATTATACAGAATTATAAACAGGAATTGTCGATCATGGTGCCGAAAAAGCACATAGATTCTTTGCATTTTAAGGGTAATGATTCGGAGAAAAAGTATAGGGCTGCAGCAAGATAAAAAAATATGCCGAAAGTAAAAAAAGTACTTGCTTTTTGGAATATTATTTGTTATTATAAGCAAGTACGAGATATGGCTCCATGGTCAAGCGGTCAAGACGCTAGCCTCTCACGCTGGAATCAGGGGTTCGATTCCCCTTGGAGTCATTTTAAAATTCCTCTTGAAGAGAAATCTTTGAGGGGGATTTTTATATTGTTTTTTTCGGCTTTATGAGATATAATATAAAAAGCAAAATTATTATGTTTGTAACAGATTTACATAATCTGGTACAGGCTGAATGAATTGGAGGAATAGAAGATATGATGGTATCAGCAAAAGAGATGCTGCAGAAAGCAGTAGCGGGCCACTACGCAGTAGGTCAGTTCAATATTAACAACCTTGAGTGGACAAAAGCAATTCTTCAGGCGGCAGAGGAGTGCAAATCTCCGGTTATATTAGGTGTTTCTGAGGGTGCAGGAAAGTACATGACAGGTTTTAAGACGGTAGAGGCTATGGTAGAGGCTATGGTAGAAGAGATGGGAATTACAGTTCCTGTTGCTACGCATCTTGATCACGGCAGCTACGATGGATGTAAGAAGTGTATTGAAGCAGGATTTACTTCTATCATGTTTGACGGTTCCAAGTATCCGATTGAGGAGAATGTTGCTAAAACAAAAGAGTTGATTGAGATCTGCAGAGAGAAAGGAATGTCTCTTGAGGCAGAGGTTGGAGCAATCGGCGGCGAAGAAGACGGTGTTGTTGGACAGGGTGAGTGCGCAGATCCTAACGAGTGTAAGATGATCGCTGACCTTGGTGTAGACATGCTGGCAGCAGGTATCGGCAATATTCATGGTAAATATCCTGAAAACTGGGCGGGGTTAAGCTTTGAGACTTTGGATGCGATTCAGAAGCTGACAGGCGATATGCCGTTAGTTCTTCACGGCGGTACAGGTATTCCGGATGATATGATCAAAAAAGCAATCGATCTTGGAGTAGCTAAGATCAATGTTAATACGGAGTGTCAGTTAGTATTTGCTGATGCAACACGTAAGTACATTGAGGCTGGAAAAGACCTTGAAGGAAAGGGATTTGATCCGCGTAAATTACTGAAACCGGGCGCAGAAGCAATCGTTGCGAAAGTAAAAGAGAAGATGGAATTGTTCGGTTCTGTTGGAAAGGCGTAAAAATTAGATAATTATATATAATTTTTGCTTGCCTTTTTAAGAAGATTGAGTTATACTAACAGGCGTAGTAAGAACAAAGGCGTTCCAATCACCATTGGAATGCCTTTTTTTCTTAAGTCGCCATAAATCCGAAAGAAGCCGCCAGCGGCAGGGGGTGTAGGCGCAGTGAGAATTTCGAGATTAAGAAAGGAACAGGAACGATATGAGCGAAGCATTTAATGTAGCAGATATTTTCGGGAAAGACGTGTTTAATGACAGCGTGATGCAGGAGCGTCTGCCGAAAAAAGTCTACAGAGATTTAAAGAAGACGATTGAGGAAGGCAAAGAATTGGATTTGGCAACGGCGGATGTTATTGCACATGAGATGAAGGAATGGGCAATTGAGAAGGGTGCTACCCACTATACTCATTGGTTCCAGCCTTTGACGGGCGTTACGGCGGAAAAACATGATTCATTCATTTCCGCGCCTCTTTTAAATGGCAAGGTTCTGATGAGTTTTTCTGGAAAAGAGCTGATCAAGGGAGAGCCGGATGCATCTTCATTTCCGTCAGGAGGATTGCGCGCGACCTTTGAGGCAAGAGGATATACGGCATGGGACTGTACGTCTCCTGCATTTGTAAGGCATGATGCGGCAGGCGCTACACTCTGTATCCCTACGGCGTTCTGTTCCTATACAGGAGAAGCGCTTGATCAGAAGACGCCTCTTCTTCGTTCTATGGAAGCAATTAATGAGCAGTCAATTAGACTCCTTCGCTTGTTTGGAAATACTACATCGAAGAAGGTAACTCCTTCTGTCGGACCAGAGCAGGAATATTTTCTTGTGGATGCAGAGAAGTTCTTTCAGAGGAAGGATTTGATCTATACTGGGCGTACACTTTTTGGGGCGATGCCTCCGAAAGGACAGGAGTTAGATGATCATTATTTCGGAACGATCCGTCAGAGAATCGCCGGATTTATGAAGAATGTGAATGAAGAACTGTGGAAGGTCGGAGTGACTGCCAAAACACAGCATAATGAGGTTGCGCCGGCACAGCATGAGCTTGCGCCGATTTACGCAGAGGCGAATGTAGCCGTTGACCATAATCATCTTGTAATGCAGACTTTAAAGAGAGTTGCGTGCCAGCATGGTATGAAATGTCTGCTGCATGAGAAGCCGTTTGCGGGTGTGAATGGATCCGGGAAGCATAATAACTGGTCTCTTACGACAGATGATGGAAAAAATCTGTTAGATCCGGGTAAGACGCCTCATGAGAATATTCAGTTTTTGCTTGTGCTGACCTGTATCCTTAAGGCGGTTGACAGACATGCGGATCTTCTGCGCGAATCTGCGGCAGATCCAGGTAATGATCACAGGCTTGGTGCGAACGAGGCTCCGCCGGCAATTATTTCCATATTCCTTGGGGAACAGTTAGAGGATGTGATGGAGCAGCTTATTGTTACAGGGGAGGCTACGCACAGTATTAAGGGCGGAAGACTTGAAACAGGTGTAAGGACATTACCCGAGCTTGCGAAAGACGCTACAGACAGGAACAGAACATCTCCGTTTGCGTTTACGGGGAACAAGTTTGAATTCCGTATGGTTGGGTCCAGAGATTCCATTGCGGGACCGAATGTTGTACTTAATACTATCGTTGCGGAAGCATTTGCAGAGGCGTGCGACGTGCTTGAGAGCGCGGACGACTTCAGCCTTGCGGTACATGATCTGATCAAGAAATACGCGGCGGAGCATCAGCGCATCGTATTCAATGGAAATGGCTATTCTGATGAATGGGTAAAAGAGGCTGAAAAGCGCGGACTTCCGAATATCAAATCTATGGTCGAGGCGATTCCAGCACTTACCACGGAAAAAGCAGTAGCTATGTTTGAGAAGTTTAAAGTATTTACAAAGGCGGAGCTTGAATCGCGCGCGGAGATCAAGTATGAGAATTATGCGAAGGCGATTAATATTGAGGCGCGTACGATGATCGATATGGCAAGTAAGCAGTTTATACCGGCTGTTATTAAATATACAAAATCTCTTGCTGATACAGTCATAGCTGTGAAGACTGCGGGAGCAGATACATCTGTACAGTCTGAAGCTTTAGAGGAGGTATCGAAGCTTCTTGCAGAGACGAAAAAGGCGAATGTCAAGCTTTCTGAACTGGTGGGTCAGGCGGCAGCTATGGAAGAAGGCGAAGCGAAAGCAAGATTCTATCATTTCGATGTAGTTCCGGCGATGGAAGCGCTCCGGGCGCCGGTTGATAAGTTGGAAATGATTGTCGATAAAGAAGCATGGCCAATGCCGTCATACGGAGATTTGATTTTCGAAGTATAAATGGTATTCATTTCATAAAAATTAAGAACCTTGGACTTGGAACACGAATATAAATGTGTTATTCTAAGTTCAAGGTTTTTTATTACACAGACAGGAGGATATGATGACAAGGAACGAGTTTTTGGATAGATTGCGGGAAGCTCTCGGCAATGATCTTGCTGCTCCCGCAGTGCAGGAGAATGTGGATTATTACAATCAGTATATTCTTGATGAAGTGAAAGGCGGAAAAAGTGAAGAAGATGTGATAGACGGGCTTGGAGATCCATGGGTGATCGCACGGACGGTCATTGATGCAGCAGAAGGAAGACAAGGAGCAGGCGCTGGTTCGGGTTATGCTTATGAATCTGATGCTCAGTATGGCTATGAACGGCAGGACGGCTATGTAAAGCGGATAGAGACATCGGGGCGAGGATGGTGGAAATTAATCGTCATACTTTTAGGTATCATCGGAGTTCTGATTGCTGTAGTTGCAGTTGTGGGAGGGATAATCAGTCTCATAGCGCCGATTTTAATACCCGTGCTTATCCTTATGATTATTATACGGAGCATTGGGAGGAGAGGGCGGTAAGAAATATATGGAAAAAGTAAAAGACCGATGGGGGAAGCCATCGGTCTTTTGAGGGGAGTATAAATAATTAATAAGGGGTTGTAAAGAGTTCTCTCTCTACAAGAAATAGTATAATATAGGAAGAAATAAAAAGCAAGCTAAAAATTAAAAAAATATTAATTTCTTATATGTTACATAAAAAAATGAAAAGTACACATAATAACTCCGAATCAAAAAGATTAGGAGGAATTTGAAAATGGCAAAAAATTATAATTCATCTAACCAGAACGCATCCAATCAGAATGCATCTAACCAGAATTCTTCAAACAAGAATGCATCCAATCAGAATGCATCCAACCAGAATTCTTCAAACAAGAATGCATCCAACCAGAACGCATCTAATAAGAACACATCAAACACAAGCAACAACTATTAATTTGATTCAGCCAGAAAGAGGGATATGTGTAAAAGCATATCCTTCTTTTTTGTTTGAGGATTGACAAAGCTATATATTAGCAAGTAAGATGGAGAGGTAATATCAATGTATGTGGAGAGATAAATGAAAAAGATGGAATTGATTGCTCCTTGCCACTTTGGATTGGAGACAGTTTTAAAAAGAGAGATTGTTGAACTGGGATATGAGATTGCCGCGGTAGAGGATGGAAGAGTAACCTTTTACGGAGATGCGGATGCACTGTGCAGAGCGAATATATTTCTGCGAACGGCAGAGAGGATTCTTTTGAAGGTGGGGAGTTTCACAGCCGTTACCTTTGAGGAATTATTTGAAAAGACGAGGAGTCTGCCATGGGAAGAGTATATTCCTAAAAACGGGAAATTCTGGGTGGCTAAAGCAGCTTCTGTAAAAAGCAGGCTGTTCAGCCCTTCTGATATACAGTCTATCATGAAAAAAGCTATGGTAAGGAGAATGCAGGAGAGGTATCATATAGAATGGTTTCCAGAGGATGGCGCTTCCTATCCAGTAAGAGTATTTTTGATGAAAGATGTGGTGACAGTCGGAATTGACAGTTCCGGGACGTCGCTTCACAAGAGAGGATACCGCGAGATAGCAGGGAAAGCGCCGATTACAGAGACACTTGCGGCTGCGCTTATTATGCTGACGCCCTGGCGGAGGGATCGGATATTAGTGGACCCGTTCTGCGGAAGCGGTACATTTCCAATTGAGGCAGCTATGATAGCGTCCAATATTGCGCCGGGCATGAATCGCTCATTTTTATCGGAGGAGTGGGGGAATCTGATTCCTAAAAAGCTCTGGTATGATGTGATGGACGAAGCGAATGATATGATAGAGAATCCCGTGCCCGTTGATATACAGGGCTATGATGCAGATGGAGCTGTTATTAAGATAGCCAGAAGAAATGCGAAGGAGGCAGGGGTAGAACATCTGATCCATTTTCAGGAGCGTTCCGTATCGGAGTTAAGCCATCCAAAGAAGTATGGATTTATCATTACGAATCCGCCGTATGGAGAGCGTCTGGAGGATAAGAAGGATCTGCCGCGGTTATATCAGATGTTTGGGGAGAGATTCGGCCAGTTGGATTCGTGGTCTGCGTATATGATAACCTCCTACGAGGACGCAGTAAAGTATTTTGGACGAAAAGCAGATAAGAACCGGAAGATTTATAATGGGATGTTAAAAACTTATTTTTATCAGTTTTTGGGTCCGAAACCGCCAAAGAGGATAAAAGGAGCATAAGAGATGGAAAAGATAATATTTGCGACAGGAAATCAGCATAAGATGGTTGAGATCCGTATGATTCTGAAAGGACTTGGTATGGAAATCCTTTCTCAGAAGGAAGCAGGAATTACGGCTGATATTGAGGAGAATGGGCAGACCTTTGAGGAGAATGCACTGATCAAAGCGAAGGGAATCGCTAAGATTGCTGCGAACAATCCAAGGTATAAGGATGCAATCATACTTGCTGATGATTCGGGGCTTGAGATCGATTACCTTAACAAAGAGCCGGGAATCTATTCAGCCCGCTATATGGGGGAAGATACGTCTTATGATATAAAAAATCAGGCGATTCTTGACAGGCTTAGAGGTGTGCCGGATAAAAATCGGACGGCAAGGTTTGTATGTGCGATTGCAGCGGAATTTCCTGACGGGACAAGTGAAGTGGTGAGGGGTACGATGGAGGGAATGATCGGTTATGCAATAGCGGGAGAGAACGGGTTTGGATATGATCCGATATTTTTCCTGCCGGAATACGGCTGCACCAGTGCTGAGATATCTCCTGAAAAGAAGAATGAACTGAGCCACCGGGGCGAAGGGCTTAGAAAGATGAGAGAGATAATTGAAAAAAGAAGAATACAACGGTGAAGAATATGAAGATATTGATTGTTAGTGATACACACAAATCGCATCGTAATCTGGAAAAGGTTATTGAGAGAACAGATCATATTGATATGCTGATACATCTTGGAGACACGGAAGGCGGAGAGGATTATATAAGGGCGCTGGCGGACTGTCCGGCGCATATCGTCAGTGGAAACAACGATTTCTTTTCTGATCTTCCGAGAGAAGAAGAGTTCGAGGTTTGCGGGAAGCGTATATTTATAACGCATGGACATCCGTATTATGTCTCCATGAATGAAGAATATCTGAAAAAGGAGGCGAGGATCAGAGGAGCGGATATCGTGATGTATGGTCATACCCATAGGCCGGCCTATTCGGATAAGGGAGGCCTTATCACGCTGAATCCTGGCAGTATCGCATATCCAAGACAGCTTGGCCGCAAACCATCCTACATGGTTATGGAGATTGACGAAAATGCGAAGGTAAATGTTCAATTATTGTATGTATAGAACAAAACGAAAAAAATGAGATAAAAAATAAAAAATAATGTTGACAAGCTGAGAACCATCATATATAATATATCTTGTGTCACGGGGAATTAGGTATAGACAATATAATAACGGGGTGTGGCTCAGCTTGGCTAGAGCGCCTGGTTTGGGACCAGGAGGTCGCAGGTTCGAATCCTGTCACCCCGATAGGTGATTTATGCGGGTGTAGTTCAATGGTAGAACACTAGCCTTCCAAGCTAGATACGTGGGTTCGATTCCCATCACCCGCTTTCTTAAAGCCTTAAATCAAGGAATTAAGAAGGGTTAGTTCTGAAGAGTTAAGTCTTATGAGTCTGTAGCTCAGCTGGATAGAGCAACGGCCTTCTAAGCCGTAGGTCGAGGGTTCGAATCCCCCCAGGCTCGTTAGAACCACAACAATTTAATAAAGAGGTACTTGGCTGAATTCACAAAATTCGTCGGGTAGATAATATGGTGGGTATGGTGCAGTTGGTTAGCGCGCCAGATTGTGGTTCTGGATATCAAGGGTTCGAGTCCCTTTACCCACCTTTCTTTTTTTTATACAGGATTATTATTTGATAATAAGATGGTATAAGCGTCAAAAGGTCATGGATTTCATGCTTGTATGAAAAAGCATGACTTTGGGACGCGCAAAACACCGAGAAGCAGCCATTTTTCGCAGAAAGATGAGCGGATTTGAGGTGTTTTAGGATTGCGGGAGTGCATTAGCACGGAGCAATCCGTGTATCATAAGATGATAATAATAAGATTGGATAAGAAAAAATAATGGGCTATCGCCAAGCGGTAAGGCACAGGACTTTGACTCCTGCATTCGTTGGTTCGAATCCAACTAGCCCAGCTTATATGGGCGTGTAGCTCAGGCGGTAGAGCACTTGACTTTTAATCAAGTTGTCCGGGGTTCGAATCCCCGCACGCTCAGTAAGGACAATATAATCATATGCGGATGTGGCGGAATTGGCAGACGCGCTAGACTTAGGATCTAGTGGGATTCCCTTGCAGGTTCAAGTCCTGTCATCCGCATTTTTGCGGCATGAAATCGAACGGCAGTGGTTCGTATTTTATGCCGTTTTTCACATTAAGATAATAGTTTGTTGACAATCGTCCGCAATCTCTGTTAATGACTTTTCCTTTAGATAATTTTTGTGGATGATGGATGTCAGACTATAGAGAACTCCTTCGGATCTGCCTTTCGCCCGATCTTCTGCAAAACCTTCAGATCTGCCTTCTACCCGCCCTTCCTCTCTGGCATCTTCACGCTCTATTCGTATATGTTCTTCTTCGTTGTATTCGTAAAGCCCCATTTTTAATACCTCTGCTCTGTTTTCTTTTGGGAAATCACCCAGCACACCTTTGGAGATGCATTCGGTAAACTGTGCCCCATTCTCAAGAGTTGTAACCGTTATTTATTCTAGCGCAAGTAGAATTAAATTTCCAGAAAAATATAAATCAATCTGCATATAATTTTATGCCCAATAATGTGCCATTCACACTACAGTAAAGTTTTAATATATTATTATAGAACGTTTATTAGGAGAAATGTATGTTATGGAAGAAAAGAGAACGGCATTACTGGTTAATGACTGCAGTTTTATGGGATTAAAACCAATTATGATGGATCTTGCGTATCCTCCCGTTCGAGTGAGGGAAAGGAATACAGCTTATGCAAATCTGCTCAGTATTGATTATTGCGGCGCTGTATCTGAACTGTCTGCAATTACGCAGTATATTAATAATGAAAACAGAATATCGGGAGAGAACTGCCAGGTGGCAAAAACGTTTCTCGGAATAGCGATGGCGGAGATGATGCATCTGCAGAAACTCGGAGCGCTGATCTGCTTATTAGGAGGAAATGTAGATTACACAGCGAAATTCCACAATGGGAGACAGAAGATGTGGACACCGGAGTATCTTGACATTCCCTCAAATGTCAGAAAAATGGTAATGGCCGATATTGAAGCTGAGAAACAGGCTATTAACCAGTATAAAATGCATATAAAGATGATAAATGATGACTGCGTGAATGCTGTATTAGAAAGAATAATCAGAGATGAGGAGTATCATATTATGATCCTGCAGGCGTTATAGCAGAAAGTGCGAAGGTAGAGAGCGGCCAAGCCGCTCTCTGCTTAATGAGTTTGTTTCAACAATTTATTGACAATCCATTCATCATCCATCTCTTGATTCATCCATTCATAGATATCTTTGATATTGTCTGTATCCATTTCTAATTCGTCTGCAATCTCTGTTAATGACTTTCCCTTTAGATGTTTTTTTCGGATGATGGATGTCAGACTATAGAGAACTCCTTCAGATCTGCCTTCTGCCCGCCCTTCTGCCAAACCTTCAGATCTGCCTTCTTCTCTGGCATCTTCACGCTCCATCCGTATATGTTCTTCTTGGTTGTATTCGTAAAGCCCCATTTTTAATACCTCCGCTCTGTTTTCTTTGAGAAAATCACCCAACACACCATTAGAGATGCATTCATCAATGGCTTTTTCTACGGCTGCGTCTAAGGATGTTTCCTTGCGATATCTGCGTACCAAGTCTACAAAGACGGCGTAATCATGCAGTGTCCGGCATCTCTCCATCAAAGCTTTATTGTATCCGAGGTTAATGTTAAACACCTGAGTAACCAGTTCCAGAGCAGCCTGTCCATCGGAATGGTCAAACATATCCGATAATTTCAAGGTAAATCTTTCCGGGACTTTTGCGATACCGTTATAGAACACCACAAACCTAGGCTGAGGTATCCTGATAAGTTTTGTGCCGAAAAGATTCTTATCTTTTGTTAATTTTGAATAGATATCCGATACATAGAACAGATTCCTGAGAGGTATATTCGGATTCTTTGTGGATTGGTGTTCGTACAGCATCAACTGATCATGAAGCAAAAATGATACGTCGTTCTTCATGTTCATATAGATAGCATTTTCAAGAGTCGTAACTGTTAAATCATCTGGATTACTGTAATTACTGTTGTTCATAGCATTGTAAAGATCAAGGAAATTTTTCTTTTGCCTGAATATCATGCGGAATATCCTGTCTTTGTAGGTAACTGTAACTGTCAAATTTTGCCCTCCTTTTTAGATGTGAGGACTCTAATATCAGCTTTTAAGAATCCTCACTGCTTTTTTTCGGAATTACAAGCATTGAAGATTTCTAAAAGAACTGTAGATAGTAGAATGGTGTGAACCGTAAAGAATATTAGAAATATAATGCTTTGAATTTATTCTAGCACAAATAGAACGGAATTGCTATAAAAAAATCAAGGCTGCTGAATACTGCCTTGAATCGTTGTTATGATCGGATCTCGAATATATAGGAATAAAATTATAAGGGAACGGCATTGCCGTCCCCTCATTCTTCTATCCGAAAAAATATTTAGGAATTAGATTTTTTTAGCCTGTTCTTTATAATAATAGCACATGACAGATAAGAGCCGATCATCAAGGCAACCCATAACTGGATATTGTTGAGGTCACCAGTCTTGGCGGAAGACAGAACTCCGTTTGAAGATGAACCGTCTGAGCCGTTCGTGCCAGAACCGTTGTTAGTACCTGTTCCGCTGCCGTTAGTACCATTAGTATTAGAACCATTACCATTCGTGCCGTTCGTACCATTACCGTTCGTACCATTAGAATTGTTCTTATCAGTTGTCTGAGGTTTTACACCGTCTGATTTTGAGTCATCGTCATTCTTTTCGGAAGTAGTAATGGTAACTTCGCCGTTGCTGATATCAGATGCATTGTAATTTTCTGTTTCAGCATAACGCGCTACGAATGTATAGTCCTTATTAGCAGAAAGTCCCGTAAATGTGGGGCTGTCCTGCCATGTTCTGCCGCCGTCTTTGCTATACTGGGCCTTAGCGCCGCTGACAGGATTATTAGCAATTGTTTCTAATGTAATGCTAGTAGCAGTCTTGCTTTTTTCTGCTGGTACCGGAGGAGCATCCTGATCTGCTTTTATAACTGTAACTTCTACTGGGACAGTAACAGTTCTTGGCTCTGTCTTAACTTCTTCTGCATTTTCATCAGCCTGAGCGGAAACTTTAGATTTGCTGTCGCCGGAATTTTGCGTTTCATCATCAGGAGTTGTAGGAGTATCTCCGCCGGGTTCTTTTGTCTCATCATCAGGAGTTGTAGGAGTATCTCCGCCGGGTTCTTTTGTCTCATCATCAGGAGTTGTAGGAGTATCTCCGCCGGGTTCTGTTGTCTCGTCATCAGGAGTTGTAGGAGTATCTCCGCCGGGTTCCTGTGTTTCGTCGTCAGGATTATCATCAGGCTCTTCTTCAACAATATCGTTATAAGTTACGGTAAGTTCTGCGGTATATGTATCTACGTTAAGTTTAGCTTTTGGCTGTACTTTCCATGTATCGGAAGTTTTCTGAGCTTCAATAGTCTTATCGCCATCCGTAATTGTGAATGCGTTGGAAGCAACCGTGACGCCTTGAATATTAACAGGATTATCTTTGTCAAGATTCTCGATGGTAATCGCTCTTGAAACAGGATCAGTTCCATACTTCATCTCATCGAACTCGGTTATAGTAACATCCAGCATCCTTCCTTTTCCGATAATAAGTGTAACTGCTTTACTTGCAAAAGCGCTGTCTGTAGCAGCAACCCGAACTTCATAAGTGCCTGGAGCCTGATCTTCTAAGGTTCTGCCGCTAAAGGAATCCCATGTGGTCCAAGTATTTTTGCCGGTTTTTATTCTGTATTCCATTGCGGTAGATACACCGGAAATACTACCGTCCTTTGCGCCGGATATGGTTTCATCGGTTGCCTTTGGAGTGGTAGGAGTTTTAGCCGGCGGATTAACCGTTAAGGTTTGCTCCCCATCATTTGACTGGTCTAATATTTTTATCTGCGTCTTTTTGTCAAACTGCGAAGTGTCAAGTTTGATACGTCCATAACCATCCGAGGTATATTCGGTTTTTTTATCATTTATGGTAACGGTGTATTTCCTATTAGCAGGAAGAACTAATTCTCCTTCCTTATAATCAACGTAAGCAGCCGGATCAGTAGTGATTTTTGATGAGGAAACGCTGTCAGAAGGATTGTGATTTGCATCACCTGCATAACGTGCATGGAATACATAGCTGGTACTTGGAGACAGACCGGTAATTTTTGTGCCGGTTTGCCATTTCCCTTCTTTTCCGTCATCATCGGTATAACCGTATTCGATTGTTTTGCCTTCATCAGTTCCTGATAAAGGAATTAATGTCGCGCTGTTATGAGTAAATTTCTCTACCTTTAATTCTGTATCAGTAGGAGGGTCCTGATTAGCTTTCTCTACGGTAAATGTCACATCTATAGGTATCGGAACTTTGGTTTTGCCTGTGCTATCATCCGGATCAATGTAAGATATTGTAACAGTGGCGGTGTGAGAGCCGGCATCCAAACCATCCTTTGGTTTGATAGTTATGGTTGTGCTGTTGCCATCAGGCGGTATAATTGCGTTAGGATTGCCGGTGAGAGGACTGCCTGGAGTCACATTTAATTCAAATTTATCATTACTTAACCTTATTTCATCAATCGAAATCTGAGCGGTTTCATAATTATGAATCTTTAATGGTTGTGAAGAAATTGGGGCATAGCCATAGGTTGCAGTAAACTCGGGCATTGTAATATCTAATTGTTTTCCTTTTTTTATTTCGACCAAAGTTGGTTTGCTTGCAAAAGCGCTGTTAGTAGACCGCGTTCGGACAAAATAGAATCCATGTTTCAGATTCCGTAAATCATCAAAGCCAGTGGTCAACCAGCTAGCTGCATCGTCCTGAATATTAGACGTACTGTCAGTGTCGAAAGGACCCTGATACTCCATAGTATCATTAAACCCCTCTATAGAGCCGTCATTTGCATTAGCATGGCTTTCTGCATTGCCCTTAACAGTGGGACCGGCTTTTCTATCATCAATCTTGATTCCCAAACGCTGAGAACCTACAAAAGTAATCATCTGACCATACCAATCTTCTTTGATAGAAAGGTTACCGCTTGAAATCGATAAGTTTTTGTCAACAGTACCATCACTGAAATGCGCTTCATAATTAGAACCTTCAAAACCTTCTAACTGGTGGTCTTTATAATTAATTGTGATTAGACCGTCAGCAATTACAGTTCCGCCTGTTTGGATCAAAGCTTGGCTGCCAAATTTTGTCTTATTTCTATTAAGGTCATAACAATTCAAAGTACCGCCTGTTACTAAAATGGTACCTGCATTAAATGGTGTCGTTCCCGATAAAGTAACTGTACCGCTGTTAATATCAAGATCGTTGTTATTCGTACCGTAAATTGCATTAGGGCTACCTGATATTGCTAAACTTCCTCTATTATTGGTAGAAGAAATAATAAGTCTTGCATTGTTATCCAGTTGGATAGCGCTCTTTTTAGATGTATTATTAATATTTGATATGATACTGTCTCCAATTAAGGAAACCTTAACGGCACCTTTTATTATATGAATGTATCCACCATTTGTCATATCTAAACCGTCAAAAGTAAGATTCAGTGGCTTATCCGGAGTGTTAGATACATCTATTGTGATAGTAGTTCCTTGTGTGTTTGTGGTCAACCCTTTTATGGTATAACCTTTATCATGATTTGCTGTAATCCCTCCTGTAACATTATCAGCCGCAGTTCCATAGCCAACAACTTCTCTTGTGACAGGATTCCCATCAATCGTTTCCGTGATCATTCCAATATAAATATCACCGTTTCTTACATCCAATTCCGGCTGCCCGTTTGCTGCCTTTGCATCTTTGGACCAGCAGGCTGCCAAAAAGCAAGCCATTAAAAATAGTTTAAAAAGTGTTCTCTTCATTTTCATGTCTCTTCGCCTCTTTTACTTACTAATTAGTTATACTTGGTTTCTATATCCTATCTTGCATACTCTTAATAGGATGCTTTTTGCTTCAATAGATATAATAATTATATGATATCTACTAGCTGGAATCAAGATTTTTTTCCATAAGAATATGTAAAATAAAGGGAGGATTTCTAGTGAAATTCCCTTTATCAGATAAAAATATTTTAGGTATTTCCATATGTTATAAGGTATTCTTTTTCAACAAAATATATGGACTGATTTTTCATGTATCAATCGGTTCCTAATACTATATTATACTATTCAAGAAAAATTGTTTCAGCACATATTATTTTCGGAGAATCCTTCTATATATATGTCGGCATATTAAGGCGAAAGATAATAACAGGGAGATATTAATAGAAAAGATATTTTGGCCCGTTTATGACGATGGCAGAGGAATGTAAAACGTCTCTGGAAAGGATACGGCAGATATTGGCCGGATTGCTGCAGGCATTCCCGGTTAGGGGAACTGCCTGCAGACCTTATGAAGTTAGTAATAGACTTATACTGGCAGAGAGAGGTACTGAACGCTGTAGGGCGGCAGTTCGGCTTTTCCGTCAAGTATAACGGTATCGCCGGATAATAGTTCTTTGGCTTCTCCGTTCAAATCATGGTGACAGGCGGTGTATGCATTTTCAGAGGCATTGACCGCAACGATTATATGCTCTTTATCGGAATGACGCTCGAATACAAGCTGGTGATTCTGAATCACAATATTCTTATACGCACCATTGCACAGAGCGTCGCTTTTCTGACGGACGGCAATTAATTTTTTTATGTAATCAGTCAATTCGTTCGGCATAGGTTTTTCAAAGCAGGGGCGAAGCGCATAGTCGTTATCCGGCGCTTTCACGCCGGTCTGCCCCCATTCGCTTCCATAATAAAGGCATGGGATGCCGGGCATGCCAAACAGCAGACCGTAAGCGAGGGGGATATGCTTCTTGTTGGTCAGAATACTTGCAAGTCTGGTGACATCATGATTATCCGCAAATGTCATAAGATGCTTGCCGCGGTAGATGCACCATTGGTCTGCGCCAAACTGACGGTGCAGGGAATGCGCGATCTCAAACAGATTCATGGAATTAAAGCTTGAGTAAAGTCCTTTGTAGCATTCGTAGTTCGTGCAGCTATGAAGCATGGAGTCATTGACGATCAGATTGTAATCTCCGAATAATACTTCGCCGATCAAAGCAAAATCTGGTTTCAGATCCTGTACGAATGAGCGCAGCCGCTGCATGAATCCGCGGTCTAAGCTGTATGCGACATCAAGCCGCAGTCCGTCGATATCGAATTCCTCTACCCAGAATCTTACGCAGTCCAGCAGGTAATCTACAACTGCAGGATTCTGAAGGTTCAGTTTAACAAGTTCAAAATGCCCTTCCCAGCCCTCATACCAGAAACCGTCGTTATAACCGCTGTCTCCGTCAAAATTAATATGGAACCAGTCTTTATAGGGCGAGTCCCATTTTTTCTCCTGTACATCTTTAAATGCCCAGAAGCCTCTGCCTACATGGTTGAATACACCGTCAAGCACGATGTTGACTCCATGCTCATGAAGGGAGCGGCAGACTTCGGCAAAATCTTCATTGGTTCCAAGCCGGCAGTCGATATTCTTAAAATCACGGGTGTCATAGCCATGATTATCAGATTCGAAGATTGGGTTCAGAAGGATAGAATCTACTCCCAGATCTCCGAGATATTCAGACCAGTCCATGAGTTTGCGGATTCGAGGAACGCACTTGCCGTCATTGCTGACAGGCGCACCGCAAAAGCCGATCGGATAGATTTGGTAAAATACACTGTTATATACCCACATATTATAACTCCTTATTAAAATAATGTGCAGCAAACGCTGCCACCTCTATTATAACAAAAGATGAACTACTGTGCTAGTGCATCCTCCAAAGACATGTTTATAAAATTCCAAAGTGGTAGTACAATGTTACAGATAGAGCGAAAAACAGGGAAAATCAGCGCAAAAAATCAGACAAAAAATTGATTAAAAACAGTTGACACACCGAAACCCGTATAATATAATAAATCAGTATGACAAAAGGAGAAACAGTAAACCGCCATAGCCCCGGAGATTTACTGATTCTAATATAGCTGATTCTGAATATATGAATGATTGATTAGGAGGTAAACCAATGAAAACTTATATGGCAAATCCAGATAAGGTTGAGAAGAAATGGTATGTAGTTGATGCTGCTGGATGCACATTAGGACGTTTGTCATCTGAAGTGGCTAAGGTTTTAAGAGGAAAGAATAAGCCGGAATTTACACCGCATGTAGATACGGGTGATTATGTAATCGTAGTAAATGCTGAGAAAGTAAAAGTAACAGGCAAGAAGATGAGCCAGAAGATTTATTACAATCATTCTGAGTATGTAGGCGGTATGAAAGAGACTACATTGGCAGAATTGATGGCGAAGAAGCCTGAAAAAGTGATTGAGCTTGCAGTAAAAGGTATGCTTCCGAAGGGACCTTTAGGAAGAGCGATGATTAAGAAGCTTCATGTATATGCCGGACCAGATCATGAGCAGCAGGCTCAGAAGCCGGTAGAACTGAAATTTTAAGGAAAGGTTGAAAGGAGGATATTACAGTGGCTAAAGCAAAATTCTATGGAACAGGAAGAAGAAAAAAATCAGTTGCAAGAGTATATTTGACAGCGGGAACAGGCAACATTACAATAAATGGCAGAGACATTGACGAGTATCTCGGACTTGAGACATTGAAGGTTATTGTTCGTCAGCCGTTGGTTCTGACAGAGACAGAAGGAAAGTTCGATGTGATGGTTAATGTAAAGGGCGGCGGATACACAGGACAGGCAGGAGCGATCCGTCATGGCATCTCCAGAGCGCTTCTTGAGGCAGACGCAGATTACAGAACGGTGCTTAAAAAGGCCGGCTATCTGACACGTGATCCGCGTATGAAAGAGCGTAAGAAATACGGTCTCAAAGCAGCTCGTAGGGCGCCGCAGTTCTCCAAGAGATAGGCAGAATATTATACGGATTTCAAAAAACTCCGCGGATTTTTCCGGCGGAGTTTTTTAGATTAACATTTGAGGGGATTTGGGGTATAATATATTTCAAAATAGTATGAATGATAGAGGTGAGCGCATGTGTGATGTAAAAAAATATGAAAAAATTTATGAAGATATAAAAATTTTGCAGCCAGAAGATACACTACAGCTTGTACTGGAAGCCGAAACCGAAGAACAAAGAAGTTTTTATGAAATGGTGGGTGATTTTCTCCTGCAAAAGAAGCAACGGCAGGTAGTGGAAAGGAATCTCTTTTAGTGAAAAAATATATTTTGATTGCAGGTGTTAATGGGGCGGGCAAATCGACGCTGTATCAATCATTGCAAAGTCTGCAAGGTATGCCAAGAGTAAATACAGATGAAATATTGAGAGAGTTTGGCGACTGGAGAAATATGACTGATGTTATAACTGCCGGGAAAATTGCAGTAAAGAAAATTGCCGGATATTTTGATGAAGGTATTACTTTTAATCAGGAAACTACATTGTGTGGAAAATCAATTTTGAATAATATAGCGAAGGCCAAGGAAAGAGGATATTTTATTGAACTGCATTATATTGGCGTAGAGAGTATGGATATTGCTAAGAAAAGGGTAGCTGTACGTGTAAAACAAGGCGGTCACGGTATTAACGAAAAAGATATTGAAAAAAGATATATTGATACGTTTCATAATTTGAAAACTGTTTTGCCAAAATGTGATTTGGCAGCATTCTATGACAATACAATAGAATTTCACAGGTTTGCCATTTATAAGAATGGAAAGCCAATCAGAATCTCGCATAATGTACCGATGTGGTATGAAAGGTTTGTGGCAGACATAAGGTAGAGATAAAATTTTATGGTAAAGCATAGTGGGGGTTTATGAAATTTTATTGGTAACTGACAGGTAACTTACAAATGCGCAAATAATATTGGAAAACAGGGATTTTAAGTTATCCAAGAGATAGGCAGTTATTTGCGAACAGAAAAGAGACAGAAAACTCACAGACAGATTTTGTTTGTGGGTTTTTTTATGGAATGAATTGTGATATACTTATAATGAACTTAAAAAATGGGGGAATTAAGAAATGCCGGAGATTTCATTGTTTTACGGAATACGGGTAACTATGTACTATGATGACCATAACCCGCCGCATTTTCACGCTGAATATAATGGGAATAAGGCAATTATTAGAATTGATGAGGCCAGAGTGATTAAGGGAGCGTTACCGTCAAGGCAGTTAAAATTGATTTTGGCATGGTGCGTTCTGCATCAGGATGAATTAATGCAGAATTGGGAATTATCAAAGGATGGAAAACCATTGAACAGAATTAATCCATTAGTGTAACGGAGGTGAAGGTATGTTTCCAAAGGTGGTACAGGTTGTGCCAATGCGAGATTATTCCGTATATGTATATTTTGAAGATGGAAAGATTGTACGTTATGATATGTCGCAGGTGATTGAAAAAGAGGCTTTTTGCTGCTTAAAGGAAATTGAAATGTTTATGGACAGATGTACTGTGATGAATGATACACTTGCGTGGGATATCAGTGGGAATTGGGATAATACAACATGTCTTGATATTGATCCGGACACACTATATGCATTGCCATTTATCAAGGAAGCTATTGCATAGTATAAAGAGTATTTAATGAGATGGTATGGGATGCTGTAAAATCACACGGGTAAGTGACATGTAACTAACAAAGTATCTGAAAACGTCGTGTTTTAGGAATTCGGAACAATCCAAGAGATAGGAAACAAGGGAATTTATAAATTCAAAAAACAGACTCCGCAGGTTTTTCCTGCGGAGTTTTTGTCTTGGCAATAAGATTACATAAAAGAAATTAGAAGCAGTTAATTGATGTTTCCATGCTGAGATTAACATCCGAGGTTAGACGGATAATCGGAAAGACGCATAAAAAATAGAATTGTGGTAGTCGGAAAAGAATGGTATAATCGGGACTATGCAATTGAAAAAATATGCTTGCGCCGAGAAAAGTTTAGCTTGAGGCACAGAAAAAGAAATATAAACGGAGATGAGTTTATGTGTTATTCGGCAGCACAACTCGCACAAAAGTCAATCAAGATAAATAATCGTAGATATTTGGGCAATAAATATAAGCTGTTATCGTTTATTATCAGCGTTGTCGAGGAAGAATGTGACAATATAAATATCGTGGCGGATATTTTTGCAGGAACAGGTGCAGTAGCTTCTGCTTTTATGGACAAAAAACTTATTACTAACGATATTATGTACAGTAATTATATATGCCATGTCGCTTGGTTTAGCGGCGAGGCATATTCAGGAGAGAAAATAGTTGAACTTATTTCAAAATATAATAAACTGCGTGTATTTGAAGATAATTATATGAGTGACAACTTTTCGGATACATATTTTTCTCTTGAGGATTGCAGAAGAATAGGGTTTATAAGACGGGATATAGAAGACAGATATAACTGCGGAAAAATCAATTTTCGTGAAAGAGCTTTGCTTATAACCTCTTTATTATATGCAATGGATAAAATTGCTAATACATGCGGACATTATGATGCGTACAGGCAAGGAGTGGAATTTGAAAAACATTTAGAGTTATCAGTTCCAGAAGCTAAAGCTAATCCGAACTCCAATAATGTATGCTACAATATGGATACAAATGAACTTGCGCCTAACATAGAAGCGGATTTGGTCTATATTGATCCGCCATATAATTCCAGACAGTATTGTGATGCGTATCATTTGCTTGAGAATGTAGCTAAATGGGAAAAACCAGAAGTATTTGGCATAGCGCGAAAGATGGACAGAACGTCGTTAAAGAGCAAATATTGTACGAGGAAGGCAACTAAAACATTTGAAAATTTAATTGAATCCATTCATGCAAAATACATTTTATTATCTTACAACAATATGGCAAATAAGGGGGATGACCGTTCTAATGCAAAGATAAGTGATGAAGATATTATGAGAATTTTGCATAAGAAGGGTGAAGTAAAGGTTTTTGCGGAAGACTATAAGGCATTTTCTACAGGAAAATCAGACATTAAGGCAAATCAGGAAAGGTTGTTTTTATGTATTTGTCATAATGAAGAAAAGATTGAAAGTGAGGGTGTTGACGGATGAAGATCTTACTTGTCGCAATCAATGCCAAATTCATACATTCTAATCTTGCTGTACATACATTATGTAGTTATGCTGGCAAAAATGTGTACAGGGAAGATTTGGAGATGGAAATCGCAGAGTATACGATTAACCAGCAAAAGGATGATATTCTAAGAGATATTTATGAGAGATCCGCAGATATGGTATGTTTTTCTTGTTATATATGGAATCTGACTTATATAGAGTCGCTTGTACATGAGCTTGCTAAAGTATGTCCGAAGGCTTTAGTCTGGCTTGGCGGACCGGAGGTTTCCTATGCCGCAGAGGAAGTGCTGCTGCGGCTTCCGGAAGTAAAGGGCGTGATGAGGGGCGAGGGAGAGCGTACATTTGCGCAGTTATGTGAGGGAAGTCCATTAGATAAGATTTGCGGCATCACCTTTCGGAAAGAGGATGGGACAATCTGCGAAAATGCATGGCAAGAGCCGATGAACTTAGATGAGGTTCCTTTCATCTATCAGGATATGCAGGAATTTGAACATAAAATTGTTTATTATGAAACAAGCAGAGGATGTCCGTTCTCCTGCAGCTATTGCCTTTCTTCTATTGATAAAAGGCTGAGGTTTCGGAGTCTTTCGCTTGTAAAGAAAGAACTTGGTTTTTTTCTGGAACAGAGGGTTTCGCAGGTTAAATTCGTTGATCGGACTTTTAATTGCAGCCATAGTCATGCGATGGAAATATGGAAGTTTATTACGGAGCATGACAATGGTATTACGAATTTTCATTTTGAGATAGCGGCGGATCTTTTGAATGATGAAGAACTCAAGCTGATAAGAAGTATGCGTCCGGGGCTGATACAATTGGAAATCGGTGTGCAGTCTACGAATAAAAAGACGATAAGAGAGATACGAAGGACGATGGATTTCGATAAGCTGTCGCAAACTGTGGAAACATTGCGGCATATGGGGAATGTTCATCAGCATCTGGATTTGATAGCGGGACTACCGTATGAGGATATAGAGAGCTTTTCAAAATCCTTTGACGATGTCTACCGTTTAAAGCCTCATCAGCTTCAATTGGGATTCTTGAAGGTATTAAAGGGTTCTTATATGGAGAGGAAAAAAGAGGAATATGGACTGGTGTATAAGAGTGAGCCGCCTTATGAGGTATTGTATACAAATTGGCTTTCCTACGAGGATGTATTAGAGCTTAAAGGAATTGAAGAGATGGTAGAAGTATACTATAACAGCGGGCAGTTTGAGAACACGTTGTCTGCATTGGAGAAGCTGTTTGACTCGCCATACCATATATATGAGAGATTGTGGAAGTATTATAAGGAGAAAGGGTTCTATCGTATACAACATAAAAGAAGTGCAAGATATGAGATCATGCTGAACTTTGTAAAGCATAGCTTCGGCCAAAAAGATGATAATGCTCGGGTAGAATACTATAGAGAGCTTTTGGTTTATGATTATTATCTGAGGGAAAATGCCAAGACTCGTCCGCCTTTTGCCGGGGAGTATCTGCTTGGAAAAGAGGAAGTAAGGAAATTTTATGAAGAGGAGGCGGTAAGCCGTAAGTTTCTTTGCGGATATGAGGAGTACGATAAGAACCAGATGCGCAAGATGACGCATCTGGAATATTTTCCGGTACTGGAAAAGACAGTGTTGTTTGATTATATGCACAGGAACCCGTTGAGTTATGAAGCATACACCTATGAATTGTGACATAACTTAAAAACTTTGTTGTAAAATGCAGATAAAAAGTATAGAATGATAAATATAATTTTTGGAGGAAGGTAGGAAAGATGAATTTTAATGATAAAAAGACGAGAAGAATTATAGCGATCGTAGTGATAGTAATTGTTGTTGCAATGGTTGCGACTACGATTCTGCCGGTTCTTGGATGATATGTCGATTGTATTTTCTCTTGATGTGGATTAGCCCGTCGAGAGAGATGGAGTAAAGAGTGTTATGAGATTAGTAACGGACGACAGGCAGGTTTTGATTGAGAAGGCGGTTGTTTATGGATGGTCAGAGCATATCGGGCTTCATGCGCTTGTATCTGTGGCCAATTCTCTTACCGCTGCAGGCGCGTCTGACATCGGAATAGGGGTAAGGATTACCTATCCGCCCCATTCGGACAAATTCAAAATCTACACAATGGAAAAAGCAATAAAAAAAGAGTGCCGCAGGAGAAAGATAGAGTTTTTGGAATCTTTTATTTTTGAGAATCCTCTGCTCACTGTTCCATCCGTCACGATTGACGGCGTTGCTGCCGTTCCTGAGGAGGAGATGGGGGACGGCGGAGGCGAAGAAAGCGGAAAAAGCGGCATGTCAGGGCGAAAAAGTTTTGCTGGAAAAGATATTGTCTTGAGTAAATGGGTTGGTATGGATGGCATGCTTCAGGCGGCGAGAGAGCGCGCGGACATGCTTAGAAAGCGCTTTACCCCTGCATTTATTAGGCAGATCATATCTTATGAGAAAGAATTATCTGCAGGAAAAGAGCTTGAGCTGGCCCGAGGGATGGGGGTAGCCTGTCTGCGTCAGATCACTCAGGGCGGTATTTTTGCTGCGTTGTGGGAGCTTTCAAAGGAATTAGGAGTCGGGCTTGAGCTGGATATGAAGCATATTTCTATTCTTCAGGAGACGGTGGAGGTGTGTGAATATTTTGGGCTGAATCCTTATCAGCTGGCCTCGGCAGGAAGTTTTCTGTTTGTGACAGAAGAGGGGGATATGCTAAAGGAAGCGCTTCTTAGAGAGAAGATTATGGCATCGGTTATCGGAAGGACGACGGGTGGGCAGGGTAAAATCATAAGGAACGGTGAAGATGTGCGCTATATTGACCGTCCGGCTCCAGATGAGATATGGAAGCTGCATATTTCGGAAGAATAAAAAGGTGAATGGGGTAATCAGATAAAAAGGAGAAAAAGATGATAAATATTGTGCTTTTAGAACCGGAAATCCCGGCAAATACCGGAAATATCGGGCGCACCTGTGCAGCGACAGGAGCGAGACTGCATCTCATAGAACCTCTTGGATTCCGGCTGGATGAAAAAAATCTGAAGAGAGCCGGGATGGACTATTGGGATCAATTGGATGTCACAACATACATTGATTATAACGATTTCTTGGATAAAAATTCCGATGCAAAGCTTTTTATGGCAACAACAAAAGCGCCGAAGCTCTATACGGAAGTTGCCTATGGACAGAACTGCTATATTATGTTCGGTAAGGAGAGCGCGGGAATACCGGAGGAGATATTGATAAACCATAAGGAGGATTGTATCCGGATTCCAATGGCAGGGCAGATACGCTCGTTAAACCTTGGGAATTCTGTGGCAGTTGTACTTTACGAAGCGCTCAGGCAGAGCAATTTTGAGGGGATGAAACGGGAAGGGAAACTTCATAGGCTGGAGTGGTAAATATCTAAGCGGAACGCAGTCTGATAAATTGCATGTTTTTATATAGTTTGTTATTTAAAAGTGTAGAAATACAATAAAATTGGTAGACTTTCGGGAGAAATGATATTATAATCAGAAATGCAGGAAAGGTTTTAGGTGAAAGAGAAGGGTGGTGAGTCAATGGTAGAGGAAACCATTAAAACCATCAAGGAGACGGAAAAAGAGGCTGAGAAGATTATAAAAGAAGCAGCCGAGACAAGTACCGAGATCCTTGAAAAAGCTGCTGCAAGTGCAGGAGAGATCAGACAGCAGGCTGAGACAGAGGCAAAAGCAAAAGCAGATGCCGATATGAAAGCAGCGAATGAGATTGAGGAGAAATCTATTTCTGACGCGCTGGCCAAAGTAGAGGCGGAGATCAGTGCCTTGAAGGAGGCTGCCGGATCAAAGGAAAAAGAGGCAATAGCTTCTGTGATTGCACAGTTAATTTAGAATAAGGTAAAGGAGGGATACGGCTATGGCAGTATTGCAGATGCAAAGAATTAGTATCTGCGCGCTGAAGCGGGACCGTAAGGCTATCTTGGAAAACCTGCAGTCTATGGGCGTCATAGAGATGAACCAGATTGCTGGTGAAGATGATGGGTTTGACAAGATGGACACACAGAATGCCAGAGTTGGGTTTGAGAAGAAAGCGCAGCTTTCTGAGAATGCACTGGCAATTCTTGAGTTGTACGCTCCACAAAAGCAGTCACTGCTGTCCAGTCTTGAAGGAAAAGCGCTGGTAGGACAAAAGAAGTTCAATGACACAGTTGCGGCTAAAGAGACGATCATTGCAAAAGCCGATGCGCTTGTTGCAATGAATAAAGAGATAGCAGAGAACAAAGCGAATATTCTGAAATTGTCAAATCAGATAGAGTCGTTGAGTCCGTGGCTTAATTTGGATGTGCCGATGAATTATACAGGTACGGACAAAGTAGCAATGCTTTTGGGAACGATGGCTGCCGACACGGCACCGGATACGGTTTACGCTAAGATTGCTACACATGCCCGGGAAACGGACGCCGTTGATGTAGAGATTATCCGGACGGACAAAGACGCGATTTATCTGGTTGTTTTTTGTCTGAGAGATGATGCGGCAGCGGTGGAAGAAGCTCTAAGGGCAGGAGGATTTGCAAGGCCTTCTCAGGTTGCAGATAAAAAACCGGCTGAGAAGAAGGCGGACCTCGAAGCAGAGATCAAAAAACTGAATAATGAAATTGAAAAGAGAGAGGAAGAGATTCGGACAATGGCTTCATGCAGGGAAGAACTGAAGATTATTGGAGATTATTTCCGCATGAGAGCAGACAAGTACGAGATCCTCGGAACTCTTCCACAATCCCAGAGAACCTTTGTTGTGAGCGGCTATATTCCTGTAAAGGCCGTAGATGCAGTGAAAAAGGCTATTGGTGAAGTTTATGACTGTGTCATTGATGTTGATGATTTAAAAGAGGATGAAGAAGCGCCGACAATCCTTGCGAACAATGCATTTTCGTCCAGTGTAGAAGGTGTTCTTGAATCCTACGGATTGCCGCATAAAGGAGAGTTTGATCCAACGACGATCATGTCATTCTTTTATGTGTTCTTCTTCGGAATGATGTTGTCAGATGCTGCATACGGTGCGATCATCGCGATAGCGTGTTTTATAGTATTAAAGAAATTCCCGAGAATGGGCGAGGGCATGCACAAATCCCTTAAGATGTTCATGTTCTGCGGTATTTCTACGCTTGTATGGGGTATTCTGTTCGGCGGATATTTTGGAAATGTAGTGGATATTGTATCGGGAACATTCTTTGGAAAAACGGTTACCGTACCGGCGCTTTGGTTTGTGCCGTTAAACGATCCGATGAGGCTTTTGGTATATTCCCTGGCATTTGGAGTGGTCCATTTGTTTGTCGGACTTGGAATCAAAGGATATATGCTTCTGAAGGACGGTAAGCCTCTTGATTTCTTCTGCGATGTCGTCTTGTGGTATGCATTTTTAATCGGTCTGCTTTTGATGCTGATACCGACAGATATTTTTGCGTCGATCGCTCAGGCAAAGATTACATTTCCGCCGTTCCTTAATATGCTGGCGAAGACGCTTGCAATCATCGGCGTAGTTGGACTTGTATTGATGTCCGGACGTGAGAATAAGAATCCGGCACTCAGAATTGCATTGGGAGCATATGATGTATATAACATTACAGGATGGCTGAGTGACGTATTGTCATATTCACGTCTCTTAGCGCTTGGTCTTGCAACCGGAGTTATCGCGTCTGTAGTTAACCAGATGGGAAGCATGTTCGGAAAAGGCATCGTAGGAATCATTGGATTTTTAATTGTATTTATTATAGGACATACGCTGAATCTGGCGATCAATTTGCTTGGCGCGTATGTTCATACGAACCGTCTTCAGTTCGTGGAATTTTTTGGTAAGTTCTACGAAGGCGGAGGAAAACCTTTTGAACCATTCAAATCAGATACAAAATATGTAGATATTAAGGAGGAGACTTTATCATGAGTATTTGGAGTAATTTAGGACTTGTTTATGCGTTACTTGGCGCAGCAGTAGCTGTATTTCTTGCAGGAGCAGGCTCAGCGATCGGTGTAGGTATTGCCGGACAGGCAGCAGCAGGTGTTGTGACAGAAGATCCAAGCAAATTTGCTAAGGTTCTTATCATGCAGCTTCTTCCTGGTACACAGGGAATCTATGGACTGCTTGTTGGATTCATCACACTTTCCAAGGTTGGCCTTTTAGGCGGAGGCGCAGCTGCACTTGAGCCGCAGACGGGACTTTTGATCCTTGCAGCTTGTATGCCGATCGGTATTGTAGGACTTATCTCCGGTAAATATCAGGGAATGACATCCGCAGCTTCTATCGGTATCGTAGCAAAGAAACCAGATCAGTTTGGTAAGGCTATGCTTTTCCCAGCCATGGTTGAGACCTATGCGATTCTGGCACTTCTGATTTCTATTCTGGCTGTAAATGCAGTGCAGATTTAAGGAATATTAGAATATAGGTTTGATGGAACCTTAAAAGATTTCATAGAAGGAGTGCAGGAATATGACTGGATTAGAAAAGATGAAAAGCCAGATATTGGATGAAGCCAGAGCTGCGGCCGAGAGCAAACTTTCTGCGGCAAGGGCAGAGGCTGACAAGATTCTTGCAGAAGCAAAGGCGGAGGCAGAAAAGTGTACGGAAAGCATCTCCAAAAAATCTGAGATGGCGATTGCCAGTTATAAAGAGCGTGTGGCATCTTCTAATGATTTGCAGAGAAGAACGAAGCTTCTTGCTGCAAAGCAGGAGATGATCGCCGGAGTCTTAGACAAAGCATACAGTCAGCTTGAGAGTATGGAGAAGGGCGAATATTTTGATATGCTCATTAAGATGCTTGAAAAGTATGCCGAGCCGCAAGAGGGTGAGATTTTCTTTTCACCTGCGGATCTGAAAGAACTGCCGGAGGGATTTGCGGACAGAATAGATGAAGCTGCAAAGAAAAATGGCGGCAGCCTTAAGATATCCAAGGAAGGCCGAAATATTGAAAATGGATTCATTCTTGCCTATGGCGGTATTGAAGAAAACTGTACATTAAGGGCAATGTTTGATGCAAAAAAAGATGAGTTATCTGACAAAGTTCATCGTATATTATTTTCGTAGTGCAAAGTAGGAGGAGTTACATGAGTGAACAGTATACTTACGCGGTTGCACGCATACGGGCTTTGGAGGTTTCTTTGTTTTCTGGCAGCACGATCGATCAGCTGATCGCATGCCAGAGTTATGAGCAGTGCCTTCAGTTTCTGGAAGAGAAGGGCTGGGGAGACAACGAGACATCAGGTAATGCAGAAGCAATACTGACCAGAGAAGAGGAGAAGATATGGGAGGTTGTGAAAGAGCTTTCGATAGATATGAAGAATTTTGATGTTCTTTCCTATCCGAAGCTTTATCATAACCTGAAAGCTGCAATCAAGGAAGTGTGTACGGAGGAAAAGAACAGACATATTTTCTATGAAGATGTGTCGATTCCGGGCAGCGCTATGCTTGAGATCGTAAGAGAGCGTGACTTTGGAAAGCTTCCGGACCATATGCAGCATGCAGCGCAGGAAGCGTATGAGACACTTCTTCATACACGGGACGGTCAGTTGTGCGATGTGATTATTGACAGGGCAGCGCTTGACGCCATTTATCAGGCAGGAAAGGCATCGGATGTAGCGATTATCCGAGATTATGCCGAATCTACGGTGGCAGTGGCGGATATCAAGATTGCCGTAAGATCACAGAAAACCGCAAAATCAATTGAATTCATGAAGCGGGCAATGGCTGAGTGCAGCAGTGTGAGTGCAGACCAGCTATCGAAGGCAGCGCTTGCAGGAGCAGATGCGATCAGTGAGTATCTGCTTGGTACGGCGTATGCAGAAGGAGCGGCTGCGCTTAGGACATCTCCGTCAGCGTTTGAACGGTGGTGCGATAACCGTATTATCCAGACGATCAGTCCGCAGAAATATAATGCATTTACGATAGGACCGGTAATTGCCTATGTAATTGCAAGACAGAATGAAATAAAAACGGTACGAATCATACTTTCCGGTAAGCTGAACGAACTGCCGGACGATTCCATCCGGGAAAGGGTAAGGGAAATGTATGTATAAGATTGCAGTATTGGGCGATTATGACAGTATCTATGGGTTCGCTACGCTGGGTCTTGACACATTCCCGGTAAATACCCGTGACGAAGCTACAGAGACGCTCGCAAAGCTTGCAGGCGGCGGATATGGAATTATCTATATTACAGAAGCCTGGGCTGCGGAGCTTAAACATGAAATTTCAAGATATCAGGAGCAGCTTACACCGGCCATTATCCAGATTCCAGGTATTTCAGGCAATACCGGAGCAGGTATAACGGGAGTTAAGAAGTCAGTTGAGGTTGCGGTCGGCTCTGATATCCTGTTCAGTAACCAATAAGGAGGTTGATTCGCTCAAATGAATAGTACAGGTACGATTAAAAAAGTAGCGGGACCATTGGTTATCGCATCTGGTATGCGTGATGCCAATATGTCTGACGTTGTGCGTGTCAGCAAGCAGCGTCTGATTGGAGAGATTATCGAGATGCACGGAGATGAGGCATCCATTCAGGTATATGAGGAGACATCAGGTCTTGGGCCTGGCGAGCCGGTAGAATCTACAGGAGCTCCGATGTCTGTTGAATTGGGGCCTGGCCTTATCACAAGTATTTACGATGGTATCCAGCGTCCGCTTGATGATATTATGAAGATATCCGGAAACAACTTACAGCGTGGCGTAGAAGTTGCTTCCCTGAAAAGAGATAAGAAATGGGAGTTTGTCCCGGTGGCAAAGGCCGGCGATGAGGTGGAAGCAGGCGACGTGCTTGGCACCGTTCAGGAGACAGCCGTTGTTACACAGAAGATTATGGTGCCTTATGGAGTAGAAGGTACTGTAAAAGAGATTAAATCCGGTGAATTCACTGTTGAAGAGACTGTCGCAGTAGTTACAACAAAGGATGGCGACAAAGAGATTACGATGATGCAGAAGTGGCCGGTACGAAGAGGAAGACCTTATGTAAAGAAGCTGCCGCTTGATGCTCCGCTTGTTACAGGACAGCGTGTTGTCGATACCTTCTTTCCGATCGCAAAGGGCGGTGTTGCAGCCGTTCCTGGGCCATTCGGAAGCGGTAAGACAGTGATCCAGCATCAGCTTGCAAAGTGGGCGGAAGCCGACATCGTTGTATATATTGGATGCGGCGAGCGTGGTAATGAGATGACGGACGTTCTGAATGAGTTCCCGGAACTGAAGGATCCGAAGACGGGACGTTCTCTTATGGAAAGAACGGTTTTGATCGCCAACACATCGGATATGCCTTTCGCAGCCCGTGAGGCATCCATTTATACAGGTATTACAATTGCAGAGTATTTCCGTGATATGGGATATTCTGTAGCGCTTATGGCGGACTCTACATCACGTTGGGCAGAGGCGCTCCGTGAGATGTCAGGACGTCTTGAGGAGATGCCCGGTGAGGAAGGTTATCCGGCATACCTTGGTTCTCGTCTGGCAGAGTTTTACGAGAGAGCGGGACGTGTGATTTCTCTTGGCAAAGATGCAAGAGAAGGAGCGCTTTCCGTTATCGGCGCCGTATCCCCTCCGGGTGGTGATACTTCTGAGCCGGTATCGCAGGCGACACTTCGTATTGTAAAGGTATTCTGGGGACTGGATGCAGCTTTGGCATACAAGAGACATTTCCCGGCTATCAACTGGCTGACGAGCTATTCCTTGTATCTTGATAATATGCATGACTGGTTCAATAGCACAGTAGCGGAGGACTGGATGGAAGATCGTCAGAAGATGATGAGTCTTCTGACAGAAGAAGCGGCTCTGGAAGAAATCGTGCAGATGGTAGGTATGGACGCTCTGTCGCCGGGCGATCGTCTGAAGATGGAAGCGGCAAGATCTATCCGCGAAGACTTCCTGCATCAGAACTCCTTCCATGAGGTAGATACTTATACACCTCTCAGAAAGCAGTATCTGATGATGAAGCTGGTGCTTGCTTTCTACGAGCAGGCTACAGAGGCGTTAAATAAGGGCGCTTCCATGAAAGAACTGCTTGTTATGAACGTAAGAGAGAGAATCGGTCGTTACAAATATACGACAACCGAGAATATCGAGACAGAGTATGAAAAAATCATGAATGAATTAAGCGTTGAGATTGCTGATACATTCGGGAAGGAGGACTTCTAATGCCAAAAGAATATAGAACCATACAGGAAGTTGCCGGACCGCTGATGATGGTAAAGGGTGTAGAAGGCGTCGCATTTGATGAACTTGGAGAGATTGAACTTGCGAGCGGCGAGAGACGTCGCTGCAAGGTACTTGAAGTAGATGGCAGTGATGTAGTCGTACAGCTCTATGAGAATGCTGCCGGCATCAACTTAAGCAACAGTAAAGTACGTTTCCTTGGACGAAGCATGGAACTGGGCGTATCGGGCGATATGCTTGGCCGTGTCTTTGACGGACTGGGACGTCCGATTGACGACGGTCCGGAGATCTTGCCGGAGGAAAGAAGAGATATCAACGGTCTGCCTATGAATCCGGCAGCCAGAGTTTACCCTGAGGAGTTCATCCAGACAGGTGTATCTGCTATTGATGGTCTGAATACGCTTGTTCGTGGACAGAAGCTTCCAATCTTCTCCTGTTCCGGTCTGCCGCATTCACAGCTTGCTGCACAGATTGCAAGACAGGCTAAGGTTCGCGGTACAGATGAGAACTTTGCCGTTGTATTTGCTGCTATGGGTATTACTTTTGAGGAGTCTAACTACTTTATCGAATCCTTTAAGGAGACAGGAGCCATCGACAGAACAGTATTGTTCATCAATCTGGCGAATGACCCGGCTGTTGAGCGTATTTCTACGCCTCGTATGGCGCTTACGGCAGCAGAGTATCTTGCGTTTGAGAAGGATATGCACGTATTGGTAATCCTTACCGATATTACGAACTACGCAGACGCGCTCCGTGAGATTTCGGCGGCAAAGAAGGAAGTGCCGGGACGTCGTGGATATCCGGGTTATATGTATACAGACCTTGCTACGATGTATGAAAGAGCCGGACGTCAGAGAGGCAAGAACGGCAGTATCACGATGATTCCGATCCTGACCATGCCGGAGGATGACAAGACTCATCCGATTCCTGACCTTACAGGATATATCACAGAGGGACAGGTAATCTTAAGCCGTGAATTGTATCGTAAAGGTCTTCAGCCGCCGATCGACGTACTGCCGTCGCTTTCCCGTTTGAAAGATAAAGGTATCGGTGAGGGCAAGACAAGAGCAGACCATGCGAATACTATGAACCAGTTGTTCGCGGCATATTCCCGCGGTAAAGATGCAAAAGAGCTTATGACAATTCTCGGAGAAGCAGCATTGACAGAGATTGACCTTAAGTACGCAGAGTTTGCGGAAGCTTTTGAAAAAGAATATGTATCTCAGGGCTATACCAATGACCGCTCTATAGAAGAGACGCTGGCCATTGGCTGGAAGTTACTTTCTATGCTGCCAAGAGCAGAGTTAAAACGTATCGATGACAAGTTCTTAGACATGTACTATGGAAAGCAGTAAGCCATGCACAGATGCATAAAAGTAATCATGCAAGCTTGCTTGCAGATGATTACTTTTGTGCAGATGTATAGGGCGTCAGCCCGCAGCGAGATGAAGCGAAGCGGAATCGAGCTGGCATGGCGGAGAAATTTGCGTCAGCCCGCAGCGAGATGAAGCGAAGCGGAATCGAGCTAAGAGGCGAAAACAAGAAGGAGGTAAGAAATGGCATCTAAGCAGATAACTCCTACCCGTATGGAGCTTACCAAGACGAAGAAAAAGCTTGTCACAGCCAGAAGGGGACATAAGCTCCTGAAGGATAAGCGCGACGAGCTTATGCGTCAGTTCCTTGAGCTGGTTAAGGAGAATATGGCGCTCCGTCAGAAAGTAGAAGCCGGAATCCTCTCTGCGAATAAGAATTTTGTCATAGCGAAAGCCGGAATGGATGAAGCTACGCTGAATACGGCATTGATGGCGCCGAAACAGGAGGTTAATCTTGAAGTAGGACAGAAGAATGTCATGAGTGTTAATATTCCAGTTTTTAATACTACAACAAGAACCGCGGATGTGAATGATATCTATTCCTATGGATTTGCATTTACGTCCAGCGACCTTGACGGCGCTGTAAAATCATTGGCGGATATCCTGCCGGATATGTTAAGACTTGCGGAGACGGAAAAAGCGTGCCAGCTTATGGCGGCTGAGATAGAAAAGACCAGACGCCGTGTAAATGCATTAGAGCATGTAACAATTCCGGAGGCTCAGGAGACGATCAAATATATCACGATGAAGCTGGATGAGAACGAGAGAAGTTCACAGATTCGTCTGATGAAAGTAAAAGACATGATGCTCGAAGAAGCGCATCATTATAGTGAGAAAGAGTAATTAAATAATATTTCTGTTTTGGAACAGAGAATTATGCACCGCATATGTTGTTGTCAATTATGACGAGATATGCGGTGCATTTATGTCCTATTGAAAAATTTTATGAAAAGCGCAAAAAAGTGTTGACATATATCGATTGTCAATGTACTATTAATATAACGATAGTCGATATATATTGACAGACAAAATATATTAAAATTGAATCAAATCACAAGGGAGGTGAGCAACATGACAGTAAGCAAAAATCCTGTTTCAGGCAATACGTCCATGCTGATTTTAAAACTGTTGTCAGAAAAGGATATGTATGGATATGAGATGATCGATACATTATCTAAACGCTCTAACAATGTATTTGAACTAAAGGTAGGAACGCTTTATCCGCTGCTCCATAGTCTGGTGAAGGGAGGTTATCTGAAAGGGTATGATAAGGAGGTAAACGGCAAACTTCGAAAATACTATCAGATTACGCCGAGCGGATGGAAATACCTTGATAGGATGATTAAAGAGTGGCACACTTACGCAAGTGTAGTAAACATGATGATAGGGGGTGTGAGCTTTGAAGGCTGATAAATATTTACAGATACTGACGAAACATATCGAAAATTCTAAGATAAGAAGAGATATTATGAGGGAATACCAAGACCACATCGAGGACTGTAAGGAGGCGCTTATGGAATCAGGCATGAGAGAGGCTGAGGCTGAGGCTGAGGATGAGGCTGTAAGGCAGATGGGAGATCCGGATGAGGCGGGAAGTGCGATGAACCAGTTGTATAGAGATGTACTGGATTTACATATGGCTTTGTGGTTTTTGGGATGCGTCATTGTTTTGCTGTTAGGGAGATGGGCATTAATAGAAATAGAGATAGACGATATGAAGGAGCTCATACTGAATTATGTTGGAGGGGCAGTCCTCATATATGGATTTATTTTATGCGCATGGGAGAAGCACAATGATATGGGGATTGCCTGGGTGTATGGAAAGAACTGGAGTGGCGGAATCGGAGCTATGAATAACAGCGGATTCATCCTAGCTGTCGGAGTGGCGTTTATGGCGCACAGCGTGGAGAGAGGTGTGTGGATAGCTTTGGCAGTGGCAGCGGTTCTGATAATACTGAGAAGTTATGTTCAGATGTTGAATAATAAAAGGGAAATAGAACTTCTCTGGGAGATTGGAGTGGCGGATACCGTAATTAATTATAAGGGGAAAGGAACATTTTGCGGAAAACAGATGAAGATTAAGACAAACGAGGAAGATATACAGCCAGAAACTCCCATTATGATTGTCTTTTTCGAGGGGGCGAAACCAGTAGTTGCACGGGTGTAAGGAAATACGTAATAAAGCAGTGTGATCAAAAAATAACAGACAGAATGGGGTTGTCGGAGAATAGACAGCCCCTTACTGTATTTTTGTGCCAATTTTAAAAGTTAAATACGTCTTAAGACATTCTGATACAAATAATAATAAAAGTTAAGATCAATGGCATTTATAAAGCGATATAAAAGCAATACTTGAAAATATATGAAAAGTAATATATGATAATAAGAGATGTGTTAATACGTGTCTTAATACAAGGAAACAGAGGTATGTTTATGGGTGTATTTTTAAAAAATGATTCTACTCCGCTTTATTTGCAGGTAAAAAATAAAGTAAAAAAGGATATTCGGACAGGAATTTTGAAACCAGGTGATAAGCTGCCCTCCGAGACACAGATGCAAAAGGAATATAGCATGAGCCGCGTCACGATCCGCAATGCCATGGCAGAGTTAGAGACAGAGGGATATATCATTAAAGTACAGGGAAAGGGAAGTTTTGTGGCGCAGTCAGATATGCTCCGCCTTCCGATCGGGGTAACCAGCTTCAGCGAAGATGCGAGAATACAGGGAGTTGAGATTTCATCTAAAGTGTTAAAAGCATGTGTAGAAGACAGACCGTCCGAGATAGACAGGGAATTTTTTAAGATTCCTGGCGAGGGCGAGATTATGGTAGTCAAGCGCTTAAGAAGCGTAAATGGTGTTCCGATGGTAATTGAAGAAAATCATCTGTCAGTAGATTACCGAGGATTAGTTTCTGAGGATCTTTCAAAATCTTTGTATGAAATCTTACAGACAAAATATAAAGTAGTGCCGTCTAATAAAGGGAGAAGAAGCGTAAGAATTACATTTGCGACACCAGAGATCGCGGACTATCTGGAGCTTTCTCCGGGAACTCCTGTGATAGAGAGTGAAATGTGCGTATTTGATATGAACGGTGAGCCGGTACATACAGTGAAAGATATTGTAAGGGGGGATAACGACAGATTTTTTAAATGGTATGTGTAAATGAATTAATATGAGTTAATACAAGTTTGCGAAAAGGCATAGATTATAAAAGACATTCCCAAATGGAATGTCTTTTTGCATAAAATGCTGTGTATAAATTTGTACAAAATATATAAAAAATTATATAATTGGACAAATATATTGACAAGAAAGTGGTAATGATATAAACTCATTATAAGACGAGATAATACAAGGTGGAAGCGAAATGAAAGATAAAGTAAGAATTATTGGAATCGGTATTGCGACGATGGATATATATTGCCATAAGAAAAAAATGTACCCAGGGGGCAACGAATATAATATCGCTTATAATGCTCAGCTTCAAGGAGCGGATGCCGGATTTATGGGAATATTTGCCGACGATAAAGTTGGAGCTGTATTGGAAGAGACATTAGTTAATGTGGGAGTTGATGTTTCTCATTCCCATCATGAATCAGGTTCCAGCGGCTATGCGCTTGTTGATCTGAAAGATGGAGACAGAGTGTTTCTCGACTGGAATAAGCAAGGTGTCACAGACCTTTATCCATTTACTTTTTCAACGGAAGAAATGGATTATATAAAAACATTTGATGTAGCATGTATCAGTTGGGGAGCGAGAGTCAATTTAGAAAAGATAAAAAAGCTCAATAAGAATGACATCAATATATGTTATGACTTTTATGACAATTTCACAGATAAGGATATTACGTCGATATCTCCATATATTAAGTATGCATTTTTCTCCTGTAGTCATCTGACAGAGGAGGAGACGAAAGATGTTCTTAAAAAGACAGTAGGATATGGATGTGAGATCGCGGTAGGCACTCGTGGGGGAGCGCCAACGATAGCATATGATGGCAAGAGCTTTATAGAGCAGGAAATATGTAAGGTAACGCCTGTAGATACAATGGGCGCGGGAGATTCTTATATCAGTGCATTTATTACGAATTATTTATCAGCACAGACTGACGAGTCTGAAAATGTTGAGAATAAGATAAAATATGCTATGGCAAAGGCAGCAGAATACGCGGCAGGAGTTGTAGCAAAAGAAGGATCACTAGGAATAGGATATGACGTCGATCCGTTTCAGTTATCTGAAATTATTAATCTTTAAGTTTTTTAAAGAAAGGAAGGAAATTATGAAAAGAAGAGTTTTAGCTATTTTATTGACGGCAGCAATGACAATGGGAATGGTAGCCGGCTGTGCTACTTCTGGTGCGGGAAGCTCAGACAGTGGAAGTGATGAGAGCAGTGATGGAGAAGTAACTCTGAAATTCCTCAATAAATATCCGGAAGAACCATATGCAAAGTATTTTGAAGACGCTGTTGCGGCTTTTGAAGAGGAGAATCCGGATATTAATATCGAGATGGAAAATGTTTCAGATGAAGCAATCAAAGATAAGCTGAGCGTTATTGCTTCTGGCGGAGACATGCCTGATATTTACATGTCATGGACCGGAGAAAGAGTAAAGAGATTTGCCCGTGGAGAAAAGGCATTAGACCTGACGCCATATCTGGATGAGGATACGGAGTGGAGGGACAGTTTTCTTCCGGCATTCTTAAATAATACGACTGTTGATAAGAAGACATACGCAATTCCATACAGAAGCGGAATCATGTATATGATGTATAACAAAGAAGTGTTCGAGAAGAATAATATTGAGATTCCGACAACATGGGATGAATTTCTTGCAGTTTGTGAAAAGCTGAAAGGGACAGATGTAACACCGATCGCATTTGGCAATTCTTCGCCCTGGTATGCATCATGGTGGATCGGACAGTTGAATGCAATGATGATTCCTACAGATATTATGGAAAAAGATTATAATCCGGAAACAGGTGAATTTACAGATGAGAGTTATGTGACGGCAGTTCAGACATTTTTAGATTTGAATGATAAAGGATATTTTGGAGACCATGTAAATTCTAAAGACTACTATCAAGTACGTGAAGAGTTCTGTGCAGGACAGGCAGCGATGATGCTGGATGCAACTCCGCAGTTTACACAGTATGACGATGGTATGGGAGCTGAAAACTGGGGATTCTTCAAAATCCCGTCCATGGAGGGCGCAAAAGGAGATGCCGGAACTGTAGGCGGAGGCGGAGAAGCATGGCTGGTTTCCAGTAATTGCGCGCATCCAGAGGAAGCGATCAAGTTCTTAAAATTTATGACAGGCAAGGAGCAGGCTGACAAGCAGACAAAAGAAGCAGGGCTTCCTAATGCATTGGTTGGAGGAATTACAGAAGATAATGCGACAGAAGCACTTGCAGAGGCTTATAAAGAGGCGGAAGTTTATACAAACATTGCAGACTGGCTTGACTGTGCAGTTGAAGCTAAGGTTGCAGATCAGTATATGACAAGTCTCCAGGAAGGACTTGATGGGAAATCTGCAGAGGATGTTATGAAAGATGTTCAGAAAGCAGCGGAAGAAGTCAAAGCTGAGCAGGGAGAATAGTCTGGTATATATGCATAATAAAAAGAGGCGTGCCATGCTGACGGCAGGCACGTCATTTTTGACTAAAAATAGTGTATGATCCACTCGAAAAAGGAGTGAAGAAATGAGAAGAAAAGGTAGCAAAAAAACCGCAATTATTTATATGGCGCCGGCAATGATCGTTATTCTGATATTTTTATATCTGCCGATCATATTGAATTTTATGAACAGCTTGTACAAGTGGGGAGCGATGACGACAGATGTCTCTTATGTGGGATTTAAATATTATAAAGAGCTGCTTCAGGATGAGACGATTCGGATTGCGATTAAGAACAATCTTGTATTTGCAGTTATGTCCGTTGCGTGCCAGATTGGACTTTCACTGGTAATTGCGGCGGTGTTGGAAAGTAAATTTTTAAGAAGATGGCAGTCGGTTTTTCGCACGATTTATTTTATACCATCTTTATTGATGGTAACAGTAACGGGTATCACATTCAAAATGCTATACAGCCCGTCTATTGGACTGATCAATCCTTTGTTAGAGGCTATTGGAATCGACACATCGAATATTGATATTCTCGGAAATGCGAAAAGTGCGATTTTTGGAGTGGCGGCTGCATCGCAATGGCAGTATATAGGATATACAGTGGTATTGTTTATCGTGGCTATGCAGAGCATATCTGATGATATATATGAGGCGGCAGAGATTGACGGAGCAAATGCGATCCAGAAATTTTTTCGGATCACGGTTCCGCTTATGAAAGATACTGTCATGATCAATATGATTATTGTTATCACTGGTGCGGTTCGTGTTTATGATGAAGTATATGTTATGACGAGCGGAGGACCGGGGCGCGCAACACAGACACTGGCAACTTATCTTTATCAGGTAGGATTTAAAAATGATCAGATGGGATATGCGTCGGCCATTGCGTTTTTTGTATTCGTTGTAACGTTTGTTCTGGGACTATTCCAGATGAAGGGATATGATCTGGGAGAGGATGATTAAAGGAGGAAAAAAGTATGGGCAAAAAGATAGGACATGTGGTTATCATAGTTCTTTTGATCCTGTTTGCGATTATTATTTTCCTTCCGCTGATCTGGATGGTGCTTACAGGATTTAAGACAAATAAGGAACTGTTTTTGGAACCGTGGAAGCTTCCGGAGGTTTGGCAGATTCATAATTATATAGATGCATGGAATGCAGGAATCGGAACATTTTTTAAAAACAGCGTTATTACTACAGTGGGTTCAACAGTGCTGTCAACATTGCTTGCGTGTTTAGCAGCATATCCGATTTCAAGGGTTAAATTTAAAACAAAGAAGTTTTGGGTGATTATCATACTTGGCGGATTGATGCTTGCGCCGCAGTCGGCAGTGATTTCTTTATTTAAAATGGCAAAGGTTATCGGTCTGTATGATTCCTATATTGGAATGATGCTTATTACAGGAGCATTTCGTATACCATTTGCTACGTTCCTGATCATGACATTTTATAAGGATATCAGTATCAGTCTGGATGAATCGGCATATATTGACGGTGCAAAAACAAGGCAGGTATTTTGGAAGATTATCATGCCGCTCAGTAAACCGATCATTGCATCATGTGCTATTGTAAGTTTCCGAGCAGTATGGAATGAGCTTATGTTTGCGAATGTACTTTTGGAGTCTACAGCTAAGAAGACTATTCCGGTAGGACTTGTAAACCTTCAGGGTACGACAACTACTAACTGGTGTATGCTGATGGCTGGAATGGTAATCGCTTCCGTACCGTTGATCATTATATTCCTGATCCTTCAGAAGCAATTTATCCGGGGACTTACGGCCGGAGGTGTGAAAGGATAGTAAGTATATGAAAAATTTGAAGGAATCACAGATCTTGGCATCAAACTATCCGTATTACAGGTATTCTCTGGACTATGCTTTTGAATCACTGAATCGTATGGGAGCGTCTGCTATTGAATTTTATGCATGTTTTCCGCATTTTCATCTGGATGACGTAAGCTACTGGGATGTAAAGAGGATTATCAAAAAATTAGCTGATAACGAGTTAAATGTAGTCTGCTTTACTCCGGAACAGTGTTCATATCCGGTAAATATCGCAGCTTTAGATATAAATGCAAGAAAAAGAAGCATAGATATTTTTAAAAAATCAATTCAATATGCTTCGGAAATGGGAGCTGAATACATAGTGGTTTTGGCTGGGTACGGAACCCTTGATGAGGATGAGCAGATTGTATGGAGAAGATCTGTGGAGTCGTTAGGAATCTTAGGAAGCTTTGCGGAAAGCTATGGCATAAAGCTGGTACTTGAGACATCTCCGAGAGAATATACCACAACGCATAATTCTAAAGATGTTGTCCGTATGATTCGGGAAACTGATTCGCCAGCCATAAAGGGAATGATCGATACCGCTACATTAGGATATTCCGGAGAGACTATGAAGCAGGCGATCGATGATCTGGAAGGGAATCTATGTCATGTACATGTGGCAGATGGTATTCCTAATGGTCATTTAATATTGGGAGAAGGGTGTCTTGATCTGCCAGATATGTTAAAGAGGTTGGATGAGGCAGAGTATAGCGGTCCGCTGAGTCTTGAAATTTTGAATGATAAATATGTAAAAAATCCGCATGCTGCAATGGAGACATCATTTATCAGATTAAAAGAATATATAAAAAAGGAGATATAGAACTATGGAAATCAGAGAACTTATCGAAAAAATCATTAAAGATATGGAGCCTGTCGGAGGCATTAAAAACGTAGTATGGGTTGCGGCCGGCGGCTCACATGACGGCCACTACGCAGCACAGTATTTTATGGACAGAGAGTCTGCGGTTGTCCGTTCCCAGATGATAACAAGCAGCGAGTTTGTATATGCTCCTCCGAAGCGAGTAGGAAAGAATTCTATTGTAGTAGTTACCTCTATGAGAGGAACAAAGGAGACGATTGAAGCTGCAAAGGTGGCAAAGGATCTGGGAGCAGTTACGATCAGTCAATATGTGGAAGAATCTGAACTTACAGAGGTATGTGATTATAATGTACAATATGGGAGTATATGGGAAGATGATAAAGATCAGAGTAAGACTAATGCAGGCAATGCACTTCGTATCGCTATGGCAATCGTAGATATCATTGAAGGCTATGATAATTATGAGGATGCAATGGACGCATTTACCAAAATTCAGCCGGCATATGAAAAAGCAAGAGAATATTGCAGACCGCTGGCAGAAAAATGGGCAGATCAGATGAAAGATGAAAGGGTTATTACTGTTCTGGCAAGCGGTCCGGCATATGGTTCAGGACATATTTTCTCCACTTGCAATATTCTGGAGATGCTTCAGATTCACTCTCCTACATTTAATAGTTGTGATTTCTTCCACGGCCCGTTTGAGATCACAGATAAAAATGAAGCATTCTTCCTGCTGATTGCGGATGGAAGGACAAGAAAAGCAGATGAAAGAGCAATTACATTTATGAAGAAGTATGCCGGAGATAAAGTATATATACTGGACGCAAAGGAATTAGGACTTAATAATCTGAAGGATTCCGTATCAGAATACTTTAACCATCTTTTATTTACGCCGATATTGAATAATGTATATATGAAGTGTCTTTCAAAGGCTGCAGGGGTAGATTATACAACACGCCGTTATATGTGGAAGGTAGAATATTAAGAAATCCTATCTGGGACAGGGATAATTAAAATACCCTGTCCTAGGACTGGTTAAAATTATAAAGGGGATATATTGAGATGGATAATATTATTGTACGAATACTTACAAAGATTTTTGATCTTATTCTTTTAAATATCTTATTTATTGTATGCTCCTTGCCGGTGATAACAATCGGTGCGTCGATAACGGCGCTATATACAGTGCTGCTGAAAATGACGGAAAATGAAGAAGGTTATATATTGCGTGGATTTTTGAGCGCATTTAAGAAAAATTTCAGACAGAGTACGATTGTATGGATAATTTTGTTAATTATCGGAGCGTTTATTGCAATAGATATTACAATTATTTTCAATGCAAAAGGTACTATTAGAAATGTCGGTTTTGTTTTGATTTCTATAGTATCTTTGTTTTATATTATGGAAGTTATCTTTATATTTCCGTTAATTGCCAAATTTGAAAATACAACATTACGGATGTTTAAAAACGCAGTCTTGATTCCTGCATCAAAATTACCTGCCGCAGTTATGGTTATGGTAATCGTGATTATGTGTATAGTCGTTACTTTTCTTAATCAGGCAACCATTTTATACGGAGCGATCATTTGGAATGTAATAGGGGTAGCATTAGTCGGATATGCTGTTTCATTTTTGTTGAATGCAATTTTTCGATCATTTTTATAAAAAGTATCTATATTCCAGACATTATTTTAGATATCAAGCGGAGAATATAGATACTTTTTTCGTAGTTATAAAACATGATATTATAATTCTTTTAATGCGTCTACAAGCTTAGGAAACTGCATACCGTGAGATGCCTTTACAAGTACATTATCTCCTTCTCTGATAATATTTTTCATAGTATCCAGAAAATCCTCCTTTGTCTTAAACCAAAGAGTTTCTGTGACGGGATCATCTTTTGCTCCTGCAATGATATACTTTGCCAGTTCACCGACGCCGCAAATAAGGTCAATTTTCTGTGAAGCAGCATAAGCGCCGATTTCAAAGTGCAGCTGCTTTTCACCTTCGCCAAGTTCTCCCATATTCCCAAGAATTGCGACTTTACGGCCAATGGCCATGGTTAGAACATCAATAGATGCCTTTGTAGAGATTGGATTGGCATTGTAGCAGTCGTCCAGAATAACGAGTTTATCAGTAGATATAATGTTGTTCCGCCCCGGCATAGAAGGGAGATTTTCAATTCCCTGCTTTATTTCTTCTGAAGTAAGACCGAGTGAGTATCCGACAGCTGCCCCGGCAAGGGCATTCGATATCATGTGGATGCCCGGAAGGGGGACTAAGCAGCGAAAGCTTTCCCCGGAAGGGAGATGAAGAGTGCATTCTGTTCCTCTAAGCCCCGCGGATTTTAAGTCAGATGCATAGAATTCGCAATCCTCGCTAATCCCGAAGAAAACGGGATCAATGCCCTTTACAGGTCCCATCCTAGAGAGAAGATCATCATCTCCGTTCAGGATAATAGTACCTCCGTTTTTCATATCCTGTATCATCTGGGACTTCTCTTGAAGAATTCCTTCTCTTGTTTTGAAAAACTCAAGATGAGCAATTCCGATATTGGTAATTACGCAGACGTCCGGACTTGCAACGGAAGACAGACGACGCATTTCTCCAAAGTGATTGACGCCCATCTCCAGAATAGCTGCTTCATGGGATTCGTTCATTTCGAAGATTGTAATCGGAAGCCCCCATTCATTATTGAAATTGCCGAGAGTTTTGTGTACATTGTACTTTTGCGCGAGGATGGAGGCAATCATTTCTTTTGTGCTGGTCTTGCCTGCGCTTCCTGTGACGCCTACAACTTTTACATCAAAAGAATCGCGGTAGAGCTTAGCAATATCAAGCAATGCCTGGCCCGTGGATTCTACAAGAATATACGGAAAATCCGTCTCGCCCAGATCTTCATGGGATACAACGCACAATGCGCCTTTTTCAATGGTATCAGGAATGAATTTGTGGGCATTCACTCTTTCACCGTCAATGGCTACAAATAAAAAATCTTTTTCTACCTTGCGGCTGTCAATCACGACATTCGCAACTTTTTTGTCAAGCTTGGACGGATCGCCGTGATAAGTTCCGCAGCAGGCTTTTGTAATATTTTCCAGAGTAAGATTCTTCATCCTTCTTCTCCTTTTAATCTGGTTTATTCATCTGGTCAAGCAAAGCTTTTTTGACATTGTAAAGCTTTCTTGACAAATCTACATGAACTGTGTGCGGGTAGAAAAGACGTTTTGTCTCTTCCCATAAAGTGTCTTTTTCTTTTTTACAATATTTTGCAATATCCGAAACGGAAGGAGACTGGTAGATACATTCTCCTTTGCGGAAGATGGGAACCATGATCTCTCTCATAGTGTAAGAGCCGCCGGGAAGCTTCGTCTTTTTCCATGTGTCAACCGGATCAAAAAGAAGAAGATCATCAGAAGTATCATACGTTTCCCCAACAAAACAGATTAAATCAGCTTTCATTTTTCCTGTCATTCTATCATAGATACGATAGATTGTCTTGTTGCCTGGATTGGTGATTTTTTCTGTATTTTCGGAAATCTTTATCTTCGGAACAAATGTACCGTCCTTGTCCATAATGGCTGCAAGCTTATAGACACCTCCAAAGGACGGGCAGTCTTTGGAAGTGATCAGATTCGTGCCGACTCCCCACGAATTGATCGCGGCGCCTTGGATCTTAAGGTCATGAAGGAGATACTCGTCCAAATCATTAGAAGCACAGATGGTAGCCTCTGGCAATCCGGCTTCATCAAGCAGCTTGCGGGCTTCTTTTGAAAGATATGCAAGGTCGCCGCTGTCAAGACGGATACCATACTTTTTGAGGGGCGTTCCGGCATCTTTAAATTCCTGAAAAACACGTATTGCATTTGGAACACCGGATTTTAACGTATCATAGGTGTCTACCAAAAGCGTGCAGTTATCAGGATAGAGATTAGCATAAGTTTTAAAGGCAGTATATTCGTCTTCAAAACTCATGATCCAGCTATGGGCATGGGTTCCCATAACCGGTACATCGAACAGCTCGCCGGCCAGTACATTAGAAGTGCCGACACATCCGCCGATCATGGCTGCTCTCGCACCGTAAAGTCCTGCATCCGGTCCCTGCGCGCGCCTTAAACCGAATTCCATGATGCCGTCTCCGGCTGCAGCAAAGACAATCCGGGAAGTCTTGGTGGCAATCAGTGACTGATGGTTTATAATATTTAAAATTGCTGTTTCAACGAGCTGTGCCTCCATGATCGGTGCGATTACTTTAAGAAGAGGCTCCTTAGGAAATACTACAGTTCCTTCCGGGATAGCATAAATATCTCCGCTAAAATGAAAGCCGCTTAAATACTGAAGGAAATCTTCGCTGAAAATCTTTAAGCTTCGCAGATAATCGACATCTTCATAAGTAAAGTTCAGATTCTTAATGTAGTCAATTACCTGTGCGAGGCCTGCGCATACGGAATAACCGTTACTGCATGGGTTTTGGCGGAAAAACACGTCAAATACGACGATTTCATTCTGCCCCTGTTCATAATAACCCTGCATCATAGTCAATTCATAAAGATCTGTCAACAAGGTTAAATCTTGACGGTTCATGTTTATTGTCTCCTTTATCTGATTTTAATCTATTATATCATCGATACATGAAATAATAAATATCTAACTGTTTCTCTACACGAGTTCCTGATTTCTATGGATCGTTTCCTGTATGATATCCTGAAAGTACGAGGCAAGGTGCCTGCGTGTTTCTTTATCAAGGTCTTCGGGGTACACCGGTTTTCCATATTCCAAAATAACGTGTGTTTTTTTTATGATCGGAAAATGGTTTTCAAAGATGGAGGCGGTGTTGTTCATGCTGACAGGCACGATAGCGCAGCCGCTTTTTTCGGCGATTCTGAAGGAACCGGTGTGAAAGCGGAGGAGACTTAATTCTTCGCCGTCATTTCGTGTTCCTTCGGGGAAAATGCAGATAGAAATACCATTTTTTACATAGTCGATTGCCTGAATGATCGTCTTAAGCCCTTCCTTCATGTTCTCGCGGTCCAGAAACAGACAGTGAAGCCGTAACATCCAGATGCGCAGTACGGGATATCTCAGCATTTCTTTTTTTGCTACATAACCAGTGAGTCTCTTACATCGTGAATAGGTAAGCAGAATATCAAAATAACTTCTGTGGTTTGCAATAAACAGCACCGGTTCGTCAGGTATGTTCTCTTCGCCGATCACCGTGACGGTAACGCCCGTAATCGCCAGAATCTTTTTAAATGCCCACTGTACGATGCGCAGACACTGATAATCCGCTTTTTCTTTATTAAACTTCCCGATGATCCATTCGATTCCCAGAACGGGGATACCGAAAAGAAGGAACAGAAAAAGAAATAATACGACACATATAAATCTTAACATTTGTAGTAACCTCTCATTAATCTTAGTATCTTCCATATAAGATGGTAAGTTCTTTCAGCTCTTTAGCAAGAGTGGAAGTAAGGGCGGTTTTTTTACACCGCCAGCTCCAGTTGCCTGCGGCAATACCCGGTATGTTCATACGCGCTTCGCTGCCAAGTGCGAGTACATCCTGCAGAGGGAAGATTGCGTACATTGCAATGCTTCCGAGACAGAGCCTTATCATATTGCGGCTGATGTCTTTTCCGGGTTCTGTATTGGTATAAAGCTGCACTTTCTTTTTGCAGTCTGCATGGAGAGTGCGGTACCACCCGCAGGTTGTATCATTGTCATGAGTGCCGGTATAGCATACGCATCGGGGCGATGTAAACTGGTGAGGGAGGTAATCGCTTTCACCTGTAGACTCAAATGCAAACTGCAGAATCTTCATGCCAGGGAAATGGAAAGCTGTCCGCAGAGCCGTGACTTCCTCTGTGATAATGCCTAAGTCTTCCGCAATGATCGGAAGATTCTTGCCAAGGTCATGCTCGATCGCTTCGAATAGCTGCTTCCCGGGCGCTTTTATCCATTCTCCATTAATTGCGGTCTCTTCCCCGTAAGGAATGGACCAGTAACTTTCAAAGCCGCGGAAATGGTCGATCCGTAAGATGTCAAGGTTCTTAAGCTGGCTCTTGATTCTTTTGATCCACCATGAGAAGCCGTCCGCTTCATGGACCGGCCAGTTATACAGAGGATTACCCCAAAGCTGTCCGGTAGCGGAAAAATAATCCGGCGGAACTCCTGCGACGGTAAGCGGATATCCTTTCTCATCCAACTGGAAAAGATTCTGGTTCGCCCATACGTCAGCGCTGTCCATTGATACAAAGATCGGGATATCTCCGATGATCTGAACGCCGTGTTCATTGGCATATTGTTTTAATGCGCTCCATTCGGTAAAGAACAGAAACTGAAGGAACTGGTAGTAACCGATATCCTCAAAGAGAGTTTCCCTCAATTCATTTTTCAATTCGTCCGTTGGAAAACGGTACTTGTCCTCCCATTCAAGCCAGCTTTTTCCGGCATGAATATCTTTGCATGCCATAAAAAAGGAATAATCCTCAAGCCAGTAATTGTTCTCTTCACAGAAATCATGTAATTTTCTCTTAAGCTTTACATCAACAGTATCTCTTGTGAGAAAACGGTCGTAAGCAAGCCGTAAGATCAAATGCTTCCACGGGATGATCACACCATAATCAATCTGCTCTTCATCAGTAACAGGACAGTTTTTAAGTTCAAAGCGTTCCAAAAGTCCAAGCTCTGCAAGATGATCCGGGCTGATAAGCAGCGGCTGTCCTGCAAAAGCGGAAAAGCTCTGATATGGGGAATCACCGAAGCCTGTATGTGTGAGAGGCAGAATCTGCCAGATGTGTTGGCCCGACATTTCTAAAAAATCAATGAATTCGTATGCCTCTTTTCCAAGGTCCCCGATCCCGTAAGGGGATGGCAGGGAAGTCGGATGCAACAGGATACCGGACATTCTGTTTCGATTGTTCATATACTATAGTCTCCTTATATTGCCATTTAATGCTAATAGTATAACACATAAATTTTCAGTTTACATAATAAAAAGGAATTTTTCATAGAAAGCCTGTGTATGATATTAATGAGAATATGTCTGTGGAGTGTAGATGAAAAAGACAGGTCTGTACATACTTCTTACTGGATGCATGTTTTTTCTGTGTGCATGTTCCGTGAAAAAAGAGGATAAAGAGAAGCTTCGAGATGTTGAGTTTACGGTGGTGGATTCTCATGACGTTCCCGAGGAGCTTCAGAAGAAGATTGATGATAAAAAAGAAAAGACATTTGAGATTAGTTATGCAGATAATGGTTATCTGTACATAGCGCAGGGATATGGCAGTCAGGAGACGAGCGGATACAGTGTGGAGGTCAAGGAATGCTATGAGGCAAAGAATGCGATTTATCTAAAGACAAATCTTTTGGGACCGCCGAAGGATGAAGAGATCATAGAGGGAAAGACATACCCATATGTGATCGTTAAAATGGAATACAGCGACAAGAATGTAATATTTAATTAGAGGAGGAATCAGCGGATGGAATATGAGAAAAAGGAATTTCTTGTCTATCGTCAGGGCAGGACAATTACCGATCAGTTTTATATCGACGACGATTACAATGTGCCGGATGCAAAGCATGATGTGAAGCAGGTGATTCTGGGAGAGGGAAGCCTTTTGATCGACGATATCAAGCGGGTAGAGAATTATGTGCGGGTATCTGGGAAGATGAATTTTAAGGTGCTGTATGCAACGGATGAAGGAGAGATGCGTCTGGCTTTTTTAGAAGGGAGAATTCCTTTTGAGGAGATGGTTTATGTAGAGGAGGAACCGGAGGAGAATCTGTTTATTAAGACAATGGACTGTGATGTAAGTGTTACGATGATCCATTCACGCAAGCTGAATATCAAAGCACTGGCAGAGTTCGCTCTTTGCTCGGAAGGAAGGCAAGAAGAAAAACTCACGTTGGATGCAAGGGGAGACGGAAGCCTATACAAAAAATATGTGAAAAAGGATATTCTAAAGCTATTTACGGTGAAGAAGGATACATACCGGATCAAAGAAGAGATCACAATCGGAGGGACAAAAGAGACGGTGGGAGTATTATTGTGGACAGAAGTTTCACCAAGGAAACTGGATACAAGGATTTCACAGGATGAGCTTCTTTTGCAGGGAGAACTCTTATTATTCTGCTTTTATGAATCCTTAGAAGGCAAGACAGACTGGTTTGAACAGTCGATTCCCTATGAGGGAAGGATGGAGATTGGCGGTGCGCAGGAGGGGATGTTCCATCAGGTCTACACGGCAGTTACAGATGTATCAATTGATGTGCGCATGGATGAGGATGGCGAGATGCGGCTTCTTGGAATAGAAGCGACATTGGAAGCACGTATTGTCGTGTATGAGGAAGAGACGGTAGAGCTTCTTTTGGATGTGTATTCTCTGGATAATGTCTGCCGTCCAAGAATATCGAATAAGTCTCTGGAGCGTTCATTGATGCAGAATCACTCAAAATGCAAGATTGCAGAACGACTTCTTCTTCCTGAGATAAAGGACGATATTTTGCAGATATGCCATAGTAATGCGAGAATCCAGCTTGAGCACACAGAGGTGGTTCCGGAAGGAATCAAGATTGAAGGCGTACTCCATGTCTTTTTCTTATATGTCAAGGCGGATGATAACATCCCGTTTGATGTATGGCAGGGTATGGTTCCGTTTTCCTATCTGTTGGAAAGTAATGAGACAACTAAGGATATGGTGTTCGATCTCATCAGCGCAGTAGAACAGTTAAGTATCGGTCTTCTTGGCAATGGTGAGATAGAGGTGAAAGCAGTTCTTGCCTTTAACTGCTTTGTGAAGCAGCCGGTTCCGGTTGCGGATATTGAAGAGATAGAGGAAGAGCCGATTGATCTGGAAGAATTGGAAAAACGACCCGGGATTATCGGATATATCGTAAAAGAGGGCGATGAGCTGTGGAACTTAGCGAAACATTACAGCACAACGGTAGACGGAATTATGGAGATCAATGAAAAGACAAATTCCGATATCAAATCAGGTGAAAAACTGTTGATTTTTAAAGAAAACATGAGTATACTATAGGTATATTGTATACAAGATACAGAATACACATATCAGGAGAAAAAATATGGATAGAATAGAACTTAAGGCGCTCGGAAAGATTAATCTGGGGCTTGATGTACTTGGAAGAAGGGAGAATGGCTATCATGATGTGCGCATGGTGATGCAGACGGTCTACCTGTACGACCAGATTACGATAAAAAAGCGAAAGAACCCCGGAATTGGGATTGAGACAAATCTTTACTATCTTCCGACGAATGAGAATAACCTCGCATACAGGGCGGCAAAGCTTTTGAAGGATGAATTTGATATAAAAGAAGGCGTCAGTATCGGGCTTGAGAAACATATCCCTGTAGCAGCTGGGATGGCAGGAGGAAGTTCTAATGCGGCGGCAGTTCTTTTTGGCATGAACCGTATGTTCGGGCTAGGTCTTACGATGGAAGAACTTATGGAAAGAGGCGTGACGCTAGGGGCGGATGTTCCGTACTGTATTATGAGGGGGACAGTTCTTGCAGAGGGAATCGGAGAGATACTGACACCGTTGGCGCCCATGCCAAGGTGTTTTGTATTGCTCGCAAAGCCGCCGGTGGCAGTCTCTACGAAGCTGGTGTATGAGAGGCTTGATTCCCGGGAAATAGAGGCGCATCCGGATATTGACGGGATTATTGAAGGATTGAAAGAAGAGAAGCTTTCAAAAATCACTTCCAGCATGGGGAATGTGCTTGAACGCGTTACCATGGAAGAGTATCCGGTGATTGAAGAAATTAAGAATACCATGAAAGAAGGCGGAGCCTTAAATGCGGTGATGAGCGGAAGCGGACCTACGGTCTTTGGCATTTTTGATGACAGGAATCTGGCTAAGACGGCCGCCCAGAGGATAAAAGAAATACAATTGGCTAAGCAGGTGTATGTAGTGAATGTACACAATGCAAGGAGGAAATGATTGTGGAACCAAACTTTAATGTCACAATGAACGAGTATCTGCCGCTTCGGGACGTCGTATTCAATACACTACGTCAGGCAATCTTAAGAGGAGAATTAAAGCCCGGCGAACGACTGATGGAGATACAGCTTGCCAATAAGCTGGGAGTCAGCCGCACCCCGATTCGAGAGGCGATCCGTAAACTGGAGCTTGAGGGGCTGGTTCTTATGATTCCGAGGAAAGGCGCCGAAGTGGCAGACATTACGGAAAAGAGCCTTAAGGATGTCCTTGAAGTAAGGAGGGCTCTGGAGGAATTGTCCGTGAAGCTTACCTGTGACCGAATTACAAAAGAGGAGATCAAAGAGCTTGAACAGGCTGCCGAGAATTTCAGAAAGACAATGAAAAGTAAAGATATTACGGAAATTGCTGAAGCAGACGTGCGTTTCCATGACGTCATCTACACGGCTACCAAAAACCAGAAGCTCATCCAGCTTCTGAATAATCTCCATGAGCAGATGTATCGGTACAGAATCGAATATCTGAAAGATGAGGAGGTATATCCCAAGCTCCTTAAGGAACATAAAGAGATCATTGAAAGAATCAACAGGGGTGAAAAAGAAGAAGCGGCCAGAATTGTGTGCGAGCACATCGATAATCAGGTAAATGCGGTTATGGATGTTATCCGGACAAAACAAAATTAAACTGAATATCATTTCCAGATTTTGTCAAGACTCCTTATATGAGTATAAGGAGGTACATAAGGGTGGAAGAAAATACGATCTGGAAAGATATGGTTCAGGAAGATATTGAAGAAGATAAAAACATAGACAAAAAAGACAGGATAAAAAAGATAATCTGTGTTATACTGGGAATCTGCATCGGAGCACTTTTGACGGGCGTATATGTCTCGCAGAGAGCTATGGAGGTAGATGCGAGGATTTCCAAAATGCAGGGAAATCTTTCAAAAGAAGTGTTCCGTTTTCATGTGTTGGCGGATAGTGACAGCGATGAGGCGCAGCGGGTTAAGCTAAAGGTCAGGGATGAAGTACTGGAATATATGAAACAGACAATGCCTGGCAATGAAGATATGGTATCGGCGAGCCAGACGAAAAAGTGGGCGAAGGAACATCTGCGCGAGATTGAGGATGTTGCCGAGCGGGTGATTCAGGAAGAAGGGTATTCTTACCGGGCGAAGGCGGAAGTGTCCGTCTGCTATTTCCCTGATAAGCGGTATGGGGATATCACATTCCCGCAGGGTTATTACGAGGCGCTTCGTATAAAACTCGGGAAGGCGAAAGGACAAAACTGGTGGTGTGTGCTGTACCCTAATCTCTGCTTTACTTCATCCACTTGTGCGGTAGTGGATGAGGAAGGAAAAGAGGAACTCAAAAGTGTGCTGACGGATGAGGAGTATGAGATGATAACAGCTACAACAGATTTTAAAATCAAAAGTTTTTTCTTTGGAGAGGGAACAGATGACAAGAGTAAATGAGTATACGATAAGAAGCAGAGTACGTTTTAGTGAGATAGACCATACGAGGAAGATGACGCTTCCGGGTATTATCAATTATTTTCAGGACTGTAGTATTTTTCAGTCGGAAGAGATCGGATATGGACTGGAATATTTGAATAAGCAGAAAAAAGCGTGGATGCTTTCTGCATGGCAGATCGTGATCGAACGGTATCCCAAACTGGGAGAGGAGATTACTGTTAGTACATGGGCCTCTGGATTTAAAGGAATCTGCGGCGACCGGAATTTTTGCATGAGAGACGAGGCGGGAGAGATAACTGCCTGTGCCAATTCTCTGTGGGTTTATATGGATCTTCAAAAAGGCAGACCAGCAAAGCCAGAGGCAGATGAGGTGGAAGCTTATGGGGTGTCAAAGCCTCTCGGGATGGAGAGGGCACCGAGAAAAATAGATATTCCGGAGAATATGACAGAACTGCAGTCATTTCCGGTACGAAGATATCATATCGACACGAATGAACATGTCAATAACTGCCAGTACGTACAGATGGCGAAAGAAGTGTATGAAGGAGAAGAGCCGATCAGGCAGGTGCGGGCAGAGTACAAAAAATCCGCAGTATACAACGATATTATAATGCCAAGAGCCGGCAGGGAAGATAACAGAACGGTTGTAGAGCTCTGCAATGTAAAAGGGCAGACTTTCGCAACGGTAGAATTCAGAGCATAGGAGAAGATTATGAAGCTACAGGAAGAATTGGGAAAAAAGAGAACTTTGATGGTTGTAAAGAAAGTAGATTTCGGAGTATATCTAGGAACGAGTGAAGAACGGGTACTGCTCCCTAAAAAACAGGTTCCGGCGGGGATAGAGATTGGGGATCCGATTGAAGTATTTTTATATAAAGATTCGGATGACCGGATCATTGCGACGACTCAGATGCCGAAGATCATGATGGGAGAGCTTAAGGAGCTTAAGGTAGCTGACACCGGAAGGATTGGGGCGTTTCTTGACTGGGGGCTTCCAAAGGATCTGCTGCTTCCTTTTAAAGAACAGACCGCGAAGGTCTCGAAAGGAGATGAGGTATTAGCGGCATTATATGTGGACAAGTCCGGGAGACTCTGTGCTACGATGAAGGTATATCCACATCTCAAGACAGATTCTGTCTATCAGAAGGATGATGAAGTTAAGGGTACGGTATATGAGGTCAGTAAGAATTTTGGAGTATTTGTGGCAGTAGATGACCGATACTCGGCGCTGATTCCCAAACGGGAGGATTTTGGCAGTCTGAAGGTGGGGGATAAGATAACAGCGAGGGTTACGAAGGTTCATGAAGACGGAAAATTAGACTTAAGCGTACGAAAAAAAGCGTTTCTTCAGATGGATGAAGATGCTCAGATGTTATTAAAAAAGATGGAAATATCGGGGGGAAGATTGCCGTTTACTGACAAATCTGACGCGGAATTGATAAAAAAAGAATTTGGCCTTAGTAAAAACGCATTTAAGAGAGCCGTCGGCAGGCTGTTAAAAGAGCAGAAGATACAAATCAGTGAAAAGGGTATTGAAATTCTGCAAAAATAGGCTATACTTGATGACGTAAGAAGAAAAGTGAGTTTGAAAGGAGAGCGTAATATGAAAGTACAGAATATTACAGATGTAGAGAAGTTTTTTAGCGTAGTAGACAGTTGTAAAGGCAGAGTAGAGCTCGTAACAGGGGAAGGAGACAGACTGAACCTGAAGTCCAAGTTATCCCAGTATGTATCCCTTGCGAATATTTTTTCTAATGGAGAGATTCCGGAGCTTGAGATCGTAGCGCATGAGAAAGAAGATATCGACAGGCTGGTCAGCTTTATGATCAACGGCTAATCAGGAATTTTAATAAGAGAAAACTAAAATGGAGAAGATTCCTAAGTGCAGATATCTTCTCCATTTTTATTTGAGAAAATTAGTTTTCAGGCTTCACGGTTGTAATGATTGGTTTTCCATCTTGATCAACCAAAACGGCTACTCCGCACCCGCTTGTCATATTGGATGAGATCAACAAATAATTAACTCCTGTCTGTGTGTCAACAATAATCTTGCGAACGTTGGTGACTCCCTGCGAATAGGTTTCTACGAATCTGTTTTTCTCCATGTTCATCACTCCTTTCAAAATGATGTTTTTATTATAGTATATCTCAAACTAAATGTAAAACAATTTACATTTTTTACTGAAAATCCATGATAAAATTCATATGACATTTCAGGTGTTTCGTAGTAAAATTGTTATAAAGACAGAAGCAGAAGGAAAAGGAGTTTTAGGATGAGTTTTGCGCATTTACACGTCCATACGGAGTACAGTCTTCTGGACGGTTCTAATAAAATTAAAGAGTGTATCGCAAGAGTTAAGGAACTGGGGATGAACAGCGTGGCGATCACAGATCATGGGGTTATGTTTGGCGTCATCGACTTCTACCGTGCGGCGAGGGCGGCAGGGATCAAGCCTGTCCTTGGCTGCGAGGTATATGTGGCTCCCGGTTCCAGATTTGATAAGGAAGCAATGGGAGGAGGGGATGACAGATATTATCATCTGGTGCTTCTGGCTGAAAATGATCTGGGCTATCATAATCTGATGAAAATTGTATCCAGAGGCTTTACGGAAGGGTATTACTATAAGCCCCGTGTAGATCTTGCACTTCTTGAGCAGTATCACGAAGGGCTTATTGCGCTGAGCGCATGTCTTGCGGGAGAGGTACAGAGAAATATCTTAAGAGGAATGTACGAGGAAGGAAAAGAGGCGGCTTTCCGATATCAGGGTATCTTTGGAAAGGGCAATTTCTTTTTGGAGCTTCAGGATCATGGGATGAGCGAGCAGCGTCAGGTGAATCAAGCGTTGCTTCGCATGTCGCAGGAGACGGGGATAGAACTGGTGGCGACCAATGATATCCATTATACCTATGCAGAGGATGAGAAGCCTCATGATATGCTTCTGTGTATACAGACCGGAAAGAAGCTGTCTGACGAGAAGCGGATGCGTTATGAGGGAGGGCAGTATTATATCAAATCCGAGCAGGAGATGAGAGAGCTGTTCCCCTATGCACTTCAGGCTCTTGAGAATACGCAGAAAATCGCGGACAGATGTAATGTAGAGATTGAGTTCGGTGTTACAAAACTGCCGAAGTATGATGTGCCGGAAGGGTATACATCATGGGAGTACCTGAACAAGCTGTGTTATGAAGGTCTGGAAAGAAGATATCCGAATCCTGACGGTGCGCTTAAGGAGAGGCTTGAGTATGAGCTTTCCGTTATCAAGTCTATGGGATATGTGGATTATTTCCTGATCGTATGGGACTTTATTAAATACGCGAAAGACCATCAGATCATGGTGGGGCCGGGACGCGGCTCTGCGGCGGGAAGTATTGTGTCCTACTGTCTTGAGATTACGAGCATCGATCCGATCAAATATCAGCTTCTATTTGAGCGTTTTCTGAACCCGGAACGTGTGTCCATGCCTGATATTGATGTGGATTTTTGTTTTGAGAGACGTCAGGAGGTCATTGATTATGTTGTCAGGAAATACGGGGAGGACCGGGTGGTTCAGATCGTTACCTTTGGTACGATGGCGGCAAGAGGCGTGATTCGTGATGTGGGACGGGTGATGGATCTTCCTTATGCATATGTGGATTCTATCTCGAAGATGATCCCGAAGGAGCTGAATATTACACTGGAACGGGCACTTAAGGAAAGCCATGAGTTTAAAAAGACATATGAGGAGGATCCGCAGGCAAAGGAACTTATTGATGCCTCCATGCGTCTTGAGGGACTTCCAAGGCACACGTCCATGCATGCTGCCGGAGTGGTGATCAGCCAGAATGCGGTTGATGAGTATGTGCCATTATCTCTTGGGGCGGACAACTGTGTGACCACACAGTTTACTATGACTACTTTGGAAGAATTAGGACTTTTAAAAATGGATTTTCTGGGGCTTCGTACACTGACAGTTATTCAGGACGCGGTGAAGCTTGCCGGCGAAAGCAGCGGAAAAGAGATTGACATTAATAAGATAGATTATAATGATCATGCGGTTCTTACAGCTATTGGAACAGGAAGGAATGACGGAGTATTCCAGCTTGAGAGCGGCGGTATGAAAAGCTTTATGAAAGAACTGAAGCCAAAGAGTCTGGAAGATATCATTGCGGGAATATCACTGTACCGTCCGGGGCCGATGGATTTTATACCGCAGTATATCAGGGGGAAGAATCATCCGGAGACCATTACGTATGACTGTCCGCAGCTTGAGCCGATTCTGGCGCCTACCTATGGCTGTATCGTTTATCAGGAGCAGGTTATGCAGATCGTGCGTGATCTTGCAGGATATACCCTTGGGCGAAGCGACCTGTTAAGGCGTGCCATGTCAAAGAAAAAGGGCGATGTCATGCAGAAGGAGCGTCAGAGTTTTGTCTACGGGAATCCAAAGGAGGGAGTTCCAGGCTGTATTGCCAATGGGATAGAGGAGAGGATTGCCAATAAGATCTATGATGAAATGATAGATTTTGCAAAATATGCGTTTAATAAATCCCATGCGGCTGCATACGCGGTTGTGTCTTATCAGACGGCATGGCTGAAATACTATTATCCGGTAGAATTTATGGCAGCGCTTATGACATCCGTGATCGACAATCCGGGTAAGGTTGCGGAATACATCTACACCTGCCGCCAGATGGGGATTGATATCCTGCCGCCGGATATCAATAAGGGAGTCGGAACATTTTCGGTGGATACAGGAAATATCCGATATGCGCTTTCGGCGATCAAAAGCATCGGGCGTCCGGTCATTGACGTAATCTTAAAGGAGAGAGAAGCAGGCGGAGAATTTAAAAATCTTAAGGATTTTATTGAGCGCATGACGCCGAAGGAGCTGAATAAAAAGACGATAGAGAATTTTATCAAATCCGGTACATTTGATAGTCTTCCCGGCACAAGAAAACAGCTTATCACGGCGTATGCCGGGATTTTGGATCAGGTGAACAGGGAACGGAAGTATTCTATGACAGGTCAGATGTCGCTTTTTGATATGGTAAGTGATGAGCAGAAAACGGAATTTGAGATTCCGCTTCCTGATGTGGGGGAATATGATAAAGAGGCGAAGCTTGCCTTTGAAAAGGAAGTGCTGGGAGTATACCTGAGCGGTCATCCGATGGAAGAATATGAGGAAAAATGGAAGAAAAATATAACGAAGACAACGCTTGATTTCCAGTTGGATGAAGAAAGCGGACATACAAAAGTCCATGATGGTGCAAAAGAGACTATAGGTGGGATCATTGCGGCTAAGACGATCAAATATACAAGAAAGAATCAGACGATGGCGTTCATTACTATAGAGGATCTTATGGGAACCGTGGAGGTTATTATATTTCCTAGAGATTATGAGAAGAATCGGCTGTATCTGGAGGAAGAGAATAAGGTTTTTGTAAGAGGCCGGGTGTCGGAGGAAGACGAAGCACCGAGCCGGCTGATCTGTGAAGAAATCATTCCTTTTAAGAGAACGAAAAGGGAGCTTTGGCTTCAGTTTGACAGTAAGGAGTCTTTTCGGCAGCAGGAAAAGGAACTTTATGATATGATCAGTGTATCGGAAGGGGAAGATACGGTTGTAATATATTGTAAGGCAGAGCGCGCAATGAAGCGTCTCGGCGCAAACAGGAATGTCCGCGCAGAGTCTGGACTATTGAGCAGGTTGACGAATTATCTTGGTGAATCTTGTGTAAAACTGATAGAAAAATCCATTGAAAATTAGTGATAATTCATGTACAATGTTGCCGAGTTAAGTTATAAATTACTAAGGTAGATTAATGGAGGGATTGACATGGGAGACAAAGTAATTCGTACGATCGGCGTTTTAACAAGCGGTGGAGATGCACCAGGAATGAATGCAGCAATCCGTGCGGTAGTGAGAACCGCATTGGGAAAAGGACTTAAGGTAAGAGGTATCCGCAGAGGATATCAGGGACTTTTAAACGAAGAGATTATTGATTTGTCCGCCAGAGATGTATCGGATACGATTCAGCGCGGAGGAACGATTCTCCAGACAGCACGCTGTCATTCTATGCGCACAGAGGAGGGCCAGCAAAAGGCTGCGGCGATCTGTAAAAAATACGGAATTGACGGACTGGTAGTAATCGGCGGAGACGGTTCTTTTGCTGGAGCACAGAGACTTGCATACTACGGAATCAATACGATTGGTATTCCGGGAACGATTGACCTTGATATTGCGTGTACAGAGTATACGATTGGTTTTGATACGGCGGTTAATACGGCTATGGAAGCAATTGATAAAGTCCGTGACACATCCACCTCTCATGAGAGATGCTCCATTATTGAAGTAATGGGAAGAGACGCGGGATATCTGGCATTGTGGTGCGGTATCGCTAACGGTGCTGAACGTATCCTTATGCCGGAAGAGCACGATTATAATGAGCAGATGATCGTAGAAGACATTCAGGCATGCAGAAAGCGCGGTAAGAAGAATTATATTATCATCAATGCAGAAGGAATCGGCGATTCTATGAATATGGCACAGAGAATTGAAGAAGCTACAGGTATGGAGACTAGGGCAACAATCATCGGGCACATGCAGCGTGGCGGAAGTCCGACATGTAAGGACAGAGTTTACGCTTCCATTATGGGTGCGATGGCAGTTGATCTTCTTGTTGAGGGCAAGACGAATCGTGTAGTTGGATATCAGCACGGAGAATTCAAGGACTTTGATATTGAAGAAGCGCTGAGTATGAAGAAAGAGATTCCGGAATATCAGTATGATATCGCACAGAGACTTGCCCTCTAATTATTCTATGTAAAGGTGGATAATATGACGAAAGAGGTATTGCTAACCATCTCGGGGCTGCATTATGATACATTCCCGGGAGAAGAATATGATGAGAATGAGCCGATAGAGGTAATTACACCGGCCACATATTATTTGAAAAATGGAAAGCATTATGTGATCTATGATGAGATGGTGGAGGGAATGCCGGGAACCATTCAGAATAAAATCCGGATTGCCGGGAATAATCTGTTAGAGATAAAAAAGAGCGGGCTTGCGAATACGAAGATGGTTTTTGAAAAAGACAAGATCAATATGACCCAGTACGAGACACCATATGGTGAGTTGATGGTTGGTATTTTTACAAAAAATATGCTGATTGATGTGACTGAGAGGAATATTGATGTCCGTGTGAACTATGAATTGGATATTAACAGTGAGAAGGTTGCAGACTGCGATATCAAGATGAATATCCGGGCGAATGCACCGGGGTAGACATAAGAAAAGGACAGGCGAAGAAAAGCCTGTCCTTTTGTAATCTCTGATAAATAATAATTATTTGGAACTTACTTGCCGGTAAGTTTTGCAAAAAAGCCTTTCTTCTTAGGCGGAGCCTCAAGAGGACCGCGGATCCCTCTGACTGCCGTAATGTAAATGCCGCTGACTGTCGCTTTTACTTCCTTCTTTACAGGAACTAACGGAAAAATGTCGGCATCGCACATAAGAGTCATAACTTTAGGGCCAACCTTTGCTTTGACAACCGGGACTTTGGATCGTCTCAGATACTTGGGTGTATTCTCAAGCACGATAGGCGGGAAACCCGCATCTTTAATCTTAAGCTTTTTTTTGTCAATGACCAGCATGGATACGGTCTGTGCCGCTGCTTCTAATTGCGCCTGCTGGTCGGCCTGCTTCTTTTCTGCTTTTTTTCCGAGAAAATATAATACAACGCATCCAATAATTAATACAATTAAAATCACCAATAATACGATTGTTACGTTACTCACTGGGAACCTCCTGTCTATCTCATCTTCACGAAATATATTGTATCATTCTTTCGATGTGAGTGCAAGCAATTTGGGGTTTTAGGGGTTACTTTTATAAAGAAAGATTATATAATGATATAAGAATGAGGTGATTAAGAATGTCTGATTTAATAAGAGACGGTATTGCAGAGAGCTACAGATGGGTGTTTGAACATCTTTTTATTATAAATATTATATTCTCTTTATTGATTATTTTTTTCCAGAGACGTAATCCGACGACAGTGTGGGCATGGTTGCTGCTTTTATATTTTCTCCCTGTTATCGGATTCGTCCTCTATCTTGTCTTAGCGCAGAATTTTCATAAAGACAGGATGTTCAAGATGAAGGAGATAGAAGGGGAATTAAAATATGCAGTCAGACGTCAGGAAGAATCCATTTTCCGAAGGAAGCTTCGCCTCAGAGATCCAGAGCTTGAAAGGTTTAAAAGGCTGATCTTATATAATCTGAATGAAAGTGAGGCTGTTTTAACAGACAACAATGACGTGCGGATCTATACAGACGGGGAAGATAAGTTCAGAGATCTGCTCTATGAGATGGAACATGCAAAAAGATATATTCATCTGCAGTATTATATTATCAGAAATGATGAGTTATGGCAGGAGATAGAAGCGGTTCTGATTCGAAAGGTCAAAGAGGGGGTGAAGGTCAGAGTACTGTTCGACAGTATGGGCTGTCGGGGAATGCGGCGGGATGACTGGAGGAGACTTCAGGCGGCAGGTGTGGAAGCGGCTGAATTTTTCCCAGCGCTTTTAGGAAAGTTTCAGTTGCGGGTTAATTACCGCAATCACAGAAAAATCGTCGTTATTGACGGGCGGCTTGGTTTTATCGGGGGGTTCAACATCGGAAGAGAATACCTTGGAAGAAACCATAAGTTTGGATATTGGAGAGACACGCATCTATGTATTGAAGGCTCGGCCGTGACATCGCTGGCAGTCAGATTTGTGCTGGACTGGAATTACGCGGCGAAGGAGAATCTGTTTTTAGACGACAGCTTGTTTGAGATTCCAAAATATGTGCGGGACGGACGAGATCCAGTGCAGATCATTACGAGCGGGCCGGATTCCAAATACCCGAAGATTCGTGACAATTATCTGCGGCTGATCCATATGGCTAGGCGAAGAATCTATGTTCAGACACCGTATTTTATACCGGATGATGATATTAAGGATGCACTGGTGATCGCGGCAAAATCCGGAATCGATGTACGGATCATGATACCGTGTAAACCGGACCATCCATTTGTATACTGGGCAACATATTCTTATATAGGTGAGATGATTGAGGCAGGCGCCAGATGTTATACTTACGATAACGGTTTTTTACACAGCAAGTGCCTCTGTATAGACGGACTGGTGAGTTGTGTGGGAACTGCCAATATGGATATCCGGAGCTTTGCTCTGAATTTTGAGGTAAATGCGGTCATTTACAGCGCTAAGACTGCACAGAAACTGGAAGAGGAGTTTGAGAGCGATATTTTAAAAAGTACGATCATTACAAGGAAACAATATAGTCAGAGAAGCTGGCTTATCAGGGTGAAAGAGCAGTTCTGCCGTCTGCTGTCCCCGGTTCTGTAACATGCCGGCAGATCATGGAAAAGTCAACGAGAGTGTAAAAGGGTGAAATATCTGTGAAAAAGGTTTTAATGCGGGAGGGATTGTGATATACTCAATCAATGTTAAAAACATTATAAGATTAAGAGGTGTACTATGAAAAAGAAAATAGCAGTGTCAATAATAGGGATTGCCGTTTCTGCGATATTTTTAACTGCATGTGAGGCGAGCAAGGGATTGGAGACAGATGACATTAAGATTACGCAGTATAAAGGAGTTGAAGTAGATCAGGTTCAAAAGCCTGCAGAGATTACGGATGAGGATGTGGAAAAAGATATCCAGACAACGCTAGATGCGCAGGCAGAGACGAAAGAGATTACAGATCGCGGTGTTAAGGAAGGCGATATCGTTAACATTGATTTTGTCGGAAAGATAGACGGCAAAGCTTTTGACGGAGGCTCCGCCGAGAAGTATGATCTGACAATTGGTTCCGATAGCTTTATCGACGGGTTTGAGGATAGTATTGTCGGCCATCAGAAGGGCGACAAATTTGACTGGAACGGGAAATTCCCGGACAATTATGACAATACGGAATATGCTGGAAAAGATGTAGTATTCAGTATCGTGCTGAACAGTATCTCAGAACGCAAAGTTCCGGAACTTACGGATGAGCTGGTGGCGAAGTTGTCAGAGAAAGCGAAGAGCGTAAAAGAATATAAGGAAGAAATAAAAGAACAATTGGAGACGGCCGCTCAGCAAAGCTATGATGCATCGCTTGGCTCAGAAGTATGGCAGGCGGTTCTTGAGAATACTGAGGTGAAAAAGTATCCTGACGGTGAGAGGGAAAAGACGCAGGAAGCTTTGAAAAAGCGTTATGAAGAATTTGCAAAGACTTATGGCATGGAGTTTAAGGATTTTCTTGAAACGCAGATGGGCATGAGTGAAGACGACTTTAATAAGCAGGCGGCGGATGCAGCGGAGCAGACCGTAAAATCAAAGATGGTTACGAATGCGATTGCCGAGAAAGAAAAGATTACGCTTAGTGATGAGGCTTATGAAAAGGAATTACAGAAAATTGTTGACTCATATGGGTATGAAAGCGTAGATGCATTGAAAGAGCAGGTAGAAGAGGAAGAGCTTAAGATTACAGCCCTCAATAGCATTGTAGTAGAAGAACTTACAAAAAAATGTATCCAGAATGCTTCCGGCAAGTAAAAGAATCGGAAGACAGAAAGCAGCATCTGACACATATATCAATGGATTGTTTGAAGATAAGGGCAGACTATAGCGAAAAAATGATATAACAGTCTGAAAGTGACATTTCATAGATCAGTGCACCGATGCGATTAAGAAGTTATAAAAATGGAATATGAAAATAAGCCTATGCATACATTGTAAAAACAATGAGTGCAGGGGTTTTGTATGAAAGATTATATTGAGGAGCGGGCAGTAGAAATCGCTTATTATATTATTGAGCATAAAGCGACGGTACGGCAGACGGCGAAGAAATTCGGAGTTAGCAAAAGTACGATACATATGGTTGCAACAAAATAGAACGGTTTATAAAAAGAGAAGTATGGACGATTATATAGCAATTTTATAATAGGTAAGGATTGAAATAGTTCTGTGTAATTAATTATAAAAAGCAGATGTGAAGCGAGCATCTGCTTTTTATATGGTATTTTATTCATCTTCAAAGATAGTTTCATTCATTTCAGGAAAATCTAATAACTCAGATACGGTCATGCCTAAGCCGATTGCCAGTTTATGGAGTGTTTTCAATTTGGGATTCTTTGTTTTGCCGGACATAATATTTTCAACCGTAGATTGAGTAATCCCGGACAAAGTAGCCAACTTGTTTATAGTAATATTTTGTTCCTTACATAATCTGGTAAGTCTCAAGATAATCACATCTGAATAAGTCATAAAGACCTCTCCCTGCTTCAAGAATTAAATAGAGTATACGGGGAATCTTTGTTCAAGGTTAATGGTATACCGTTAATGATTCATTATTCATCATCAAACGCTATTTCATTCATCTCAGGAAAATCCAATAGCTGAGATACTGTCATATCTAAACCGATTGCCAGTTTATGGAGTGTTTTTAGTTTGGGATTTCTTGTTTTTCCTTTCATCAAATTATCTACCGTAGATTGTGTAATTCCAGATAATGTGGCTAATTTGTTCACAGTGATATCCCGTTCGGCACATAATGCCGTTAGTCTTTTGATAACAGCGTCAGAATATGTCATGAAAATCCTCCTAACTTTGTACGGTTAATGAAAGTATAGGATGTTTAAGAATACTATATTAATGGTGTGCGGTTGACTGTGTGGATAAAATGTGATAGATTAACGGTATACGGTTATTCAATAAAGAAATGGGGAGTGGGAATAGAGTGTGGGAAAGAATAAAGAAAAACTGGGATGCCTTTTGGATTGGAGATGAACACGATGATTCTAAGAAGCATCTAAGCCAGTCAGATAAGCGTTCCCTCTTATATGGTTATTTTGTGATAGGTACACTTACGGTAGCATTTGTAGTATTTCTTATCAAAATGAATGACCTTCGGATAAACCGCCGGAATGACGCTGCCATGGAAGAACTTCTAAACATGGTTATATCTTACGTGGAATCTGCCACAGAAGATGAATATGATGAGATTGCCCAGACCATAAGGCACGATTTAGTATTTCACAAATATGAAAAGGATATAGAGAAATACATCCGATATATTCCGAACACATCTGAGAAATGTTGTGCCTGCAGGGGAATTTATCCGGCGCAAGCGGTTCTTGTCAGCTTAAATACCGGAGAATCCTATTCACTGGACTTATTTGAACAGGGAATAGAGCCAGAGGAATATCAGGGGAACACGCTGTTGACATATGGCTATGATGAAATAAGCCAGACAGGCATCCACATTTCCAAAAGTCCGGGAGAAAACAAAGGTCTGGCAGAAATAGAACGAGGAAACGGGATTGTCAGCATCCACAGGATGAAAAAATTGTTTTGTGATGATTGTATCAGAGCTATGTTGGATACGGTTGAGCATCAGCTTATCGGAGAACTTGTCATATGCGATACAAAGAAGAATACATTTTATCCCCTGGAAGATGAAAGCAAGGCGCAGATTGGAGATTATGCATTAGAAACAGAATATAAAGACGGAGATTACGAGATAGCAGTTAAGTCAGTCAATGAAACCGAGTGATCCAGGAATTGATAACAGGAAGGAGAACAAAGCAATATGGAGCCGAATTATATACAATTACCGCCAATGCCGTCCGATATGCCGCCGGAGCTCATAGAGGTTGTCTGGGGATTTGCCCGGATGGAAGAGCCGGAACGGAAAAAGTTTTTAGCTTTTATGCAGGAAGAAATGAAGGCTGGTACAGATAAAAGTGAAAAAGAAAAACTGCTAAGAATGATGGAGCGATCCGGCGGGGAAGCAAGCCCTTATGTCGAAGAGTTTCATTCCCTTATGCGGGAGTTAGTCGGAACGTTGGTGGCACAGGCATGTGAAATGGCGGCGCTTGTTCTCCAATATTACTGCATTGATGAAAAATCCATAAAAGAAATATCGGAAATATTCCATGTGCCTGAGAACACGATAGAACTCATGGCACAATACTACGAAAGAAAAAAGAAATAATGTCATCTTTGCCACATGAAAGCGGCGAATCCTTGATACAGAAAGGATTCGCCGCTTTTCAGTTTTCGCAGAATTATGAGTAACTGCAATGCGGTACTTGTAAGAGCAAGTATCGTCCAAGGTTCCAGATTCCGCTTCCGCGCCATCCTCCACTCCGGACAGCTACTTGTTGGGGAGTGCCTTCCCCAAACCCTGCTTATGAAAAAATCTACAGATTTTTGAATCCTTCACTGCATAAAATCCCCATCCGGTTACGAGAGCAAAATAAAAAGTAATTATAAATTTTTTATAAACTGTTTGTATTTTGGTACCACCAGCCTGCTATTAGTGAAAGGAGGTTTTTGAAAAAATAAAAAAATTTTCTCTGACTACTTACATTTTGGCCCCGCCAGTCTGCTATTAGTGAAAGGAGAAATTTTAGGAAAGAAAATTTTGGAAAGGAGTGACAACGATAGCTATGAAAAAAATGTACAACACACCCCACCGGGGATGCATTGTCAAGACAAGGCTGACCAAAGAAGAACGGCAGGACTTTGAGGAAAAATGCAGGACGCTTTCCATAAGCCAGTCCGAGTATCTTAGGCAGGCAATCTTTTCCGGCAAGGTATCCACGACCATCAGGGTAACGGCAAACAATGAGGAAATGCTGACCGCAGTTTCAAATCTGGTGGCGCAGTACGGGAAGATTGGCAGCAACTTAAACCAGATTGCCAGACACCTAAATGAATACGGCTTCCCTTACCGGGAACTTGCCGCAGAACTGGAAGGATGCGCCGTTGACCTTGCCGCTTTGAAATTTGAAGTGCTGAAAGTCATCGGGGAAGCCTATGGCAACGATAAAACATATCAGCTCTAAGAATGCCGATTACGGAGCAGCCGAACAATACCTGACCTTTGAGCATGACGAATTTAACATGAAGCCAGTAAAGGATGAAGCCGGACGGATGGTTCCCCGTAAAGGTTACAAGATTGAGACTGTGAATTGCGGGGAGGAAGATTTTGCAATCTCCTGCCTGCAGGCGAATATGCAGTATAAAAAGAACAGCCAGCGGCAGGACATAAAGAGCCATCACTACATTATCAGTTTTGATCCCAGGGATGCCGACGACAACGGTCTGACCGTAGAGAAAGCACAGAAATTGGGGATGGAGTATTGTAAGAAACATTTCCCCGGACATCAGGCCCTTGTCTGCACCCACCCGGACGGACATAACCATTCCGGCAACATCCATGTACACATCGTCATCAATTCCCTGCGCATCCATGCAGTGGAGCGGAAAGCCTACATGGACAGGCCATGCGACACACAGGAAGGCGCAAAGCATCGCTGTACCGCTTCTGCTATGCGGTATTTCCGGAGTGAAGTCATGGAGATGTGCCAGCGTGAGGGATTACATCAGATTGACCTGCTGAACGGCGGCAGGGAGAAGGTTACCGAGCGTGAGTATTGGGCAAAGAAACGTGGACAGGCAGAGAAAGACATCCTGAATAAAAAAATGATTGCAGACGGGGTTACGCCAAGACAGCCTAAGTTCGAGACGGAGAAAGAATTACTGCGTCAGTCAATACGTTCAGCGCTTTCGGCGGCAGCATCCTTTGAGGATTTTTCAGCAAGGCTCATGCAGGATTACGGGATTGAAGTCAGGGAAAGCCGGGGGAGATTAAGCTACCTTACCCCGGACAGGACTAAGCCGGTCACTGCCCGGAAGCTGGGAACGGATTACGATAAGGCAGCGGTACTTTCTGTCCTTGCCGAAAATGCTTCCAGAGCCGCCAAAAAGGAGCAGGCCGGACAAAACCACAGGGAGAGCGTAATAGAACGCTTAAAGCGCCGGAAAACGTCTGGAACCGCACCGAATCAGGACAGTATACAGCGCATGGTTGATATCCCGGCAAAAATGGGCGAAGACAAGGGCAAAGGATATGAATGGTGGGCGAAAGGTTTCAATCTCCAGCAGATGTCGCAGACGATGATTTATCTTGAAGAATGCGGCTTCTCCTGCCCGGAAGATGTAGACCATGCCATACAGGAATCGTCTGACAGGCAGAGGGCGCTTTCAAAGGAAATAAAATCTATGGAAAAGAAGATTGCCGACAATAAAGAGCTGATACGTCAGGCATCCGTCTACCGCAAGACCAAGCCGTCATATGACGGGCTGAAAAAGGCGAGAAAGCGGGAACGCTACGAGGAAGAGAACCGGGCAGACCTTGCTTTATTTGCGGCGGCAGGACGGTATTTTCAGGAGCGGGGAATGACGAAGTTCCCTGACCTGGCAAAAATCAAGGCAGAGAACCAATCCCTGGTTTTCCGGAAAAATGCCATTTATAGCGAATACCTGGAGCGGAAAACAAAAACAGCGGAACTTCGCCGGGTGAAAACCAACCTGGACGCAATGCTGAGACAGGAATATAAGCCGCAGAGACGGCAGGAACAAGAGCGATAGAGAATGAAAAAAGGAGGAACTATGCAATTTACCAAGAGTGAACTTGAGATGATTTACAAGTATGCATGCACGACAAAAGAAGATACGGTTAAGGCTATGAAAGAAGCATTATCCGCTATCGGGGATGAACTGACCTACATAATCATAAGGAACGCCGCAGAAAAGCTGGGGAAGTTGCCGGAGCCGGAATGCAGCCGTTTTATAGCAGACAATAAAGCGCATCACATAGAAAAGAGTGAACGTTCCGTCCTGCGGCGGCTTGCCGAAGCCAAGGAGCGGGTAAAACAGCCCGTCCTGCAGGGGCATGACTTGTCGGGGATCGAACGCTTCCAGAAAGATACCCGGCACATGATCGTCTTTGATGTGCTGAACAATGACAGCCCTGTCGGGTTTAAAGGGGAGAGATACCGTCTCTTCCTCTCTGACGCAGGATATAACATTGCAAGAGCCAGTGAAAAGCGAGGGGAGATGAAAATCAGGAACCATGCCGCAGTAGCCGCCGGAAAGCTGTATCCCGATAAAAAGGCTGAACATGACAGATAATTGTTCCGGGAGGAAGTTCAGAAAGCAGGGAGAACCACAGGAAAATAAAAATAGAGTGGAAACAGAGGGGCAGGAAACCGGATATGTCTGGGCAGATACACATTTACCGCCTTATCTCCCCTACCCCCGGTTCCTGCTGAAAATGGATATCACACAGACAGCAAAGCTTTTGTATGCACTGCTCTTAGACCGCACTACTCTATCGCAGAAGAACGGATGGCAGGATGAATCCGGAAGGACATATATTATATTCCCGGTAACGGCGATAGCGGATGCATTGGATAAAAGCCCGTCAACCATAAAAGAAGCGTTGAACGAATTAGACCGGGCAGGTCTTCTGGAACGGAGGCGGCAGGGATTCTCCACAGCAAACCGCCTGTATGTGAAGCTGCCGCCAGTAGTCCAGATTTCCGGACTTATGGAGGCCGAAAATCCGTACCTCATAAGTCCGGAAAATCAGACTACTGACAGCCAGAAAACCGGACTTATGACGGCCGGAAAACTGGCCTCTAACAACTATAATATAAACAAAACAATAGAGAACCAAACAAAGGGAGTGAATGGGGGACGCACTGTCTGCGGCAGATACAATAATATTTTCCTCTCCGAAGAAGAATTATCGGAACTGGAGAGTGAATACCCCGGCAGGCTGCAAAGGTTTATAGAGGAAATGAGCCGTTACCTTGCCGCAACCGGGAAGAGTTACCACAACTATGCCGCCGCCATACGGATATGGGCGGACAATGACAGGAAGGGAAACTCCGCACAGGGCATCCCCGATTACGAATATAAGGAGGGTGAGAGCCTATGATTTTAGACGATACCAGGGGAACGATGGTTCCGATGGATGCAGAGCCGGAAAACGGCGATTACACAGGGGAGGACGGGCTTTTATACTGTGGAGCCTGCCATACGCCGAAAGAAGCCTATTTCCCGGAAGGAAAGACGCTTTTCGGGCGTGACCGCCACCCATCCGAATGTGAATGCCGGAGAAAGGAACGGGAAAAGCGGGAATCGGAAGAACGGCAGAGGGAGCATGAAGCTACGGTGGAACGGCTGAAGGACAGCGGATTCACAGACGGCAGCATGAAGAGATGGACATTTGACAATGACAACGGGAGAAATCCACAGATGAGATTTGCACACATCTATGTGGAGCATTGGGAGGAAATGCGGGAAGAGAGCCGGGGGTATCTCCTTTGGGGGAATGTGGGTACAGGAAAGACCTACCTTGCCGGATGTATCGCAAATGCGCTGATGGAGCGGGAAATCCCGGTACGGATGACGAACTTCGCTGCTATTCTAAACGACCTGACAGGCACATTAAATGGAAGGAATGCTTATATAGAGCGTTTATGCAGCTTCCCCCTCCTGATACTGGATGATTTTGGGATGGAGAGGGGAACGGAATACGGCTTAGAACAGGTCTACAACGTGATAGACAGCCGTTACAGGAGCTGCAGGCCATTGATTGTCACTACGAACCTGACGTTATCGGAATTGCAGAATCCGGCAGACAGGGCGCATCAGAGAATTTATGACAGAGTGCTTGCCATGTGTACGCCAGTCTGCTGTTCCGGGATAAATTTCCGTAAGGAGCAGGCACAAAAGAACATGGAATATCTGAAAGAAATGTTGAAATAGTAGATAGGTAGATAGGTAATATCAATTTACGCCAAATTATATGTTGAAAAATGAATGAAAAGTATTGGACTATTTTAGGTAAAATTTTCATAGTTATGGAGAAAGAGACAAGCTAGTAAGCAGGAGGTGGTTTCGCTATCGCTAAAAAAACAAAGCTTCATTTTCGTTTTCATAATCCAAATTCAGCGGTGGAAACCGCTAATTACATAGCAAAAATATTTATTGAAGTCAATCAGGTTAAAATTGATCAGGTGTTACAAGAAACCGCAGAAAAAATGGAGATACAAGGTGAAGAGAATCGGAGTCTTTCATGTTGAAAGGCTCCATTAATTTTGTATGGAGTGTTGTATAATGATTTGATCTGGTATAAAATAGTCATAGATTAGTTCTAGAAAGTCATAGATTAGTCATAGAATTTAGTCATAGAATAGTAAAAGGCGGTGAATACTATGATTTATGCAGACAATCAGCTAAAAGAGAAAATCTTAAACTTAGTGGTTACTTTTGAAAACGAAGTAATTGAATTTAAAGAAGCACGGAGCAATTATTCTTTCAATGATATTGGAAAGTATTTTTCTGCTTTGAGTAATGAAGCTAATTTGCGAGGATTGCAAGAAGCATGGTTGGTCTTTGGAATATCTGATGAGAAAGAGATTGTTGGAACGGAATTTCGGAAACAAGGAGGATTGCATAACTTAAAGAAGGAAATAGTGAATGGAACAAATGAACGACTGACATTCATGGAAATCTATGAACTAACTATGAATAAATGTCGTATTATTGTATTTCAGATCCCTCCAGCAATACGGGGAATACCAACGACATGGCAAGGAGCGGCGTATGCAAGAGAACATGAATCTGTATCGCCTTTGCCTATGAATAAGGTTGATTTAATCAGAAGTCAGATAGGAGCGGATTGGTCAAAGGAGATTGTAAAAGAAGCATCTATAGAAGATTTGGATGAAGAAGCGATTAAACGAGCACGTGAACTTTTTTCAAAACGTCAAAAGGATCGTAAGAAAGCGCAGGAGATTTTAAAAAAGTTATCAGACATTGAAGTGTTAAATAAAGCGGGAATAACAATTAAAGGAGAAATTACCAGGACAGCATTGCTTCTTTTGGGGAAAAGTGAATCCAGTTATTTTTTTGACGGTTTTATTCCAAGATTAACATGGACTCTGTACAATGCAGACAATACAGTGAAAACATATGAGCATTTTGACATGCCTCTACTTTTGGCAGTAGATGAAGTATATTCTCGAATTAGAAATGTAAAGTATCGCTACATTGCCGGGCAGCAAACCTTATTTCCGGATGAAGTTGAACAGTATGAACCAGAATTAATAAAGGAGATTATAAACAATTGCATCGCTCATCAAGATTACCGTTTACGTGGAAAAATCAATATTGAAGAGTTTGAGGATAAACTTGTTTTTATAAATGAAGGAGGATTTATCCCGGAAACTATTGAACAAGCGTTGGAGCCAGGATATAAACCGCCTTATTATCGAAATGTTTTTTTGTGCAATGCAATGGTAAACTTGTATATGATTGATACTAATTCTATGGGAATACCCATGATGTATCAAATTCAAAGAGATAAGTGTTTTCCGTTACCGACGTATGATTTAGAAACACTCAACAGGGTTAAGGTGACTGTATTTGGAAAAATCATAGATAAAAATTACACACAGCTTTTATATTCAAATGGCGATTTAGACATACAAACCGTATTTCTGTTAGATAAGGTCCAAAAGAAAGAGACAATATCTAAAGAAAATTTTAGGATTTTAAAAAGGCAAGGATTGATAGAGGGAAGGTATCCAAATCTATTTGTGTCTTTTAAAGTAGCAGATATTGTTGGACAAAAAGCGGACTATATACGGAACAAAGGATTAGATGATGATATTTGCAAACAGTTAATAGTAAAAGCTTTAGAATCTATGGGTGAAGCAAGTAAGCATGAATTGATGGATGTATTAGACAAGGCATTACCGGAGGTTTTAAGCGAAAATCAGAAATCGAAAAAAGTATCAAATCTACTGCAAATATTAAAAAATGAGAAAATTATTGCGATAAAAGGTAAAAATCGGTTTGCGAAGTGGTATTTAGTGCAAGAATAAACAAATAAAATCTGTTGCAAAAAGATAAAAATAGAATAAAGGAGATCAGAATATGAAAGTTTTAGATGTAATGATTGATAGCAGGAGTGAATGCAAATCCGTTTTAACTGTCATGGATTTAGAAGAATATAAAAAGCTTGCATTTTATGCATACAATAATAGCGGAAACATAGATGGGCAAAGAAGTGTAATTAAACGTTCTTCTACGGCAGCTAAAATTAGAAAGCGCATGACAGATGATTTTAAAAGAGAAGCTATATTTCCACAAGTTGTTTTGGGAATATTATGTTCAACTAGCGATATGAAAATAATGAAAAAAGAAACTTTTCATGAGATTTTAAAGAATATAAATGAAAAAGAAGTCTCTATTATTGATGGAATGCAAAGAAGCAGTATTTATTTTGAAAACTATGATGAAAATAGGAAACGTGAAATTAGGGTTGAATTTTGGTGTTCTGATGCAAGCATTAAATTATTATATAGGATGTTAGTTTTAAATACAGGACAAGTACCTTGGAATACACGGAGACAGTTAGAAGTGATTTTTGATGGGATAAGTAATAAAATTTCTGAACAAATTAAAGATATAGATCCTTTTCTTGATATTCAATTGAATATATTGACGATAGATGAAATTAAGCGTAGAAAAGCGGGAATGTTTAAAAAGTCTTCTCTTATAGAAATGTATTTAGGATTTAATACTCGAAAAGTTAATGTTGATGTAAATGATGAATTAGCTGATGAATTTCAACGATTTGATATGATGGAAGCAGTAGATGATGTTACAAATTTTGAGATGTTTGTTAATTCTTTTAGGAATTTATGCAAATTAGATTTTGCCATGGCAGATGCAAGTGAAACGATAGATGGTAAGCAATTTTCATCTGGGCAAGATTTATTTAGGAGCGATCCGGTTTGCCTAGGATTTATGGTATCGTGTGCAGAATATATAATGGGAAAATCTGGGGTTGAAAGAAGTGATGATGAAAAAAGAAAAAGATTAAATGAAATAAATAAAAAAGTTGAAAAGATTATTCAATGTATTAATACTTTCCCAATCTGCCGGACTATAGAGCATCGGCAGATTGGGATGAATTCTTTCTAGGGCGACCACGTGGGCGCTTTGGCTTCTGCTCGGACGGATCTTTGGGCTTGGGTTTACGGCCACGTTTTTGGGGTGCTGGCTTTGGTATCGGTTTTGACAGACCTAAGGTCTCAAGTTCCTCAAATACAATCCGCAGTGTGTGGACCCAGTATCCATCATCTGTTGCCGGTTCTTCCGGGGCATCTGTTCTACGCCAGGCTGATGATAGGTCATCCATCAGTTCTCCATAGGACAT
>VIQU02000001.1 GCA_010206225.2 Lachnospiraceae bacterium MD308 | reverse complement strand
CCAGGTTGATGAAGAGAGAGAAGTCGGAGCATTAGGATAATATTTATGAAGTTGAGTCAGAACATGGTTCTGATAGGCGGAATGACCGCCAACATTAATAGGTTTCAATGAAACACACCTCCAAATCAAAAAGTCTGACCGGCGCTGCCGGAATAATATACCTTGTTAATCAAGAGGCGCGAAGCGCCGCATTTTTAGGGGCATATGTCAAGTATTTTTTTGAAAAAAGGTGGAGAAAAAATAAAAAAGGAATCTCAAAAGCCAGATAAATAAAGGCTTAAAGATTCCGAGAGTCTATTAAAAATGTTAGGAGAAATTATCAAACTTTTGTAAGAGGTGAATGTGGTGAGAAAATGAATGTTATACTTACTGATGGTAACACTGGCTCTGTCTGTTGCGGGATGCAGGAAGAATAGTGAGACGGAAAAAAAGAGCTCCTGTCAGGGAGGAGCAGGATTGGCAGGATCAGGAAGAGGTATGCAGTGCTTCCTCATTGGGCTGTTTGGCGAAAAAGAAGGCTTTGGGGTTCTGCTAGCAGCGGCTGTCGGAGTACCGCTATATGCCTGCGGCGGCGGAATCATCCCGCTTCTGATACAATGGCTGTCAAACGGGACTGGCGGTGGATCTGTTTGTGTAACACGGGCAGATTTTCAGGAATTGTCGGTGATCGAAGATGAGACAAAATCAGATGATTATTTCTGAAATCCCCTTATTCGGTAACTTCCTTGTCAGTTTGACGATGACAATGGATTTTTCCTGTTCAGGCATATTTTGAAATTCAATATGAGTATTAGACATTAGATGAGAGTGGATATATAATATAAGTATTTCAGGAAGGGATATGAAACAGAGCAGGTATCCGAATATAGGAATATTGGAGGAATAGGAACATGACCATGAAAGAAGCAAGCAAGAAATACCAGATCCCTGCGAAGATTCTGCAGCCATGGCGGCGGGCGGTTCATCTTTAAGTGACGATGTGAGACAATGGGTTGAGGCAAATTTAAAAGAATAGGAGGCATTTTGGGATGCAGTATACGAAATTAGGGAATGCAGACCTGACGGTTTCCCGTATCTGCATGGGTTGTATGGGATTCGGCGATGCGAAAAACGGCCAGCACTCTTGGACGGTTGATGAGGAGCATTCCCGCGAGATCATAAAGCGGGGGCTGGAGCTTGGTATTAATTTTTTTGATACGGCGATTGCCTATCAGAGCGGCACCAGCGAGCAGTATCTTGGCAGAGCGTTAAAGGATTATGCAAAGCGGGACGAGGTCGTGGCAGCGACGAAATTTCTTCCCCGGACGCAGGATGAGATAGACGAAGGGATCTCCGGACAGGAGCATATTCGGCGGATGCTGGATAAAAGCCTTGAGAATCTGGGGATGGACTACGTAGATTTGTATATTTATCACATGTGGGATTACCAGACACCGCTCTATGATATTCTGGAGGGCTTAAATCGGGCGGTAAAAGCAGGAAAGGCTCGTTATATCGGTATTTCCAACTGCTTTGCATGGCAGCTTGCAAAGGCAAATGGGCTTGCGGAAAAAGAGGGCTTTTCAAAATTCGTTTCCGTGCAGGGGCATTATAACCTGATTTTCCGGGAGGAGGAGCGGGAGATATCGGCCCTCTGTGCGGAGGACAATATCGCCATGACGCCTTACAGTGCGCTGGCAGGAGGGCGTCTGTCCAGACGCTGGGGGGAGACTTCCAGGCGTTTTCGGGAGGATGCTTATGCGAAATTAAAATATGATGCCGCCGCGGGGCAGGACGAGACGATCATCTCCCGGGTGGCGGAGCTTTCCGAAAAGCGGGGAGTCAGCATGACGGAAATCTCTTTGGCATGGCTCCTTACCAGAGTGACGGCGCCGGTAGTGGGAGCAACAAGCCTCTCTCAGGTGGAGGGCATGGCGAAAGCGGTGGATTTGAGTTTAAGCGATGAGGAGATTCGGTATCTGGAGGAGCCTTACGTTCCACATGCGCTGGTGGGAGTTATGGCGCAGAATACAAGGAAAGCGGCGAAGGATGCACATGTATGGACAACTGGAAATCAGAAAATATAGGAGGAGTGGACGATGAATTATTATGAGACAGATCCGGAATTTATGGAGCGTATGGAATATTTTACCCGGGAAGAGGTGGTAAATGACCTGGGGCAGGAATTCTGGGCTACACCGTCAGGGAACAGGGTTCCGCGGTAAGCCCAATGCCATGAGAGTTTGAATGTCCACAGCAGTGTTACCACGGCACCGAGATTTTTTGAGCCGGTGAAGACCAGCCAAGTGTTCCGCAATAGCGTCGGGGCTGCTGTCTGAGCTGAACGTGGATACGCTGGTCTGCGGAGGAATTGGGGTAGGTGCGCAGGCTGTTCTGGCAGAAGCAGGCATCCGTCTTTATGGCGGTGTATCTGGTAGTGCAAATGAAGCTGTGGAGGCGCTGCTTGCAGGGAGACTGGCATATGATCCGGATGTCCATTGCGATCACCATGGCCATCATGGGGAAGGCCATCGCTGCGGAGAAGATAAGCATAGTTGTGTAGGAAATGGAGGAAGATCTTAACATTAAGGGATTTGAGGAGCCGCGTAATGCAGCTCCTTTTTATTTGTATTATGAAATCAGGATTTTTTGGAGTCAATATTTTGCACTTTCCCATTAGGAGGGAGAAAATGATACAGGTCTTCATAAGATTGAAGTTCTGCTTCAGATTCTGGCTCGGATGGAATCAGCCCGGTACAGTCCTGTGAGGAAGCGGCGTTGGAGAGATAATCGTAGGAATCAATGATTTCCTGATTTGTTTTCTCACGTTTTTGTGTTCTGTTGTTTTGATTCATAAGAGATACCTCGCTTTCTGTTTGAGTTCATACAGATATTTTTTACGAAATTGAATGAATCTATGCATAGTTTACAATGTCAGACGGCATATTCCCTTTTGATTCTTTCCGTTTATCGATTTCTCTATGGAGAAAAATGTTGGATGGTGTTACAATAGGTATGACAGAAAAGAAAGACTTTTTAAGAGAGGGACTTTTTGTGAAACGGATATCTTTAGAACGGCTGCTTCAGTCTAAGTCAGAATTTTCATACAAACAGCAGTATCAGTACATTACGGAACTGATTGAGAGTGGGAAGATTAAGCCTTTGAAGGCTTCCAGAACTAATGGAAAGAAGCCGGCTCTGTATCGGGAATATTGGCTGATAGAACCGAAGAAGGACTATAGTGCCTATGAGGAAGAACTAAAGTACCGTCTCCATTCTCTTATTTCCATAGATTATTATCTGGCTCATCTGCAGACTTATGAAAGAGAGAGGGAATGGGTTTTACAGCTCAGTGATTATCTGAAACAGAAAAGAGAAAAACTGGAATATGAAGTGTCTGTGAATGAACGGAGCTTTGAAGTCTGGAGCAGGGAGAAGTTTCTTGCAAAAGAACTTGGAAAGAGTGTGTTGAGACACTGCGGGCTTGAGGAAGACTTTCTTAATGTCTACGGCACGAGCGAGCCTTTGGCATACTATTCCCACACAAGAAAGACACCTCAGAATATGTTGATCTTAGAGAACAAGGATACTTTTTATAGTATGAGAAGATATCTTTTAGAGGAAAATGATGAGATATTCGGGATGTCTGTAGGGACGCTGATTTATGGTGCGGGAAAGGGAATCCTGAAGCGGTTTCGGGATTTTACCATCTGTGTGGAACCTTATATGACGAATCAGGAGAATGGAATCTATTATTTCGGAGATCTGGATTATGAAGGGATTGGAATCTATGAACATCTGTCTGGATTATTTCAGAATGAGTGGAACATATTACCATTTGTAAGCGCGTATGAGAGAATGATAAAAAAAGCGAAAGAAAATGGGATACATAGACTGCCGGAAACGAAAGAACGGCAGAACCGGAATATCAGCGGAGATTTTTTTCGATATTTTCCTGAAAAGCTTGTGGGAGAGATGACGGCAGTGATAGAGAGCGGGAGATATATTCCGCAGGAGATTTTGAATATTTCGGATTTTACCCATGATTGGTAAAGGATAAAGGGATTAAGATGCAGTATGAATTTTTAAAACATTTTCCAAGAAGAATGAAAAATGTAGGGCTGTATGCGTTGATCATACAGAACAGCGCCCAGAAAACGATATGGAAGCAATATGGCTTCCTTAAGCTGGATGAGCAGCTGAACGTGATTTTTGCAGTGATGCTTTATATTATGGAACAGTCTTTGAAGGAAGAACACTGCGTGATGGACGATATCGGGGCCTATATCGACATGATCAATGTGCAGTATTTCCGGAAGGATATGACGTATGACGATTGTAGGAAACTGGGTGATTTTATTGTCAATATGGTGTTGTCTAACGAAGGAAAGGTCATGCATTTTGATGGCTTTGATTTTGTCCGGAATGCATATCAGAGTATGCATATCAGTTATGTGGCCAACCGGATCGTCTACATTGACCGGGAGTTCAAGCGGACTTCGTACTATCTGACGGATGACGGGTACAATCTGATGCTCTCTACGTTAGAGGTTGAGAATAATATGAAGCTGACTATCCATGAGATGATTTTCCAGATGCATCTGGAGAAGCAGAGTTATGATAAAGCGGTGGATGAGATTAAAAATGTATTCAATCTGCTGCGGATCCAGCTTCAAAAGATTCAGGAGGCGATGGGGAAAGTCAGGCGGAATGCTTTAAGTTATTCTGTGAAGGATTATGAGGATATTCTCAAAGAGAATCTTCAGACGATTGATGAGACAAAAGAAAAGTTTCAGAATTACAGAGAACGGGTAAAAAGCCGGGTGAAAGAACTGGAACAGGAGAATATTGACGTTAAAAGGTTAAGCGAGAAGGATGAGGAAAAATTAAGTTTTTTGAGAGAGATTGAGTTTTATCTGAATCGCACTATTGATGAGCATCAGAAGATACTTGGCAGTCATTTTGATCTGAAGGCGCTGTATACAAAGGAACTGGAAGAGTTGATCCAGATGTCTTTTATCAGGCGTTTTTCTCTAAGGACAGAGTTATATGACAAAGTGCTTCAGAATCCAGAGACACTTAAAGATCTGGATTATTTCCTGAGACCATTATTTAGCCGAGATGTAGATAAGACTTATAATCTTAATAAAGCTTTCCAGCTTCAGCGGCCTGTGAGGAAGAAGCAGGAGGAGGATTCAGGAGAGACGTTGGATTTTGACGAGGAAGAATGGCAGCTTGAGCAGGAAAAATTAAGAAAAAAGAAGCTTAAGCGGTATGAGAAGAGTCTCGGATTTCTTCTTCGTGAGACAAAAGGCAGAGGAGAACTGACTCTTAAGGAACTTGGGGCGCGCATAGAGAGGGCGGCGGATGAGAAGGAACAATTTATTCCTAACGTGGAGATCTTTAAGGAAATCATGGTGGAACTGATCAAAAACCGGGAGATTGATATCGACGTTTTGAAAAAGGAGCGGAGTGAGTATATTCAGGACAGGCCCGGAGAGTTCCAGTTGAATGAGATGCTTCTCCATCTCGTAGAAGAATATCCGGAAAACGGAGATATAAAGCGGGTAGAAGTAACCCGCATAGAGGACGGGAGCACGGTGGTATTTGACGGTATATTGAATGAAGACGGCGAAAGAAAAAGCATCCACTGCTCGAATGTATTAATAAGGGTAGAACGAAAGGAATAAAGGGTTATGGCTTATGAATTGGACGATATAAAGACGAGTCAAGAAATTTTTTATTATCTCCTTGAGAACCATGAACTCCGGGAGGAAGAAGAGCTGTTTCTTTACAGGGCGTACACGGAGGAAGAGGAAGTTCAGAATCTGGTAAAATCCCAGGGGGAGATAGCGGGAAGCACGATAGAGAGATATGGGAATGTCATCTATTTGATTCCGAAGGAGGAGAACAATTTCCTCGGGTTTTCAAAGTCGCAGTTAAAATCAGCACTTTGCAAATCAAATGCTACAGATAAGGATTATTACCTTTCTCAGTTTGTGATATTGACGCTTCTTGTGGAATTTTTTGACGGACAGGGCAGCAGCAGTAAGGCGAGAGAATATATAAGGGTAGGGGAACTCCAGAATCTTGTGTCAGGACATCTTAAGGAAGGAGCAGAGAATCTTGACGATGAGCAGGAAGAACTGGCGGGAATCGCATTTTCTAACATGTATGAAGCATATGAGGCGCTTAGGTCAGACGAGAAGGGTTCCCGTGCAAAGACTACAAAGGAAGGATTCTTGCATCATATTCTTGTGTTTTTGCAGAAGCAGGGGCTGATTGAATATGTGGAGCAGGATGAGATGATCAAGACGACGAAGAAGTTAGACAGCTTCATGGACTGGAATCTGCTGAATCAGAATAATTATCAGAGAGTGCTGCGTGTATTGGGGGTGGCGGAGAATGAGTAAGATACAGACAGTCAGATTGATCAATATTGGCTACAATAATAATGCGATCCGTATCAGTGATGAATGCTTTCATATGAATGGGGAAAGCACTCTTGTTTCTTTGCGCAACGGAGGCGGTAAATCTGTACTTGTGCAGATGATGACGGCTCCTTTCGTGCATAAGAGGTATCGGGATGCGAAGGATCGGCCGTTTGAGAGTTATTTTACGACAAATAAGCCATCGTTTATTTTGGTGGAGTGGGCGCTTGACCAGAACGCGGGCTATGTGCTTACGGGGATGATGGTCAGGAGAAGTCAAGACACATCAGAGGGAAATAATGAGAATCTGGAGATGGTGAACATCATCAGCGAATATAGCGGGCCCTGTGAACAGGATATTCATAATCTTCCGGTTGTAAAGAAGAGCAAAAAGGAGATGACTCTTAAAAATTTTACAGATTGCCGGCAAATGTTTGAAGGATATAAAAAGGAACGTTCCAGAAAATTTTTCTGTTATGACATGACCAATGCCGCCCAGTCCAGACAATACTTTGATAAACTGATGGAGTATCAGATACATTATAAAGAGTGGGAGACGATTATCAAGAAGGTAAATCTTAAAGAGTCTGGTCTGTCTGAATTGTTCGCGGACTGCAGGGATGAAAAAGGGCTTGTGGAAAAATGGTTCCTTGATGCGGTGGAAAGCAAACTGAACAAGGAAAAGAACCGCATGAAGGAATTTCAGGATACACTGGAGAAATATGTCGGGCAGTATAAAGAAAACAAATCCAGCATTAAACGGTACGATACGATTCAGAAGTTTAAGGAAGAAGCGGTTAAGATACGGGAACGGGCTCAGGAATATCAGCGGGCGGAGGAAGAAAAGAAGGAGCAGGAGAATTTTGTGGCTTGTTTCATCGCGCAGTTAAACCGTCTTCATGAAGAGACGCAGGAAGAACTTAAAAAGACAGAGGAATCGGAGGAAGAGGTTTCAGAGCAGATCGGTCATGTAGAGTATGAGAGATTGTCAAGCGATATACACAGGCTGGATAAAGAATGTCGTTTCCATATAAGTAACCGTGATATGCTGGACAGTGAGAAGGAGAGCTTAGAGCATGAGGCAAAGCGGATTTCTAAAGTTATCTGTCTGCTCCTTTGCGCAAAGCAGGGGCAGGCGCTTAAGGAGGAGGAAGAAGAGCTCGAATATGTCCGCCAGAGGCTTCGTGTAGTAAGGAAAAAAGAGGAAGATCTAGAGCCCGAGAGAAATGAACTTGGTTATATTTTGAGATACTGGTATGAACTGCTGGCTGAGAAAAATCAGGAGAAGTCGTTGCAGAATGAGAAGGATTGCCACAAAATCTTAGAGGAAATCGTGAAAGAGAGAGTGAAGATTTCTGATTTGTCGCAGAAGCTCTATGAAAATGCGTCCAAAGAGGGCGCTCTGAAAAGTAACACCTTGTTCTATGATGAGCAGGAAGACGAGTACAACCAGCGCTATGAAGAGGGACTGGCGAGAAATATACTGGGAGAATACGATCCGGGAATGCTGGATATTAAGATGGCATCCTATGAAAAGGAACTGGAAGAGAAGGTAAGGACACGTCTTGCCATGAGAAAGCAGCAGGAGAGTGACAGAGAGAAAAAGAAAAGTATGGAGCGTTCTCTGGAGGATATGCGTACGGGAAAAATCCGCAAGACGGCTGAACTTTCTCGGCAGCGGCAGATTAGGGAGGAATACGAAGGAGAACTTGAAAGCCGCCGGGTTATTCTGCGTTATCTGAATCTGGAGGATGATCTTCTTTTTGGACAAGATGAGATTCTGCATGTGTCGGAGAGGAAGCTATTGGAAATTGACAGTGTAAGAAGGAATCTTGAGAAAGAAGAAGATATTCTTCTGAAGGATTATCATCGGCTGACTCAGGGGGAAGTTCTAGAGCTTTCGGAGGAACTGAAGACGGGTTTTGAAGAACTTGGAATTCATGTGGTGTATGGAATGGAGTGGCTGAAAAAGAATGGCTATAAAGAAAAGAGAAATCAGGAACTGGTGAAAAAGAATCCATTTCTTCCATACGCCTTGATTTTATCGGAGCAGGAATTAGAAAAGCTGGCTGGCAGCAGGAAGGAGCTTTATACCTCTTCGCCGATTCCGATTGTTTTGCGGGAAAGACTTGAGGAGAACAGAGATGCCGACGGCGGCGGAGTGCAGATGTTTCCGGGCGTCAGTTTCTATGTATTCTTCAATGAAAACCTGTTGAATGAAGAAAAACTCCGGCTCCTTGTGCAGGAGAAAGAACATCAGATTCAGAAAAAACAGGAGGCAATCCAGATTCGCCGGACAGAGTACAAGGAATATTTTGAACGGCAGGAGCAGCTTCGTAATCAGAAGGTCAACAAGAATCTCTGGGATCAGAGTGAAAAGAAGATAAAGGCGTTGGAGACGGAGATAAAAGAGTTGGAACGCAGTCTGCGTACGGCTTCCGGAGAGCTTTTGAAGCTTAAAGAGGGAATCGAAAAGCGGGAACAGGAGATACGCAGCGGGGAGAAAGAGGTGGAACGACAGAAGCGCCGCCTTGAGGATTTTACAAAACTTTGCAGGGATTATGAAAGCTATGAAAAGAGCAGGAAAGAGCTTGAGAAGTGCCGCCGAGAGAAAGAGAAGCTGGAAGAGAAACAGAAGCTTGCGAGAAATCAGGAGCAGAAACTTTTAGACGTGCAGAGAACAAAAGAGGCGGAAAAGGACGGTCTTTTCAGAGAACAGGAGGAGCTTCAAAGAAACATAAGAAAATATGAGCGTTATAAGGAACTTCCGGCAGAGGCAGAGTTCATGGAAAGTAACATAGACAGCATAGAGACTGAAGATATGAAAGAAATGGAGGCCAGGTATGCCGCCATTACAACCAGTATGTCGCAGGAACTCCAAGAACTGGAAGAACAGGAGCAAAGAGCAGCAAAGAGATGTCAGAATATGTCAAGGGAGCTTATGCAGCATCAAAAGAAGTACGGGCTTGACTCTAAGGATTGGAAGGGTGTTATCTACAGCCGTAAGGAAGAGCAGCATCAGGAGAGTATGCTTGAGGATAGGCAGAAGAAGATGGAAGAGAAGAGAAGGCTCTGGAATGAGGAGGATAAAAAGATTGCGCTGACACTCCAAAGAAAAAATGACCGCCAAAAGCAGATGTGGGAAGAATGCGGTGAGGAACAGCCTCTGCCGGAAGAAAAGATTCAGAATCTGGATTTTGCGGCAAGGAAGAATAAGTTGATCTATGAGAAGAAAGAGCTTCGCCGTCAGGGGGAAAAGTTAAAAGAACGTTTAAAAAGCTATGATGAGAATCTGACTGCGCTGTCAGAATACAGTAATCTTCCGGTTATTGCGGAAGTGGAGTGGGAACAGGACTTTGCCGGGATGGATCATCGGAGATTGCGCGATTTTAAAGGAATTCTCATCCGGGACTATAACCAGAGAATTAAAAAGAGGCAGGAGAAAAAGGAACAGCTGACCCATGTGTTGAACAGGATTGTGCGGCTTGAAGATTTTCAGGAGGATTTTTACAGAAAGCCGCTGGAATCTATGCTGGAGCTTACGGACGAGGCTTCTCAGGTACTTTTTCAGCTATCCACGACAATACAGTCTTATGACAGCCTGATGGAAAAGCTTCGGGTGGATGTGTCGCTGGTGGAGCGGGAAAAGAATAACATCGTAGGGCTATTGGAAAACTATTTGGAAGAGGTTCACAAGAATTTGGGCAAGATCGACAGCAATTCTACGATCACGATCCGCAACCGCCCGGTGAAGATGTTAAAGATTCTGCTTCCTGAATGGGAGGAGAATGAGAATCTGTATCGCATTCATCTGCAGGATATGATTGACAAAGTGACGCAGAAGGGACTGGAGCTATTTGAGAAAAACGAGAATGCACAGGAATATTTCGGGATACAGATTACGACGAAGAACTTGTATGATACGGTGATCGGTATCGGAAATGTGCAGATACGGCTCTATAAGATAGAGGAACAGAGAGAGTATCCGATCACCTGGGCGGAGGTGGCGCGAAATTCCGGAGGGGAAGGATTTCTGTCGGCATTTGTTATACTGTCAAGTCTCTTATACTATATGAGAAAGGACGATACGGATATTTTTGCAGATCGGAACGAAGGCAAAGTGCTGATTATGGATAATCCCTTTGCGCAGACCAATGCAGCTCATCTTTTAAAGCCTCTGATGGATGTGGCGAAAAAAACGAACACGCAGATGATCTGTCTTACCGGGCTAAGTGGAGAATCTATCTATAACCGGTTTGACAATATCTATGTGCTGAATCTGATCGCGGCAAACCTGCGGGGCGGCATGCAGTATCTGCGTGCAGATCACTTGCGGGGAGATGATCCAGAGACGATGGTAGTATCACAGATTGAAGTAGTAGAGCAGCAGGAATTAGTATTTTAAATGAATGGATGTCTTAAATAATACAAACCCCTGACAAGTCTTTGAAATGACCATGTTCAGGGGTTTTAACATACAGTATAGAAAGGGCGGCGGTTTTGGATGTCCAATGGGCGGTTAAGTCAGTTCCGCAATTCTTGAGACGCCTACATAGATCTCTGATATTTTATACCATGTGGGATAATCCACGACTCCGGTCTGCGGAAGGCCGAAAACGGACTGGAAAACTCTGACGGCTTCGGCTGTTCTCGGACCGTAAATTCCATCGGCAGTAATCTTCGGAATCGCTGGATAGGAGCCGGAGATAACGGCGAGCTGTCCCTGCAACTGCCGCACCTTATCGCCGGTGGAACCTTGGGTCAGGTTATAGCCCGGCCATGAGGCGGGGATACCGGAGATGGCTTCAGCGGTGTTAATGTACATGTTGTCTCCGTAGTAGTAGCGTAGAATCTGGATGGCGGTATAGCCCTGGTCTCCCAAAGATTTGGAGCCCCATTGAGTCATCCAGTTCGGACACTGTACTTGTCTGCCGTCACAGTACTGCGTAAGAATCGGCTGCCGTACATTGGGGCGTGACAGGTAGTTGGCAAAAAGCTCATCTACGATCACAGAGATAGTATTATAGATATTGCGCTCTGGAATCCACTTGTGGTCGAAGGCCGTGGAGGAAGTGATGGTGAAATCATAACCTTTATTCCGGTACCACTCCGTATAAACCCTGTTTAATGTAAAGGACATGATTGCCAGTACATTTGCACGTATTGTATTGGCGGGCCATGTTGCATAGATTTCACTGGAGGCTACATTTTTAATGTAGTCTTTATATTTTACGTAGTAATCTTTTGCAGTGGAGTCTCTGGGACTTCCATCGTGGACGACGATGTACTCCGGTACGACTACCCTGCTCAGAACGATTTCACCGGTTTCTGTGACTGGTTTTATCTCATCTTCCGGTATTTTTGCAGGATATGTCCCGTATAATGTATGTGCAGGGATGACAAATACTTCCTCCGTCGATTCGTCGGTTGTGATCGGGCGCATCTGTATATTTTGAAGAGCCTTGATCGTGGGCAGAATCTCTGCCCCGGCAATGCTGACGGGTTCGTAGCCGGGGGCGGTTACGTCTATGGTATATTCTGCATACGGCTGAATTTCGTTTTCAGGGTTCAGGCTGTATTCCAGAGGCGGAGCTTCAAGGTCGATGGTTTCCGTCTGCCCGGAGGAATCTGTCGTAAGCTGTTCGAGCTGGCTGTCAGGTACGCCGGTATAGGAAATGCTGACTGTTGCGTCTTCAATCGGAAGAGAGGAGATTTCAGATGTCAGATTAACTTGAAGCTGCCCCTTATCCGGAGTGTCTGTAGTGGAAGAATTAGGTGTAGGCATAAAACAAACCTCGAAAAAGACTATATCAGTATCAGAATATTCTAAAAGGAAGAAGATGTGCGTAAACATAAGGATAAAGGTTTTTAGGATTGCTATTTCAGCAGTATATCCGTATAATAAAGGGGAATATTTTGTCGAAAGGAAGCGAATATGGGACAGGTAAAGCGAAAAAAGAAAAAGAAGCACGGATGCCTTTGGACGATATTTTGGGTGTTGTTTTTTGTGATCTTAATAGAAGCTCTGGCTGGAGTAGTCATGTACAGAGGGATGATTACGAAAAAAGCAGCCAAATATCTGGCTCCCAAGATTCCCTATCAAGAAGTCAGTATCAAAGAAGAGAATGTTGAACAAAAATATTATTACGATCAGCTTGAGGAAAAGGAAAAAATCGTATATAAAGAAATCCTGCAGGGGATACAGGAGCTTTCCGCGGAAATTTACATACATTCTTCGGATGCGAGACGGACGAATGAAATCTTTGAGCGTGTTTTAATGGATAGTCCGGATGTCTTCTGGTGTGATGGTACGGCAAAGACGACACATTATGAGGGGCAGGAGGAATATACGGTTTTAGAGCCGGTATATACTTGTACGTCAGAGCAGAAGGAGGAGCGTCAGGCAGAGATTGAGAAAGAAGCGGCAAAATGTCTGGCGCAGATAGCGGACGACGCTTCAGACTACGATAAGATTCTCTATGTGTTTGAATACATCGTGAACACAGTTGAATACGATGCTTCGGCAGAGGATAATCAGAATATTTACAGTGTGTTTGCCCACAAACGTTCGGTATGCGCAGGATATTCTAAGGCGACCCAGTATTTGTTGGAACGGCTCGGAGTTTTTTGTACTTATGTGACCGGAGTGGTCAAAAGCGGTGAGAGCCACGCATGGAATCTGGTCATATGCGAGGGCGATTATTATTATGTTGATACGACATGGGGAGATCCGGTGTTCCTAAGTTCTGCGGAAGCGATAGCAAACGACTATGTAAGTTACGATTATCTGTGCTGCAGCGACAGGGAGCTTCTTCACACCCATAAGCCGGATGCGGATCTTAAACTTCCGGAGTGCACGAAGATGGACTTCAATTATTATGTTGTGAATGGCTTGTATTATGACAAATACGACAGCAAGAGAGCGTTGGAGGAGATGAATCTTACGATTTCACGGAAACAGAATCCTTCTGTATTTAAATTTGCGGATTCGGAAAACTACGATGAGGCGCACAATGATATTTTCGGGAATCTGATTGATACGGCGGCACAGAATCTTGCAAAACAATATAATCTGAAACAAGTAAAGTATACGTACATGGATGATCCGGAGCTTAATAAAATCGTTATTTACTGGCAGTATGAGTAAATTCATAGTTGAAAAACAAAGGGAGATGTAGTATAATCTTTACAATTTGAAAGGACATGTCTGGCGGAGACAATGGAGTTTACAACAGGGCGGTTGTGCATGCACATACTGCCTTTTTTATGGAAGGAAACAGGTGGATTATGAAAGCATTTCTTATTTTGGAAGACGGAACGGTCTTTGAGGGAATTAGTATTGGTTCAAAGAAGGAGGTAATCAGTGAGATTGTCTTTAATACTTCGATGACGGGGTATCTTGAGGTACTTACGGATCCGTCATATGCGGGACAGGCGGTTGTGATGACCTATCCTCTGATCGGAAATTATGGGATCACACCCGACATGGAGTCTAAAAAGGCATGGCCGGACGGTTATATCGTGCGGGAGCTATCAAGGCTTCCAAGTAATTTTCGGTGTGAAGGGACAATTCAGGACTTTTTAAAGGGGCAGGATATTCCGGGGATCGCCGGGATCGATACGAGAGCGCTCACAAAAATCCTGCGTGAAAAAGGAACGATGAACGGCATGATCACGGTCAATGAGAATTATGATCTGAAAGAGATTCTTCCTTTGCTTAGAGGATACCGGGTGGGGGATGTGGTTTCAAAAGCGACCTGCAGGGAATCTTATGTATTGAGAGGAGACGGCCCGAAGGTTGCGCTTATGGATTACGGTGCGAAGAACAATATTGCAAAATCTTTAAACAAGAGAGGATGCGAGGTTACAGTATATCCGGCATCCACTCCTGCAGCGGACATCATCTCTTCTAAGCCGGACGGAATCATGCTGTCCAATGGGCCTGGGGATCCGAAGACCTGCGGTGCGATCATTGAAGAGGTCGGAAAGCTTTATGAGACGGATATTCCAATCTTTGCAATCTGCCTTGGGCATCAGCTTATGGCGCTTGCCAACGGCGCAAAGACGTATAAGTTAAAATACGGACATCGGGGAGGGAACCATCCGGTTAAGGATTTAAGTAATAACAGAGTCTATATTTCCTCCCAGAATCATGGATATGCGGTGGATGCATTAACCCTTGACAGCGCGGTGGCAAAAGAGGCATTTGTCAATGTAAATGACGGGACGAACGAAGGATTTTCCTATGTGAGAAAGAATATTTTTACGGTGCAGTTCCATCCAGAGGCATGCCCGGGACCTCAGGATTCTGGTTATTTGTTTGACAGATTTATGGATATGATGAAAGGAGCAAGATAATGCCGAGAAACAGTAAGATAAAAAAAGTATTAGTGATTGGCTCCGGCCCCATTGTGATCGGACAGGCGGCGGAATTTGATTATGCGGGAACTCAGGCCTGCCGTTCTCTCAAGGAGGAAGGACTTGAGGTAGTGCTTTTAAACTCCAACCCGGCGACGATCATGACAGATAAAGACATTGCAGACAGGGTTTATATCGAGCCTTTGACCGTGGAGGTGGTGGAGCAGTTAATTTTAAAGGAGAAGCCTGACAGTGTGCTTCCTACGCTTGGCGGACAGGCGGCGCTGAATCTGGCCATGGAGCTTGAGGAGAACGGGTTTTTGCGAAGGAATAATGTGCGCCTTATCGGAACGACGTCTGAGACCATTAAGAAGGCGGAGGATCGTCTGGAGTTTAAGACGACGATGGAGAAGATAGGGGAACCCTGTGCGGCCTCTCTTGTGGTAGAGAGCGTAGAGGAAGGTATAAAGTTTGCGGAAAAGATCGGCTATCCGGTCGTTCTGCGCCCTGCCTATACGCTTGGCGGAAGCGGCGGCGGTATCGCGAATAACCGGGGACAGCTTACAGAGATTCTGGAGAACGGTCTTAGACTTTCCCGCGTGGGGCAGGTGCTTGTAGAACGCTGCATTGCGGGATGGAAAGAAATTGAGTATGAGGTGATGCGGGATAGCGCCGGCAATTGTATCACCGTATGTAATATGGAAAATATTGATCCGGTAGGCGTTCACACGGGAGACAGTATCGTAGTGGCGCCGTCACAGACGCTCGGAGATAAGGAATACCAGATGCTTCGGACCTCCGCTCTTAATATTATCAGCGAGCTCAATATCACCGGAGGATGCAATGTGCAGTATGCCCTGCATCCGAAGACTTTTGAATACTGCGTGATCGAGGTGAATCCCCGTGTCAGCCGTTCTTCCGCGCTGGCCTCGAAAGCGACCGGATATCCGATCGCAAAGGTGGCGGCGAAGATTGCCCTTGGCTATACGCTGGATGAGATTCAGAATGCGGTGACAAAAAAGACGTACGCCAGCTTTGAGCCAATGCTGGATTATTGTGTTGTAAAGATTCCCAGACTTCCGTTTGACAAATTTATTAGTGCGAAGCGTACCCTGACGACGCAGATGAAGGCGACCGGAGAGGTTATGAGTATCTGTGACAATTTTGAGGGTGCGCTTATGAAGGCCATCCGATCGTTGGAGCAGCATGTGGACAGCCTCATGTCTTATGATTATTCTTATTTGTCAGGAGAGGATTTGTTAGAAGAACTGGCGGTTGTGGACGACAGACGGATATGGAAGATCGCGGAGGCGCTTCGTCAGGGCGTCAGCTATGATGAGATTTATGACATTTCCGGGATTGACAAATGGTTTATTGACAAAATCGCGGTTCTTGTAGAGATGGAAATGCGGCTTAAGAGTGAACCGCTGACCGCCGGACTTTTGAAGGAGGCTAAAAGACTGGAATTCCCGGATAAAGTAATTGCTGATCTTGCCGGAAAAGAAGAATCTGAGATTTGCAGGATGCGTTATGAGAACGGTATTACGGCAGCATATAAGATGGTGGATACCTGTGCGGCGGAATTTGCAGCGGAGACTCCATACTACTATTCGGTGTATGGCAGTGAGAATGAGGTGGAAAAGACAAACGGCAAGAAAAAGGTGCTCGTACTTGGCTCCGGTCCAATCCGCATCGGACAGGGAATAGAGTTTGACTTTTGCAGCGTACATTGTACATGGGCATTTTCAAAGGAAGGGTACGAGACGATCATTGTAAATAACAATCCGGAGACAGTCAGCACGGATTTTGATATTGCAGATAAGCTGTATTTTGAGCCGCTGACGCCGGAGGATGTAAGAAGTATCGTGGATCTGGAAAAGCCGGAGGGGGCGGTTGTGCAGTTCGGTGGGCAGACAGCTATTAAACTTACAGAGTCCCTTATGAAGATGGGCGTTCCGATTCTTGGAACCTCCGCAGAAAATGTAGATGCCGCAGAAGATCGGGAATTGTTTGATGAGATTCTGGAGAAATGCAAAATTCCAAGACCAACGGGCGGTACTGTGTTTACGGCAGAAGAGGCGAAGAAGATTGCAAATGAGCTTGGATATCCGGTGCTTGTGCGTCCTTCTTATGTGCTTGGCGGTCAGGGAATGCAGATTGCGATCAACGACCATGATGTCGATGAATTTATCGGGATCATCAACCGGATCACGCAGGATCACCCAATCCTTGTGGATAAGTATCTGCAGGGGAAAGAAATTGAGGTTGACGCTGTATGCGATGGGGAGGATATCTTGATTCCGGGTATTATGGAGCATATTGAGCGGGCGGGCATCCATTCCGGCGACAGTATCTCTGTGTATCCGGCACAGAGCATTTCGGAAAAGACGAAGCATACGATTGAGGATTATACGAAAAAGCTGGCACAGTCGCTTCATGTGATCGGACTCATCAATATTCAGTTTATCGTGTGTGGGGAGAATGTGTATGTTATCGAGGTAAATCCGCGCTCCAGCCGTACGGTTCCCTATATCAGCAAAGTGACAGGCATACCGATCGTAGCGCTTGCGACGAAGGTGATCATCGGCGGGAAGATCAAGGAGTTAGGGTATACTCCGGGACTGCAGCCGGAGGCAGATTATTTTGCGGTTAAGATGCCGGTGTTTTCTTTTGAAAAAATATGCGGCGCGGATATCAGCCTTGGACCGGAGATGAAATCTACAGGTGAATGCCTTGGAATTGCGAAGACTTTTGACGAGGCGCTCTATAAGGCATTTTTAGGAGCGGGAATTAAGCTTCCAAGGCATAAAAACATGATCATAACTGTCCGAGAGGAGGATAAGGCAAAGGCAGTAGAGATCGGGCGCAGATTTGAAAAGATTGGCTATCGCATCTTTGCTACAAGGGGGACGGCGGATGCTATGAAAGCCGCAGGAGTGAAGGCGAATGCAGTTAACAAGATCGAGCAGGAGTCCCCGAACCTTATGGATCTGATTCTTGGACATAAGATAGATCTTGTCATTGACACACCGCCTCAGGGCGCAGAGCGTTCTAAAGATGGATTCGTTATCCGAAGGAGCGCCATTGAGACAGGAGTGAATGTGCTGACAGCTATTGATACGGCTGAGGCGCTGATCACAAGTTTGGAGAATACGAATATCCGGAAGTTGACATTAGTTGATATTGCGAAGATTTAGAGGGATAAGGGCAGAATGGTGTGCTGATAAATTGAGGTGATTCAATGTTTTAGGTCTGACGGAAGTAAACTCGGTGCTGCTGGAAAGTAGTATATTTGATTAAATCTTGCCTGTTCGCGAGAGAAACTTAAAATAATCCTTAAAGATATGAAGAATAGGTCTGAAAAATACAATCAATAATAAGAGTAAAAAGGGGGACTGATTTTATGGAGAAATCCGAGTGTCAGTCCCTTTTTATAATATTATGAGTGTTTCAGTTTCTGAATGGCATCTTCAACATTGAAAACGATTTCGCCGTCTTCGAATACAAAGCATGGGACTCCGATTTTTCCATTTATTTTTGCTGTGTCAAATTCTTTGTGGGTATCCCGGAATCTGATAAATTCTTTTAGAGCTTCTATGGAGTCTGTGAAGTTTGTATATTCATATTTAATGCCAGCCAGTTGCAGTTCTATCTTTGCGTTCTGGCATTCGCTGCACAGATTCGTTCCAAGAATCTTCATTACGCTTCCTCCTTTGCGATAAATATTTTGAATTTTATTATAGAGAATAAAAATATGAATTTCAAATTGATTAATTATATAAATAGATATGTTTTATTTAATTTATCAATTTGCAACAGATGGAAGATAATGAGATAATGACTGTAAACTTAGCAATATAAAGGAGAAAATCTTATGAGAAAGTATACATATACTTTGGTTGTTGACAGCATCACAGAATCGGAAGAGTATTATAAAAAATACTTTGGCTGGGGGGCAGAACAAAAAAGTATGTCTTTTCTGATGATGGACACGGATTCTCCACTAAGATTTGGTCTGGTGGAAAAACGGTATCTGATGGAGGATCTGGGTATGAAGGAGGAAGAGCTTCCGACAAATTCCTTTTGTACATGGCTCTATGATTCTAAAGAGGAATTGAGGCTTGAAGAGAAAGAACTGTTAAAGAAAGGATTACTTCAAATCGGAGATATTGGGCATTTTTTTAAGGATCAGAGAGGAATGATTTGGGAATTACGGGTGAAGGGAGATGTGATTTAATGAAGATGGGGGCACATAGAGCGCATGGTTATCTGGTAGATGATGTATACAAAGCGGCAGAAGAGTTTACGAGAGTTTTTGGGTGTGAGCCTGCAAGGATTGATGAGACATTCGCAGGATTTCCATTTGGGGATGAGACAGAATTTTTTCTGTGGCAGCGTAAGCATTTGGAAAAACATCTGGGAAAAAATGTTATGGATAGAGTAAAATATTGTGATCAGCAGGCGATTCGCTGTGAAAGCCCTGAGATGTTAGACCAGATTTACGAGATGTTAAAGGCGGATGGAGTAGAATTTATATCGAAGCCGAAGAGCTACGAATGGAATGCATATTGTGTCTATTTTATCGATGTATCGGGGCATATGTGGGAGCTTTATTGCTGGACAGGTGAAGTTCCACTCGGAGATTTGGAAGCGGAGAAGGATAATGCAAGCTAAAGGATAATCATATACAATCTATCTATAAATATATGTATATATTATAAATATCGATTTGCCATAAGGACATATTAATGATAATCTTACCATGTAAATTCTGGGGAATAAGGTTTTAGGAGGTACAAAATGAAGAAAAAAATTGTCAGTATACTTATGTGTACAATGATGTGTGTTTCACTGTTTGCAGGATGCGGCAGCAAAAACGATGGGGGGTCGGATGAATCAGCGGAGACAGAAAAGACTGAAGAAACGCAGAAAACAGAGGATACACAGGGGGCAGAAGAATCAGGAGATAAGTTAGATTTAGGACTTAATGTTGAGTCTGTTACAGTAGCTACATCTCCGGGATATGAACCGTTTGAATTTGAAGAAGACGGAGAATTAAAGGGTTTTGATGTTGACATTTGGAACGAGTTTTCTGAGAGAACAGGCATAGAGGTTAAATGGGAATATGCGGATTTCAGCGGACTTCTTGGTTTGATCTCTTCAGGGAAAGCAGATGCCGTGTCAGCGCAGATGACACCGAATGCTGAGAGAGAAGAGAGCTATTGCTTTTCAGATGCGACTAATTATTACGGCTCTACGATTGTAGTTGCGGAAGACAACGAAGAGATTAAGAGCGTAGAAGAGCTGTCAGGAAAGACGATCGGCGTAGGTTCGGGAAATTCCATGCAGCAGACAGTGGAGGCTATGTATCCGGATGGGGATATTAAATTTGAAGTGTATACGTCAGCAACGCTTGAGGCAATGTTTGATGATATTGCATATGGCCGTATTGATGCGGTGTTGGCACAGGATATTCAGACATACATGGCTAAGAAGGCGAACAGTAATCTTAAGATTAAAATTTTAGAGCCATTTGAATATGCACCCGCAGCGATTGTATTTGATAAGAAAAATACAGAACTTCAGGGAGCGATGAATGAGTTCCTTAAAGTTATCAAGGAGGACGGAACTTTAAAAGAAATCTCTGAAAAATGGATTGGTGAAGATATTACGGTAGAAAAGGAATAAATATGAGTTATTTGACGGAGACATTTATCCCGTATGCGAAGATTCTAACGCCGCTTTTGTTAGAGGGACTGGGAATTACAGTATATATATCAGCATTTGCATTTGTGCTTAGCGTTGTGCTCGGTGCAATACTGGCGGTTGTCCAGTATTTTCATGTTAAAGTACTCAGCCAATTGGCGAGGATTTATGTTTCCTATTTCAGGGGAACACCTTTGCTGATTCAGTTGTTCCTGTTTTATTATGGATTGCCAATGGTATTTGAGATTATGCAGCGATGCCCGAAGACCTTTGCGCTTGTGTTATGTCTGGCGCTCAACAGTGCGGCTTACATATCTGAGAGTATCAGAGGCGCAATTGAAAGTATAGATAAAGGCCAGTATGAATCCAGTCTGGCATTTGGCCTGTCGCATTATCAGATGATGACGAAGATTATACTTCCGCAGGCGGCAGTAGCAGCAATTCCTCCGATTGTAAATTCATGTCTGGATATAATTAAGATGTCCTCCCTTGGTATGACCATAGGTATTCAGGATATTATGGGAGAAGCTCAATTAACGGCAGCTACATATTATAAAACATTTGAAACCTATATTCTGGCAGCAGCCTTTTATTGGGTACTGGCACTTGTATTAGGCAGGGTGCAAAAGAAGGTTGAGCAAAAGGTTGGTTCTGCCTATCGGAAGTGATTAAATGGGGATGTTTATGACATCCCCTTATATATTTAGGAGGAGTATATGCTGGAAATAAAAAATTTATCAAAAAGATTCGGAGATCAGCAGGTATTAGATCATATTAATTTAAAAATTGAAAAAGGAAAGGTGTTTGTTATTATTGGTCCTTCTGGTACTGGTAAGTCAACTTTATTGAGGTGTATCAATGCGTTAGAACGACCGGAAAAGGGAACAATACAGCTGGAGAATCAGATTTTTGATTACGAAAATTTAAGTAAATCTGATATACAGGCGCTTCGGACCAATACTTCAATGGTATTTCAGAACTCGAACCTATATCGCAATAAAACGGCTTTCGGCAATGTTACGACACCCCTTATATTAGTAAAAAAGCTGCAAAAGAGCGAAGCTGAGAAAGTCGGGTTAGAGTATCTGGAAAAGGTTGGTATGCTGGAGAAGAAAGATGCGTATCCGGAAACATTGTCCGGAGGGGAAAAACAGAGGGTTGGCATTGCAAGAGCACTGGCCGTAAATCCTGATATTATATTGTTTGATGAGCCGACGTCGGCTCTTGATCCGGAACTGGTATCGGAAGTGTTGGATGTAATTAAAGAACTGGCAAGACAGCATACAACTATGCTGATTGTGACGCATGAAATGAAATTTGCAAGAAATGTTGCTGATGAAGTGATCTTTATGGAAGGCGGACATATTGTAGAACAGGCACCGCCTGAGGAACTGTTCGGGAATCCGAAGGAAGAGAGAACAAGGCAGTTTTTGAACCGGAACAGGGAATAAAGTATTGCCTGTCTTGAAAGCCTAAGTTATAATCAAGGTATATTAATTAAGGAGGCGTTGGCTATGACAAAAACTGGAGAAAGAGAGATTATAAAAGCGGAACACGCATACGGAGGCGAAGGCTATATTACAAAGGAAATGCTGATATCTGATGAGGCTCGCGGCGAGCACTGTAAAATGTATGCAAAGGTTACAGTGCCGGTCGGATGTGAGATTGGATATCACGTACATCAGGGAGATGAGGAAGGTTATTATATTCTGAGCGGAACCGGAGTTTATAATGATAACGGTACCGAGATGCCGGCAGAGCCGGGAGATTCTTTTTTCTGTAAAGAAGGCGACGGTCACGGAATTAAGAATAATGGCGATGAGGACATTACTTTTATGGCATTGATTCTGAAAAAATAAATGGATTGAAGTCTCGCAAAACCAGTCTTCTACTGTGAAGTAAAGACTGGTTCTGCTGTGCTCATAGAAACGTGCGCTGCTTACGTACAATCTCATGGCAGTCCCTATTAATACCCTTTGTCAGATATTCTGAAGCACCGACAAAAGCCTTTGATTGTCTTTCGGCAGCATAATACAGAACCGCACGAATTCACCGTTAAGGCTCTGGAAGGAGGAGCAGTCCCGTATCATCATTTTCTCACGGATAGCTGCCTCGAACACTTGGAAAGAAGTTATCCCTTTTTTTAGGATGCGAAGGAGAATAAAATTGGCATATGCCGGATATACCTGAAAAGTGTCAAGTTTTGCGAGTTCCTGATACATTTTTTGCCGTTGTTCCGCAATCAGTCTTCGGGTTTTTTCAATATATTCTGTGTCCTGGAGCATAAGTTCTCCGGCGAAAGCTCCGATGCTGTTTAAACTCCACGGATTCTGGTGGGTCAGAAGCATGGAGAGAAATCTGCGGTTGCTTGTGGCCGCATATCCAAAACGCAGTCCGGGAGCAGCGAAGAATTTGGATACGCCGCGGATCACCATGAGATTGTCATAGTGTTCGGTTAAAGGTACGGCAGTAATAGTTGCCATGTCCGGCACAAATTCAACATATGTTTCGTCTATCATGACGAAAATATCTTTCGCATGACAGTAATCCACGATTTTTTGCATATCGCTCTGGTTGATGGCAGATGAAGTCGGATTGTTGGGGTTGCAGATGATGACCAGATCGGTACCTTCAGCAATGGAATTTATAAAATCTTTTGAATCCAGTATAAAATTGTCCGATTCCTTCAAATTATAATAAGAAAGTTGTCCGCCTGTTAGAGAAAGTTCTCTTTCATATTCTGAGTAGGTTGGGCCTAAGACAAGCGCTTTCTTTGCGGAGCGCTGGCTGATCAGCAAAGAAATCAATTCTGTGGAGCCGTTGCCTACGACAACATTTTCAGGGCGGCATCCGCAGTAACGGCTGATTGCATTCTTGAGACTGGTATAATTGCGGTCGGGATAACGGCTGATGATATCTAAATGGGCGGCGAGTTCTTGTTTTATATGCTCCGACAGTCCGAGGGGATTTACATTCGCGCCAAACTGAGTGATTTCTTCTTTTTGAATCTGGTAATATTCCGCTATTTTTTCGAGATCGCTCCCGTGAAATTCAATTTTTTTTGACATTTTATTGCTCCTTCTATATACTGTAGTAGTTGAAAATACATAGTTCGACATATATTTTCAAGATTTTGTGTTTCGGCATTGCCATAAGCTATGAAATAATGCTATAATTTATTATAGTGTGTTTTGAAAAAAAAGCAACGAAAGAAGCAGGTGTCAGGCTTGAAAAATAAGATTCAGAAATTTTCCAAAGGAGATTTTCGACTTATCAGGCCGGAGGTTGAGTTCGAGGAAACGAATCTGGTGCTGATTATTGGCGAAGGCGAAGTATATAAGGCGGGTTTCCAAATCAGGAGCAAGAATGATAGTAAAATCAGGGGACTTATCTACCCCTCTTCTTTTCGTGTCTCTTTTAAGGATCCAGGTTTTGAGGGGAATCCGGCAAGAGTGGAATTTACTTACGATGGCAGGGGATTAAAACCCGGTCATGTTGAGAGGGGCAAGTTTACGGTCGTATGTTCCGGAGGGGAGTACGAGCTTCCCTTTACGGCGATTATAGAGAAGCCTTATATTATGACAGTCTACGGTAAGGTTCAGAGTACGGATGATTTTCGGAAGTTAGCGATTAAGGATTATTCGGAGGCAGGACGGCTGTTTCGTTCCAAATCTTTTTATGAGATCTTAAAATATGAAAATGAACGTATTTTCTATCTATATGACAATATGCGCCGCTGGTCGCTGGGTGAGCAGGCCATGGAGGAGTTTTTGGTAGGTATTAAGCAAAAGGAATGTATTTTCCTGACGCTTGCCGGAGAAGGGATGCTCTTCGAGGATATTCATGAGTCAACAAAGGGCATTATTTCTGTTATGAAGAATACATGGGGCTTTATGCCCATTAAGATAAAGACGGAGAGCCGGTTTTTAAAAGTGATGCGTCCGGAGATCACGACAGAGGATTTTGTGGGGAATACGCTGGAAGTGGAATATCTGGTACGCCCGGAGTATCTGCATGGAGGACGTAATTACGGGGCGATTCACTTTATTACGCCGTATGAGGAAATAACGTATGAGGTAGAAGTATTACAGAGCATGGACTATGATGAGAATCACCATCTTCCTGAACTTTTGTGTGCGCAGGCATTAAAGGAATATATCAGCTATGTAGGCGGAAGAAAAGAACTGAAAAGCTGGGTGGACAGTGCGGAGGAAAAGATAACTTCTTTAAGAAAGCTGGATTCGAACAGTGAACTTTATCAGCTCCTTCAGGCGCATATCTATATAAAAGGACGCAAGATGGAGGAAGCGAAGTGGATTCTGGAAAATTTCAATTATAACCGTTTCGCGATAGGAAAGGATCCGATCATCAACTGTTATTATCTGTATCTGACTGCGCTGATTCGGGGAAAGGGCAGCCATACGGAACGGGTGCTGGATGAGATCGGCAAGACTTATATGCGTTATCAGGACAGCTGGATGCTTCTTCAGATGCTGATTCATCTGGATCGCAGATACAGAAACCCGTATAAGAAGCTGGAAGTGCTAGAACAGCAGTTTGATTTTGACTGCCATCAGGTGATGTTTTATCTTGAAGCATATCTGTGCTATCAGGAGAAGCCCATACTTCTTAAAAAGCTTGGCAAGTTTGAGATACAGGTACTGGAATTTGCTTCAAAATACCGTCTGATGTCGAAGGAACTGGCCCTTTATGTGGCGAATTTTGCCAGTCAGCAGAAGAACTACAGCGAATCTCTGTTTCGTATTCTGGTGCGCATTTATGATATGTACCGGGAGCGTATGATACTGAATACGATCTGTACGCTTCTGATCAAGGGCAACAAGATGCAGAGGAAATATTTTATCTGGTATCAGCGTTCGGTAGAAGCAGGGCTTAAAATTGCGCAGCTTTATGAATACTACATGTTTACGCTGGATACCTCTTCTGTGAGGGGAGCGCTGCCGAAATCGATCTTTTTGTATTTTATGCATGGGAATACGCTTGATTACAAAAAGACGGCCTTTTTGTATGCCAATCTTTTGACCTATGAAGTTGGAGGAGAAGATCTGTTCCTTAATTATCGGGAACAGATGGTTTCCTTTACATGGGAGCAGTTGATGAAGCGTCACATTACGGAACATTTGCGGGTGCTGTATAAGCGCTTCTGCGTGAGGGAGGAAATGACCGATGAGCGTATGGAGGCTATGCGGGATATCTGTTATTCTTACAGCGTGACCACAAAAGTTTCAGATATGAACTATGTTTTGGTAATTGAAAAGAACGGCGAGGCTAGGCAGAAGGTTGCCTATGAGCAGGATGGAACGACGATTATCTGCCTGTATAATAAAGAGTCGCGTATCGTATGGGAGTCGGTTTCAGGCCGTTATTATACAGATTCGATTCCTTATGAGACAAAACGGCTGTTTTATGAGCCGCGTTTCCTTGAGATGTGTAAAAAATACGAGGAGACGGAAGGGAAGAGTCAGGAAGCTCAGATACAGGAGGAGCTGACACTGGAAAACATACGGGAGAAGGGTATTGCGGCATTTGATGAGCAGGAGGTGTTCCGGTTTGTAAGTCATCTGGTCAGAGATACGAATTACAAGGAGGAGGAATATCTTACGCATCTATGTTTTGAATTGTTTCAGCTCGGACAGTATGATAAGGCCACTCTCATGTACCTTGCGAACTGGTACTGCGGCGCCACGGCTGATATGAAAAAACTGTGGCATGCTCTTAAGGATTACGAGATCCCGGCATATAAGATCGGAGAGCGCATCATTACACAGATGGTATTCTCGGAGAATTTGTTTGATGAGGAAAAGATATTTGAAGATTATTATCTGTCAGATAACACGTATTTCCGATTAAAACAGGCATATCTTGCTTATGTTTCGAGAGAGTACATCGTCTTTGGGCGTGAGATAGAAAAGTGTATTTTTGATATTATTGCAAATGAATGCGAGCAGGGAGAGGAGCTTCCGGATATTTGCAAGGCGGCGCTTTTGAAGCATTTTTCCGGCAGAAGTTATTCGGCTGATTATGAACCAGTACTGCATCAGGTGCTGAGAGAGATGTGCGAGCGGCAGATTGTATTTCCGTTTTATTTGAGCTATGAGGAAGCGTGGCTGAGAGAGCTGCAGCTCTATGACAAATCTATCGTATTTTATCAGGGAGAGCCGGGCAGCACGGTAGAACTTCATTATAAGGTGAAGCGCGGCGGCCGGGAAGAACTGGGATATCACAAAGAGATGCTGCTTCCTGTGTTTGAAAACCTGTATGTGAAGCAGTATATACTGTATGATGATGAGCATGTGAGTTATTATTTTCAGGAGACGAAGGGGAAAAAAGTAACGACTTCTGAAAAGCGTGTTTTGGACGGACGGAAAAATACGACTGCCGGAAAGTATGGAAGAATTAATGCATTGCTCCGCATGTCTCCTGCAAGCCGCAAGAAGATGATGGCAGTTTTCGAAGAGGATGAAAAGATGGCGGAAAGAATGTTTAAAATATATTAAGTGTTGTTTTGAGGAGGAAGTAAGATGGAGCGAGGGAGCATCCTTGGGTATGACCTGAATGAAAAATACTGTCAGATCAGTTATTATAGCGAAACCAGGGAAGAGCCGGAGACTCTGAAGATTTCCCCCGATAATTGCCAGATTCCTCTTTCGCTTGGGAAGATGGACGGGCAGTGGGTTTACGGTATGGAGGCAGAGTGCTTAAAGGCGGTGGACGAAAGTCTTTTTGTGGAAAATCTGTTTGAAAATGCATTCTATCACAGGAAAGTTGCAGTGGGGAAGAAGATTTATGATGCGGTATGGCTTTTGGCAAAATTCATCGAACTTACTCTGGAACAGTTTGAAGAGATTGAATATCTGACATTTTCCACACCCTTTACAAGTGTGGATATGTCAAAGATGTTAAAGAGTATCGGAAGTCACATTGGAATCCCAAAGGACAGGATCTATGTGCAGGATTATAAGGAGAGCTTCTGCCAGTATATGTTTTATCAGCCCAAGGAACTGTGGCAGTATGAATCAGCTCTGATTTTTTGCGATGCAGAGAAGATTCAGGCCTATATGCTCAGAAGGCTGAATGCAGTCCATAAACGGGATAAGGAATTGTTTGTGACAGTGGATGAAGTGGCTAAGGCGCACATAAAAGAGCTGGAGGCCATTCATCTTTTGATTGACGATGAGGAGAAAGCACGGAGCGCGGATGAGCGCTTCAAGGCATTTATACAGAGCGTGTTTGAAAAGAAGGTTATTTCATCGGTGTATTTGACAGGCGAAGCCTTTGAGAACGAATGGTATCCGAATTCCCTTAAGGTTTTGTGCAACGGAAGAAGGGCATTTGTGGGGAATAATCTCCACAGCAAGGGGGCGTGCTATACGTCTGTGCGCGTATGCAGGGATGACAATGAGGGGCCGGTCTATCTGGATGAGACAAAGATGACGCAGCAGATTTCCCTGCGGATGCGTGTGAATGGCAAGGAAGGATGGTATCCGATCGTATCGTGGGGAATCCGGTGGTACGAGGCGGACGGAGAGTGGGAAGTGCTTCTTGAGGACGACTCGGATCTGGAAGTTCATATTGAATCCCTTGCTGGGGATGAGCTTCAGGTAGAGAAGATTTCTTTGAAGGGACTGCCTGAAAGGGCGGATTATTCCCTGCGGCTTAAGATCGAGATCATGTTTCTTGAAGAGCGGCTTTGCAGACTGACACTTAAAGATATCGGATTTGGTGATTTTTATCCTTCTACTGGTTTCAGTGTGACAAAGGAGATACATTTAGGAGGAATCAATGGGCAGTTTAATTCTATGTCATAGTGTAAGGGCAAAACAGCCCTATGAGATTGGACGTATCCATCTGCGTATTTATACATTAGAGGAATTGTGTTATTATGTATGCAATAATCTTTATCTGATCGACCATACGATTATGAACCGCCAATTGTGCGAGTGGTTATCTGTCGAGCTGCATCTGAATAAACTTGCAGAAAAGCTGCGGGAGGAGCTTTCGAAGAACTGTTCGGAGGAGCAGTTTGTGATGTCGCTGTTACGAGGCTCTAATATCTACGCTCAGTCGGAGATCAATAAGATTCAGGGGCTTCTTGAGAATCTGAAGCATCAGAAGGAAGTGGAAAAGATAAAATTTAAAGGAGATACTCTACTAAAGAGCGGAGAGTGTTCCGCGGCGGTATTAGTCTATCAGTCTATTGTGAATGCGGAGTGGGATGATTCTGTCGGGAAAAAATTCTACGGACATGTCTATGGCTGCATGGGGGCTGCGTATGGGCGGCTGTTTCTGTATGAGGAGGCGCTTGCCGCTTATAAGGAGGCGTATTATCTGTGTGAGGAACCGGATATGCTGAAGGCTTATCTGTATTGCTGTTATCAGGCATATCCGAGAAAAGATTATACAAAGATGCTGTCGGGGAATCCATTGTTCCTCAGTATGGCGTCGAAGCTTAAGGAGGAGATGAAAGAGGTGCATGAGGAGATAGATCCCGATGTGCCGGAGGAAAAGCTTGCGCAGTGGAAGAATGAATACCGGAGGCTTGACAGCCGCAAGGATATAAGGAGAACAGTGCATGGATGATAGAAAATTGACAACAGGAATGGGAGAAGAATGCGGAGTGTTTGGAGCCTATGATATGGAGGGCGGCGATGTCGCTTCATCTGTATACTATGGGCTTTTTGCGTTGCAGCACAGAGGGCAGGAAAGCTGCGGGATCGCGGTGACAGACACTTACGGTGAGAGAAAGGTGCATTCCAGAAAAGGACTTGGACTGGTAAATGAAGTATTTGACGAGGAAACCCTTGATTCTTTGAAGGGTAATCTGGGTGTGGGGCATGTCCGCTATTCGACTGCAGGCGGAACAAGGGCGGAGAATGCCATGCCGCTTGTTTTGAACTATGTGAAGGGGACGCTATCGATTGCCCATAATGGGAATATTACGAATGCGGTAGAATTGAGGCATGAGCTTGAATATACCGGAGCTATTTTCCAGACGACGATTGATTCGGAGGTAATTGCTTACCATATCGCGAGAGAGCGCCTGAAGACAAAGAAGGTGGAAGAAGCGGTAAAAAGTGCTATGAAGAAGATTGAAGGAGGGTATGCGCTTGTGATCAGTTCTCCAAGAAAAATGATCGGCGTCAGGGATCCCTTCGGGCTGAAGCCTCTTTGCATCGGTAAGCGGGATCATACGTATTTTCTCGCTTCGGAAAGCTGTGCGATCGCGGCGGTGGGGGCAGAATTCGTGCGGGATGTGGCTCCCGGTGAGATCGTGAGCTTTACCAAGCATGGGGAAAAGTCGGATACTTCGATGTCAATTGCAGTAGAAAAGCAGGCGAGATGCATTTTTGAATATATTTATTTTGCGAGAACAGACAGCAAAATTGATGATGTGAATGTGTATCATGCAAGAATTGTTGCAGGAAAGGCTCTTGCCCAGTCCTATCCGGTGGAGGCGGATCTGGTTGTGGGCGTGCCGGATTCAGGGCTTGTGGCGGCAAAGGGATATTCGGAACAGTCAGGAATTCCTTATGGAATGGCATTTCATAAGAACAGTTACGTGGGCCGGACATTTATCAAGCCGAAGCAGAGCCAGAGAGAAAGTAGTGTAAAGATTAAGCTGAACGTAATAGAAGAAGTAGTAAAGGGCAAGCGGATCGTCATGGTGGACGATTCTATCGTAAGAGGTACGACTTGTGCGAATATTATCAAGATGCTCAAAAAAGCAGGCGCGAAAGAAGTGCATGTAAGGATCAGCTCGCCGCCATTTCTTTATCCCTGCTATTTTGGCACAGATGTGCCCTCAAATGATCAGCTCATTGCCCATTCTCACACAACAGAGGAGATCCGTGAGATGATAGGCGCTGATTCGTTGGGATATATGGAAGTAGGGAAGCTGAAAGAGATGGTCGGAGAACTGGGCTATTGCGATGCATGCTTCACCGGGAACTATCCCATGAAAGTCCCCGGAAAAGACGTATCGCTGGCATTCGAGTGAAGCGCCTGACGAGGTTCTTTCGAGCTTAGTGGAGCAGATGTTACTTTTTGACAATAAAAAATGGAGGAGAACAATTATGACAACTGACAGATACCAAAGCCCGCTTTCTGAGCGGTATGCGAGCAAGGAGATGCAGTTTATCTTTTCACCGGACAAGAAATTTTGTACATGGCGCAGACTGTGGATCGCCCTTGCAGAGACAGAGAAGGAATTAGGACTGAACATCACAGAGGAGCAGATTGAGGAGTTGAAGGCTCATGCGGATGATATCAATTATGAGGTGGCAAAAGAAAGAGAAAAGCAGGTACGCCACGATGTCATGTCTCATGTATATGCTTATGGACAGCAGTGCCCGAAGGCAAAGGGAATCATCCATCTGGGGGCAACGTCCTGTTATGTGGGCGACAATACAGATATGATCCTGATGTCAGAGGCTCTTGAGCTTGTGAAAAAGAAACTTGTGAATGTGATTGCCGAACTTGCGAAGTTTGCGGATGAGTATAAGAGTCTTCCGACTCTTGCCTTTACCCATTTCCAGCCTGCGCAGCCTACAACTGTGGGGAAAAGGGCGGCTCTGTGGCTTCAGGAATTTGAGATGGATTTAGAGGATCTTGAATACGTGAAGGGTAGTCTTAAACTTTTAGGCTCAAAAGGAACAACCGGAACTCAGGCAAGTTTCTTAGAACTTTTTGACGGCGATCAGGAGACGATTGACAAGATCGATCCGATGATCGCAGAAAAGATGGGATTTGAGGCGTGTTATCCGGTATCCGGTCAGACCTATTCCCGGAAGGTGGATACAAGAGTGCTGAACGTACTTGCGGGAATCGCGGCAAGCGCCCACAAGATGTCCAATGATATCCGGTTGCTGCAGCATCTTAAGGAAGTGGAGGAGCCATTTGAGAAGTCCCAGATCGGATCTTCGGCTATGGCCTATAAGAGAAATCCGATGAGAAGTGAAAGAATCGCTTCCCTTTCCAGATATGTGATGGTGGATGCGCTGAATCCGGCTATCACATCTGCAACGCAGTGGTTTGAGAGAACTCTTGATGATTCTGCTAATAAGAGACTGAGCGTGCCGGAGGGTTTTCTTGCCATTGACGGCATCCTTGACCTCTGCCTGAATGTGGTGGATGGTCTGGTAGTGTACCCGAAGGTCATTGAGAAGCGCCTCATGAGTGAGCTGCCGTTTATGGCAACCGAGAATATTATGATGGATGCGGTGAAGGCAGGCGGAGACCGGCAGGAGCTTCATGAGAGAATTCGTGAGCTTTCCATGGAGGCAGGACGCAATGTAAAGGAGAAAGGACTGGATAATAACCTTCTTGAGCTGATCGCGGCTGATTCTGCATTTGGGCTGAGCCTTGACGAGCTTAAAAAGACGATGGATCCGACGAAATATGTGGGGCGGGCCGCTGTTCAAGTGGAGGCATATCTTGAAAAGGTAATCCGTCCGCTTCTTGATAAGAATAGAGAGGTTCTGGGCGTGAAGGCAGAGATCAGTGTATAGATGTTTATTAGAAAAATTAAAATGCCGAATATTGATAAAAAAATAGCAAAATGCCGAAATTTAAAAAAAACATAAAATGAACAGATATAAAAAACAGTGGAAAATGTTGTATTTTCCGCTGTTTTTTAATGTTGAAGATTTGACATCATAAATAATTGATTGGCAAAAATAACGAAAATTCTTCATAAAAAGATAAAAAAGTTGAAAAAAATGCATTGAAATGTTAAGGTTATATCTATAAATAATATAATGTTATTAAAAATGTCTATATGAAAAGGGGGAATTATAGTTATGAAAGCATTAAATGACATTGTTTTATTAATTCAGCATTATCTGGCGGATTATATTCTGATCGCCGCACTTCTTGGAGGCGGAATCTGGTTTTCTGTTAAGCTTGGTTTTATACAGATCAGAGGCTTTAAAGAGGGGATGAGAAGAACCTTTGGCGGTCTTTTTGCTAAAAAGGGAGAGGCAGGAGCGGACGGAATGTCGTCCTTTCAGGCGCTTGCCACAGCTATCGCGGCGCAGGTAGGTACCGGCAATATCGCCGGAGCGGCGACGGCCATTGCTGTTGGAGGACCGGGAGCCATCTTCTGGATGTGGATCGCAGCATTTTTAGGAATGGCAACCATTTTTGGTGAGGCGATCATGGCTCAGAAGTATAAACAAGTAGGAGCGGACGGAGAGATTACTGGAGGACCGGTGTATTATATCCGTGCGGCGTTCACGGGATCTCTTGGGAAGGTTCTGGCGGCTCTTTTTGCTGTCCTTCTAATCTTCGCATTAGGCTTTATGGGCAATGCAGTTCAGGCTAACTCCATTGCGGCAGCCTTCAACACCGCTTTTGGCGTACCGCAGATTGCTATGGGTATCATTCTGGCGGTTCTGGCGTTGTTCGTATTCATGGGCGGTATGCAGCGTATTGCAAAAGTTACAGAGACTATCGTTCCGGTTATGGCAGCTTTATACATAGTTGGAGCTCTTATCGTAATTTTTTATAACTTTAAGCAGATACCTTATGCGTTCTATTCTATCGTTGTAGGTGCATTCGCTCCTTCTGCGATTACAGGCGGCGCTGTGGGCGCGACTATTAAGCTTGCACTGACGAAGGGTGTTGCAAGAGGATTGTTTTCTAATGAGGCTGGTATGGGTTCTACGCCTCATGCACATGCGGTTGCAAAGGTCGATCATCCAGTAGAGCAGGGTTTTGTTGCTATGATCGGTGTATTTATTGATACGTTTGTGATTCTGAACCTGACAGCGCTTGTTATCATTACAACCGGTTCGATCCCGAGTGGAAAAACAGGAGCAGAGCTCAGCCAGTTTGCATTTTCTACATTGTACGGCAAAGGCGGAGATATTTTTATTGCAATCTGTATGTTCTTCTTTGCATTCAGTACGATTCTTGGCTGGTATTTCTTCGGGCAGGCGAACGTGAAGTATCTGTTCGGTGTAAAAGCGGTTAAGGTATATTCTCTGCTTGTTGCTGTATGCGTATTGCTTGGTTCGCTGGCACAGGTAGACCTTGTGTGGAATATGGCAGACTGTTTCAATTCCATGATGGTAATTCCGAATATTATTGCGCTGTTTGCTCTTAGCGGAACGATTAAAAAGGTGCATGATGAGTATTATAAAAATAGAAAATAAAAATATATTGGGTGAATATATACAAAATAGCATATATATTTTTGTGCAGAACAACCAAAAAGAAATATAATAAAATAATTGGTTGAAAAATAATTAACAATAGGTTATCATAGAAACAGGCGATGAATAAAATAGGAATTGTCTATGAGTATAACCAAATAGTGGGTTGATGTTTCTTGAGAGAGATCCAGAGGAGAGACTGGGCGCCGAAGAGGCAAGCTTTTATGTGTTGGTGGCACATTTTAAAAAGTGAAACTTTCAGGCAAAAGGACTGGGAAACGTACCACATTCTGAATCTTGTGCTGTATGATGAGCGTTTAGAAGACTAATTATCAGGGCAAAAGACAGGAAGGGCGGTTTAGAGCACAGAAAGTGTTTTGAAGCGTCCTTTTTTACATCCCAAAATCCAATGCAGGGAAAGGAGAAACGTGTAATATGAGCAGGGGAAATTATATTATCGTAACAAATAATCCGCTGGTGTTGGAGAAACATGGGGACACACACAATGTGATATACAAGGAAGTTTCCTATGAAGGCATTTTAAGAGTGGTAAGAGACAGGATACATGAGGGACACTCGTTGCTGACACATCCTCTTTCGGGAAGCGTCAAGCCAAATGAAACACCATATAAATCAATTATGATATCTGCGGAAAGGAGGAGGATAGACGAGGGTTCGGTCGAATTGATCGAAAATGCTATACAAGCCTGCGGTAAGTTTGAGTTTAAGTCAGACCGTTATCGGCCGGAGGTGTATGAGGATTTTAAGCTTATCGACTGTACCCTGATAGAAAGCGGGATGGCATCGGCAGATGCGCTGCGCTAGGCTGCGGATTCGCACACCGGCAAGTCTTTTGCAGAGGGAAGTCATTGACAGAGGTTATAAAACATTGCAGTTTTTAACAATAATATCTATAAAATTAAAGGAGGGAAACTAAAAGTGAGATTAGAATTGGGACACATTTACATCAAGGATATCCAGTTCGCGGCAGAGTCTAAGATTGAAGACGGTATCCTTTATGTATCAGAGGAGGCTGCTAAAGCGGTCGCGCTTGAGGATGAGAAGATCAAGAGCGTATCATTTGACATCGCAAAACCGGGAGAGTCAGTGAGGATCACTCCGGTCAAGGATGTTATTGAGCCGCGTGTGAAGGTGGAAGGAAGAGGAGGAATCTTCCCGGGAGTTATCGCAAAAGTTGATACGGTAGGAGACGGCAAGACTTATGCCCTCAAGGGAATGGCTGTTGTTACGGCTGGAAAGATCGTTGGTTTTCAGGAGGGTATCATTGATATGACAGGTCCTGGAGCTGACTATACTCCGTTTTCAAAAACACTTAACCTAGTTATGGTATGTGAGCCGGTTGACGGGATCAAGCCGCATGACTATGAGGCGGCGGTAAGGTTCGCAGGGTTCAGGGTAGCGGCATATATTGGGGAATTGGCGCGCGATCTGACTCCGGACGAGACGAAGGTTTATGAGACATGCACCATCAAAGAAGGACTGGAGAAATATCCGAACCTTCCGAGAGTTGCCTATGTGCAGATGCTTCAGAGTCAGGGACTTCTTCACGATACATATGTATATGGCGTAGACGCTAAGAAAATTGTTCCGACGATCATGAGCCCGACTGAGGTTATGGATGGGGCCATCGTATCCGGTAACTGCGTATCCGCATGCGATAAGAATCCTACCTATGTACATCTTAACAACCCGGTTGTTGAGGATATGTTCGAGCAGCACGGCAAGACGATTAATTTTGTTGCTCATATCATCACCAATGAGAACGTATATCTGGCGGACAAGCAGCGTTCCTCTGACTGGACGGCTAAGCTCTGCAAGATGTTAGACCTTGATGGCGCGATCGTTTCTCAGGAAGGATTCGGTAACCCGGATACAGACCTGATCATGAACTGCAAGAAGATCGAAGCTGAGGGTGTTAAGACAGTTATCATTACCGATGAGTATGCAGGACGCGACGGAAAGTCACAGTCATTGGCAGACGCAGATCCGTCCGCAGACGCAGTAGTAACCGGCGGTAATGCAAATCAGGTTATTATCCTGCCGAAACTTGATAAAGTAATTGGAACTTTGGATTATGTGACAAAGATTGCAGGCGCAAGCGAGGATACCCTCCGCGAGGACGGATCTCTTGAAGTGGAACTTCAGGTGCTTACCGGCGCAACAAATGAGACTGGTTTCAACAAGCTGAGTGCAAGATAGGAAGGGAGGATAATACAATGGCTAAATTAAAAGTAGTTCATTACATCAATCAGTTCTTTGCGCAGATTGGTGGGGAGGAAAAAGCAGATTATCCGGCAGAGATCCGCGTTGGCGAGGTTGTTGGACCGGGTATGGCATTGATGCAGAAATTCGGCGATGATGCTGAGATAATTGCTACAGTTGTATGTGGCGACTCATATTTTAACGAGAATCTAGAAAAGGCAAAGGCGGACATCCTTGCGATGGTTAAAGAGCAGGCTCCGGACGTATTTGTTGCAGGACCAGCGTTCAATGCAGGACGTTACGGTGTTGCATGCGGAACGATCGCGGCAGCAGTTCAGGAAGAGCTTGGAATCCCGGCTGTAACCGGTATGTATGTTGAGAACCCGGGAGCAGACATGTTCAAGACCCAGGTTTACATTGTTTCTACAAAGAACAGCGCAGCGGGCATGAGAGATGCGGTTTCTAAGCTTGCTCCGTTAGCAGTTAAGGTGGGAAGAGGGGAGGCGATCGGCGCATCCTCACAGGAAGGCTACATCCCGAACGGTGTTCGTGTGAACTTCTTCGAGAAGGAGAGAGGCTCTAAGAGAGCGGTTAAGATGCTTCTTAAGAAGCTGGCGGACAAGCCCTTTGAGACAGAGTTCCCGATGCCTGATTTTGACAGGGTTGACCCAAATCCGGCAGTTAAGGACTTAGCTCACGCTAAGATCGCCCTTGTGACATCCGGCGGTATCGTGCCGAAGGGAAATCCGGACCACATCGAAAGCTCCAGCGCATCCCACTACGGTGAGTATGACATCGCAGGCGTTATGGACCTGACAGAAGAGACTTACGAGACCGCTCACGGCGGATATGACCCGGTATATGCAAACGAGGATTCTGACCGCGTGCTGCCGGTTGACGTTCTTCGTGATATGGAAAAGGAAGGAAAGATTGGGGAGCTCCATCACCTGTTCTACACAACGACAGGAAACGGAACTGCTGTTGCATCCTCTAAGGCATTTGCTGCAGAATTCTCTGCAAAGCTTAAAGCTGACGGTGTTGACGCAGTAATCCTCACCTCCACATGAGGTACCTGTACTCGTTGCGGTGCAACGATGGTTAAAGAAGTAGAGAGAGCAGGAATCCCTGTAGTACATATCTGTACAGTAACTCCTATTTCCATGACAGTAGGCGCTAACAGAATCGTGCCTGCTATCGCAATTCCTCATCCTCTCGGAAATCCGGCTCTGGATAAAGCAGAGGAAAAAGAACTCCGCCGCAAGATTGTAGAGAAAGCATTAGATGCACTCACAACCGAAGTAGACGGACAGACAATATTTGATTAGAGCACTTAGCGAAGCATTGAACACTTGGCGAGGTTCTTTCGAGCCTAGTGAGAAAGTTCACCCTTGCGGTGTGTGTTTTCGAGCTTAGTGCGAAACACATCTGGTCACTTGACGAAACATTGAACACTTGGCGAGGTTCTTTTGAGCCTAGTGAGAAAGTTCACCCTTGCGGTGTGTATTTTCGAGTCTAGTGGAGCAGATGTTACCTTGAGTAACAATAAGGAGAGTAACAGACAATGAGCAAAATTTATGATGTTATTGTTCTTGGTGCAGGTCCTGCCGGTTTGGCGGCGGGACTGTACGCAGGAAGGAGCCGTCTCTCTGTTCTGATCATTGAGAAAGGACAGGACGGCGGACAGATTGCGATCACAGACGAGATCGAGAACTACCCGGGGCAGATCGTTGAGGGTGAGTCAGGGCCGTCTTTGATTGCGAGAATGACGGAGCAGGCAGCGAAGTTTGGCGCTGAGAGAGTATCCGATACCATCAAGGAAGTCTGCCTTGAGGGCGACGTTAAGGTGTTAAAGAGCGAGAAGGCAGAATATCAGGGCAAGAATGTGATCATTGCTACCGGCGCGCATGCAAGACCGATCGGATGCAAGGGCGAGGCAGAGTATACCGGAAAAGGCGTTTCCTACTGTGCGACCTGTGACGCGAACTTTTTCGAGGACTTTGAAGTGTATGTTGTAGGCGGCGGCGATTCTGCTGTTGAGGAGGCAATGTACCTGACCAAGTTCGCAAGGAAGGTAACGATCATCCACAGAAGGAATGAGCTGCGCGCGGCTAAATCTATTCAGGAGAAAGCGTTCAAGAATCCGAAGATAGATTTTATGTGGGATTCTGTTGTGGAGGAAGTCGGCGGAGACGACATCTTGCAGTGGATGAAGGTTAAGAATGTTAAGACCGGCGAGATTACTACAGTTGAAGCTGACGAGGACGACGGAATGTTCGGCGTATTCGGATTTATCGGAACGATTCCGAACAGCAAGCCGTTCGAGGGCATTATTGATATGGATGAGCGCGGATATATTAAGACGGACGATGATATGCATACCAATATTCCGGGTGTATACGCAGCAGGCGATGTGCGCATCAAGAGCCTCCGGCAAGTAGTAACGGCAGCGGCGGACGGCGCGATCGCGGCAGTTCAGGTAGAGCGCAGCATGTCGGATTACTTTTAATTGTGGGGAGGATTGCGGGAGCATGACATGCGTAGCAATCCATAATCAATAGCTGGTTTAAATCAAAATTATAATAAAAGGAGGAGATTCCAATGTTAGATTTAGACAAGACCAATTTTGAGGCAGAAGTGCTGAAAGCAGAAGGATATGTATTTGTAGATTTCTATGGTGATGGATGTGTTCCGTGCCAGGCGCTGATGCCGAAGGTACATGAATTTGCAGACACCTACGGTGATAAGCTGAAATTCACGTCTTTAAACACAACAAAGGCACGTCGTCTTGCTATCGCACAGAAGGTTCTTGGACTTCCGGTTATGGCAATCTATAAGGATGGAGAGAAAGTAGAAGAACTGGTTAAAGATGACTGCACACCGGAGACGATTGAGGCGATGATCAAGAAATATATCTAATCAGATAGTTTCTGTATCATAAATCAACTTTTTACAACAGTTCGGCTGCGGAGGAGCTGCTGTAAGCAGCGGTTTGGAGTCTGGCTGAACAAAAAACATACTTCAAATGAAAGGAGAAGAATAATTATGGCTATATTAGAAGGAAAAAAAGCAATAATTATCGGTGACCGTGATGGAATACCGGGACCGGCTATCGCTGAATGTGTTCAGACGGCCGGCGCAGAAGTAGTATTCTCATCGACGGAATGTTTCGTCTGAACGAGCGCAGGCGCAATGGATCTGGAAAACCAGAAGAGAGTTAAAGAGTTTGCTGAGGAATACGGCCCGGAGAATTTAGTAGTAATTCTCGGCGCTGCAGAAGGCGAAGCTGCAGGTCTTGCAGCTGAGACTGTTACAGCAGGCGATCCGACTTTCGCAGGTCCGTTGACAGGGGTCCAGCTTGGACTCACGACATATCACGTTTGTGAACCAGAGATGAAAGAAGAGTTTGACGAGGCAGTTTATGACGAGCAGATCAGCATGATGGAGATGGTACTTGATGTTGATGACATCATCAGTGAGATGAGCGCCATCAGGGACGAGTTCTGTAAGTTCTTATAGGCAGAGCACTTAGCGAAACATTGAACACTTGGCGAGATGTTATTGAGCCTAGTGAGAAAGTTCACCCTTTTGGTGTGTTCTTTCGAGTCTGGTGGAGCAGATGTTGCTTTGAATAAAGTTGACTTAAAATGGGGCAGACCCGATGGTGACCCGCCGTGGGGCTGCCCTATATTTTGCAGAAAGGTGGAAAACCAATGAACAGTGTTATTAAAGGCGCAAGCTATGTATTGGCGCATACCCCTCAGATGGTGGTATACAATGGAACAACCCAGACGACTGAGCGGATCGTGAATCCGGAGTCTGAATATTTGAAAGAGTTAGAAAGCCATTTACGCTCTTATGAGGAGTGCGTGAGCTACTGGCCGAATCAGGTGTATATCGGTAATGCGACGCCGGAGGATCTTGCGGGCGTAGCGTTCCCTTACTATGACAAGGTGAAAGAGGGTGCCGAAAGATACGGAAAATACGGCGAGATCATGCCGGAGGAGGAGTTCATCCTTCTTGTGCAGGCTTGCGACCAGTTTGAAGTTGTAAAAGTTGATAAAGAGTTTGTAAGTGCCCACAAGGCAGCGTTTGCAGCGGACCCTATCATTACAGAGGATATTGTTGCAAGAGTTGAGGAAGGCGTGGAGCTTTCTGAGATTGAGGCGGCAGTGAATGACGAGCATGCAGAGGGGATCTATGTTGCAGGAAAGCTTGTAGCATGTGTAAAGAGAGCACATGATATCGACGTGAACTTATCTGCGCATGTTATGCATGAGAACTTAATGAGCAAGGCTTCAAGTGTGCTTGCTTTATTATACGGCGTAAAAAATGCAGGAATCAGTAAAGACGATGTTGAGTATGTGATCGACTGTGCAGAAGAGGCCTGCGGCGATATGAACCAGAGGGGCGGCGGCAACTTTGCGAAGGCTGCTGCTGAGATCGCATGTCTGAATAACGCGACAGGTTCTGACTCTCGCGGTTTCTGCGCAGGACCGTCCCACGCTCTCATCGAGGCGGCGGCTCTTGTAAAATCCGGCGCATACAAATGCGTGGCTGTTACAGCTGGCGGATGTACGGCAAAGCTTGGGATGAACGGAAAAGATCATGTAAAGAAAGGCCTTCCGATCTTAGAGGACTGTCTGGCTGGTTTCTGTGTGATTCTGTCTGAGAATGACGGCGTGAACCCGGAGATAAACCTTGATATTTTAGGGCGCCACACCGTAGGAACCGGAAGCGCTCCGCAGAATGTTATCGGAAGCCTTGTTGCTGACCCGCTTGAGAGAGCAGGACTTAAGATTACGGATATTGATAAATTCTCTCCGGAGATGCAGAATCCGGACATCACAAAACCGGCAGGAGCAGGAGATGTTCCGCTTGCAAATTACAAGATGATCGCTGCTTTAGCTGTTAAGCGCGGCGAGTTAGACCGGAAAGAGCTGGCTGGCTTTACAGCAGGACACGGCCTTACCGGATGGGCGCCGACACAGGGGCATATCCCGTCAGGCGTACCGTACATCGGATTTGCAAGAGAGGATATCCTTGCAGGTAAGATGAAGAATGCTATGATCATCGGAAAAGGAAGTCTGTTCCTCGGACGTATGACCAACCTGTTTGACGGCGTTTCCTTCGTGATTCAGGCAAATACAAAGGCAGAAGCCGAGGCAGCGGCAGGTGTATCTGAGGAAGAAGTAAAAGGATTGATCGCAAAAGCTATGAAAGATTTCGCCGCATCCCTGATGGCAGAGTAAGGGGGTGGCAAAAGATGGCTAACAGTATTGAAAAGATGATTGCCGAGACCTTTATGCAGATGGCTGAAGGGTTAGAGACCGGAAGCTTTGGAAAGCGGCCGAAGGTTGCCCTTACTGGCATGGGCAGTGAGCATGGAGAGAAAAACTGCCTGGCTGCGGCTGTGGAGGCTGCAAAAGACGGCATTGACGTATACTACATCGGAACCCTTGAGGCAGAGGGCGTGACTACGGTTAAGGTGGCAAACGACGAGGAAGGCCATGACCGCATGGAGGAGATGTTAAAGAACGGCGAGGTAGACGCTGCCGTGACGATGCATTTCCCATTCCCAATCGGCGTGTCTACAGTAGGACGCTGCGTGACCCCGGCTACCGCGAAAGAGATGTATATCGCCAACACTACAGGAACTTCAAGTACAGACCGTATCGAGGGCATGATCAAGAACGCGGTGTACGGAATTATCGCTGCAAAAGCCTGCGGAAAGAAGAATCCTACAGTGGGAATCCTTAACGTAGACGGCGCGCGCCAGACAGAGAAAGCGTTAAAGCAGCTTAAGGAAAACGGTTATGACATCGCGTTCGCAGAGTCCGGGAGGGCAGACGGCGGCTGTGTCATGAGAGGAAATGACGTGCTGCAGGCGTCACCGGACATTATGGTAACGGATTCTCTCACCGGAAATATCCTGGTGAAGATGCTGTCCTCCTTTAACACAGGCGGAAGTTTCGAGGCTACAGGCTTCGGCTATGGGCCGGGGATCGGCGAAGGCTATGAACAGCTGGTTATGATCGTGTCAAGAGCCAGCGGCGCTCCGGTGATCGCCAATGCGATCCGTTATGCGGCGCAGCTTGTAAGAGGAAAGATATTTGAGGTTGCCAGAAATGAATTTGCAGCAGCGAATAAAGCAGGTTTTAAGGAATTGCTTGAGGGCCTGAAGACTGCTGCAAAGCCTACGGCAGCACAGGAAGTAAAAGAGCCGCCAAAGGAGATAGTAACGGCCCAAATACCCGGAATTGAGGTTATGGATCTTGAAGATGCGGTAAAGACGCTGTGGAAGACAGGTATCTATGCCGAGAGCGGTATGGGTTGTACCGGGCCGATCATTAGAGTATCGGAGGCAAATCTTGCGAAAGCGGAGGAAGAACTTAAAAAGGCAGGATATGTAGGTTAACGGAAATTGAACTTATGATTGAAAAAGAAACGTTTCAAGGCATAGAAAAGATGCTTTGAAACGTTTTTTGCTGTGTGTCGGTTCCTTTTGATGAATATATAGATGTTTTTAAAATGGCTTGATAAGGCTCAGAGTCTGAAATACAATGAGCATAAAATGAGTTAAAACGGAACATTTAAGACACGTTGCGGAACGCGCCTATTAGTTGAAATCAATGTATTTTATAATTGATATGGAAAGCTGGAAAAATATGGAAGAGAGGTACAAAGGTTATGGAATTGATTTTAGACATCTTTTGGGAAAAGCGCAGAGTTTACATCGAGTGGAACCAGATCATATGTGCTGTATTACTGGCGTTTCTGATTGCCGGATTGTACAACTATATCGACGCACTGCCAGATGATACGGAAGAATTTATGAGGGAGCAGGCTGCGCCGGCAAAGGCTCTTCCGGCGATAAGAGATTTTGCAGCTTTATCGCTTCTGCCAAAGGAGAGTGTAATGGAAGAAAATGTCGGGCACGAAAGCAAGAGTTATTCGAAGGCTGCAGAAAAAGAACAGAATTTTGCCGTAAGTTACGGGTATTCAGAATCGGATGCAAAGAAACGGACAAAGAGTGTGAAGAATGAGGCGAAGACAGGAGCGAAAGCAATCCATTCAAGTGTGGAAAAGAAAACGGATGATCATAGAAAACATGCGGCAGGAACGTCACCGGATATTCCGGTTATGGATGTCGTGACAGAAAATCTGGATATTGTGACAGGCGGGAAAGATAATGATGGCAGCATAGCGAATGAGGGGACCGGAGCGAGCGCTGCAGATACAGGTAGAACAGATGCGGATAGAACAGAAGCAGATACAGATACAGATCAGGCTGACATAAAACCTGTTACTTTGTTGGAACGTTTTCCGGGATTTCTCACAAATGAGGAAGGTCATATTGCGGGATACACAGATGCATCAAAGTTCCAGAAGGATTATCTTATTGTATTTCCGATTCATGCGGCGTGTACCGGAATCGAGAAGGGCGCGCTGAAAGGACTGGAGGCGGATATTTATGAAATCTATATTCCGGCCAATATATCCTACATTGCTGAGGGTGCATTGGATGAACTGGTGAATCTGTGTTATATTGAGGCGGCGCCTGATAATCCCAGATTTTACAGTGAAAATGGTATTTTGTATCACAGAAATGGTAAAGTGGCAGTATATCCGAACAGACTTAAGAGACAATAGGCAATAACATAGTAGAAGAAAAATCAGGAAAAGGGTGTAAATTTCTGGATCAGGGTGCTATAATGAAACGATATTGTGAAATGTCAGGAGTTATAGCATGGATATTGAGAAAGAAAAAGACGCAAAACAGAATGAGACGGAAAGTTTTACCCCGTCTGGCAGCAATGTGAAACAGGTGGTTGATGTTGCACTTGAAGCAGGAAGGATACTTTTGAAAAATGGCGGAGAGATTTTCCGTGTAGAAGAGACGATCACAAGAATATGCAATCATTTCGGTGTGGAACTTGTGGATATCTTCACTTTGAGCCACGGTATCTTCGTTAGCGCTGAGAATGAAAAGGGGGATGTGTACACGAAGGTGAAGCACATTCCTCTTTCAGGCGCACATCTGGGTATTGTGGCGGGGGTGAATGAATTATCAAGGCAGATCGCAGGCGGGAACGTGACGATAAAAGAGGCTGCAAAAAGACTTAAGGAGATTGAAAAGACACCTTCTAAAGGCTGGCAGCTTCAGATATTGGGTTCAGGCTTAAGCGCGGCATGTTATGGATTTCTGCTTGGAGCTACTCTGACGGAAAGTTTGGTAACATTTGTCATAGGGTGCCTGTTGTATGTCTGGGTGATTTTTGCAAAGCACTGTCATCTCTCAAAAATTGTGATTAATATTGCAGGAGGGATGCTGATCACTATATTTGCCATCTGGTCTAGAATGATTTTAAGTCCGGTTGTATTGCGGCTTGACGGAATGCTGATTGGTGCGATCATGCCGCTGGTGCCGGGGCTTGCGTTTACAAATGCGATACGGGATATTGCGGACAGTGATTTCTTGTCAGGGACCGTAAGGATGATGGATGCGCTCATGGTATTCGTATACATAGCGGTAGGCGTAGGTATCGTCCTTATTACGTACAATAACATGACAGGAGGGTTTGTTTTATTATGACAACGCAGGAAATATTAAGTAATCTGTTTTGCTCTTTTGCGGGAACGATCGGTTTTGCAATTATGTATAATGTTCCGAAGAAATATTACATCGGGTGCGGAGTGACCGGAATGGCAGGGTGGATCGTGTATCTTTTGGTCAGCGGCATGAATTATGTGTCAGCGGCAGTAGGCTCCTTTTTCGGGGCGTTTATCGTTGTATTGATATCAAGGATGTTGTCTGTAAAGATGAGATGTCCGATAACCATATTTCTGATTTCCGGGATTTTACCGCTGGTACCGGGTGCAGGCATCTACAATACGGTCTATTATATCGTAACGAACCAACTGACACAGGCAGCTTTAAAAGGAATCGAGTCTTTGAAGATAGCTTTTGCTATTGTAATGGGAATTGTAATCGTTGTATCTATACCGAGAGATGTATTTCATAAGATATATTATTGGTATGTTGAAGGAAAAGATTGAAGCGCCTGAACCAATTATGGTACAATGTATTTATCATTAACAAAAGAAGGAGGGATTTTTGTGATAGGTAAGACATTGCTCCAGATTTTAAGAGAAAGTACATATACTACTGTGCTCAGTGGATATGCTATGCTTGAGGAAAGCGGTTACCCGGCGATTCGGGACGGTGAAGCTTCTTATGATATTGAACAGAAATACGGCTATTCGGCGGATGAGATGTTCTCCAGCTCATTTTTTAACGCACGGACAGAACAATTTTTTTCTTTTTACCGCAACGAGATATTAAGTGCGCTTGATAAGCCTCCGGGAAAGGGTTTTTATGAGATGGCAGAGCTGGAGAGAAGAGGTCTTTTTCAGTCTATCATAACGAGGCGTGTCTTTGGGCTGCCGCAGAAGGCAGGGTGCAAGAATGTCATTAATCTTCACGGAAGCATTTATGACAATTACTGCCCTCATTGTAAAAAGACATATCCGGTAGAATATATCAGAAATTCTAAGAGAGTTCCTCTGTGCGTTAACTGTAGTTCCGTCGTGCGGCCAGGAGTATGTCTGTTTGGTGAGATGGTGGATAACCAGATCATCACCAGAGCTGCCGGAGAGGTACAGAAGGCGGACGTGCTGCTTATCCTTGGAACGAATCTTAAGACACAGCTTTGTGCGCAGCTTGTTCAGTATTATGAAGGGGAAAAGCTGATATTAGTCAAGGATGCCCCGCATTTTTCAGATAAATATGCGGATCTGATTGTAAATGCAAGAGTGGATGATACTCTGGAAGAAATTATTAAGGAATTAGGAGAATAAATATGGGTAAAGTAAGAACAAGGTTTGCACCCAGCCCTACCGGCAGGATGCATGTGGGAAATTTGAGGACGGCTCTTTACGCCTATCTGATTGCAAAGCATGAGGACGGAGATTTTATGCTCCGGATTGAGGATACAGATCAGGTGCGGTTCGTGGAGGGCGCCTTGGAGATTATTTATCATACATTGGAGGAGACGGGGCTTGTACATGACGAAGGCCCGGATAAGGATGGCGGGGTAGGACCTTATGTTCAGAGCGAGAGAAATGCTTCAGGGATATATCTGGAATATGCCAAGAAACTGATCGAGCAGGGAGACGCGTATTACTGCTTCTGTAATAAGGAACGTCTGGAATCCTTAAAAAGTAAGGTGTCAGAGGACGGCGGTACGGAGATTGTCGTATATGACAAGCACTGTCTGTCGCTTAGCAAGGAAGAAGTGGAGGCGAATCTTGCGGCGGGAAAGCCTTATGTGATTCGCTTTAATATGCCGACAGAAGGGACGACTACTTTCAGCGATGACATTTATGGGGATATCACTGTGCCCAATGAGGAGATGGAGGATTTGATTCTGATCAAATCGGACGGGTATCCGACCTATAATTTTGCCAATGTTATTGATGATCATCTGATGGGTATTACTCATGTAGTGCGCGGAAATGAATACCTTTCTTCCGCGCCCAAATACAATCGGATATATGAAGCTTTTGGCTGGGAGATTCCGACCTATGTGCATTGTCCGCTGATTACGGATGAGAACCACAAGAAGCTTAGCAAGAGATGCGGACATTCCTCCTATGAGGATTTGATTGAGCAGGGATTTGTGACAGAGGCTGTTGTCAATTATGTGGCGCTGCTCGGATGGTGCCCTTCCGACAATCAGGAGATTTTTTCACTGCAGGAGCTGGTGAAAGCGTTCGATTACCGTCATATGAGTAAATCTCCGGCTGTGTTTGACATTGTGAAGCTTAAATGGATGAACGGCGAGTACCTGAAGGCTATGGATTCTGAAAGGTTCTATGAGATGGCAGAGCCGTATCTGAAAGAAGTTATCACAAAGGACTATGATCTTAAGAAGATTGCGGAACTTGTGAAAACCAGAATAGAAATATTTACAGATATCAAAGAACAGATTGATTTCTTCGAGACATTGCCGGAGTATGATACGGCAATGTACTGTCACAAGAAGATGAAGACGAACGAGGAAAAATCTCTGAAGGTTCTAAAGGAGGTACTTTTGCTTTTGGAAGAGCAGGAGGATTTCAGCAATGATGCCCTGTTTGAAGTGCTGAAGAAATATGTTGAGGAGCAGGGAGTCAAAGTCGGATTCGTTATGTGGCCCCTTCGGACGGCAGTGTCAGGAAAGCAGAGCACACCGGGCGGAGCGACGGAGCTTATGGAGATTCTTGGAAAAGAGGAATCTCTTGCGAGGATCCGCAGAGGAATTGAATTATTAAGTTAGGAGTGTCTATGAGTCTGAATAAAGCTCAGAAAGCAGCGGCTAATCATTTCAAAGGGCCATGTCTGGTCCTGGCAGGCCCCGGATCGGGGAAAACTCTTACGATTGCAAGGCGAATTGAATATCTGATCAAAATATACAAGGTAAGGCCAGAAGAAATTCTGGTCATTACCTTTACAAGATATGCGGCGGGTGAGATGAAGAAGCGGTTTTGCCAGATTATGGGCTCTGAAAGCTTTCCGGTTAATTTCGGTACTTTTCATTCTGTATATTACTGGATTTTAAAATGGGCATATGGGCTTACAAACACAAGCCTTCTCTCGGATGGGGAAAAGTATGCCATATTACGTCAGATTATGGGAGAGCAGAAAGATACTTCTATAGAAGAGCAGGAGGAGGATTATCTTCGGGGATTAGCAGAGGAAATCGGCAATGTCAAAAATAACCGGAAGGATATAGAAAGTTACAGCTCTCTTCATTATGAGAAGGAGTTGTTTAAAAAGATATATCTTGCCTATGAGGACAAGAAGAAAAGACTGAAAAAGATGGATTTTGAGGATATGCTCGTGATGTGCTGCCGTCTTTTTGAGGAGAGAAAGGACATCTTAAGAAAATGGCAGCAAAAATTTCAATATATATTGATTGATGAATTTCAGGATATCAATCAGGCTCAGTATGATGTGATCCGTATGTTGACGGCGGATTCCGGAAATCTGTTTGCCGTCGGGGATGACGACCAGTCGATTTATGGGTTCCGGGGTGCAAAGCCGGGGATTATGATGGAATTTAAAAAGGATTACCCGAAAGCGAAGCAGCTTCTTTTGAATGTGAACTACCGTTCGGACGGGTATATAGTAGACGGAGCGCTCAAAGTTATCTCCAATAATAAAGAAAGGTACGAAAAAAAGATTCAAAGTTTCAGGGACAGGGAACAAAGAATAAAAGTGTATGAATTGAAGGATTCGGTGGAGGAGAGTCTGTATATATTAAAAAGAATTGAGGAGTTTTTGCAGAAAGGGGAGGCGATGGAGGAGATAGCCGTTCTGTTTCGGACGGCGGCAGATGCGCAGGTGTTGTCGGAAGTGTTTTCGCAGCATGAGATTCCATTTTATATGAGAGACCGGCTGCGTAACATTTATGAACATTTTACTGCTCAGGACATCATCAGTTACTTCCGATTGTCTCAGGGTATTGGCGAAAGAAGGGATTTTTTGCGTATTGTAAATCGTCCGAACCGATATATCGGGAGGGATAGCATGAGCGAGGGTATCGTGTCCTTTGAGAGCCTGCGGAACTTCTATTGTGATAAGCGGTGGATGCTTGACCGTATTGACCAGCTTCAGTCGGATGTGGAGATGATAAGCGGAAAGTCGCCCTATGCGGCGATTCAGTATATCAGAAAGAGTATTGGGTATGATGATTTTTTGAAGGAGTATGCAAAGTATCAAGGGACTGATCATCAGAAGCTTCAGGAGACGTTAGATCAGATTCAGGAGTCTTCCAAAACATATGCCGCTATGGAAGAATGGCTTTCTCATGTGGAGAATTATGGGAATATGCTGTTAAAGAGGCAGGAGGTACAAAAGAAACGTCAGGAAGAAAAGGGGATTGTCCTTCATACGATACATGGAGCAAAAGGTCTGGAATTTAACACAGTTTTTATCATAGGAGCGAACGAGGGGACGCTGCCTTACAGAAAAGCAAAGCTTGCGGGCGAGCTGGAGGAAGAGCGGAGACTGTTTTATGTTGCTATGACAAGGGCTAAAAAGCGGCTTATCATTACCTATATAAAGGAAAAAAATGGAAAAAACGTATCATCTTCCCGGTTCCTGTACGAATTGGCAGGTAGTCAAAACGGAAAAAATGATGTAGAATAAAAATATGCATGTAATATTTTGTCGCAGGAGGAAGTTATGGTAATGAAAAAGAGGGTATTTGCGGTGATGGCAGCTGTGCTTGTCTGCGTCATAGGGATAAGTGCTTGTAAGAAGAATGTCGGGACACCGGAGGATAATGCGGCCTCTGAGGAGGAGACGGAAGAAGGAGAAGCAGGCGGGCAGGAAAAAAAGCTTGTGGGCTTTAGTGTGATTGACATGAAGAATCCGTATTTTATTACGCTTGAGGATGCCGCGAGGGAGGTGTTCGAGAAAATGGGATACGAGCTTATAATGGAAGATCCTGGTACAGATTCAGAGAAGCAGGCAGTACAGATTCAGGAGATGATAGATCAGGGTATTTCTGCGATTATCTTAAGTCCGGTTGATTGGGAGAAGATAACTCCGTCGCTCAAAGCGCTTAAGGAGGCGGGCGTCAGAATCATTAATGTAGATACGCAGGTGAAAGAGATGGATTATGTGGATGCATATATTGGATCTGACAATTATAATGCCGGATATATCTGCGGTGCGGATTTGATTGAAAAATGCCCGGAAGGCGGTAAAATTGCGATTTTAGAGTGTCCGACACAGAATTCTATTAATGACCGGATTACCGGTTTTGAGGAGGCTATTTCAAAAGCCGAAAAAGGCTTTGAGGTGGTGGCCAGAGCAGATACTACAGGAGAATTTGAGCGTGCTCTGGAAGAGTCGGAGAAGATGCTGGAAGAATATCCGGACATTGTGGCTATTATGTGCGGGAATGATCAGATTGCCGTAGGAGCTACTACATCGGTAAATGTTGCAGGAGCAAAGAAGGTGCTGATCTATGGGGTGGATGGTTCTCCAGACATTAAGAAGGAGCTGCAGAAGGCGGACACTCAGATAGCCGGTACAGCAGCGCAGTCTCCAATCCATATCGGACAGGAGGCGGCGAATATTACGGACTGTATATTGACCGGACAGAAATATGAAAAGGAAACCTATGAGGAAGTGTTTATGATTAATAAGGATAATGTCAGCATGTACGGAGTGGACGGCTGGCAGTAGTATCCGGAGAGGAGTCAGATGAAGCAGACGCAGGGAAGACCATGGCCGTTAGGTGTTACAGTTACGAAGAATGAGGTGAATTTTTCCGTACCTGTTCCAGATGGGAAGGAGTGCAGTCTTTTGCTGTATCATCCGGGAAAGACAATACCATTTGCAGAATATCCCATGACGGAAAGTGTGGGAGAAGTATGCTATATGGCATTAAAAGACATGGGAAAGAGATCCTATGAATATAATTATAAGATCGGAGGAGATGTAACTCCAGATCCTTATGCTAAAGCGCTGGCAGGCAGGGCAAGATGGGGGAAGGAGACAGATGTAAAGGAGCATGAAGTAAGAGGAGTGATCTGCCGGGAAGAATATGACTGGGAAGGGGACAAAAAGCCTGAGATTCCATATCACAAGGTAGTTGCCTATAGTCTGCATGTCAGAGGCTTCACGAAAGATCCTTCTTCAAAAGTAAAAAAGAAAGGATGCTTTGAAGGCATTGTGGAAAAAATCCCTTATCTTAAGGAGCTGGGAGTTAACCAGATTCATTGTATGCCGGTTTATGAGTTTGAGGAATGCGGTCTTCGCCGTAATTACTGGGGATATGGCCGCGCATATTGTTTTGCGCCGAAAAGTGCTTATTCGGCGGACGGTGAAGCGGTGCGCTCTTTAAAAGATATGGTGAAGGCATGCCATAAGGAAGGAATAGAGATTGTCCTTGAGATGCCTTTTGACAATAGTATGCCAAAGCAGGATATGGAGGTTTGTCTTCGGTATTATATGATGGAGTACCATATTGACGGTTTTATATTGAATCCATCGGTAGCGCCTATGGAGGGAATCTGTCAGGATCCGTTTTTAAAGCGGACGAAGATCCTGCATCATCAGACGGACTTTCAGAATGTTATGCGCCGTTTCCTGAAAGGGGATGAAGGGACAGTTACGGATGTCATTTATTGGCTCAGGCACAACTCCAAAGCAGACGGTACATTTAATTACATTACGGGACAGACGGGCTTCACTCTGAATGATCTTGTCTCTTATGATAGTAAACACAATGAAAGCAACGGTGAGAATAATCAGGACGGACCCGATTATAATTTCAGCTGGAATTGCGGGGCAGAGGGACCGAGCCGGAAAAAGGAGATCGTATCTTTGAGAAACCGGCAGATACGCAATGCGTTTCTTTTGATGCTTCTGGCACAGGGTACCCCATGTATTCTGGCAGGAGATGAGTTTTACAATTCCCAGAAGGGGAATAATAATGTCTATTGTCAGGACAATCCGGTGGGATGGGTGAACTGGGGAAGACTTGCAAAGAATTCCGGGCTTTATGATTTCGTAAAAAAGATGATCGCAATCCGTAAGGAGTACAAAGTATTCTGTCCAAAGGAGGAGATGCAAGGTATGGATACAGTAGGCTGCGGCATCCCGGATGTATCCTATCATGGCGAGAGCGCGTGGAGAGTGCCTTCAGAGGTATCAAGCAGACAGCTGGGAGTCTATTACAGCGGAGAAGCTACCGGCGCAGAGGATTGTTATGTGGTTTATAATATGCATTGGCTCAGCCATACATTTGCGCTGCCGGCTTTATCAAAAGGGAAGAAATGGTATATCCTTGCGGGCACAGACGGAATTGCGGAAAATGAAGAACCTGTAAAAAATCAAAAACGGATAGAGGTGAAAGCCAGAACGATCATGATTCTGGCGGGCAGATAGCATGGGTATTAATTCTTTTCAGCTGAAGTGGATTGCAGTAATAACGATGATCATTGACCATACAGGAGCCGTATTATTCCCGGATAATATGGTGTTCCGGTATATTGGAAGAATTGCCTTTCCCATCTTTTGTTTCCTTTTGGTGGAGGGGTTCTTCCATACAAGAGATGTCAGGAAATATATGCTTCGTCTGGGATTATTTGCATTAATATCGGAGATACCGTACGATCTTGCGTTTCGGGATACCGTACTTGAATTTGAACATCAAAATGTATTTTTTGCATTGCTTTTAGGAGTTGTCATGATGTGCGCGCTTGAAAAAAGCAGGGAATGGCCAATTAAGGTGACAGAAGTGCTTCTGGCAATGTGGGCCGCTGATTTTTTATGTGCGGATTATAGATTTAAGGGGATTTGTCTCATTGGGATATATTATTTTCTGAGAAAGTCCGTTTGGGGAAAGCATGCGGCCGGGGCGGTATGGAATCTGATCTGGAACGGGAGCGTACAGATGTACGGGGCGGCTGCAACTGCTTTTCTTATCTTCTATAACGGGGAAAAGGGTGCGTCCATGAAATATTTTTTCTATTTGTTCTATCCGCTGCACTTGCTGGCATTGTATGGGATTCACCATTTGGCGCTGTAAGAGTGAATAAGATCAGGTGAGGAAACATTCGGATATAAAAAAACAATAGGAGAATATGCTATGAAGATGCTAAGACATTTACATACAATTAATCATCATAAGCTTTTAGTTATGAAGCATTGTTTTCGGGTGGGGCTTTATAAGCAGGGACTGCTTCACGACCTTTCTAAATACTCGCCGACGGAATTTTTAGTTGGCTGCAAGTATTATCAGGGGACGAGAAGCCCGAATAATGCGGAGCGCGAGGCGACGGGCTATTCAAAGGCATGGTTGCATCACAAGGGGCGCAATAAGCACCATTACGAATATTGGATTGATTATAGTGTAGATAAGGAAAAGGGAATTGTAGGCCAGAAGATGCCTGTGAAATATGTGGTCGAGATGTTTATGGACCGTGTAGCGGCCTCTAAGACTTATCAGGGGGATAACTATACAGATGTGCATCCTCTGGAATATTATGAAGACGGGGCGGGAAAGCTTGGGAATATGATTCATCCCGAGACAGCGGCAATGCTGCATTTCCTTTTAAAGATGCTTGCAAAGGACGGGGAGGAGAAGACTTTCCAGTATATAAAAAAGTATGTGTTGGGCAGGGGAAAGCAGGCCGGAAGACGGTTTGGAAGGCATGAAAAAATTAATTGAAAAAAATTATGTTTTTTTGTTGACATTTTCTGGTCGGTATAGTAATATACTTTTTGGACAGTTTAAGATGTCTATGCGGAAGTGTCGGAACTGGCAGACGAGCAAGACTAAGGATCTTGTAGCTTTCGAGCTGTGTGGGTTCAAGTCCCATCTTCCGCATTATGAGAGAAGCCTTGATTTTTCAAGGCTTCTTTTGTGTTATAAAGATTGCCGGGCGGGTGGAGGTGAAGGGCAGGGGCGGCACCATGCGCTAGCCCGGAGTGGAACTTCTGGAGGGGGCGAAGGATTTACCGAAGGACGGGCCGCTCCTTGAGATTTGGCTGTTAGACTTTTATTGCTGATAATAGACGTTTTTAGGCATAGCAAAACTGACGTAAGTCCAAAACCTACGGAGCAGACGGCTATTCGCGAGATGCAGTAGAGGCTGTGAAATTGGCAAAGAGACTGCTGGATATGGCGTAGGAGTGGAAGATGTTGACACCAAAACTGTCGATGATTAATTCCCAAAAGCATTTTGGTCTGGATGTGCTGACTAGGATCACCTATGAGCATCCAGACTGTGGTGCTCAAAAGCTTCAGGAAGTAATTGTACAGGCCATAAACTCTATATAAAAAAGGTGTGTGAGGAAGCTGCCAGACCTATCGGGTGCGCTCCCTATAAGCCGGTGTTTTTGGAGGGAAAAGAGAATATTTTATTTATTGACATCGGTACAAACGGAGAAATTGTACTGGCAGGCAAAGGGAAGATTTTGTGTTGCTCCTGCGCTGCAGGTCTGGCTCTGGAGGGTATGAATATCAGTTCCGGTATGCGGGCGGCAGAAGGAGCTGTTGAGGACGCAGAAATTACGGAACAGGGAATCAGGCTCAAGACGATTAGAGACGGGAAGCCATCAAAAACCGGAGCATACATGGCGCTGATGTCACACAGGGCAAGGTGTGAGATGGAACAGCTGGCCGGAAAGATGGAATATATGGAACTGGCTAAGACAAAGAATTATGAGCGGATATTTACGGAAAGTATGGTATTCTGAAGAATCTTACTATTTAATTGTGCACAAAGTTTTTGAAAAATGCAGGACTGATCAAGTCCTTGTACATTCAACATATTTGGCTTGATTTTGTCTCGTTGCTGTTTTAAAATATAATTTACGGGGATTAAAAATCCCTAGGAGCGAATAGGAGGCAGCTGTATGCAGAAACGTATTTTGGTAGTGGATGACGACACAATGAATTTGATGAGGACAAAGATGATTCTGGAGAAGCAGTATGAAGTAGTTCTTGCGGAATCCGGAGAAAGGGCGCTCTATTTACTCAGGAATGAAAAGATAGATCTGGTCCTTCTTGATATCGCGATGCCGGAGATGAATGGTATCGAAACTTTTGAGCGGATGAAAGATTATCCGATGGATGTTCCTGTAATCTTTTTGACAGCATCAGGGCATGAGGATGACGTGATGAATGCGATCAGATTGGGAGCAGTCAATTACCTAAAGAAGCCGTTCCAGCCGAAGGAGCTTTTGAAACGGGTTGCAAAGGAGTTTGAGGAGTAATGAGTGAAGAGAGGCAGACAGGTAAATATCTGCTTTTAGCCAGCATTGCCAGTGTATATAGTGCAATGCTGGCTTTGATTACATTAACTATGTCATGGGAGACGTGGATGATTCCGCTGATGGTGTTCGGTGTGTTTGGAGTCTGGAGCCTTCACATTGGAAGAATTGGCTCAGAGATACTTTATGAAAACATATGTGCCGGAGTGATGCTGATTGGTTTTTTCTTTTTCGGGGTACATGCGGGCAGCCTTTTTGATATGCCTGCCGTGGCCTGTATCATGATTCTTGTTTTTTCCATGCTGGATAGAAAGAGCCTGATATATATCACGGTATCCTTGTATGCAGTGCAGCTATTGTATCATTTCCTGTGTTTACATACGCTTTCTTATAGATTGGGAATTCAGGACGCGATACGTTTGCTGCTTGGCGTCATGGTGACGGCAGGAGCAGCAGCGCTCGCACGATATCGGATCAACCGGAGAATGGCGGCCAGAATGAAATATGAAAATGTGGCAGTGCAGCTGGAGACATTAAGCCGGCAGAATGCTGATTTTCTTTCGAGTGTATCCCATGAACTGAGAACACCCATCAATATGGTGATCGGAATCAGCGATGTGGCGCTGGAGAAAGCTGCTTCCGATGAAGTGCGGTCAGATATTCAGTCTATACAGCTGGCCGGAAAGAGGCTGTCCGGCCAGATCAACAATATTCTTGATTATACAGAAATCGTAGAAGGGACATTAACTCCGGCAAAAGAAGAATATATGATCATTTCAGTACTCAATGATGTGATCACTATGACGGCGATGCAGGGCGGCAGGCAGCGGCTTGAGATGGTGTTTGATATGGATTTGAAGATGCCGGCAGTCCTGATCGGAGATGCGGAAAAGATTTCTCATGTGCTTAAGATATTGCTTGAGAATTCCATGAAGTTTACTGAGGAGGGAGGCATTTATGTCTGCCTTGAGTTCAGGAAGGAGAGCTACGGAATTAATCTGCTTATTGATATCCACGATACGGGTATCGGTATGTCAGAAGATCAGCTTACGAAGATTTATGATGATTTTTATCAGGCGGATACCGGGAGCAATCGGTTTTCCAGCGGTCTTGGGCTGGGGATACCTATTGCCAGGGGACTTCTCCATTCAATGGATGGATTTGTACATTTTGAAAGCAAAGGGCATCAGGGACTGCAGGTTCATATCACGATTCCGCAGGAAGTAGCGGATGACACTCCGTGTATGACGCTCAATAATCCTAAGGAGATTTGCATTGCATGTTATTTCAGACCAGATAAATACAGCTGTGATGATGTCAGAACATATTATGACAGGATGATACAGCATTTGATGGAGGGACTTGACGTGGAAGGATATCAGGCCCACAATTTTGAGGGCTTGCTCAAACTGCAGCGTACCCATAAACTGACCCATGTATTTATCACACAGTCTGAGTATGAGGAAAACCGCGCGTATTACGAGGAGCTGGCCGAGACGCTTCAGGTAGTAGTGATTGCGGAGAGAGAGTATGCCCTGAGAAGGGACAGCAGGCTTTTACTGATCCGCAAGCCGTTCTTTGCACTTTCTGTTGTGAACCTTTTGAACGGCGAGGTGAAGGAGAATGGATTCGAGGAGGCTCAGAATGCAGGGCGCAAGCCGTTTTCTTGTGTGGGAGTGCGTGCTCTGGCTGTTGATGACGAGGAGATGAACCTCGTGGTGGCAAAAGGAGTCTTGGAAAGCTACGGAGTACAGGTGGATACTTGTCTCAGCGGAAGAGAAGCTGTAGAAATGTGCAGAACAACTGCCTATGATATTATCTTCCTGGATCACATGATGCCGGGGGTTGACGGAGTAGAGACGTTAAGGCGTATCCGAGAGATCAATTACGGGGAGTATCAAGATCTGCCGGTGATTGCGCTGACTGCAAATACGGTCAGCGGAGCAAGGGAGATGTTTCGGAACGAGGGATTTACGGAGTTTGTACCAAAGCCGATAGAGCGCGCTGTTTTAGAGCGGGTGCTTCGCAGGGTACTACCTAAGAGCTATATACAGTATGGTGCGGAGCCTGTGGCTGAAGACAGCCAGCCTGTGGAGGAAGAAGTGCCATTCAATCCTTTTGATGTTCTGGCGGAGGTTGGTATTAACGCGCAGCTCGGTCTTGATTACTGTTGCGGAGATGAGAACTTTTATCTGGAGATGCTGCGTATGTTCCATGGGCAGAGCGATGCAAAAAAGAAAGAGATCAGCTCACTTTATGAGGCGGAAAACTGGCCGGATTATGCGGTTAAGGTCCATGCTTTAAAGAGTACTTCGCTGACCATTGGAGCAGAAAAGCTTTCAGAATTTGCGAAAGCGCTCGAGAGGGCAGGCAAAAAGGAAGATATTGCGTATATCCGTGAGAATCATACGAGACTTTTGGAGATGTATGATGATGTCTGCAGGAGTATTGCAGGATTTTAGAGTTTGCTGCGGCTTGAGAGGAGGAGACATTGCGTGTTAAAAAAATGGTATGAATTCATCTTTGACCATAGAATCAGCCTGCGGGAGCGTATGTTCCGTATAACGACAGGCGGCTGTATGATTGCGGCAACATTTGCGCTCTCCATGGGAAATAGCGTGGTTAACTGGCTTATTCTGGCAGTGGGTCTTGTTATTATGGCGGCAGTCGTAAAGGTCAGTATAGAAAAGGAATGTATTAATACGGGAGCGACGATCATTGCGCTGCTGATCCTTGTACTTTTCCCGGTAAGCTTTTTTTCGGCAGGCGGGTTTTACAGCGGAGTGCCGGAATGGCTGGTAATCTATTTTATTTATATCAGTGTAACTTTGATAGGAAGGCGCAAATTTGTATTTTATCTGTTTTGCATTGTGGAGACGGAACTATGTTATTATCTGGCCTTCCGTTTTCCAGAGTTTGTAGCGAATAATACACAGGAGCGTTCCTTTTTCGACTCGGCGTATTCCGTTGTTTTGGTGGGGCTTTTGACCAGTGTGCTGCTTATGTTTTTGAACAGGCTTTACGTGGAGGAGAGTGAGCTTTCCAAACGGCAGAAAAAGGAGATTGAGGAATTAAACAGGGCGGAGAATCACTTTTTTTCCAGCATGAGCCATGAGATCCGCACACCGATCAATACAATTATCGGGTTGAATGAGATCATTCTGCGCGGAGATATTACAGAGGAAGTGGCAGAGAACGCCAGAAATATCCAAGGAGCCAGCAAACTGCTCTTGACGCTGATCAATGATATTCTGGATTTGTCTAAGATTAAGTCCGGGAAGATGGAGATTGTGAATGTATCTTATGAGACAGGGGCGCTTTTTTCTGAAATTGTCAATATGGTCTGGGTTAAGGCGCGTGAGAAAGGACTGGAGTTTAAATTGTATGTAGACCCTTCGATTCCGAGTATGCTCTGCGGTGACGAGGTGCGCATAAAACAGGTTCTGATCAATTTGCTGAACAATGCTATAAAATACACGAGTGAGGGTTCGGTCATGTTATCTGTCCGGTGTGAGTGCGTGACTCTAAACAGGGTGCGTGTCTGGTATACAGTAGAGGACACTGGACGGGGAGTGAAAAAGGAAAACATTCCTTATATTTTTAATGCATTTAAGAGGGTGGATGAAGAAAAAAACCGTCATATTGAAGGTACCGGACTGGGGCTGAGTATTGTTCAGCAGCTTGTGAAGCTGATGGGCGGTGAGATCAGCGTTAACAGTGTCTATACTAAGGGATCGAAATTCATCGTTACGCTGGAGCAGGACATTATTGATGATGCCGAACTGGGCACATTTACGCTGACATCCCGCAGGAAATTACATGAGGGAGAGCAGTATAAGCAGAGTTTTGAAGCGCCGGATGCACATATACTCGTGGTAGATGATAATGAAATGAATCTGGTGGTGGTAAAAAAACTTCTGTCAGAGACAAAGATTCAGGTTGATACGGCGCTGAGCGCCACTGAGTGCCTGAAGCTGACACAGATTCAGCATTATGACAGCATCTTGATGGACCACCTTATGCCGGAAATGGACGGAGTCCAGTGTTTTCATGAGATTCAGACTCAGGCCGGAGGGATGTGCCGGGATGTGCCGGTTATCGCGTTGACAGCCAATGCAGGGAGTGATAACCAATTACTCTACCAGAAGGAGGGATTTGCAGGATATCTGGCAAAGCCAGTCAGCGGCATGCTGCTTGAGGCAGCGGTGCTGAGTATTCTTCCGAAAGAGCTTGTGAATCTGAATGAGGGGGCAGAACAGTCTGAGGTTGGGAAAGACATCCTGATCTTTGAGCGAGTGAAAAGAAGGTCTATTCTTGTTACGACAGACAGTGTCTGTGATCTTCCGGAATCCCTCAAGAAGGAGTTTCGTATTTCAGTATGCCCTTACTATGTCTGCACAAACAAGGGACGGTTTCTGGATGATGTAGAGATAAAGGCGGATGAGCTGCTGTACCATATGAAAAATGGGAACAACGGTGTCTCCCGTCCCCCAGAAGTGGAGGACTATGAACGGTTTTTTGCAGATAAGCTGACGGAGGCTCAGAATGTGCTTCATATTACGATGGCAAAGCATGTCAGCGAGGGATACTATCATGCTCTTGAGGCGGCGCAGTCCTTTGAAAATGTTGCGGTGATCAATTCCGGCCATCTTTCCAGCAGTATGGGGATGATGGTGCTGTATGCGTCTTATATGGCAGAGCATCATGCTTCGAAGGAGGAGATTGTCGATGCCATGAAAAAGTTAAGGAATTATATATCTTCAGATTTTATCATTGACAGTACCCATATGATGTGTCAGGCGGGCAGGATATCAAAGCGGATACAGGTGATGTGCGATTCTCTGCTTTTGCATCCGGTCATTGTACTGCGGAAAAGCAAGATGGCAGTCGGAAGTGTGGAGGTGGGCGATTTCGCGCATGCAGCGAAAGGATATATTCGGAAGGTGCTTAGGGACGCGAGGAGTATCGACCGGCGGATACTGTTTATAACCTATGCTGGAATGGATGAGAAAAAGCTTGATTATATCCAGTATCTGGTGCGGCAGTATTGTCCTTTTGAGCGGGTATATCTGCAGAAGGCATCCTCTGCCATCGCAAGCAACTGCGGGCCGGGCGCTTTTGGCCTGTTGTTCATGAGAAAGAACGAGGTGGCCATTTCCTTTTCACAAGCCTCGAAACCAGATACAATGTAGCAGGGGTCGGCCGCATAGCGATGGAGAACGGAAAGAAGCGGCTGATAGGATGCTGTGGCTGTACAGGGAGAATAGGGAGAAGATATGGAAAGAATGAAGAAGACACGGACTGGGCAGATGGATATGTTAAACGGCCCTCTGGTAAGTAAGATCATATTGTTTGCTCTGCCGCTGGCAGCCAGCAGTATCCTGCAGCAATTATTCAATGCCGCCGATGTGGCAGTGGTAGGAAGATTTGCGGGGAATCAGGCATTGGCGGCGGTGGGCGGCAACAGTTCAGTCATAAATCTGCTGGTAAATCTGTTCGTCGGCTTTTCAGTGGGCGCGAATGTGATGATCGCGCGGTATATCGGGGAAGGCAAGACAGAGAAGATTCAGCAGACGGTACATACAGTCATTACGATGGCATTGATCTGCGGTGTGATTCTGGCAGTTTTGGGAAATGGTGTGGCGCGGCCGCTTTTGCAGCTTATGAATACTCCGGATGAGGTTCTGCCGTTGGCGGCGGTGTATCTTAAGATCTATTTTGGCGGCATGCCCTTTTTCATGCTGTATAACTTTGGCTCTGCAATCTTAAGAAGTATCGGGGATACGAAGAAGCCTCTGTATTGCCTGATTGTCTCGGGCATTATCAATGTAGGGTTAAATCTGCTTCTTGTTATTGTCTTTCGGCTTGGCGTTGTAGGAGTGGCAGTTGCCACGGTAACAGCCAATGGAGTCAGCGCGGGGATGATACTCTTCTTTTTGGGGAGGAGTAAGGAAGCAATCCGTCTGGATATGAGAAAATTGTCTCTTAGCAGAGAAGAGATGATTAAGATTGTAAAGATCGGCGCGCCGGCGGGGCTGCAGGGAATGGTGTTTTCATTTTCCAATGTGTGCATACAGTCTGCCATCAATGGATTTGGGACGGATGCAATCGCCGGCTCGGCAGCGGCGCTGAACTATGAATTTTTAACTTATTTTGTCACCAGTGCATTTACGCAGGCGGCAGTTACGTTTACCAGTCAGAATTACGGGGCAAGGCAGTATGAGAGATGTAAAAACGTGTGGCGCATCAGTACCGTATTGGGAATGTGCGGCACAGGGATATTAAGCGCGGTTTTTGTGCTGGGACGCGGCTTCTTCCTGAGTATCTTTGCGGCAGACGCGGCAGCCATAGGGTTTGGGGCAGTCCGTATGCTCCATATTCAGATCTTTAGCTTCCTGCCGCCGCTTTATGAAGTGACGGGCGGAAGTTTAAGGGGTATGGGATATTCTATGACTCCGGCCGTACTGACAATGTTTGGCTCCTGTGCGGTGAGGATTATATGGATTTATACGGCGTTTGCATGGAAACCGACGCTGGCGGTGCTGTTCTGGGTATATCCTTTTTCGTGGCTGGTAACAATATTTATGGTAGTAGGAGCTTACTTTGTGATCGGCAGGAAAGTATTGTCATAGGAATATGTATTCGGGAGTTTAAGCATGGTACGAAATGATCGTAGATATATAGCCATTGATCTAAAATCTTTTTATGCATCTGTGGAGTGCGTGGAGAGAGGGCTTGATCCGATGACTACGAATTTGGTTGTCGCTGACCTAAGCCGTACGGAAAAGACGATATGTCTGGCGGTGTCGCCGTCCCTGAAGGCATATGGGATATCGGGGAGGGCGAGACTCTTTGAGGTGGTACAGAAGATAAAAGAAGTAAATGCTAATCGGCAGAGGCTGGCGCCGGGGCGGGAACTGATTGGTTCTTCCTGGAATGACACAGAGCTTAAAGCGTCGCCTGAGAAAGCGGTTGACTATATCGTTGCGCCTCCAAGAATGGCTTACTATATAGAATACAGTACAAGAATTTATGAGATATATCTGAAATATGTCGCGCCTGAAGACTGCCATGTGTATTCGATCGATGAGATCATGATAGATGTTACGGACTATCTTAATATCTATAAGTTATCGCCCCGCGAGCTGGCGGGAAAGATTATGCGGGATATCCACTTGGCTACGGGGATTACGGCTACGGCAGGTATCGGTACGAATCTTTATCTGTGCAAGGTTGCCATGGATATTGTGGCTAAGCATATAGCGCCGGATAAGAATGGAGTGCGGATCGCGTCATTGAATGAAAAAAGCTACCGCCGCATATTATGGGCGCATCGTCCGATCACGGACTTCTGGCGTGTGGGAAGAGGATATGCAAGGAAGCTTGAGGAGCACGGCATGTATACGATGGGCGATGTGGCAAGATGTTCTCTGGGAAAGCCGGGAGATTATTATAATGAGGATCTGCTCTACCGCCTGTTCGGAGTCAATGCAGAACTTTTGATTGATCATGCGTGGGGATGGGAGCCATGTACGATGCCGGATATTAAAGCGTACAGGCCAAGCAGTAACAGTGTTGTGTCTGGTCAGGTGCTTCACTGTCCTTATATGCCTGATAAAGCAAGAATTGTAGTCAGGGAGATGGCAGAGATGCTGGCTTTGGATCTGGTAGAAAAAAGGCTGGTTACAGACCAGATTGTCCTGACGGTGGGATACGATATGGAAAATCTGTCCAAACCTGCAATGAAGGAGTATAAGGGTGAGATTACGACGGACCGCTATGGGCGCAAGATACCGAAACATGCCCATGGAACGGTAAACATCGGGAAGCAGACGTCTTCTTGCAAATTAATTACAGATACAGTTTTGGGGCTGTACGACAGAATCATCAATAAAAACTTTTTGATCAGAAGGATTTCGCTTTGTGCCAATCATGTAGTGGATGAAAGTCTGATAAAGAAAGAGCCGGTGTATGAACAGCTTGACTTGTTTACCGATTATGCTGCGTTAAGGAAAGAGAACGAAGAAAAAGAGGCGAAGCTCAGGCAGGAGAGGAGACTTCAGGAAGCGTTGCTGGATATAAAAAAGCGGTATGGGAAAAATGCTGTCTTGAAAGGAACCAATCTGGTGGAGGGCGCTACGGCTATGGAGCGGAACAAGCAGATCGGCGGTCATAAAGCATAGAATCACAGGAGAGGGGCGAGGGGAGTGTTAAAGTTTCATTACGATGACAGGCACAGGTATGACGATATTATCGATCTTCCGCACCATGTCTCTAAGACGCATCCTCTGATGCCGGCGGCCGACAGGGCGGCGCAATTTGCGCCTTTTGCAGCTTTGACCGGACACGGCGCGGCAGTGGAGGAAACGGCGAGACTTACGGAAGAACGGATGGAGCTGGACGAAAACTGTAAGGCGGCTATTAACAGGCAATTGACGTTCCTAAAAAAACAGTCAGATAAAAAACCGGATGTAACGATTACCTATTTTGTGAAGGATACGAGAAAATCTGGCGGAATGTATGTGACTGTGAACGGTTTTGTAAAAAGGATAGATGAATATAAGAGACTGGTGATATTGACGAACGGTACAAAGATTCCGATAGATGATATTATAGAGATAGAAAGTCGAGATACAGTAATATGAACTTCATATATCAAAAGGCAATCCACTTAGAACTCATTATAATGTAATTAGTTCTAAGTGGATTATGTATTATGTTCTTTTCCACTTTGCGTTCAGCTTCTTCTTTCTGTAAAAATAGTACGGGATCAGAAGCAGCGCCGTGGCAGCCCATGCAATCGGATAACTTACAAGGATCGTGAACAGTTCCCTGCGGATGGGCGTCACGAATAGGATCCATGGGAGCCGGACCAGACAAACGCCTCCCAGAGTGATAAGCGTAGGAATCATTACATCACCGATTCCTCTAAGCGCCCCTGTAAAGATTTCCACAAAAATAAAAATGGCATAGCTTGGTACAATATTTATCATCATATAAGCACCGATACCGATCACTGTCTTGTCGGATGTAAATAAGGATAGCAGCGGGTGGGCAAGCGCTAAAAGAGATATCAGGATGGCGCCGCAAAGCGCCAGTGACATGCCGAGGGAAACCCGTACGCTTTTATAGACTCTGTCAAGCTTTCCTGCACCGTAGTTCTGTCCTGCAAATGTAGTGACAGAGATGCCGAAAGCCCCGCTCACTGCCCAGAATATGGAATCTACTTTTCCGAAAGCCGCCCATGCAGCAGCGGTATCTGTCCCAAACTGATTGATCGAAGTCTGTATGATGATATTGGTGAGACCGTACATGCATGTCTGTATTCCGCCCGGAAGACCGATGCGCAGTTCCGAGATTAAGAGAGGGGCATCAATTCGGATATCCTTTGGAACCAGACGGATCATATCATAGGAGGACATAAGCGCCCGGATCACTAAGACAGCGCTTACAGCCTGCGAGAGGATCGTTGCGATGGCAGCGCCTTTAATTCCCATCTTGAAAAATACGACAAGAATCATGTCCAGTATAATATTCAGAATACAGCATACGATCAGGTAGTAGAGAGGCCGTTTAGAGTCTCCCGCCGCCCGCATGATGCCGGAGCCCATATTGTAAATAAGCATGGCTATGATGCCAAGAAAATAAATCCGGAGATACCCGATGGAATCGTCCATAATATCTGCCGGAGTCTTCATGACGGCCAAAAGCGCCGGAGTAGCGGCATATCCGACGATAGAAATCAGGATACTCGCGATGATGGAAAATGCGACCGCTGTATGAAGAGCCGCATAGAGCTTTCGCTCATTTTTTGCGCCGTAGAACTGGGAGATGATAACCGCGGCGCCGTTTGCAAGGCTTGTAAAGAACATCACGACCTGATAAGTCAGCACTGCGGCAGAGCCGCCTACGCTTGCTAAAGCGGCTTTTCCCACAAAACGTCCTACGATGACGGCATCTACAGTATTATAGAGCTGCTGAAACAAAGTTCCCACAACGATCGGGAGGAAGAAAATAAGCAGTTGCTTCCAGATGATACCTTCTGTGATCTCATTTTTGACAGTAGCCTCCGATGACATATCTTAAACCCCCTTGCATGTAAATAGCTAAATCTTATCATAACTTGACAAAAAAGTCAGTACGTTTTTAAAAAATTATGTATTTACAGGCAATATGGTGTATAATAAATGCATAATCAGACAATAAGCGGACTGGGAGGGAAAAGAATGTTAGAGAAACTGGATTTAACAAAGACATTGGAAAAAGAGGCATATAAAGAGAAAATGCAAAAGCTTATGCCGAGGCTTGGAAAGCTTCAAAGAGAGTGCAAGGATCTGGGCATCCCGATCATGATCGCATTTGAAGGTTATGATGCGGCGGGAAAAGGCGTGCAGATCAGTGAGCTTATTAAGGCTCTTGATCCAAGGGGTTTTGAGGTGCATGCGGTGAAGACGGAGACGAAAGAAGAGCGGATGCATCCGTTTCTGTGGAGGTTCTGGACGAAGATGCCTTCAAAGGGACGCATCGCCATCTATGACAGCAGTTGGTATCGGAAGGTGCTTATCGATCGTTTTGATAAGAGAACGAAGAAAAGTGAGCTTGCAAAAGCCTATGAGTCCATCTGTGCATTTGAGGAGCAGTTGACGGCGGACGGTATGGTGCTCATAAAGATATTCCTGACGATAGATAAGAAGGAGCAGAAGAAGCGTTTTAAAAAGCTTTTGGAATCAAAAGAAACTGCATGGCGGGTAGGCCCGGACGATAAAAAGAGAAATGAGCAGTTTGAAAAGTATCAGGCCATTAATGAAGAGATGCTTCTTCGCACCGATACGGAATATGCACCGTGGAATATTGTGGAGGCTGTAGATAAGAGATTTGCGACTGCCAAGATCTATGCTGTCGTGGAAAGGATTCTTGCAGAAAAGGTAAGGGATGTCCGCGCACAGAGAGAAGAGGCGAAAGAGACGGTGGCAAGGAAGGATAAGGAACCGGAAGTTCCGGAAAAGGACAGCAGTGATAAGCGGATGTGCGAGTCCATACTTTTAAGGGCCGACCTTGACCTTTCTTATACAAAGGAAGAGTACAAGGAGCGTCTTGGCAAACTTCAGAAGAAGATTGAGAAGCTTCATGGAGAGCTTTACCGCAGAAGAATTCCGGTAGTGCTTGGATTTGAAGGATGGGATGCGGGAGGAAAGGGAGGCGCTATCAAGCGGCTGACAGAAAAGATGGATCCGAGAGGATACGTAGTTCATCCGACGGCGTCGCCGAACGATATTGAGAGGCAGCACCATTATCTGTGGAGATTCTGGATGGATATGCCGAAGGCCGGGCATGTGACGATTTTTGACCGGACGTGGTACGGCCGTGTCATGGTGGAGCGGATCGAGGGATTTTGTACAAGACAGGAATGGCAGAGAGCCTATAAGGAGATCAACAACATGGAACGCGATCTGGCGGATGCAGGCGCAATTGTGCTGAAATTCTGGATGCAGATTGACAAAGACGAGCAGGAAAGAAGATTTAAGGCGAGACAGGAGAATCCGGAAAAGCAATGGAAGATTACCGATGAGGACTGGCGCAACCGGGAAAAATGGGATCAGTACGAGGAAGCGGTGAACGAGATGCTGATCCGTACTTCTACTCCCTATGCACCGTGGATAGTGGTAGAAGGGAATGATAAATATTATGCACGGATTAAAGTGCTTGAAACGGTTGTGAATGCGATTGAAGAGCGTTTAAAAGACTGATAAAGGATGGATAGCGATGACGATCAGGGAGCAGCTTGAACAGTGGGAAGTAGAATATTTAAGCCCTTATGCGGCGCTCAGCAGGGATTCAAAGGGAAGAAAGGCAAAGGAAGAGCAATGTGATATCCGTCCGGTTTTCCAAAGAGACAGAGACAGGATTCTGCACTGTAAGGCATTCCGTCGCTTGAAGCAGAAGACGCAGGTGTTCCTTTTGCCCAACGGAGACCATTACCGTACAAGGCTTACCCATACGCTGGAGGTATCCCAGAATGCAAGAACGATCGCGAAAGCGCTCCGTCTCAATGAGGATCTGACAGAAGCAATCGCCCTCGGGCATGATCTGGGACACACGCCCTTCGGGCATGCGGGGGAGCGCGCTCTTGACGAAGTCAATCCTTTTGGATTCCGCCACAATATTCAGAGCGTACGTATCGTGGAACGGCTGGAGAAGAACGGGGAGGGGTTGAATCTCACATGGGAAGTGGTAGACGGGATATTAAACCACAAATCCAGCGGACACCCCCATACACTGGAAGGAAAGATTGTACGGCTCTCTGACAAGATCGCCTATTTAAACCATGATATCGATGATGCGATCCGGGGCGGGATTCTTAACGAAGCAGAGATTCCGGAAGAATTCCACCGGATCTTAGGGGATACGACTAGAAAGCGTCTGAACACACTAATTCACGATGTGGTTACAAACAGCAGGGATAAGCCGGAGATTTCCATGTCGGAGGAAGTGGAAAGAGCGATGAAAAATTTGAGGACATTTATGTTTGAACGTGTTTACCTGAATCCTGTAGCGAAGCGGGAAGAAAAAAAGGCGATACATATGATACAGAATCTATATCGGTTTTATATGGAGAATCTGGATGAGATTCCGCGGGAATATCAGTCTATGCAGGAGGAATCCGGGGTGAATAAAGAGCAGATGGTGTGCGATTATATTGCCGGAATGACGGATACATATGCAGTAAAAAAATTTGAAGATTATTTTGTTCCGAAATCTTGGAAGATTTAAAAGGAAATCAAACACTTTTGTCGAATATTATATATGAGGGAAATTTTGAGGCAAATCATAAGGGTGTTCATATATGTATTATTCAGATGAGATTATTGAAGAAGTAAGAATAAAAAATGATATTGTCGATGTAATTTCTAATTATGTCAGGCTTCAAAAAAAGGGAAACTCGTATTTTGGGCTGTGTCCTTTCCACAATGAAAAATCGCCGTCCTTTTCGGTGAGCAGACAGAAGCAGATGTATTATTGTTTTGGCTGCGGAGCAGGAGGAAACGTATTTACATTTCTAATGGAATATGAAAATTTTACTTTTCAGGAGGCGGTAAAGATGCTTGCCGACAGGGCAGGAGTGGCGCTTCCTGAAGCAGAATATTCAAAGGAGGCGAGGGAGCGGGCGGACATGAAAGCCACCCTTCTTCACATCAATAAGCTGGCGGCGAAGTATTATTATGCACAGTTACGCCAGCCGCAGGGAGCCACAGGTCTTAAGTATCTAAAGGACAGGCAGCTTAGCGACGATATGCTCAGAGCCTTCGGTCTTGGATATTCCAATAAATACAGTGATGATCTATACAGATATTTAAAAGGAAAAGGTTACAAGGACGATATACTTGCAAAAGCAGGGCTTATCAGTTATGATGAGCGTCAGGGCGTCTATGACAAGTTCTGGAACCGGGTAATGTTCCCGATCATGGATGTGAATAATCGTGTTGTTGGATTCGGAGGACGGGTGATGGGGGATGCGAAGCCCAAATATCTGAATTCTCCGGAGACGCCGATTTTTGACAAGGGCCGGAATTTATACGGACTTAACCGGGCGAGGAGATCAAAGAAGACATATTTTTTGCTATGTGAAGGGTATATGGATGTGATTGCTCTTCATCAGGCAGGATTTGACAACGCGGTTGCCTCGCTTGGCACGGCGCTCACTCCCGGACATGCGTCTTTGATCAAGCGGTATGTGAACGAGGTGTACCTTACATATGACAGTGATGACGCGGGGACGAGAGCGGCTTTAAGGGCCTTGCCTATTCTGAAAGACGTAGGAATTACGGCAAAGATTATCCGGATGGAGCCCTTTAAGGATCCGGATGAGTATATTAATAATCTGGGTGCAGAGGCCTTCGAGGAGAGGATTTTAAAAGCGCGCAACGGATTCCTTTATAGTCTGGAAGTGCTGCGAAGAAACTACGATATGAATTCGCCTGAGGGCAAGACTGATTTTATGAAGGAAGCGGCAAAAAGGCTTGCCGAATTCACAGAGGAGATTGAGCGCAATAATTATATCGAGGCGGTAGCGAAAGAATACAGCGTAGGCTACGAGGAGTTAAAGAAGCTGGTCGTAAGGATGGCGGTACAGACAGGGATGGCGGTGCCGGCGAGGAGGCCGAAATCCGGAAAGAGCAAGGATAAGGGGAAAGAAGACGGAATCCTGAAATCACAAAAGATATTGCTTACATGGCTGATCGAAGATGAGGGAATCTTCAACCAGATCAGCAAGTATATCCTTCCGGAGGATTTCTCGGATGGGATTTTTCGGACGGTTGCGTCGCTTCTCTATGAGCAGTATGAAATGGGTGAAGTAAATCCCGCAAAGATTATGAATCATTTTACCGATGAAGAAGAACATCGGGAGGTTGCAGGGTTGTTTCATACAATGATCAGGGAGCTTTCAACGCCTGCGGAGCGTGAAAAAGCACTTAAGGAGACAGTCGTGCGAGTGAAGAGCAACAGTATTGAAGAAGCAGGAAGGAACTGGAATGTGGCAGATGTCGAAGGGATGCAAAGGCTTATGAAAGCGAAAAGTGATTTGCAGAACCTGCGGAAACTGCATATTTCCGTTAATTAAGGATAAAATATAATCAAGCTATGAGAGGATGGGTACTACATGGAAGAGAATGTGGCAAAATTTGAGGAAAAATTGAAAGAACTGGTCGCGCTTGGTAAAAAGAAGAAAAGTATTCTGGAGCTTCAGGAAATCAATGATTTTTTCTCGGATATGGAGCTGAATTTGGAACATATGGAAAAAGTATATGAATATCTGGAAGCGCAGAATATTGATGTGCTTCGCATCGGTTCGGACAGTGATGATCTGGATGATGCGGATATCGTCATCAGTGATGAAAACGATGTTGATCTTGAAAAGATCGATCTTTCTGTGCCGGACGGCGTCAGCATTGATGATCCGGTCAAGATGTATCTGAAAGAGATCGGCAAGGTTCCGCTTTTGACGGCAGAGGAGGAGGTTGATCTGGCAAAGCGTATGGCAGACGGCGACGAAAGTGCGAAAAAGCGTCTTGCCGAGGCGAACCTGCGGCTTGTTGTCAGTATTGCCAAGCGCTATGTGGGACGGGGAATGCTTTTTCTGGATCTGATTCAGGAGGGGAATTTAGGACTCATTAAAGCGGTTGAAAAGTTTGATTATCACAAAGGATTCAAATTCAGTACCTATGCTACATGGTGGATCCGTCAGGCGATTACGAGGGCAATCGCGGATCAGGCGAGAACGATTCGTATTCCTGTGCATATGGTAGAAACGATCAATAAATTAATTCGTGTGTCAAGGCAGCTCCTTCAGGAACTCGGGCGTGAACCTACGCCGGAGGAGATTGCAGAGGAATTGGACATGCCCGTGGACAGAGTGCGTGAAATATTAAAGATTTCTCAGGAGCCGGTTTCTCTGGAGACACCGATCGGAGAAGAGGAAGACAGCCATCTTGGAGACTTTATTCAGGATGACAATGTACCTGTGCCCGCGGAGGCGGCTGCGCAGACACTTCTGAAGGAACAGCTGGATGATGTGCTCGATACTCTGACAGAGAGAGAGCAGAAGGTGTTAAGACTCCGGTTTGGCATGAACGACGGGCGCGCCCGCACGCTGGAGGAAGTGGGGAAGGAGTTTGATGTTACCCGTGAACGAATCCGTCAGATAGAAGCGAAGGCATTGAGAAAACTCCGTCATCCGAGCCGGAGCAGGAAGCTTAGGGATTATTTGGATTAAGAAAGAGTTCTGTATGGAGTTATCAAAGAGATTGACTGCAGTTGTACGCCTTGTGCCAGAGTGTGATTCTGCGGCGGATATCGGAACAGACCACGGATATGTGCCTATTTTTCTTGTAGAACAAAAAATAATGGGCAGGGTTATTGCGATGGATGTGAATCGCGGACCGCTTGCACGTGCCGGAGAGCATATTGCGCAGTGCGGATTGTCGGACAGAATTGAGACAAGGCTTTCTGACGGACTTTCGGCATTGAAGGCGGGTGAGGCAGATATCATGATTGCCGCCGGGATGGGCGGCGGTCTTATTACCCGGATCATGGAAGAAGGGGAATCCGTCGTAAGTTCTTTAAAAGCCTGTATCTTGCAGCCCCAGTCGGAGATCTGGAAGGTGAGAAGATATCTGGCGGCGCATGGATTGGTCATAGAAGAAGAAGATATGGTGGAAGAGGATGGGAAATTTTATCCTATGATGAGAGCTGTGCACGGGGAACCGGAGTGTTATGAAGAATATGAATATCTTTATGGAAAGAAGCTCCTTGGGATGCGTCATCCTGTTTTAAGGAAATTTCTTTTAAGAGAGCAGACAATTAAGGAGTCTATTATAGTCAGCCTTCATGAGCAGGAGCAGAGTGACGGGGTAAGGATGCGGCTTCATGAGTTAAGCAGGGAGACAGATTACGTCAGGCGAGCGCTTAAGTGCTATGGGTAGACAGTCAGGGGAGGAAGTAAAGATGGTATGCAGGGAAGTAATGGATGTGATAGAACGGGCTTACCCGAAAGAGTATGCACTTGAATGGGACAATGTAGGTCTTTTGGCAGGACGAGATGACAAAGAAGTAGGAAGTATATACATAGCATTGGATGCAACAGATGAAGTGATCGAAGCGGCAGCCTCAGAAGGAGCGGATATGCTTGTGACGCACCATCCGCTGATCTTTAGCGGCCTTAAGAAGATTCATAATCGGGATTTTATCGGAAACCGTATTCTGCGCCTGATTCAGAATGATATATCGTACTATGCGATGCATACAAATTATGATGTGTGCAGGATGGGAAGACTTTCCGGTGAGAAGATGGGATTTGTGAAACCGGAGATTCTTGAAGTTACCTGTGAAGCCGATATGCCAAGGGGAATCGGTGAGATTGCGGAGCTTACAAAGAAAATATCATTACGGGAGTGTGCCGAGACGGTGAAAACTGCTTTTGGCCTTACGACTGTGAAGATATATGGGAATATGAAAAAGGACATAGAACGAGTTGCCATTTGCCCTGGCTCCGGGAAGAGTGTGATCGGGGAGGCGGTAAAAAAGGGTGCAGATGTCTTGATTACAGGCGATATCGGACATCATGACGGAATTGATTCTGTAGCGCGGGGGCTTGCGGTGATCGATGCAGGGCATTATGGTGTGGAGCATATTTTTATAGAAGATGCGGCGCAGTATCTGAATGAGAATTTAAGCGGAATTAAGATTATGAAAGCGCCGATCATACATCCGTTTCAGGTAGTATAGAAAATCAGATCGAGAGGTGGATATAATGAAAGAAGAAAGGATATGTCAGGTACGTATAGGCGATGAAGTGAGAGAGTACATAGCAGGAACGACGTATCAGCAGATTGCAGGTGATTTTCAGGACAGATATGAAGAAGATATCGTCCTTATTTATGTGGACGGGAAACTTCAGGAGCTTCGCAAGAAACTAAAGCGCGACTGTATGCTGGCATTTGAGACAACAAGAGGAGCCATCGGACATGAGACTTATAAAAGGAGCATGAAGCTTTTACTCGTAAAATCTGTCTATGACGTGGCAGCCAGAGAGGATATCCGCAAGGTTCGGGTTCATTTTTCCATAGGTAAAGGTTATTACTGTACGATTGAGGGAAATATTTCTCTGAATCAGGAATTTCTGGATCAGGTAGAGAGCCGGATGAGAGAGCTTGCGGATCAGGATGTACCGATCGGAAAGCGCACCATCAGCACGGATGATGCAGTTGCCTTGTTCCGGAAACATGGTATGTATGATAAGGAAAAATTATTCGAGTACCGCAGGGTGTCCAGAGTTAATATTTATAATATGAATGAATTTGAAGATTATTTTTATGGATATATGGTGCCGAGCGCGGGATACCTGAAATATTTTAAGCTTTATCTCTATGATGAGGGCTTTGTGCTTCAGATGCCTGACAGAAATATGCCCGGCAGGCTGCCGGAATTCAAGCCTCGGAACAAGCTGTTTCAGGTTCAGAAAGAATCTGTCAAATGGAGTGATATGCAAGGCATCGAGACGGTCGGCGCGCTGAACGACAAGGTGACCAAGGGCGATGTGCAGGAGCTTGTACTTGTGCAGGAGGCATTGCAGGAGAAGAAGATTGCGGAAATCGCGTCTCAGATCGCAGAGCAAAGAAACGAGATCAAATTCGTCCTGATCGCAGGTCCTTCTTCGTCAGGGAAGACTACTTTCTCGCACCGTCTGTCTATCCAGCTTCGGGCCAATGGTCTGGTTCCCCATCCGCTGGCGGTGGATAATTACTTTGTGGAGCGGGAGGACAATCCGAAGGATGAGAACGGAAATTATGATTTTGAATGTCTGGAGGCGGTGGATGTCGAACTGTTTAACAGCCAGATGAAGCAGCTTTTAGAGGGAAAAGAGGTTGTCATTCCGCGCTTTAATTTTGTCAACGGGCATAAGGAGTATGACGGGACTACTATGAAGCTTGGGGCAAACGATGTGCTTGTGATAGAGGGGATTCACTGTTTGAATCCGAAGCTTACCAGACAGCTTGCGGACGAGAACAAATTTAAAATCTATATCAGCGCGCTGACTCAGCTGAATATCGATGAGCATAACCGGATTCCGTCTACCGACGGCAGATTCCTAAGGAGGATTGTCAGAGACGCACGCACCCGCGGGTCAAGCGCTCAGAGGACGATCGGTATGTGGGAATCTGTAAGAAGGGGAGAGGAGAAGAACATCTTTCCTTATCAGGAAGAGGCGGACGTGATGTTTAACTCTGCCCTCGTCTATGAGCTGGCAGTGTTAAAGCCTTATGTAGAGCGGCTTTTATTTGCAATTGATAAAAGTTGTCCGGAGTATCTGGAAGCAAAGAGACTTCTGAAGTTTTTGGATTATTTTGTGGGGATTGGAAGTGAAAATATACCTATGAATTCGCTGCTTCGAGAATTTGTAGGGGGAGGGTGTTTTCATGTATAAGTACAAAACAGCAGGAATCGCTGCTGAATTTTTGGGGTTGAGATATCAAGAGTCACGGAGGATTTTATGGTAAGAAAAAAGACAATGAGATTTTTACGTAACAGTGCGATTTTTATATTAATCTTGTGTGTCGCGATTTTTAGTTTTCTGGCATTTTATATGAATGGGAAGAGTTCGGGGACGATAACGGAGATGGGAGCCATCTATATGTCTGGGATGAGTGAGCAGATTTCCATACATTTCGAGAAGACTATGGGACTTCGGCTGGCACAGGTTGAGGAATTGGAGAAGGAGGTGCCTCCGCAGGAAGCGGATCAGGAGCTTTTAGAGGAGCTTACCTACAGCGGACAGGCGCGGGGGTTTGATTATCTTGCATTTTACAATACGGATGGAAGCTTTGATATGATATATGGGGAAAATGTCAAGGTGACGGATCCAGAACCGTTCTTTCTGTCTATGAACAGTGATGAAAAGAAGATTGCGGTAGGAACCGATTCGGCGGATGAGGATATCGTTCTGATGGGGATTCCGGCAAAATACAGGCTGGATAACGGTGAGACGAGTATCGCCTTGGTGGCGGGGATTCCGGTCAGCTATGTGAAAGAGGTATTAGCATTGGATGAGAATGATTCTATGGTATATTCCCATATTATCCGACGGGACGGAAGTTTTGTCATTCAGAGCAGCGATGCTTACAGAGAGAATTATTTTGAGCGGATCAAAGCTCTGTTTGAGGAGATAGACGGCGAGGACGCAGAGCAGTATGTGCAGGAACTGGAAGCCTCCATGAGCATGAAATCCGATTATTCTAAAGTAATTAAGGTGGAGAATGAAAGACGGCATATGTTCTGTACGTCCCTGCCGTATTCTGAGTGGTATCTTGTAACAGTTATGCCCTATGGGGAACTAAGTAAAGTTGTAGGAAACCTGAATGAATTGTGGGCGCTTATGGCAATTGCAAGCTGTGTGATCGTTCTGTGCGCGCTCTTTATTGTCTTCTTTAAGTATATGAAACTGACCAGAGAGCAGTTCGCAGAGCTTGAGAAGGCGCGTGAGGAGGCAGTTTCAGCTAATAAAGCGAAGAGTGAATTCCTTTCCAATATGAGCCATGATATCCGTACGCCTATGAATGCGATTGTGGGGATGTCAGCGATTGCCACGGCGAATATAGACAATGTTCAGCAGGTACAGAATTGTCTGAGAAAGATTACCCTTTCCAGTAAGCATCTGTTGGGACTTATTAACGATGTGCTGGATATGTCCAAGATTGAGAGCGGGAAGATGACTCTGAATATGGATCAGGTGTCTCTGCGCGAAGTGATGGAGGGGATTGTCAATATCGTACAGCCCCAGATTAAAGAAAAAAACCAGCAGTTTGAAGTGATCATCAATGATATCATGACAGAGAATGTGTGCTGTGACAGTGTCCGCCTGAATCAGATTCTTTTGAACTTCCTATCTAATGCGATCAAGTTTACGCCGGAGGGAGGAAAGATACAGCTGTCGATGGAAGAGGAAGAATCCTCTCGCGGGAAAGACTGGGTGAGAATTCATCTTATGGTTAAGGATAACGGAATCGGTATGTCTGAAGAATTCAGCCGTAAGATATTTGACTCCTTTACCAGAGAGGACAGCGCCCGTGTGCAGAAGATACAGGGGACCGGGCTTGGAATGGCTATTACGAAATATATTGTGGATGCCATGGGCGGAACGATCGACGTGAAGAGTGAGCATGGAAAAGGGACGGAATTCCATGTTGAACTGGAGCTGGAGCGTGCTGTTGTGCAGGAAGAAGATATGATTCTGCCGGAGTGGAATATGCTTGTGGTAGATGATGATGAGCAGCTCTGCCGCACCACTGCTGAGTCTTTGAAGGCGATCGGCGTACATGCGGACTGGACTCTTGACGGGGAGACCGCTGTCTTGATGACGGAAAAGAGACACAGACAGCATAATGATTACCATATTATTCTTTTGGACTGGAAGCTTCCGGGCATGAACGGTATTAAGACGGCGAATGTGATACGTAAGAAGATGGGCGATGATATTCCGATTCTTCTCATATCCGCCTATGATTGGAGTGATATAGAGGAGGAAGCGCGCGGAGTGGGAATCAACGGCTTTATTAGCAAACCGTTGTTTAAGTCTACGCTGTATTACGGATTGAGAAAATATGCCGGGATTTCTGAAGGAGGAGAGCAGAACCCGGAGGAAGAATCAAAGGATTTTGAGGGAAGAAGAATACTTCTGGCGGAGGATAATGACCTGAACTGGGAGATTGCGGAGGAACTTTTCGGAGAACTGAATCTGACCATTGACCGGGCGGAGAACGGACAAGTCTGTGTAGAGATATTTGAACAGTCCGATCCGGGATACTATGATGCGATTCTGATGGATATCCGGATGCCGATCATGAACGGCTATGAAGCGACAGAAAAGATCCGTTCTCTTGGAAGGATGGATTCCGATATTCCGATCATCGCCATGACTGCGGATGCATTTTCAGAGGACATCAAGCATTGTCTTGCATGCGGCATGAATGCCCATATTGCGAAGCCGATTGATGTTCAAGAGGCTGTCCGCCAGCTAGAAAAGTATATGAAGTAAAATCGTAAAATTGAGACAGGAAAAAGGGACTGTCCGGCAAAGGCCGGGAGTCCCTTTCTTTTCCTTAAGGTTCAGTGATTACATAGTCCGAATGTCTCTGGTTTTCAGAATCCTGACAGCGATCAGATAGAACAGCAGGAAATACAGTACGGCGGATAGCACAAACAGCAGACTGTTTCCGGATAAGACGTCGGCTGATTTGTTAGAATTCATACCCATGAGCACAAGACTGTAAGGCCAGTATATGCCAAACCCTTCATTAGATATGAGCATTCCTATGACACCTCCTGCAAGGGCGATACCGATTGGGATGGAGAAACTTCGGATGAACATGGACAATAGAAGCTGGAGTGCTCCGACTGCAATCGCGGCGAGCGTCCCTCTCAACAGCCAGAAGAGAACTTCCGCCGGACACAATCCGGGAAGCCCCGCCAGCTTTCCGGCAATGAGATAGAGGATTCCTACCCAGCCTTGTGTGATCAGCGCAACGAAAAAGATAACGGTAAGCTTTCCAAAGTACAGGCAGGAGATGGGAACAGGGGCTGTCATAAAAACGTTCCAGTTGTTGCTGCGGTGCTCTAACCGCCACATATAAGAGCAGTAAAGGGCGATCAGGGGCGCATAGAAGAATGTTGAGTAGAACAGAGTGTGCTGTGTCCAAAGTGAGTACCACTGATCCTTTAAGATTCCGATGTTCTGCAGGTAATTAAAAGTTCCCATGACAGTAGGAATGACCGGAATAATTATACAGGCGGGAAATAGAATGGAAGATTTCAGTTTCCTCATTTCCGCGCGGATGCATCTGAGTAACATGTCTATACCTCCTTTTTTACGGCGACGGTTCTGCATATGATGAAAATCAGTATACCTGTTACGGCGAATATGAAAAATCCTGACAGGGGAAATGGAACTTCGTAAAATTCCGTGATTCTTGCCTGGCGGTCCCAGTTCATTTTCACACAGGGGAATGCGGCAAAGTATCCCCAGATGATAAGCCTTGCCGCAGGAGCCGGAAAAAATAAGGAAAACAGTCCTAAAAAAGAACCGGCAAGTCCTGCGGCGAGAGGCATGATCTGGCTGTTCGACATCAGGGATAATGTCTGCTGTATGGCAGATAGAATCATACCTGTACAAAGCATGACGGCCAGATATGCGGCAAGCATAGAGACTTTCAGCGGATTTCCAAAATGGAAGATCCGTCCGGCGATAGGAATCAGAATGCCGTGCCCAATGGTAAAGCAGAGCAGATATTTTATGCCTGCAATAAATTTGCAGTCAAAGAATGAAGAAGGACGCTGCAAAGTATAAAGAAGTTTCAAAGTGTCTCCTTTGATCTCCATATCGCAGAGCCGGCTGGCAATGACAGAGATCATAGTGGGCAGAATGATCGTATTCATGAGCGGAAGCTGGTAAAAAAGCATAAGATATCCCGTGATACGCTCTTCTTCTTTGATGGATGACAACTGCCACAGCATCCAGATGACTTCAAAGAAGAAGAATCCCAGGGGGACAAGCCATACTTTTCTGTGACGTGTTTTTTTCTGTTCCGCCCTCAGTTCGCGTATTGTAGATGAATTCACAGGCTCACCTGCTTTCCGGTCAGATGGAGGAAGATATCCTCGAGACTCATCTGTTGTTCATAAACTCTGAGTATCCCGATGCCGCCATGAACAAGAGATGCGATCGTCTTTGCGACGAGGGCATCCTGCTGTACTTTAAGCAGGAGAGAACCATCTTTTCGTATGGCAGGGATGTTTAACTGCTTCAGTATTTTTAAGGCTTCGGAGTCATTGTCCGTGTGCAGGATGATTCTGCTTTTGCTATGTTCATGGAGAGAACTCAGACTGTCCTGAAAGATAAGCTGCCCATGGTCGATGATGCCGGCATGAGTAGCCATCTGGTCTATCTCGCTTAATAGATGGCTGGATACTACGACGGACATACCATATTGTTCTGGAAGAGAACAAATCAGTTCTCTCATCTCCTGAATGCCGGCAGGATCAAGGCCGTTGGTAGGTTCATCCAGAAGTAAAAGCTTGGGAGCTCCAAGTAAAGCGGCGGCAAGACCTAATCGCTGCTTCATGCCGAGAGAATATTTGGAGACTTTCTTATTCTGCTGCTTGGTCATACGGACGATCTCTAAAACTCTGTCAATTTCTTTAAAGGGAACATCTTTTAGAGTACAGACGATACGGAGATTTTCTTTTCCGCTCAGATGTCCGTAATAGGCAGGAGATTCGATGAGGGAACCGGTCTGTGAGAGGATTGCAAGACGGTTTTCCGTGTTCACCTCCCGTCCTAAGAGTTTCATGTGACCTTCCGTGGGTTTGATCAGTCCTAAAAGAAGCTTTAGGGTAGTAGATTTTCCGGCGCCATTCGGTCCTAAGAAGCCATAGATGCTTCCGGACGGGACTTTCAGGTCAAGTTTATTGACAACTGCCTTCTCGCCGTATTGTTTTGTAAGGGAATCTGTCATAATTACAGAAGACATAAAAATTACCTCCTTTTTTGCTGCAGCCGGAACTTGTATCCGGCTTATGTTCTTACAGCGCTATTGTAGGAGGTAAGCCTTATATAAGACTTAACGGCACCTTATGTTTACCTTATGTTTACCTTATGTTATCAGATGCCATTGCTTTTATGAGGATCTTTGTCTGTTCGACACTTAAGGAGGGGAGACGTTCTGTCTGTTCCTTTGTCAGAAAATAGAATTCATTCCGATCCGCGAATTTTATAAGCGTCCCTTCTTTATCGCCTTGACTGTACCGCATAAAATGGATGTTGTTGGCGTGAAGCCAGTCGTCCCATATGTACTCTGGATTCTTGCTGCTGCGGCTTTTGGAATCAGGAGTGTCGGTGCGGGGGGAAAGGCGGTACTCCGGCCCGCAGCCTTCTACCAGCGTATGGACGGGTATGTCAAGTCCTTTTGCTATTTTGTGGAGCGTCTGTATTTTTGGATGGGATTTTCCAAGTTCGTACCGACGGATGGCAGAATCGGCCATCCCGCATAAGTGTCCGAGCTGCTTTTGAGTCAGTTTTTTTTCTTTCCTGAGACGTTTTAGATTTCCTCCGATTGTCATATTCATCACCTCATAGGATAATATATCATATTTTGGATTAAAAGAAAAGTATGAAAATGTTCTGATAATAAAAATATAGAATATATTTGTTCTGTAATATAATAGAATTAATATGTTCTGAATAAAATGGGAATAAGTATAAAAAATGTTCTGTCTATAGGTAAAAAAGCTGGATGGAGCGGAAAATTCATGGCTTTGTTTAAGATTACCTTAATTTTGAGAAGGAGGATTGGAAAATGGGGTGAGACGCAATTATAATTAAAGTGACAGAAAGCTTGACAGGAGGAAGCACAGGATGGAGAATTATAAATATAAGATTCTTATAGTGGATGATAACGCGGAACTTGTAAACCTGATTGCTGCGATACTAAAAGAGGATGGATACCGAAAGGTGCTTACTGCCGGGTCGATGAAGGAGGGGATGGAAATTTTTCGGGAGAGCAGGCCGGATATGGCAGTGTTAGATATTATGCTGCCGGATGGAGACGGTTTTTCCATGTTTGCGAAGATGAGAGAAGAGTCGGAAATTCCGATTCTATTCCTGTCGGCCAAGGATGAAGATGAAGACCGATTGTTTGGTCTCGGACTTGGGGCAGATGATTATATAACGAAGCCCTTTCTTCCAAAAGAGCTTTTGCTGAGAGTGCGGGCAGTCCTGAAAAGAACCTACCATATCAAAGATGAGAAGAAAGAGACGGTCATCAGGCTGGGAGAGCGCAAGGTGCTGCCTGAGAGGGCGGCCGTCTGGTTTGACGGGGAGGAGACACCGCTGACGGCCAAAGAACTTGCCCTGCTCATGAAGCTTTCTCAGAACCGGGGAAGGATCGTCACTTTTGACGCGCTCTGCAATGCGGTGTGGGGAGATTTTTATTACGGATATGAGAATACGCTGATGGTGCATATCCGGCATCTGAGAGAAAAGCTTGAGGATGATCCGTCTCATCCAAAGTGGATCTTAACAGCCAGAGGCTTAGGATACCGTCTGAAAAAGGAGCAGCCATGAAAAGCCTGCTGAAAATCATCCGGCGTTACTCCCTGACGGTGGGATTGATCATCTTTGTTATTCTATTCTGCAATGTAGGCGTATTCATTGGAATTACTTATATCGCAGAACGCAGTGTCAAAGAGCAGTCTTACGGACGGAGCAGTATGGAGCAGGCGGGGAAGGAGCTTTGTCTCACCGATACAGGCGTCGTGATCTCGGAAAAAGGGCTTCAGATTCTTGAGAATACGGATTTTGTATGGGCGATGGCTCTTGATGCGGATGGCCGCGCCGTGTGGGAGTGGAAGCTCCCGGATGAAATACCGCGGAGTTATACGCTGCAGGATGTTTCCGTATTTTCCAGATGGTATCTGAAGGATTATCCGGTGAGAACATGGAAGAGCGGACAATGGCTTCTTGTGTTCGGATGCGACAAAGGAAAGATTGCAAGATACGATATGATCATATCAGCAGAAGGGTTTAAACTGTTTCCTGTATATGCAAAAGCAGCGGTGTTTGTCAATCTTGTAATCATCGTACTGTTCATCATTGGTTTTGGTTTCCGGTTCTACTTGTCCTTGAAGCCGGTGGCCGAGGGAATTGACAGGCTGTCCCTCGGAGAGGCGACGGATATCCCGGAAAGCGGCGCTATGGAGGAACTGGCGAAGAAACTGAATCTTGTATCAGGAAAGCTTAAGGAGCAGCAAAAAGCACTTGCGAAGAGGGACGAGGCAAGAACAGAATGGATCGCAGGGGTTTCCCATGACATCAGGACGCCGCTGTCATTGATCGTAGGATATTCGGATCAGCTTGCGGAGGATGAAAACCTCAGCGCCGAAAACCGGAAGACGGCAGAGAATATGAAAAGACAAAGCCTTGTCATCCGTCAGCTGATCGCAGATTTGAATCTTACTTCCAAGCTGGCATATCAGGCGCAGCCCTTAAAAAAGAAGATATGTTCTCCGGCGGCGATCTTAAGAGACTGCGTTGCAGAAGTTTATAACGGACAGTTGGAAAGGGCAGGCGGCGCAGAGAACAAGACGCCGGACATGCTTTCTGATCATACAGTAGAGATTGCTGTAAAAGCGGAAGCGGAGAGCGTGAGGATGACGGCGGATGAGGGGCTTGTCAGGAGGGCGCTGAAAAACCTGATCGGCAACAGCATCCGTCACAACAAGGAAGGATGCCATGTAACCATTACGCTGCTGGTCAAAGAAACCCAAATCTGCTGGCGCGTAGAAGATACGGGCCCCGGAATCCCGGAGACAATCGTTCAGAATATGGACCGTCAGGACAGTGCGGTACACATCATGGGCCTTCGGCTCGCATCCCAGATCGCAAGGGCCCATGGCGGGGAACTTGCTTTTATCAGACGGAGCAGCGGAAGCTATGACGTGGAATTTTCGGCGGAAAGGGAAGTATAATTTTTCCAGAACGGCGCATACTATCTATAGGCAATTTATTAGCGAAAGGAGTATGTGCTGTGAACGAAATAAAAACAGATCTTTTCCCGGAGAACCTTCGGTCCGCAAAGAACGATACGGGCAGGCAGGAGATGGGAGCAAGGCAGGAAAACGGGACGGAATCAATGAAAGCAGAAAGTGAGTGCACGGAGACTATGACGCCCGAGGAGCCGCTTCCGGAGACGGAGCGTCCCAGAAAAGACGGACCGGGAGGAGCATAAGGCAGACATAGGGCAAACAATACGTAAGGAGAAAACGGAATGGAAAATAACAGACTGAAACAGCAATTTGATTTTATCAGAGAGATTGACAAGGAGAAATTCATCGGCCGTCAGACGTATCTGTCTGACGGCGCAAGAAAAGAAAATGATGCAGAACACGCATGGCATATGGCGCTCATGACAATTCTCTTAAGCGAGTATGCCAATGAAGAGATCGATGTATTAAAGACAGTGACTATGCTGCTGATCCATGATCTTGTGGAGATTGATGCAGGAGATACATATGCGTATGATGCAGAAGGAAATAAGACGAAAAAGCACCGGGAGGAAAAAGCGGCGGACAGGATATACGGACTGCTGCCAAAGGATCAGCAGGAAAAGCTCCGTGCGCTGTGGGATGAATTTGAGAAGTGGGAAAGCCCGGAAGCGCGGTTCGCCCATGCGATGGACTGCGTACAGCCTCTTATGCTGAATGCGGCAACGGACGGAAAAAGCTGGGAGGAGCATGGAGTGCGGCTTGATCAGGTGCTTGCAAGAAATAAGCATACTGCCAAGGGCTCCGAAGAGCTCTGGAAGTATGCTTATGAGAATTTCATCGCTCCGAATGTAGAAAAAGGACGCCTGAAGGAATAATTCGCGTCATTTTATCTGGATTTTACTTCTCTCCAAAGTTTATTGTAGACGGCATCGTTCTCATCTCCGAGGAATTTGAACGTCTCGCAGCGCTCAAGCTCTTTTGCATCCGGAAAGGCGATTTTGCTGTTGCGAAGTTCAGGTTCCTCGATGAGCGCCCGGCCTCCTTCGTTGGGGATAGAGTAGGTGATAAAATCAAAGTTCATCTTTGCAATCTCAGGTCTGCAGACAAAGTTGATAAAGGCTTCCGCATTTTCCTTGTGTTTTGCATTTTTCGGTATTACAAGGGAGTCGATCCATATATTGGAACCTTCCTTTGGAATTACATATTCGAGATTCGGGTTTTCCAATTGGGTATAGATTGCCTCGCCGGAGTAGATTACCCCGATGGCGGCTTCATTTCCGATCATCTTATCGCGGACCTGATCTACAACGTAAGCCTGAACGAGAGGTTTCTGTTCGATCAGGAGCTTTTGCGCGGCAGTCAGCTCGTCGAGGTCTGTGGAGTTTAAAGAGTAGCCGAGGTATTTCAGCGCTACTCCAAAGGCATCCCGCACACTGTCCTGCATCAGAATACTGTCTTTGTACTTTTCATCCCACAGGACGGACCAGCTGTCGATCGGCTCGTCTACCATCGTTTTGTTGTACAGGATTCCCACAGTCCCCCAGAGATAGGGAACAGAATATTTATTGTCCGGATCAAACTGCCTGGATTGTTCCATATAAACATCTCCGATATTTTTAATGTTGGGGACGTTGTCAAAATTAATTTCCGCAAGCAAGTCGTTTTCAATCATGCGCTCAATCATATAATCAGACGGACATACGACGTCATAGGCAATGGCGCCGGACTGGATCTTCGGGTACATGATCTCATTCGTCTCATATTCTTCATATACGACGTCGATTCCGGTTTCCTCCTCAAACATTTCAATGGCATCGGGATCAAGATATTCTCCCCAGTTATAGACGATGACCTGATTATCGCCTCCGAGTCTGTCCGCCTTTGTACTGTAAAAGATCCCGCCGATCGTAATGATGATCACCATCGCTGCCGGTACTACTTTGCGCAACAGAAAACGGCTGATTTTATGGCGTTTTACTGTGGCGGCGGAGAGGATCCTTTTTCGATCTTCCTTCTCGTCGGGCGCAATGTTTACCAGAATAAGCAGAAGGAGGACGGACAGGAACATAATCGTGGACAATGCATATATTTCCGGCCGAATCCCTTTCCTTACTTCGCTGTATATCTTTGTGGATAATGTGTCTACGCCGGGACCTTTTGTAAAGTGAGTGATCACAAAGTCGTCCAGCGACATCGTAAACGCCAGAAGGAATCCGGAGGATACACCCGGAAGGATATCGGGGAATACGACTTTAAAAAACGCGTAGAGCGGCGATGCGCCCAGATCCAAAGCAGCCTCATAGGTGCAGATATTTGTCTGTTTCAGGCGGGGCATAACGCTTAGGATCACATAGGGAAGATTAAATGTAATGTGGGCGATGAGGATCGTGGAAAATCCAAGGGAAAAACGGAATGCTATAAACAGAAGCATCAGCGAGATTCCCGTTACGATGTCCGCATTGAGCATGGGGATATTTGTCACTCCCATCATAAAGGTGCGGTATTTGCGGCGCAGGGCATGGATGCCGATCGCTCCGGCGGTTCCTAAGACCGTGGCGATCAGAGCGGATAAAAGCGCAATCTCCAATGTAGTGTAAAGAGCAGTCATGATCTGATCGTCCTGAAAAAGCCGGACATACCATTTTGCCGTGAAGCCGCCCCATCTGGCACGGCTTTTAGAGGAATTAAAAGAGAGCGCCATCAGCGTTATGATAGGGGCGTATAGCAGTATGATAATGAATAGGAGATAGAATCTCTGTATATATTTTTTGATCAAAATGCCGTTCCCTCCCCGTCTTTGTCATATTTGGCGATCAGCGCCATGCTCAGGATAATGAAAATCATGAGAACAAGGGACATGCCGCTTCCGACATGCCAGTTGCTGCCCTGCTTAAATTCCTGTTCGATCACATTTCCGATTAAAAGAATCTTGCTTCCGCCCAGCAGATCGGAAATGACAAATGTAGTGAGGGCAGGAACAAACACCATCGTGACGCCGCTGATGATTCCCGGAACAGATAAAGGCAGGATGATGCGAAGAAAGGTCTGTATGCTGTTTGCGCCCAGGTCTCTTGCGGCAGCGATCACATCGCTGTCGATTTTCGACAATACATTGTAGATCGGCAGCACCATAAAGGGCAGGAAATCATATACCATGCCAAGTATAATGGCATAAGGCGTATTGATGATCTCCAGCGCCGGAAGATGGAAAAAGCCGAGTATGATATTGATGATTCCGTTTCTTTCCAACAGATTCTGCCATGCAAGCGTCCGCAGCAGAAAGTTCATCCACATGGGGAGGATGAAGATCAGTACGATAAAGCTTGACTGGTTTACCCCCAGATTGGTAAGGACCATACAGAGCGGGTAGGCCAGCACTAGGCAGACGGCGGTGCTGATCAGCGAAAGGAGCAGCGCCAGACCCAGAGCTTTTAGGTTCTCGGGTGTTGTGATCTGTGCAATATTATGAAATGTAACATGCCCGCTCTTGTCAGACAGTCCGTAATAAAAGATCATGAGAAGGGGGATAACGATGAATCCCGCTGCCCAGATGATATAGGGCCCGGCAAGCAGGCGCTTGATTTTTTTATCTCTATTCTTCAATTGATACAGCCTCCGCGTCTTCCGATTCCGGTTTCTTCATAATCTGGATGTCAAAAGGATCAACCCTGATACCGACTTCCGTTCCTACAGGAAACATATCTGTACTGTGGACCAGCCATTCATAGCCGTTTGCCATAACATCCATCTCATAATGGACGCCCTTGAAGATGAGAGAGGTAACGATTCCCTGCATAAGTCCCTTCTTAGGCTTTACAAGATCAACGTCTTCCGGGCGGATGACGGCATCTACCGGCTTGTTTTTGCCAAATCCGGTATCGACACAGGGGAATTTTACACCCTGAATCTTCACTAGCTTATCCTCTACCATGATTGCCGAAAAGATATTGCTCTCTCCGATAAAGTCCGCCACAAATGCGTTCTGGGGTTCGTTGTAAATGTCCTCGGGCGTGCCGATCTGCTGGATGTTGCCCTGATTCATGACAACGATGGTATCTGACATCGTAAGCGCTTCTACCTGATCGTGGGTAACGTAGACGAACGTGATGCCAAGCTCATTTTTCAGACGGATGAGTTCATACTGCATATCCTGCCTGAGTTTTAAGTCAAGAGCGCCGAGGGGTTCATCCAAAAGAAGGACCTTTGGTTCATTGACGATGGCCCGGGCAATGGCGATCCGCTGCTGCTGGCCGCCGCTTAGAGAATCCGGCATACGCTCGTTGAATCCGTCCAGATTGACAAGCTTTAGGGCATAACGAATCTTATCTTCGATATAGGTTTTTGATTTTCCTTTGATCTTGAGCCCGAAAGCAATATTTTCCGCGATAGTCATATTGGGGAAAAGAGCGTATTTCTGGAATACGGTATTGAGCTGACGCTTGTTGGGCGCAAGCTCCGTGATATCTTTCCCGTCAAAAATAATCTTTCCTTCATTTGGAGACTCAAATCCGCCGAGAATACGAAGAAGGGTAGTCTTGCCGCAGCCGCTGGGACCAAGGAGCGTTAAGAATTCATTCTCGCGGATATAAAGGTTTAAGTCGTTCAGCACAAGGTTTTCTCCGAATGATTTAGAGACATTTACAATATCAATTAATTTATTAGACATTATCATCCTCCTTAAATGTATTTAAAAGCTTGGCGGGGTGCTGATCCATATAAGGACCGCGCCGTTTGCCCCCGCTTCAATAAAATGTTCCGAATGCGGGGTAAAATAAAAGGATTCTCCCTTTTTGGCGGAGTAAACGTTCTTTCCGATGTGAATTCGGATACTTCCTTTGACGATATAGCCGAATTCCTCTCCCTCGTGCGGAACATCACGGTAAGTAAGGCCGCCGGGTTCTAAGGTAAGGCGGATCGGTTCCATAAGATTCTTCTGCGCGTTGGGTATGATCCACTCTGTCTTGTTTTTTAATTCCGCATCTATTTTTTCAAAATAGTCATCGAAGCGGAAAACGACCTGCTCTTCCGGCTTCTCGCTGAAGAACTCATTGATCGTGGTTCCGAGACATTGGAGAATATCCATAAGTGTTGCGATGGAGGGAGAAGTAAGATCCCGTTCCAGCTGTGAGATAAAGCCTTTGGACAGCTCTGAGCGTCCGGCAAGCTCTTCCTGTGTGAGACCTTTTTCCATGCGGAGCTGCTTTAATTTCTTTCCGATTTCCATCATCTTATCCTCTTCTTTTTATTGTCGAAATATGTGTGACAGTAAAAATAAACAAAAAGTTTAGCATTATTATACATCCTATGAAAAAAAAAGCAATAGTTTTTTAGTGAAAATCATTCGGCATAAAAACGTTTCAGATTTTCAAGTCTGGAAGACATATTTACGATAAGTAAATCAGCGAGCGTCAGCGCGGCCATAGATTCTACGACGACGACGGCTCTCGGAACGATAACGGGGTCATGGCGGCCTGTAACAGTAATGGACGTGTTTTCTCTGTCTCGGGTGACGGTCTCCTGTTCCCTTGCGATGGAAGGGGTAGGCTTTATTGCGGCGCGGATCAGGATAGGACACCCGTCGCTTAATCCGCCTAACGTACCGCCGGAGTGGTTTGTTCTTTTATAAATATGGCCGTCCTCCGAGAAAAATGTATCGTTGTTGCCGCTTCCTAAAGCGCCTGCTGTCAAAAAGCCGTCCCCGATTTCCACCCCCTTGACAGCGCCGATGGACATGATGCCTCTGGCGAGCGAGGCGTCAAGTTTATTGAAAACAGGCTCTCCGATACCGACAGGAACCCCGGTGATCCGGCACTCGATCGTACCGCCCGAGGAATCTTTATTTTTCATGCATTCCTCGAGATAAGCGGAAGCTTTCTCTGCATAGGCGTTGTTAGGCATATATAGTTTGTTTTCCGTGATACAGGAAAAATCGTATTCCTCTTCCGGAATTGTAATCGGACCGATGGAACGGGTATAGGAGGTAAGCTTAATGCCAAGCTGCCCTAACAGCTTTGAGGCAACGGCGCCTGCGGCAACTCTTCCGATCGTCTCACGGCCGGAGGAACGTCCGCCGCCCCGGTAATCACGGAAGCCATATTTGGCGTCAAAGGTGTAATCAGCATGTCCGGGCCGATAACAGTCCTTGATTTTTCCATAATCTCTGGAACGCTGATCCTGATTTCTTACCAGGATGGATATAGGAGTTCCGGTCGTCCTCCCCTCAAATACACCTGACAGGATATCGGCATGGTCAGACTCCTGCCTTGCTGTCGTAAACTTGCTCTGCCCCGGTTTCCTGCGGTCTAAATAGACTTGAATATCTTTTTCACAGAGGGCAAGACCGGCGGGGCACCCGTCGATGACAACACCGATGGCAGCGCCGTGGGACTCCCCCCATGTAGTGATTTTAAATAAAGTTCCATAAGTTGAACCAGCCATAGTCATATCTCCTTTAGAATCAAGTTGAATTTTTATATGCAACAGTATAAAACAATTCTTATAAATATGTGAAGGGAAAAATGTAAATATGTGAGAAAAATGTAATATTTCATCATAAAATCTTCATTTTTATTTAAAAGATTTTTCCTATACATTTGTGTAAAAGCATATTATAATAAAACAGTATGAATGATAAAAAGGGAGTATATTTGTTCATCGTGTAACCTATTGATAGAATAAGGAGTTTAGAGTATGGCTGGCAAGGGTAAAAAGACAGACGATTTTATTGAAGATATCGAGGATATCGAGGATATCGAGGAGACCGTGAAGAAAATCTACGATGAGGATGATTCCGATAAGAAAAAGGACAAGAATAAGAAGAAAAGACGCCGGCGCAGGAAGAAAAGCGGTGCGGGTAAGAAGATACTGCTTTCTATGGGAGTGGTCATTGTCCTTCTGGCTGCGGCATATTTTGGGATAGCCATGTATTTTAACAGTCATTTTATGTTTGATACGAAGATCAACGGGGTGGATTTTTCTCTGAAGGAAGTCAGTGAGGTTGAGGACTATTTAAAGAAGCAGGTGGCTGATTACACATTGACGCTGGAGGAATCAGACGGCAGCAGGGAAGTCATCAAAGGGGCGGATATTGATATTGAATTCACATCGGGGGAACGCTTAAAGCAGCTGGCGGAAGGACAGCAGAAGCTTTTATGGATAAAGTCTTTATGGGAACCGACAGAGATTGAGGCCAAAGTAGGCGTCAAGTATAATGCGGATAAGCTGAATGCAGTGATAGATCAGCTGAAATGTATGGATGAAAAAAAGCAGACGGCTTCTAAGAATGCTTATCCGGCATTCAAGGACGGTAAATTTGAGATAGTGCCGGAAGTGATCGGAACTAAAATTGATGAGGAAAAATTCCGGGCGGCAGTTACGAAGACCATTGATGGATTTGTAGATAACGTAAATCTCAGAGAAGAAGACTGCTATGTTTTGCCGAAATTTACTTCGGAGTCTAAGGAAGTTATCGAGGCGGCGGAAAAGATGAACAGCTATCTGGGAGCCAAGATTACATATGATTTCGGATCAGAGACAGAGGTTGTAGACTCTGCTGTAATATCAGAATGGATCAAGATCAATAAGAAGAAGATGAAGGTGTCCTTTAATGATGATGATGTGAAGGAATATATTAAAAAGCTAGCCAAAAAGTATGATACAAAGTATAATGCGAAGGAGTTCACGACGGCAGACGGCGATAAGGTGAAGGTAGAGGGCGGCAGTTATGGCTGGCAGATCAATCAGGACGCCGAGTATGAGGAATTAACAAAGGATATTAAAAAGGCACAGGTTGTAACGAGAGAGCCTAAGTATACAAGCAAGGCGGCATCGCATTCGGGCGCCGGAGTCGGGAACACTTACGCGGAGGTTGATCTGACCGATCAGCATATGTATTTCATCAAAAACGGTAAGGTTGTTTTGGAAACAGATATTGTTACAGGTAATCCCAACAAAGGGAATGCAACTCCGCAGGGGATCTACACCTTGTCTTATAAGACGAGGAATGCGACGCTTCGCGGCGAGAAGAAGGCTAATGGAGAATATTCCTATGAGACTCCGGTAAAATATTGGATGCCGTTTAACGGAGGCATTGGATTTCATGATGCTACATGGCAGCCAACTTTCGGAGGGGACAGGTATAAGAGTCATGGATCGCACGGATGTGTGAATATGCCGGAAGAAAAGGCAAAAGAGCTTTATGATCTGATCAGTGCGGGCATACCGGTCGTGTGCCATTATTAGAACAGGTGTGGAAGAGAAAAGGATTATATCATGTATGAATTGCTGAAAAAGGACGGGGCGGCAAAGAGGGGCAGGCTCTCTACGGTGCATGGGATCATCGAAACTCCGGTATTTATGAACGTAGGGACTGCAGCAGCCATTAAAGGTGCGGTTGCAACAACAGATCTGAGGGAGATCGGGACGCAGGTGGAGTTGTCGAATACGTATCATCTTCATGTCCGCCCGGGAGATAAAGTAGTAAAAAAAATAGGCGGATTGCATAAATTTATGGCATGGGACCGCCCAATCCTTACGGATTCCGGAGGATTTCAGGTATTTTCTCTGGCGGGATTGAGAAAGATCAAGGAAGAGGGTGTTTATTTTAACTCCCATATTGACGGAAGAAAGATATTCATGGGGCCGGAAGAGAGTATGCAGATACAGTCAAATCTGGCTTCTACCATAGCTATGGCATTTGATGAGTGTCCTTCCAGTGTGGCGGACAGAGAATATATCGAAAAGTCTGTGGACCGGACGACGAGATGGCTGATTCGCTGCAAGGCGGAGATGGAACGGCTGAATCGTCTTCCAGATACGCTGAATCCGCAGCAGATGCTCTTCGGAATCAATCAGGGAGGCGTGTATGAGGATATCCGCATCCGGCATGCGAAGGAGATTGCTGCGCTCGATCTGGATGGATATGCTGTAGGAGGTCTGGCGGTAGGGGAGTCGCACGAAGAGATGTATCGGATTCTGGAAGCGGTTGTCCCTTATCTTCCGCAGGATAAGCCGGCCTATCTTATGGGCGTCGGAACACCGGAGAATATTCTGGAAGCGGTAGACCGGGGGATTGATTTCTTTGACTGTGTATATCCAAGCCGGAACGGAAGGCATGGACATGTATATACGAATCACGGAAAGCTTAATCTGTTCAATGCGAAATATGAGCTGGACACATGTCCGATTGAAGAGAACTGCCAGTGTCCGGCGTGCAGGAATTACTCCAGAGCCTATATCAGACATCTGCTGAAAGCGAAGGAGATGCTTGGCATGCGTCTTTGCGTACTGCATAATCTGTATTTTTATAATCAGATGATGGGCGAGATCAGAGCTGCCATTGAAGCGGGAAGATATAAGGAGTATAAGAAGGAAAAGATTGCCGGAATGAGACGGAGCGGCGCTGATGATTTATAAAATATATATGAATTGATAAATTTTACTTGATGAAAAATGTATTATTGTGTATGATAGCAATAGTGTTTAAATTTAGTAGGAGGAATGATTATGTTCAGTTTAGCAGCGCAGAATACGGCCGGTCCGAGCGGTTTGATCCTGATCTTAGTATATGTAGCGATCTTTGCCGGCTTTTATTTTATCTTTATGAGACCTCAGAAGAAGGAGCAGAAGAGGGTACAGGCCATGATCTCAGCTCTTGAAGTAGGAGACACTGTACTTACTACAAGTGGGTTTTATGGTGTGATCATTGATATTACGGATGAGGATGTTATCGTAGAATTCGGAAGCAACAAAAACTGCCGTATTCCGATGCAAAAAGGTGCGATCGCGCAGGTTGAGAAGGCATCGGCAGAGTAGGAAAAAAGTAAAGGCAGGAATATGGCTTTTATTTAGGAGGGACTTTTGTACAGAAGGTCCTTCTTTTTGTATCTTTTTTGGGCAAAATGCTATTAGACAACATTATGGCAGTTGTGGTAAACTATGAATTCAGAACAGCAATTGAAGGGATTGCAAAGGAATCTATAAGATTATCATATGCAGAAATATGTAGGAGGCAGACTATGCTTAGGGATGAATTGAACAATCTTGTACAGAAGAGAAACCAGAAGACGATCGGCGAGGCGGATGACCGCGAATTATACGGCGCTTTGCTGGAATATACGAAGGAGAAGCTGAAAGATACGTCCCCGATTCAGGGTGATAAGAAATTGTATTACATATCAGCGGAATTCCTGATCGGTAAGCTTTTGTCCAATAATCTCATCAATCTTGGTATCTATGATGAGACGGCAAGGCTTTTAAAAGAATATGGAAAAGACTTGGCGCGTATTGAAGAGATGGAGCCGGAGCCGTCTCTTGGAAATGGAGGACTTGGAAGACTGGCAGCATGTTTCCTTGATTCGATCGCAACACTCGGGCTGTCGGGCGACGGAATCGGTCTGAATTACCATATGGGGCTTTTTAAGCAGATTTTTGAGAACAGAAGGCAGAAGGAAGTGCCGAATCCGTGGATTGAGCCGGAAGGATGGCTCTGTGATACAGGGATTTCTTTTGAGGTGCCTTTCCGCGATTTTACGCTGACTTCGGCGCTTTATGACATTGATGTGGCGGGGTATGAGAACGGTAAGAACAAACTTCATCTTTTCGACGTAAAGAGTATCGACGAGGGGATCATACGGAATGGTATTACTTTTGATAAAAGAGAGGTGGCAAAAAATCTTACCCTGTTCCTTTATCCGGATGACAGCGATGAGGCAGGGAATCTCCTTCGGATCTATCAGCAGTATTTTATGGTGTCAAACGGCGCTCAGCTGATTCTTATGGAGTGTGAGGAGAAGGGTTGGGATCTTCGAAAGCTCCATGAACATGTGGCGATACAGATCAACGATACACATCCGTCTATGGTTATTCCGGAATTGATCCGTCTGCTTGTCAAGAAAAACATTGACTTTAATGAGGCGATCGAGATCGTGGAGAAGACATGTGCGTATACAAACCATACGATTCTGGCGGAAGCATTGGAGAAATGGCCGGTTCATTATCTGGAACAGGTGGCTCCCCAGATCGTGCCGATCATCAAAGAGCTTGATGTGCGGGTGAAAGCGAAATATAATAATCCGGAAGTAGCGATCATTGATGAACAGGGACGCGTACACATGGCGAATATGGATATACACTATGGCTATAGCGTGAACGGCGTGGCGGCGCTTCATACGGAGATATTGAAAAATTCCGAGCTTAAGGCATTTTATGATATTTATCCGCAGAAGTTCAATAATAAAACAAATGGCATTACTTTCCGTCGTTGGCTCCTTCACTGTAATCATGAGCTGACAGAGTGGATTGGAAAGTATGTGGACGGCTTTCAAAAGGATGCGGATCAGCTTCAGGGGCTTTTAGAGTATATTGATAATGAAACGGTGCTTGATGAACTTCTGGCAGTAAAGCATAAGAAGAAGGAGGAGCTTTCGGCGTACCTTAAAGAGACGCAGGGACTGACGCTGGATCCGAATTCTATTTTTGACATTCAGGTGAAGAGGCTGCACGAGTATAAGAGACAGCAGATGAATGCCTTGTATGCCATTTACAAATATCTGGAGATTAAGGCAGGAAGAAAACCTGCAATGCCGATTACGATGATCTTTGGCGCGAAGGCGGCTCCTGCTTACCATATTGCCAAGGATATTATCCATCTGATCCTCTGTATCCAGAGTCTGGTGGAGAGCGATCCGGAGGTATCGCCATATCTGAATGTTGTTATGGTGGAAAATTATAATGTTACAATGGCAGAACATTTGATTCCGGCCTGTGATATTTCGGAACAGATATCACTTGCGTCTAAGGAAGCCTCAGGAACCGGCAATATGAAGTTCATGCTGAATGGCGCGGTGACTCTTGGAACTGAAGACGGGGCGAATGTGGAGATCCATGAGCTGGTAGGAGATGAAAATATCTATATTTTCGGAGAGAGCAGCGATCAGGTGATTAACCATTATAAGAACTATGATTACCGCGCGGCGGATTACTATATTAATGATGGACAGATCAGGGAACTTATCAACTTTATCATCAGTCCTGAGATGATGAAGATTGGGGAGCCTTATCATCTCCTTCGGATCCATGCGGAGCTGATCCAGAAAGACTGGTTTATGACGCTTCTTGACCTTAAGGAGTATATAGGTGCGAAGGAGCGGGCATATGCGGATTATGAAGATCGCAGGTCGTGGAGTAAGAAGATGCTTGTGAATATCGCGAAAGCGGGATATTTCTCATCAGACCGTACGATTGCGGAGTACAATAAAGATATCTGGAAATTAAAATAAGGCGAACAGACCTGAAAGGTCCTGCGGTTCATGATGTTTGTATGAATGAGGCAGGATCTTTTTTGTATTATCAGATTTGATTGATACCAGATAAGGATAAATTTTTTAACCTATACATAGGTTCTTTTGATTGAGTATCAGCTTTCCATATGCTATAATGAACTCGTGTAATTGAAAAGAAAATAGGATGCGATTTTCCGATGGATGCCCTCTAGTCTAACGAAAGAGGGTGATGCCCTATGAGTATAATGGAAGTTCTTACATTATTACTTGTATTGTTTGCGGCTCTGTCTTACATAGACAATCATAAAAAGAAATAAGCATCCCTACCGCCCAAGTTTGGATGCTTATTTCTTATAATCATTTTTGCTGAGGGCAATCGGAGATTCAATTCCGATCACTTCTAAGTAGATTATACATGAGAGCTGCTTGATTTTCAAGTGGCTCTTTATATTATTTATCATCTACTTAATTTTATCCTTATCTGGTTTCATTCTTATGACAAAGATAGTAAAAATTGTATGGAGATTCTGTCAGTGTGATGTTATGATAAAAGAAAGAGAAAAAGGAGGCTTGTATTATGGGAACACCGCACAATGCAGCAGAAAAAGGTCAGATCGCGAAGACAGTTTTAATGCCGGGGGATCCGCTTAGGGCAAAGTATATTGCAGAAACATATTTAGAGAAGCCGGCCTGTTTTAACACAGTCCGGAACATGCTTGGATTTACGGGAACTTATCATGGAAAAGAGGTTTCGGTCATGGGAAGCGGTATGGGGATGCCTTCGATCGGTATCTATAGTTATGAGCTGTATCATTTTTATGACGTGGAAAATATTATCCGTATCGGTTCGGCCGGCGCTATGCAGGATGATGTAAATGTGATGGATCTCGTCATTGCTATGGGAGCATGTACGAATTCCGGTTATGGGGAGCAGTATCAGATTCCGGGCGCGTTCGCGCCGATCGCTGACTACGGGCTTTTAGAAAGAGCGGTCAGGGCAGCAAGAGACAAGGGCGCGAATGTGAAGGTAGGAAACGTACTGTCCTCAGATGTGTTCTATCATGACAGGGAGGATTTTAATGACCGGTTTAGACGCATGGGGGTATTAGCTGTTGAGATGGAAGCGGCAGCACTTTACATGAATGCGGCGAGGGCAGGAAAGAAGGCGCTGTGTATCCTTACTATTTCTGACCATCTGTACAAGGAAGCATCTCTTAGCGCGAAGGAGCGGGAGACAGGATTTCATCAGATGATGGAGACTGCGCTTGAGATTGCGTAACAGGTCATTGAGAGGGACTTCAGCATTTACTTTGCGCTGCGGCGTACATAAGGAGAGGTGGTTTCCGTGAAAAAAATCAGGGTCAGTAATGAGCTGATCTATGTACTGGCAGTGATTGTGCTGTCATTTGCGACAGCTATGCTGGCAGCAGCTGATCTTGGGATGTCTATGGTGGTAGCTCCGGCTTATATCGTCAGTCTTAAGGTCAAAGCTCTGACTTTCGGACAGGCAGAATATATTGTACAGGGGATGCTGTTCATACTTTTTTGTGTCCTGATGAAGAAGGTGAGGAGATTGTATTTCTTTTCTTTTGTGTCGGGGCTTATTTACGGCGCGGTTCTTGACTTTTGGCGGATGGTGATCCCGCGTTTTGATCCGGAGCGGTTTGCGCCGGGTTCTCTGCCGCTTTCTATCCGTATTGTATACTTCATTGTGGGATTTTTGCTGAATTCGCTGGGTGTTGCGCTTTATTTTAAGACATATTTTTATCCGCAGGTGTACGAGTTTTTTGTAAAGGGGATCAGCAGACAGTTTAAGATCGCGCTGCCTGAGTTTAAGATCAGGTTTGATATGACCTGTCTTGTGATTGCCATAGTATTGTCTTTTTCATTATTTTACGGACTTGTGGGAATCGGTGTGGGGACGGTGGTGCTGGCTTTGGGCAATGGAGCGCTGATTGGGTTTTACGGACGATGGATGGATAGACATCTGGATACATGGGACAGATGGGAAAGGTTGTCAGAAAGGTTTGAAAATGGATTTTCTTTAAAGTAAGATATTGATTGAAGATGTTTTGTGATCATAGGGACAGGAGGGAAATCATGATACGAGAAATGGTAAAAGAGGCGTTTGGAGCACTTAAGTATTCTTACTCTCCCTACTCTCATTTTAAGGTGGCGGCGGCGCTGCTTACAAAGAGCGGGAAGATATATACCGGATGCAATATTGAGAACGCTGCGTACTCGCCTTCAAATTGCGCGGAGCGGACGGCGGTTTTCAAGGCGGTGAGCGAAGGAGAGAGATTTTTTCAGTCCATCTGCATTGTCAATGAGGATGCGAAAGGTAATCACGATTACTGCCCGCCCTGCGGGGTGTGCAGGCAGACGCTGATGGAGTTTGTCAATCCGAAGAAGTTTCAGGTGATTCTGGCAAAGAGTGAAAATGAGTATAAAATATATACCCTTAACGATCTCTTGCCGCTTGGGTTTGGGCCGGAGAATCTTTAAAAGAGATCAGAGGCAAAGTTTTATTGGATCAGAATAAAACTTTGCCTCTTTTTTACTGTTATATTGGTTTCGCAGATTCTCCTAATCTGCGAAATTGAAACAGATAGTTTATTAATACATATTTATATCGACATTACTCTATCACATCTTAATCTAAATAACAATGCTTTTTTCGAAATTAATTACATGCCAAATTATTCAAGTATTCAGAAAAAGACTGATATAATGATGAAAAAATGCTATTTTTATTGCAAAGAGTAACCCTGAAAATATTTTATGGTCAATTTCCGGGTCAAAATCACACAAACAAAAGATGGAGGATTATTATGGCGAGACATGGAGAAAACATAAGGAAAAGAAAAGACGGACGTTGGGAGGGGCGCTTTATGGTATACAGCGAAGCAAGAGAAAAAAAGATATACCGTTCTGTTTACGCCCAGACATATGATGAGGTACGAAAAAAACTGGACGTACAAAAAAATCTTTTGACAAATGCTGCTTTAGGAACAGAAAGCAGCATTCATTTATATAATGTTAAGTTATCTGATACGGCAGAGGAGTGGCTTGAGGACATAAATAACAGCCGGAAAGCTTCAACTTATATAAAGTACAGCGCGATTTATTATAACCATATTAAAAAATATTTTGAGAATGCCACACTTGCAGAGATAACAGATATGTTTGGAGAGAAAAAGAACTTTGACCACTTATCTGACAGTGTCTGTAAGAGTATTTATTGTGTGCTGAATCAGATTTTAAAGTTTGCGGCGCGAAAATATTCTGTTACAATGCCTGTCCTAAAAAAAAACAACTTCTGCTGTACGAAATAAAGCTGTAAAGACCTTTACCCTGAATGAGCAGAAAAAGCTGATGTTGATACTTTTTAAAGAGATGGATCTTTTTAAAAAGGCAGTTTTGCTTTGCCTTCTTACAGGGCTCAGGCTTGGAGAAATCTGCGCTTTGAAATGGTCTGATATTGATCCGGAAAACAAGATTCTTACAGTCAACAGCACTGTACAGCGTCTCTATACTAAAGGATATAAGACGACGACAGTTTTAACAGAGACAGTGCCAAAAAGTGAATGTTCCAGACGGGAAATCCCTATGTCTGACACAGTGTTAGAAATTTTCGCGACTTTTACAAACAATACGAAATATGTATTTGGCGGGGATAAGCCATTAGAACCGAGAACCTTGCAGTACCAGTTCAAAAAGATATTGAAAGATGCGGAACTCCCTGACAAAAATTTTCATATTCTCAGGCATACTTTTTCTACTAATTGTATTGAAAAAGGTATTGATGTAAAAAGCCTCAGTGAGATGCTGGGACATTCCGATGTGCAGATCACCTTGAACCGTTATGTACATCCTTCCATGGATACCAAACGTCAATATATGAATGAAGTTTCTAAGTTTTATGGTCAGATTTGTGGTCAGACCGAAAAAAAACTTTCTGTTTCTCAACAATAAAACCCATTTTCGCAGATTAGGAGAATCCACGAAATCTTCAATGACAACTTATATGGAAAATATATATGTGCTTGAGGATTATACCGCGTGAAAAGTATAGATATCAGGGGACTGACAGATGGATGAAAAATGTGGTGAAAATGAAGAAACCATCAGAAGCAGTATGTAAGATCGTATGCCAGCACAGCAAAGGCACTATCCGGACAGAAGATATGGAAAAGCTCCGGGAGATTGCCCTTGACTGCAGGAAAGTCAAAAATTATGTATATGACCGCTTCGGCGGGATCGGGAGTCTTTCAAAACTCTATCCGGGATATACTATCCAGAATGAAATGACGGCCTCAGGTCTTCGGAGTGAACTTGACCTGCCGTCCGTATATTTTTATCTGGCAGTGTTTGATGCCCTCGGGGATATCAAGAGCCAGTGGACGCGCACGAAATCAAAGGTGTTGGGTCTGGTCGGGGAAAACAAGAACCTGACGGCAGACGAGAAGCATTATCTGAGGTACCTGCTGAAGGTGAACAATGCGTTTGCCGCAGTGCTGGAAGGTGAGCCTGTGGAACTGGAAAGCGGGCTGCAAAAGACATATGACGAGGTATCAGAGGGTGTTGATACAGGGAAACTGCACCGCTATCTGTGCAGGCAGGTAAGAAAATACCACATAAAGCCTCATACAGACAGGGCGGAAGGGTTTTCATCTTCAGGGAAGGCTCACCGCTATGGGGACCACGGGATCTATCTGGCGGCAAAAGAAAGGCGCAAGCGCATATTTGTTGAACTGACGGACGGGAACCGGTATGGGAGCCAGATCTATATTAAGCTGTACCCTGAGGAGGGGAAGGCAGATATCCATGTTCCGGTGAAAGTGTCGGTTCGTTCCCATAGTGACTATGTGAATGAGATCGGTCTGGCGCCGGGGATGTACAGTATGCTGACGACAGATAAAAGGCGCCGGTACGGAGAAAGGCTTGGGGAGTACCAGACCGGGTATTCGGACTGGGTAAGGGAACAGACCGCAGGCTATCAGCGCGGCCGGAAGGACAATCCGGGGAGAAAGAAGTACGAGGCGAAAAAGAGAAGGTACAAAGAGCAGATACACAGCTATATCAACTGTGAATTAAACCGCCTGTTGAGAATAGAGAAACCGCGGACCATCTATATCGCGAAGCTTCCAAGACCGCAGGCGGCGGGGAGGAGCCGGAGGATCAACGGCTATGTATCCATGTGGCAGAGGGGCTACATCCGGAAGCGGCTGGAGCAAAAATGCAAGGAGCAGTCGGTAGAGCTTGTAGAGGTCCTTGGGAAAGGGATAAGCAGCGAGTGCAGCATGTGCGGCAGGGAAGGGAGCAGGAGAGAGGGAATGTTTACCTGCGGTTACTGCGGCTATTATGGGGATGAGAAAGAAAATAGCGCAAAGAACGCGCTGAAACGCGGACTTGCCGGTCAGATCGTCCATTGAGGCATAGATGTCTGGCTAAGCGGCAGAAAAGATAAAAAAGGGATCATAAGAACAGCGGTCCAGATAAATAACGGCGAGAGCCGGGATTTTACCGGAAGGACTGGGCGGCGGGTTCATGATATAAAAAGGGGTGAAGACCCTGCTGTCAGGAACAGCCTGCCAGTACGGCCTTAGAAGGCGGGAAGTATTTCCGCGGATTGGGTAGGCCAGGACCCTGTGAACACAAAGGAAGTGATGTAGCGGGGAGCGAAGCGGGAAGTATTTTCGCATCATCTAAGGCGCACAGCCAATAAGATGACCAATATACCTTATTATTAAATAAATAAAAGCAACGCAGAGGAATAGGACATGAGAAGAGCGCAGAAAAGACAGGCCGAAGATTTCCTGAAGGTGCTAGAGGAAGCACATGAAGAGATCCGGGCCGCAATAGAAAACAGGAATTATCCTGGGGCTTTGGGACTTCTTGAGGACTGCCAGCAGGGAGCGATCACTCTGGGGGAGATGATAGAGGCAGCGGAGGGGGAAGGGTGCGCGGTCATTTTACTTTTGGAGAAATACTGTGAATTGGTGTACCAGTGCCATGAAAAGATCATGCAGGGGGAAACCGGGAATGGGAATAAAGTGTATAAGCTTTTGCGTTCATATCTTAGAAAGATTGAGAGCAGTATAAAAAATGACATAAAAGAGAGGACGGAGGCTGTCTTTCTCCCGTACAAGGCATCTATGTGGGACAGTCTGGAAAGTGTGTGGAAAGCGGCGGATGAGGACCCGGACTGCGACGCTTATGTGATCCCGATTCCGTATTATGACAGGAAGTCAGACGGGAGCTTTGGGAAAATGCATTATGAGGGAGACCAGTATCCGGAGTATGTGCCGGTTACGTGGTACAGGGATTATGATATTGAGGGTAGAAAGCCGGATATGATATTCATACATAATCCATATGATAATACAAACTTTGTGACAAGTGTGCATCCGGACTTTTATTCAGAGAGATTAAAGCAGTTAACGGAGAAACTCATATATATTCCTTATTTTATATTGGATGAGATTGAACCGGATGACCAGAGGGCAATCGGTAAAATGGCTCATTTTTGTACCTGTCCGGGAGTACTTAACGCAGATAAGGTTGTGGTGCAGTCAGAGGGTATGAGACAGATCTATATCAATATTTTGACAGAGAATACGAAGGAATATGGGTATACAAGGAAGGACTGGGAAGATAAGATACTCGGGTTTGGATCGCCGAAGGTCGATAAAGTGCTGAACACAAAGAAAGAATGTTTTAAGATCCCCAAAGATTGGCTTGAGGTAATAGAAAAGCCTGATGGTACCTGGAAGAAGATCATATTTTATAATACGAGTGTGAGCGCACTTTTGCAGCATGATGAAAAGATGCTTGAGAAGATGAAGAGTGTCTTTGGGATATTTGAAGAGAATAAAGACGAAGTAGCATTGCTCTGGCGTCCCCATCCCCTTATAAAAGCAACAATAGAGAGTATGAGACCGCAGCTTTGGGCAGAGTATGAAAGAATCGTAGAAGAGTATAAAGAGGCAGGGTGGGGGATCTATGACGACACGGCAGATATGGACCGGGCTGTGGTGATAAGTGATGGGTATTATGGGGATGTCAGCAGTGTGGTTTCATTATGCCGAAGGGTTGGAAGCAAAGCTATGATTCAGAGAACCGACATTGATGGTAGGAATGATAATGGGGATTTACTTTGCTTCGAGGCGTTTGTAAGAATAGATGAATCTACGGCATATGCGGCGAGTGATGAATTTAATGCACTTTTTAGAGTAGATATAGCAACAGGGAATTGTACTTATGTACGTATGTTTCCGAATGAAAAGGTAGGAGGAAAACGTCTGTATACGACTGCTGTATTGTGTAACAGTGAAATTTATTTTGTACCATGTTCAGCAGATAAAATAGCAGTATATAATATTGTGTCAGAAGATTTTACTATGCTGGAAGTAAAAGGGGTGGATAGCAAAAAATACCCATTTTATCGCTCTCAAAGAAAATTTAACGGGGGGATCTTATATGAATCATGGATTTATATCATTAGTTGTACATATCCCGGAATTATTAGGATTGATATAAAAACTAAAAAAATAGAGTATTTTGATGAATGGATTTCAGGAGAATATATGTTCAGAAAATCTCCCTATGTAGATAAAAATCAATTTTATATACCAAGTGTTATAAACAATTTTGTGCTGAGATTTAATATGGATACATGTGAAGGAAAAGTATATAGTGTTGGGAAAGAAAATTGTGGTTGCTGGAGCATGTGCAGATTAGAAAATGATTTATGGATGGCTCCGAAAAAAGTAGGCCCGATCATCAGATGGAATCCGGAAAACAATCATGTCACACAATATTATGGATATCCAAAGACTTTTAAAGGCAGTGATTTTATGTTCACTAAAATATATGTCAGACAAGGAAAGGTTTATCTGCTGCCGGCTTGTGCAAATATGTGTCTAAAAGTTTCACCGAAAGACGGGAGCGTTTTTGATAGTGGGATTTTGCAGCTTGCGAGGGGGGCCGTTGTTTATTTTTTATTTGAAGATAGAAGTGCTTATTACCTCAAAATAGTATATGGAAATAAAAGGGAGTTTATACGATTAGATACGAAAAACAATCAAACAAATAAATATTCATTTCGATTTACAAACAATATGGAATCGTTTTACAGAGATTATCTGGAGACAGTCGGAAATGATGGCAGACTCATCAGAGAACGAGAGTATTATGGACTGCGGCAATTTTTATGTTTAGATAAAAAATTAATGAAAAATAAATCGGCAATAGCTTTATTTACGGATGAAGATATTGGAGCAGAAATATTCAGAAAGACTAAATGTGATGAATGGTAAAAAGATTATCCGTACAGGAATTAAATAAGATAAGCGTAAAAAAGGAAGTTTGGTGCTTTGGTTGTGGTAAACGTTTAAATGATATGTTGAATCTGTACAGAAAAGAATCTTTTGTGCAGAGGATCACAAAGCTGATAGACAATAATGAAAATATACATGGACACATAAAAAAGATTGGTGAAAGTCAGGTTTGCATTACTGGGGCCGATGTAATTAGAAAAAAAGGTTCTTGTAATGTTATTCTTTTGATCACTTCAGATTCTTATAATGTGATTTATGAAGGACTGAAAGAAGAGATTAAAGAATATATGATATCTTGTTATGTTTACCCAATATATTATTATTCTGTAACAGAAAAACTGATTCGTTTTTTTAGCAGATTTCCAATCAGAAGACAGATGATTTTTATGGCTGGTAGTGAACCTCACGAAAATGCAGATGCGATTGTCCGTTATCATACAGAGGAATATAAAGGGCGTAAATACAAAATAATTTATCTGACAGATGGCAAAGCAGTTAAGAATCAGCCGGTGATTTACCTTGATAAGAATCTGGTTCGTTTGCGGGCAAATATTATAAAGGTTATTCGATACTGTTGGCTGTATGCAGGAACGGCATATTTATTATATGAAAATGAGCCAATCCATAAGGTTCGGTGTGAACAAAAACTTTTTTATATGAACCATGGGACAATTCCGCTAAAACGTGTCAATGATGTGTTGAGCCAGCCAGAAGAAGTGGATTTTGCTTTGTGTCCGTCAAAAAGATGTGCGCGGCTGTATGAAGAGCAGTATCATGTTGCTCGTAATAAACAGTTGTATATTATGCCGCCGCGTATTCAGACATTTCTTTATCACCAAAAATCCATAGAGCAGATCATCCCTTTGAGAGGCAGGCAGATAATTATATGGCTGCCGACATTTCGACAGTTACGAGGAACTGAACGGAGGGACTCTGCTGTCATGGAGACATTGAGTATTTTGAAAAATCAGGAGGTATTTGCAAAGCTTGACTGTAAATTAAAACAAAATAGGCAGCTATTAGTAATTAAGCCTCATCCAAGAGAAGAAACAGAGGAACGGATTCCTGATTTTTGTAGTCATATAAAAATTATTACAGATGAAAAACTGAATAGCAACAATCTGGTATTGCACGAAATCATGGGAAATACTGCGGCGCTTATAACAGACTATTCTGGTATTGCATTTGAGTATCTTTTACTCAACAAACCGATTTGCTATCTGATAGGGGATATGGATGAGTATACGAGAGGATTTTCAGTGAAGTTTCCAAAAGAGTATATGCCGGGACCAAAGGTTAAAAACCTGATGGAGTTTTTTGATTTTCTGGATGACGTGAAAAGTAACAAAGATACTTATCAGACAGAAAGGAAACAAGTAATGAAAAAAATTTATGATGAAAATATTTGGGAAAATGGTGCAGAGAAATTAATAGAATTTTTAGATAGGGAATGAATTAGAAATGTATCTAAAAATATAAATTTAGATATATGCATGTCAGATAAATTTGGCAGTGCAGTGATCTGCATTGGGTGAGTCAGGAGATGAGATTATGAGCTTTCAGGAAAAGTTATGTTCAGAATTAAAAAAATATGAAGATGTTATTATTTATGGATACGCAGATATAGGAATGTGTGTATTAGATTACATTATTGATATGGAAACAAGCATAAAAATAGCGAATTATTCGGGAAGGGTAAAATTCTTTGCAACGACAAACCAGAAAAGAGAAAGTATGCGTGTCGAACAGAAGGGAATAAAAATCAAAAGCATATATGAACTCAGTGAATATGCTGATAAAGCTTTGGTCATTATAGCAACGCAGGAGCGACATCATAAGGATATAAAAAAGACACTTGATGAATTGGGATTTTTTTACCGTTTGCCTATACTACATGAGGATTATTGTGTTTTAAGGGAGTGTGTAGAAAACCACAAGATGATTGTTGGCAATCATATCCAGCAGTATCATTTAAATCATCAGATAAAATTGAACAGATTGAAACGAAAGGTAAGTAAAGGGAAGACGGTAAAAGTGTTTTTTATGACTCATGATGCGGCAGTGTTTGGATATTCCTCAGTTTATCATGCCATGGAAAAACAGGAACTGTTTGAACCCTTTATTTATGTGGTTTCAAGACGGGATGTTGGGTATCGGGATTTTTATTCGGATGTAAAAAAAGATATTGAGTTTTTTGAATCGAAAGGATACCGCGTGATTAATGGCTATGACGAATGGGGAAATCCAAAAGATTTACACGAACTTAATCCGGATATTTTGTTTTATGATATTCCAAAACTGTATGGTTCAACAGGAAATTTTTACAACCGTCTTGATCAGTTAAACTGGGAATATCTGACTTGTTATGTGCCGTACAGTCTATTGATGGTAGATTCTTTTTTTTACCATTATCACACTGAATGTATAAGGGAAACTTGGAAATTTTTTCTTGATACTAATGATAGCTTTAAACGTGTATTAGCCGATGGAGAGTTTAGTGGATTTAATACAGTTCTCAGCGGATATCCCAAATTGGATGAATATTTTAATGAAAAAGATCAGTTTCCCGATAATGGAAATCCAATTGTAATTTATGCGCCGCATCATTCGCTGGGAGTAAGTAATAATTTTGCTACTTTTGATCTATATAAGGATATTATAATGGAATTGGTAAAAAAACATCGGGAAATTAATTTTGTTTTTAAGCCGCATCCTTTGCTGCCGTTTCAAATTAAAGCACGGGAAAAAGAGGGACGTATTTCATTTGGACAAGAAGATTATTTTGATTATTTGCATGAGTGGAACAGCCAGCCGAATGGGATGTGCGTCACGCAGGGAGATTATATAAAGTTATTTAAGAAAAGTTATTGTATGATCACTGACTGTGGCTCTTTTATAGGAGAATATCTTCCATCACTCCATCCGTGTATTTATATTTTTAATCCGAGAAAAGAACATCAAGATGAGGTGTATACACGTTTGGCAAAAAAAATTCTTGATACATATTATATAACTAGAACGAAAGAAGAACTAGAAAGTATGCTTCAGAAGATAATAATTGAAAGAATAGACAGTAAGATAGAAAAACGCAGACAGTTATTAGAAAGGGAATTCCTTAATATAGGACACGCTGGGGAATATATATGTAACTATTTGAAGAGGTCGATTGAGGATTAATATATGGAATTCAGCGAAAAGCAGTACAATTAAAATTGAAATGTTTAGAACGGAGGATAAGATGATTATAGGTTATACGACAGGAGTATTTGATTTGTTTCATATAGGCCATCTGAATATGCTTAAAAATGCTAAAGCGATGTGTGATAAACTGATTGTCGGTGTGACGGTAGATGAGTTGGTTGCATATAAACATAAGAAGGCTGTGATTCCTTTTGAAGAACGTCTGGAAATTGTGAGAAATATAAATTGTGTCGATGTGGCGGTTCCTCAAAGAACAATGAATAAGTTCGAGGCTTGGGAGAAACTTCGATTTGATCTGATGTTTGTAGGAGACGATTGGTATGGTACAGATAAATGGAGACATTTGGAAGACCAATTTGGAGAAATCGGGGTCAGAATTATTTATTTTCCATATACAAAAGGAACAAGTTCAACTCTGATCAATGAGACGCTGATATCGATGCGGGAGAACAGTAGCGCATTATAAATATTTTTGGATTTGGAGGATTGATTCATGGTAGATAAAAAATATTGTATGAGTTCTTATATGGCTTTTCGCTATATTGAAGATGACAGTAAAGATTTTTATGAGGGAATGGAACATTGTTGTATTAAACCAGTTCCAGACGAACAGAGAATTCTGGTTCATACATCTGATGATATTGACAGGGAGATTGAGAAACAAATAAAAATATTTGAAGGAAAGAAAAAAGGAATCCTTTTGTCGGGCGGCATGGACTCCGCTATTGTAGCCTCATATCTTGGTGGAAGTCATGCGTATACATTTAGGTTTCTTGGTGGAGAGTTTCAAAAAGAAGAGCTTGCCAGAGCAGAGTATTATGCGAAATATTATGGACTGCTGCTTCATTATGTTGATATCAGTTGGGATACAGTGGCTTTGCATCTTGATGCGGTTATGAAAGCCAAAAATGCGCCGGTTCACTCCATAGAGCCTCAGATTTTACAGGCGGCACTTCAGGCAAAAGATGATGGTGTGGAACTCATGTTTGTAGGAGAAAGTAGTGACCTTATTTTTGGCGGTATGGATCAACTGCTGGCAAAGGACTGGACTTTTGAAGAGTTTATGAAACGTTATATTTTTACAAATCCAGAGGATGTTCTTGCTGAGTCGGAAAGTATGCAGTATTTGTTTGAAAGGTATCGCAAGGGAAGCCATATAGATTTTCTTTCATTTATGGATGATGTGTTTTCAATTGAGTCTTCCAGTTCTTACTTTAATGCTTTTGCAGTCGCAGATATGCCATATTACGATCCGTATGCAAAGTTAAAAATGGCAGATGAGTTGGATTTGTATCGCATACGGAATGGTGAATCAAAATATTTAATACGCGGACTTATGGCAAAAAAATATCCGGAAATTTCTGTTCCTGATAAAGTAACCATGCCCAGACCAGTTGATACTTATTTTGCGGATTGGGGTGGACCAAAGCGGCATGAGTTTCGAAAGGACTTAGATATGAAACAATTTTCCGGAAATCAGAAATGGCAGATGTATTGTTTGGAAAGATTTTTGGATTTGAATGAGGCAGAATAATAACTTGGAAAAATGAACGATCTTTTAAAGCTTTATAGAAATATGAGGATATATGATACTAAAAAACAGCAGGTATTCTGAACTGGCAGAGAAAATTAAAACAGAGAACAAAAGAATCGTGATATACGGCGCCGGCATGATAGGGCAGATCGTGGTCCCATATTTTATACAGACATTCGGACTGGAAAGATACGTGGAATGTTATGTTGATATGGACAGGCGCAAACAAGGGGAGACTGTGCGGATCGGCGGTCATACATATAAAATATTATCTTCGGACTATCTGAAGGCGCCGGCTAAAAGCAGGCTCCTTCTTGTTACAAACAGTAAGTTTTTTTCGATCATAAGATTTTTAGATGACATCCGTACCCTTGATCTGACAGAGTGTTATATCATCCCGCTGATCCAGATTTTAGAGTCAGAAAATAAAGAGACTGTCACGGTCAGTAAACTGACCAGTGAACAGATGATTCCCCGGAAAATACATTATTGCTGGTTCGGGAGAAAAGAAATGCCGGATTTTCTTGCGGACTGCGTAAAGACATGGAAAAAGTACTGTCCGGATTATGAGATCATCTGCTGGAATGAAGATAATTATGATGTGGATAGAATCCCTTTTGCAGGAGAAGCATATCGGCAGAAAAAGTACGGATTTGTAACAGATGCTGCGCGGCTGGATATCTTATATGAATATGGAGGTATCTATATGGATACAGACGTGAGTCTTCTGAAAAACCTGGATACACTTTTATATCAGCCTGCTTTTACAGGAGTTGAAAAGTGGGGGAATATTAATACAGGGGGCATGGCGGGGGCCATGCCAAGGCATCCGATGATAAAGGAGATGCTGGAATATCGAAAGCAGTTTCATTTTTTGATAGAAGATGGAAGCCTGAATATGGAAACAAATGGAATGTATGAAACGGTTCCATATATAAGACATGGAATGAAAATCAGCAACGAATTGCAGTATGTTAACAATGTAACGGTGTATCCTTCCAGCGTATTCCATCCGTATGATTATATGAGCTGTGAAAAAAAGATTCAAAAATCTACTTTTTCAGTCCATCACTTTTATGGAGGCTGGATGGATGGATCAGACTTTGAGGAACGCAGCAGTACACAGAAGAAATATCATGAGATATTAAAAAGGACAAAAGACGAATGCTGAAAAATGATTTTATATAACGCCGTAAAAGGAGAACAGATTGATGACTTTTGAATTAATGGCCTCTATGATGTGTGCCGACTACGGGAGCCTGGAAAAAGAAGTGCATGATCTTGAAACAGGCGGTATTGATTCTTTTCATATTGATATAATGGACGGACGTTATGTCCCGAATTTTGCCATGTCATTAAACGACATGCGCTACATAGCCGGCATATCAAAAAAGCCGCTGGATGTTCATTTGATGATCGAACACCCCAGCAACAACATAGGGCTGTTCCTTTCAAACCTCCGGAAAGGGGATACGGTCTATATCCACCCGGAAGCGGAATACCACCCTTCTACAACCTTGCAGAGGATCATAGATGCGGGCATGATCCCGGGGATCGCCGTTAATCCGGGGACTTCTGTCGAGACAGTGTTTGAGATGCTCAGGATCGTAAAGAAGGTTCTTGTCATGTCGGTAAATCCGGGGAATGCAGGACAGATGTATCTTCCATATGTCGGAAAGAAGATCACGAAGCTGCTCTCCATCAAGGAAGACATGGACTTTGAGCTGTACTGGGACGGAGCCTGCAGCGCAGGGAGGATCAAGGAGTATGCCCCAAGGGGAGTAAAGGGCTTTGTGCTGGGAACGACCCTTCTGTTCGGCAAGGACAGACCTTACAAAGAGACATTAAGGAACATCCGTGAGCTGAAGTTCTGAAGCTTTTAGAGGAATTAAAGACAGGAATTAAAGGACAGGAGTTAAAGGATGAACGCAGCAATCTTATTATCCGGCGGAATAGGACACCGTATGGGATTATCTGTACCAAAACAGTATATAAGGGTATCGGGTCAGATGCTGATCACTTACTGTCTGGAAACTATGCTCTGCCATCCTATGATAGACGCGGTGCAGATCGTGGCGGAGGAAGAGTGGAGAGAAGCGGTTTTGGCAGATGTAAGGGAAAGGGGTCTGGATACAGGAAAGATCCGTGGCTTTTCCGTACCGGGGAGTGAGCGGCAGTCCTCTGTGTTTCATGGACTCAGGGATTTGAAGGCCTGGGGTGCCGGAAGGGAGTCATTAAAGGACAGTGTGCTGATCCATGATGCCGTGCGCCCGAACCTGTCTGCAGAGCAGATCACAGCCTGTTTTGCTGCTTTGAAGGGACATGAAGGAGTCCTGCCGGTACTTCCCATGAAGGATACAGTGTACTTAAGCAGCGGGGGAGGGCGGATCTCAAAGCTGCTTGAGAGGGAAAAGGTGTTTGCGGGACAGGCTCCGGAAGTATTTGACTTTGAAAAATACTATGAGGCAAATGTAAGGCTTTTTCCGGACGGCCTGCAAAAGATCAGGGGATCAACGGAACCGGCGGTTCTGGCAGGGATGGATGTGGTAATGATCCCTGGGGATGAGAAGAATTATAAGATCACGACAAAAGGGGATCTGGAACGATTCAGGAAAGAGAAAGAAGAAAGAGGAACCGGAGGAGCCAGATGAAAGCATATGTGCTGCAGGATATAGGAGATATGAGGCTGAAAGAAGTGAAAAAGCCTGTGCCGGGGGAAGGGGAAGTGATAGTGCGGGTAAGGGCATGCGGGATCTGCGGCTCTGACATACCAAGGATCTATGCGGACGGAGCCCATAAGATGCCCGTGATCCCCGGACATGAATTTTCCGGAGAGGTGACAGAGGTTGGGAGGGAAGCGGATGAAAGGCTTCTGTATAAAAGAGTGGGAGTATTCCCCTTAATTCCCTGCGGAAGGTGCGCTGCGTGCAGGAAGGGAAAGTACGAATTGTGCAGGGATTACAGCTATCTGGGTTCGAGAAGGGACGGAGGCTTTGCGGAATACGCGGCGGTGCCTGCCGCGAACGTAACCGTACTGCCGGATAGTGTAACCTATGAAGAGGCGGCAATGCTGGAGCCGATGGCGGTGGCGGTACATGCCATGAGAAGGGTGCTGCCCTGCAGGGAGGACAGGAAGGAGAGAGTGGCAGTCTGCGGGCTTGGGAGTATCGGCCTTTTGCTTGTGATGTTTCTAAAGGAGGCGGGATATCAGGATATCTATGTGATCGGAAACAAGGATTACCAGAGGGAGTGTGTGAAAAAGGCGGGAGTAATGGAAAACAGCTTTTGCGACAGCAGGAAAGAGAATGTAAGGGAATGGCTGATGGAGCGTACAGACGGCGGGGGAGCCGATGTATTTTTTGAGTGTGTGGGAAAGAATGAGACGGTCTCACAGGCAATAGACCTGACAGGAGCAGCGGGGAGTGTGTGCCTTGTGGGGAATCCATACGGGGACATGGTGTTAAAAAAGGGAGTGTACTGGAAGATACTCAGAAACCAGCTTAAGGTTACCGGGACATGGAATTCATCGTTTACCGGGGATGAGGGGGACGACTGGAATTATGTGATAAAAAGGCTTAAAGAAAAAAGGATTGATGCCGCGGGCCTGATCGTTCACCGTTTTCCTCTGGAGGGGCTTACAGAGGGATTTGGGATCATGAAAGATAAAACAGAAGATTATATAAAGATCATGGGAATATTTGGGGATTAAATAGAACTTACGAGTAAGAAAAGATTTCCGGCAGGCTGCGTGATATCTGCTGGAAATCTTTTCTTTTCCGTCAGTTTCAGGTATATACGTTGTGAATATCTATCAAGAATTCAGCAAATTACAGTCTTGAAACATGCCATAAAATAAGATATGATAAAAAACATAGGTTTTTGGCGAAGGAAGGAAGATGGATATGAATCTGAATATTGGAGTTATAAGAGGCGACGGGATCGGACCAGAGATTGTTACGGAAGCAATGAAAGTTCTTGACCGGACAGCTGAAATTTATGGACATACTTGTGATTATACACAGCTTCTTCTTGGAGGAGCGTCAATTGATGCACATGGAGTGCCGCTCACAGATGAGACTGTAGAAAAGGCAAAGAAATGCAGTGCCGTACTGATGGGTTCTATCGGCGGGGATGCGAAGGTTTCGCCGTGGTATAAGCTGGAGCCGTCAAAGAGACCGGAAGCGGGGCTTCTTGGTATCCGAAAAGCGCTGAATCTGTTTGCGAATTTAAGACCAGCGATCCTCTATGACGAGCTTAAAGGGGCCTGCCCGTTAAAAGAAGAGATTACTGAGGGAGGCTTTGATCTTATGATCATGAGGGAGCTGACGGGCGGACTGTATTTTGGAGAGAGGAAAACAGTGGAAGAAAACGGTGTGATGACTGCCTACGATTCCCTTACATATAATGAAAATGAGATCAGAAGAATCGCGGTCCGCGCGTTTGATATTGCCATGAAGCGCGGGAAAAAGGTGACAAGCGTTGATAAGGCTAATGTGCTGGATTCTTCAAGGCTGTGGAGAAAGGTAGTGGAGGAAGTCGCGAAAGATTATCCAGAAGTGGCATTAGAGCATATGCTGGTGGATAATTGTGCTATGCAGCTTGTGAAAGATCCGAAGCAGTTTGACGTAGTTCTGACGGAGAATATGTTTGGGGATATCCTTTCAGATGAGGCCAGTATGGTGACAGGCTCTATCGGAATGCTTGCAAGTGCAAGCCTGAATGAGACAAAATTCGGCCTCTACGAGCCAAGCGGCGGTTCTGCGCCGGATATTGCGGGAAAAGGGATCGCCAATCCGATCGCAACCATCCTGTCGGCGGCTATGATGCTCCGCTTCAGCTTTGACCTTGATAAAGAAGCAGACGCTATAGAGGCAGCAGTGGCAAGGGTTTTAAAGGAAGGTTACCGGACAGTCGATATTATGTCCGAGGGCAGGGTACAGATCGGAACCGAAAAGATGGGAGATTTGATCGCGTCATATATTGCATAACAAGCATTGTCTTATGCCGCAAGCGTCAAAAAGGTGTTTTGGCATTTCTAATACCGGAGTGAAAGCGAAGATTTAAGTATATTGGTTCAGGAGGAAACGAACATGAAAAGTGATACAGTTACAAAAGGAAAACAGCAGGCTCCCCACCGTTCATTATTTAATGCGCTGGGGCTTACAAAGGAAGAGATGGAACGTCCTTTAGTGGGAATCGTAAGTTCCTATAATGAGATCGTGCCGGGGCATATGAATCTGGATAAAATAGTGAACGCAGTAAAGCAGGGGGTTGCCATGGCAGGCGGTACGCCGATCGTATTCCCGGCGATCGCAGTCTGCGACGGGATCGCTATGGGACATATCGGTATGAAATATTCTCTCGTAACGAGGGATCTGATCGCGGACTCTACGGAGTCTATGGCGCTGGCGCACCAGTTTGACGCGCTTGTTATGGTGCCTAACTGCGATAAGAACGTACCGGGTCTTTTGATGGCGGCGGCAAGGATCAATGTGCCTACCGTATTCGTCAGCGGCGGTCCGATGCTCGCAGGGCGGGTACAAGGGAAAAAGACCAGCCTTTCCAGTATGTTTGAGGCAGTAGGAGCGAACGCGGCGGGAACTTTATCTGACGAAGGCCTGCTGGAGTTTGAAAATAAGACGTGTCCGACATGCGGGTCGTGCTCCGGTATGTATACAGCTAACAGTATGAACTGCCTGACAGAGGTACTTGGTATGGGGCTTGGCGGGAATGGTACGATTCCGGCGGTCTATTCTGAGAGGATCCGTCTAGCGAAGCAGGCGGGTATGAAGGTTATGGAGATGTTAGAAAAGAACATCCGCCCGAGGGATATTATGACAGAAGATGCGATTCTGAATGCGCTGACGGTAGATATGGCTCTTGGCTGTTCCACGAACAGTATGCTTCACCTTCCTGCCATTGCCCATGAGATCGGTATGGATTTTGAGATTGATTTTGCCAACGGCATCAGCGAGAAGACGCCGAACCTGTGTCATCTCGCGCCGGCCGGTCCGACTTACATGGAAGACTTGAATGAAGCGGGCGGCGTGTATGCCGTCATGAACGAACTGAACAAAAAAGGTCTGCTGCACACAGAATGCATGACCGTGACAGGAAAAACCGTGGGAGAAAATATTAAAGATGCCGTTAACAGAAACCCCGAGGTTATCCGTCCGATCGATCATCCGTACTCAGAGACCGGCGGACTGGCGGTGCTTAAGGGTAATCTTGCGCCGGACGGCAGTGTTGTAAAGCGCTCTGCGGTTGTAGAAGAGATGCTTGTGCATGAAGGTCCGGCAAGGGTATTTGAGTGCGAGGAGGATGCCATTGATGCAATCAAAGGAGGCAGAATCGCGGCGGGAGACGTTGTTGTTATCCGCTATGAAGGTCCGAAAGGGGGACCTGGCATGCGGGAGATGCTGAATCCGACCTCTGCTATCGCGGGTATGGGGCTTGGCTCCAGTGTTGCGCTGATCACGGACGGACGCTTCAGCGGGGCATCAAGAGGCGCGTCCATCGGACATGTATCGCCGGAGGCGGCGGTAGGAGGTCCGATCGCACTGGTTGAAGAGGGAGATATCATCAGGATCGATATTCCGAACTTAAAGCTTGAGGTTGCTGTTTCTGATGAGGAGCTTGCGAGGAGGAAAGAAAACTGGCAGCCGAGAGAACCGAAGGTGACGAGCGGGTATCTTGCAAGATATGCTTCTATGGTGACATCCGGAAACCGCGGCGCTATCTTGGAGATTCCGAAAAAGTAGTTTACGAGGAAAGTTTTAAAACATTTTAGGAGATAAGGAGATTTTTGAAATATGCAGTTGACAGGTTCACAGATCGTTATCGAATGTCTGAAGGAACAGGGTGTTGACACCGTATTCGGATATCCGGGCGGTGCAATCCTCAATGTATATGATGAATTATATAAACACAGCGATGAGATCAATCATATTTTGACGTCCCATGAACAGGGAGCGGCCCATGCAGCGGACGGTTATGCGAGGGCGACAGGCAAAGTCGGCGTATGTTTTGCTACCAGCGGACCGGGGGCGACGAATCTGGTGACAGGTATCGCTACGGCATACATGGATTCTATCCCGGTTGTGGCGATTACCTGTAACGTAGGTGTATCGCTCCTTGGAAAGGATAGTTTTCAGGAGATTGATATTGCCGGTGTCACAATGCCGATTACAAAGCATAATTATATTGTAAAGGATGTAAAGAATCTGGCGGATACGATCCGCAAAGCATTTGTCATCGCGAAGTCGGGAAGGCCCGGGCCGGTACTCATAGATATCCCGAAGGATGTGACAGCGAACAAGGCGGAGTATCAGAAAGTAAAGCCGGGGCTCTGCCTTCCTTCCTGGGAGGTTAAGGAAGAAGAGATCTCTGGTGCCCTTAAGATGATCAAGGAGGCGAAGAAGCCGTATATCTTTGTGGGCGGCGGCGCCGTGCTCTCGGGAGCAAGCGAGGAGCTTTATACATTTGTGAAAAAGGTGGATGCGCCTGTGACGGACAGTCTGATGGGGAAAGGAGCATTTCCGGGGACGGATCGGCTGTATACGGGCATGCTTGGAATGCACGGGACGAAGACTTCTAATTATGGAGTCAGCGAATGCGACCTGCTGATTGTATTAGGGGCAAGATTCAGCGATCGTGTAACGGGAAATGCGAAGAAGTTTGCAAAAAATGCGAAGGTTCTTCAGATAGACGTCGATGCGGCGGAGATGAATAAGAATGTGCTCATTACCGAGGGCGTAGTAGGCGATCTGAAAGTGGCTCTCAGAATACTGAACGAGCGGTTGGAACAGCAGAGTCATCCGCAGTGGATCGAAAAAATCATGGACTATAAGGAGCGTTATCCTCTGAGTTATCACCCCAAGGAGCTTACCGGACCTTATGTTGTTGAGGAGATCTACCGTCAGACCGAAGGAAAGGCGATCATCGTCACCGAAGTAGGACAGCATCAGATGTGGGCGGCGCAGTATTATAAATATACGCAGCCAAGGACATTTCTGACCTCCGGAGGACTTGGGACGATGGGATATGGACTGGGGGCGTCGCTCGGTGCAAAGATGGGTATGCCCGGTAAGACCGTTGTCAATATCGCGGGAGACGGGTGCTTCCGTATGAATATGAATGAGATCGCCACCGCAGTGCGGCACAATATTCCGGTGATACAGGTAGTGATCAATAATCATGTGCTTGGTATGGTCCGCCAGTGGCAGAACCTTTTCTACGGACAGAGATATTCGGCAACGGTGCTGAATGATGCCGTAGATTTTGTAAAGCTTGCAGAAGCTATGGGGGCAAAAGGAATCCGGGCGGCAAGCCGCGAGGAATTCAAGGAAGCGTTTTCATGGGCTTTAACATTGGGAAAACCGGTTGTCATTGACTGTCAGATTGACTGCGACGATAAAGTGTGGCCGATGGTAGCGCCGGGAGCAGAGATCAGCGAAGCTTTTGATGAGAAGGATCTGGAGACAGAGAAAAAATAAATCGGGAACTGATAAGGAATGAAAGCTTGAAGATGGAGGAATTATGATTATGGGCAGAGTGTACAATTTCTCGGCGGGGCCGGCGGTTTTACCAGAGGAAGTATTAAAGGAAGCGGCACAGGAAATGTTAGATTACAACGGATCCGGGATGTCTGTGATGGAGATGAGTCACCGCCAGAAACCGTTTCAGGAGATTATCGAAGCAGCGGAGGCAGACATCCGGGAATTGATGAAGATTCCGGATAACTATAAAGTATTGTTTATTCAGGGAGGAGCTTCGACGCAGTTTGCCATGATTCCGATGAATTTGATGAAAAATGGCGTGGCGGATTACATTGTGACGGGACAGTTTGCCAAGAAAGCGTACAAAGAGGCGCAAAAATACGGAAAAGTAAATGTCTTGGCATCATCGGAGGATCAGACGTTCTCTTATATTCCGGATTGTACGAACCTGCCGGTATCTGAAGATGCAGATTATGTATATATCTGTGAGAATAATACAATCTATGGAACAAAATATAAAAAACTTCCGAATACAAAGGGCAAGCCGCTGGTAGCGGATGTATCCTCCTGTTTTCTGTCGGAGCCTGTCGATGTGTCAAAATACGGTCTGATCTACGGCGGAGTGCAGAAAAACGTAGGTCCTGCAGGAATGGCGATCGTGATCATCCGTGAGGACTTGATCCGTGAGGAAGTGTATCCGGGCACTCCGACTATGCTAATGTATAAAACCCATGCAGACGCAGGCTCTCTTTATAATACACCGCCCGCATACAGCATCTATATCTGCGGAAAAGTGTTCAAATGGCTTAAAAAACAGGGCGGATTATCAGCCATGAAAGAGTATAATGAGAAGAAGGCGAAGATTCTCTATGACTATCTGGATGAGAGCAGATTGTTTCAGTCCGGTGTAAACAAGAAAGACCGTTCCCTTATGAATGTTACTTTTGTGACGGGAAGCGAAGAACTGGATGCCAGATTCGTGAAAGAAGCGAAGGAAGCAGGACTTTTAAGCCTTAAGGGGCACAGAAGTGTGGGAGGGATGCGCGCAAGTATTTACAATGCTATGCCGATAGAGGGTGTGGAGGCACTTGTGGCGTTTATGAAAAAGTTTGAGAAGGAGAATCTGTAATTATGTATAAATATCATTGTCTGAATCCGATTTCTGAAGTGGGTACAGAGCATTTTACGGAAGAATATGTGCCGGTCAGTACCGTGGATAAGGCGGATGCCATTCTTGTAAGAAGTGCGGTTATGCATGATATGGAATTTGGGAAGGATTTAAAAGCGATTGCGAGGGCAGGGGCGGGTGTGAACAATATACCGCTGGACAGATGCGCGGAGCAGGGAATCGTTGTCTTTAATACGCCGGGAGCGAATGCTAACGGAGTAAAGGAACTGGTTATCGCCGGAATGCTTCTGGCATCAAGAGATATTATCGGAGGTATCAACTGGGTACAGGAGAACGAGGAAGACGGCAATATAGCAAAGGCTGCAGAGAAGGCGAAGAAATCTTTTGCGGGATGCGAATTAGAGGGAAAGAAGCTTGGGGTGATCGGACTCGGCGCCATCGGCGTACTGGTTGCCAATGCAGCTACGAATCTGGGCATGGAAGTCTTCGGTTTTGATCCTTACGTGTCGGTTGAATCCGCATGGCGCTTATCCAGAAGTATCCGGCATGCGAAGACGGTGGATGAGATATACAGGGATTGCGACTACATCACGATTCATGTGCCTGCGATGGAGAGTACAAAAGGCATGATCGATAAGCATGCTATTGATCTGATGAAAAAGGATGTAGTAGTCTTGAATTTCGCGAGAAATGTCCTTGTTGATGAGGAGGCAATAGTTGATGCTCTGATCTCAGGCAAAGTTAAGCATTACGTGACAGATTTTCCGACACCGGAGATCGCAGGTGTAAAAGGGGCAATCGTTATCCCGCATCTGGGAGCGTCTACCGAGGAGTCGGAGGATAATTGCGCGAAGATGGCGGTCAAAGAGCTCCGCAGTTTCTTAGAGCACGGAAATATCCGTCATTCCGTCAACTATCCGGACTGTGATATGGGATACCGGGGAGAAAATACAAGAATTGTACTGCTGCATCACAATGTGCCGAACATGATCGGACAGTTTACAAAGATTTTAGCGAAAGATAATATGAATATTGCCGATATGACCAATAAAAGTAAAGGCGGATATGCATATACGATGATTGATATTGATTCACAGGTGCCGGACAGTGTGGCGAATGATCTTTGCTCGGTTAGTCATGTACTCCGGGTAAGAGTAATCCGGTAGTTTTTACATGCCTTAATGAAAGCATAATAATTGTAATAATTACGTCAGAAATATTCAATAATTATTAAGAAAAGTTTGATGACTGTTCATTGCGGATTTTGTCGAAGTAATGTATACTTGATTATGGTAATTTTATCAATACCAGTGGGGGATATTACGGATGACTGATAAAAGAACACGCAAGATATTGGAATTAAAAAAACGACGTATAAGGTTGAGAAGGCTGCATATTGCTCTTGCTCTATTTTGTGTATGTGCAGTTATATTTATAGCTTTTCAGATAGTCTCTTTTGTTCAGGATATGACAGCGGCGGCAGTGGAGCTTTCCGCTCAGGATGTGGAGATTCTGCAGGGAGAAAATATGCCGGCGCTTTTGGCAAAAGCAAAGCTTGTTAAGAGGGCCGATAAGGTACTGGATAAGAAAAGCAAATATACAGTATCAGATTTCGTGAATGATCTAAAGGGCGGCAAAGGGTATACTCTGGCATGTGAGGCGGATCCCAATGTGGAGGGTTCCTATCAGATTAAAGTAGTATTGGAAGATGCGATTGCCGGGAAGATTAGCAAGGATTGGAAGAAACGTCTGAAATTCACGGTAAAGGACGGACGTTTTGAAGTAAAGAATCCAATCGGTATGTGGGAAGGGGACAAGTTTAAAAAGTACGATAATTCCTATGTGAAAAGTGATTTTATCGAGTCAAAGGCGAATACTTACTATATCGGCGAGGACGGCATTAAAGTAACCGGCTGGCAGACAATTAAGAAAAAGCTTTATTATTTTGACAAAGACGGCGTCATGCTGAAAAATAAATGGAAGGATCAGAAAGACGACAGGTATTATCTTGGGAAGAATGGCGCGGCAGTAACGGGCTGGCAGAAGATCAAGAAGGAGACCTATTATTTTACTTCTGACGCGAAGATGGCGACAGGGGATATACATGTAGGATTAGTGCGCTGTTCCTTTGATGAAAATGGAAAGCTGCTGTCAAAGAAAAAGGCGCAGGTAGATCCGGATAAGCCGATGGTCGCTCTTACCTTCGACGACGGACCGGGAAAGCGGACCGGGGAGATTTTGGATGTCCTTGAAGAATACAATGCGCATGCGACATTCTTTATGCTTGGGCAGAAGGTGCCTTCTTTTGAGAAGGAGGTCAAGAAGATGCAGAAGATCGGGTGTGAGCTGGGAAGTCATTCTTATGATCATACAAACCTTGCGAAATTAGATGATAAAGGTATAAAAAAACAGATGTCGGATACAAACAAGAATCTGAAAAAGGCTTCAGGAAGTTTTGCATCCGTTATGCGCCCGCCTTATGGATCGATCAATGATGTAGTCAAAGCCAATGTGGGTTCTCCGATGATTTTGTGGAATATTGATACGTTGGATTGGAAAACCAGGAATGCTGAAAAGACAATTGAAACAGTGATGGATAAGGTGGAAGACGGAGATATTATTTTGCTTCATGATATCCATACGGAAACCGTGGATGCGGCTATCAGGCTGATTCCAATGCTGGAAGACGAAGGCTACCAGCTTGTGACGGTATCTGAGATGGCGGCGGCAAAAGGCGTTGAACTGAAGGATGGAGGAAAATATACAGACTTTACGAAGTAAGAAAGATATAAACGGCTGCTGTCAGGTAGAGACAGCAGCCGTTATAAGATTATTTGTTTTTTTGTCGGTGATTTTCCAGCAGCTTATGAATTTTATCAGTCGGAACCATGACAGAGCTGATGGATGTATCATGATTCAGAGAATCAATAATCAGAGCAATAAATTTACTCATATCAGCCGTGACGAAGTAGGGCTTTTCTTCTGTACAAGGAGGCAGATAGGTGAGATTCGTTGTGATCACACGGTCGATATAGCCTTTTTCATAATATTCATCAAATTTGTCAAAGCCGTCGGTAAATAGTCCGAAGGTGGTGCAGACAAATACTCTGCCGGCTCCCCGCTCTTTGAGCTGTTTTGCCACATCCAGCATACTCTCGCCGGAAGAAATCATATCGTCAATGATGATGACATCCTTTCCGGCAATATTGTCGCCGAGAAATTCATGGGCAACAATTGGATTTTTACCGCCGACTACCTGAGAATAGTCACGGCGCTTGTAAAACATGCCCATGTCTACACCGATGACGTTAGAAAAGTAGACTGCGCGGTGCATGGCGCCTTCATCGGGGCTGATGATCATCAGATGCTTTTTATCTACTTTAAGATCAGGTACGGCGCGAAGGAGCGCTTTCATGAACTGGTAGGCGGGACTGAAATTATCAAAACCCCGGAGCGGGATGGCATTCTGTACCCGCGGATCGTGTGCATCAAAGGTGAGGATATTGTCCACGCCCATATCCACCAGCTCCTGAAGGGCAAAAGCGCAGTCTAAGGATTCCCGTTTCGTGCGCTTATGCTGGCGGCTTTCATAAAGAAAAGGCATAATAACATTTACGCGGTGCGCCTTGCCATTCGCCGCAGAGATGATACGTTTCAGATCCTGATAATGGTCGTCCGGCGACATGTGATTCAACTGCCCGTTTACCGTGTAGGTCAGACTGTAATTGCATACATCTACCATGACAAACAAGTCCTTTCCGCGGATGGACTCTCTGATCAGACCTTTGGCTTCCCCTGTCCCGAAGCGCGGACAGGAACAGTCAATCAGATAATTATCCAGCTTATAACTGGAAAAGAGGGGGGAATTCAGAAAGGTGTGGTAGGTTTCCTGACGGAATCCTACAATATAGTCATTCACTTTTTTGCCTAACTTAAGACAACTCTCCAAAGCCGCGATTTTAAGAGGCGCTATCGGCAGAGCCGTTTCCATTTCCTGTATATCATTCGTCATATGTTTTCTCCTGAATCATAAAAAGATTAAATGTTTAAGGTGTATGATACACGGATTGCTCCGCAATCTTGAAAACTTTTTCAACTCTTGTATCATATCATTATTTATAGGGAGCGGTCAATGTTTTTGAATGGACTATTTTTACAATGTGGGGTATACTATTATTGTCAAGTGAGGATGGAGGGAAACGGATATGAAACATGAGCATATAGTGAAGGCGGTTCTTCCGGGAAGTATAGCAGAGGAGCTCGAGATTGAGCCGGGAGACTGTCTGTTATCCATGAACGGAAATGAGGTCGAAGATGTTTTTGATTATCATTTTTATGCAAATGATGAAGAGCTTACCGTTTTGATCCGTAAGCCTTGCGGGGAGGAATGGGAGCTTGAGATAGAGAAGGGTTATGAAGAAGACTTAGGGATTGAGTTTGAGCAGGGATTGATGGATGAGTACCGCTCCTGCTGCAATAAGTGTATGTTCTGTTTTATTGACCAGATGCCGGAAGGGATGCGTGACACGCTTTATTTTAAGGATGACGATGCAAGGCTTTCTTTCTTACAGGGCAATTATGTGACGCTGACCAATATGAGCGATCATGATATCGAACGAATCGTGCGGTATCATCTGGAACCGATCAATATATCTTTCCAGACGACGAATCCCAAGCTTCGGTGCAGGATGCTCCATAATCGTTTTGCAGGAGAGGCGCTTAAGAAGGTGGACAGGCTCTATGAGGGCGGTATCCGTATGAACGGGCAGATTGTGCTGTGCAAAGGAGTAAATGACGGAGAAGAGTTAGAGCGCAGTATCCGGGATCTGTCCCGTTACAGGCCTTATCTTGAAAGTGTGTCTGTAGTTCCGGTCGGGCTTACGAAATATCGGGAAGGGCTGTATCCTTTAGAGCCGTTTACAAAAGAGGATGCATTAGAAGTACTGGATGTGATCCATAGATGGCAGGATAAGTTCTACAGAGAGAGCAGGATGCATTTTATCCATGCGGGAGATGAGTGGTACACACTGGCGGAAGAAGAGCTTCCGGATAAAGAGCGGTATGACGGGTATCTTCAGCTTGAAAATGGAGTCGGGATGTTAAGGCTTCTTTCGGATGAATTTGAGGAAGCCTTCGGGGAGCTCGTCGGAGATGATAAAGTGCGGCAGATTTCTGTGGCGACCGGAAAGCTTGCTTATCCTTTTATAAAGGGATTTGCCGACAGGCTGTCACAGAAGTATACAGGTACAAAGATTTACGTCTATCGTATTGAAAATAAATTTTTCGGAGAATGGATCACGGTTTCAGGGCTGATCACCGGGCAGGATCTGATCGGGCAGCTGAAGGACAGACCGCTTGGGGATAAGCTTCTCCTTCCGTGTAATATGTTTCGCAGCGGAGAAGAAGTGTTTTTAGATGATATAACGCTTTCAGAGCTTGCCAAGGCTTTACAAGTGCGCGCAGATATTGTAAAATCAAGCGGACGAGACTTTATTGAAGCAATTTTAGATTCATAAACAGGAGACAGATTATGAGTAAACCAGTAGTTGCCATTGTGGGAAGACCAAATGTGGGAAAATCTACGTTGTTTAACGCACTGGCAGGAGAGAAGATATCGATTGTTAAGGATACGCCGGGAGTGACGAGAGACCGCATCTATGCGGACGTATCATGGCTTGACAGGAATTTTACTATGATCGATACCGGAGGGATCGAGCCGGACAGCAAAGATATTATCCTGTCGCAGATGAGGGAACAGGCACAGATTGCGATTGATACCTCCGATGTGATCGTATTTATGACCGATGTACGGCAGGGGCTGATTGATTCAGATTCAAAAGTGGCGGATATGTTAAGACGTTCCGGCAAGCCGGTTGTTCTTGTAGTAAATAAGGTAGATAGCTTTGAAAAATATATGCCCGATGTCTATGAATTTTATAATCTTGGAATCGGGGAGCCGATTCCGGTGTCAGCGGCATCAAGACTTGGACTGGGGGATATGCTGGATGAAATCGTCGCGTATTTCCCGGAAACAGATGGCGAGGATGCGGAGGATGCGCGTCCGAGAATTGCTATTGTGGGAAAACCCAATGTGGGGAAATCCTCTATCGTCAATAAGCTGTTAGGCGAGCAGCGTGTGATCGTGTCGGATATTGCAGGGACGACTAGGGATGCCATTGATACAGAGATCATGCATGAGGGAAGGGAGTATGTGTTTATCGATACCGCCGGACTCAGGAGAAAAAGCAGGATTAAAGAGGAGTTAGAGCGCTACAGTATTATACGTGCAGTGACGGCGGTGGAGCGTTCGGATGTGGTACTGATCGTAATCGATGCGGTAGAAGGAGTGACAGAGCAGGATGCTAAGATCGCAGGGATCGCCCATGAGCGCGGGAAGGGAATTGTGGTCGTCGTCAATAAGTGGGACGCCATCGAGAAGGATGACAAGACCATGAAAAAATATGAGAACGAGATACGCCGTGTTCTTTCCTTTATGCCTTATGCAGAGATCATGTATGTGTCGGCTCAGACGGGACAGCGTCTTGGCAGGCTTTATGATGTGATAGACATGGTGATCGAGAATCAGACGCTCCGCGTGGCGACTGGCGTTCTCAATGAGATCATGATGGAGGCAGTGGCGATGCAGCAGCCGCCTTCGGACAAGGGAAAGCGTCTCAAGCTTTATTACATCACGCAGGTATCGGTAAAGCCGCCGACTTTCGTTATATTTGTCAATGATAGGGAACTAATGCATTTCTCTTATACAAGATATCTGGAAAATAAGATTCGGGAAGCCTTCGGCTTTAAGGGAACTTCTCTGAAGTTTTTTATCCGGGAAAGAAAAGAAAAGGAGCGGTAGTTATGGAAAGAATGATCTGTGTATGTATCGGGTATGCTTTTGGGCTGTTACAGACCGGATACCTTTACGGAAAGCTTCATCATATTGACATCCGTAAGCAGGGAAGCGGCAATGCGGGTACGACGAACGCACTGCGGACACTGGGGTTTAAGGCGGGGCTGGTGACGCTTCTCGGAGATGCTTTTAAGTGTGTGTTTGCGGTGTTAGCGGTTCATTTGATCTATAAAAACAGCCGCGGGGATATTCTGCCGCTGCTTTCCATGTATGCCGGCATGGGAGCGGTACTCGGACATAACTATCCGTTTTATATGAAATTTAAAGGCGGGAAAGGGATTGCGGCGACAGCCGGGCTGCTCTTAAGTACAACGACTCCTGTGATGGTGCTCATCTGTCTGGCGGTATTTATCGGGATTGTTGCGACGACGCGCTATGTGTCTTTAGGATCTCTTGCGGTCGTGGTCATCTATCTTCTGGAGATTATCTATCAGGGGCAGACAGGGGCTTATGGGATGGAAGCGAATTATCTCTACGAGATGTACGGAATCGCAGCGCTTCTGATGGCGTCCGCATTTTTTAAGCACAGAGAGAATATAAAACGGCTGCTTCATGGAACGGAGAATAAAATCAGCGTTGGAAAAAGTAAATAATTTAATGTCAGGAGGAGGATATTATGGCAAATGTAGGAATTATGGGGGCAGGGAGCTGGGGAACCGCATTAGCGCTCCTGCTTCATGGCAATGGGCATCAGGTGACCGTATGGTCAATCAGTGAAGAGGAAGTAAAAATGCTTTCTGAGGAAAGGGAGCATAAGAGCAAGCTTCCGGGAGTCCCGATCCCGGAGGACATGAGATTTACAAGCGATATGGAGGAGACCATAAAGGGAAAGGATTTTATCGTAATGGCAGTTCCGTCGCCATTTACAAGAAATACTGCACGCAGTATGAGTCCTTTTGTGGCAGACGGGCAGATTATCGTGGATGTAGCCAAAGGAATCGAGGAAAGCACACTGATGACTCTTTCCCAGCAGATCGAAGAAGAGATTCCGCAGGCTAATGTGGCGGTGCTTTCCGGACCGAGCCATGCGGAGGAGGTGGGAAGAGGGCTTCCTACAGCGGTTGTGATCGGAGCGAAGACAGAAAAGACCGCAGAGTATCTGCAGGAAGCATTTATGAATCAGGTGTTCCGTGTCTATATCAGTCCGGACAGGCTTGGTATGGAGCTTGGAGGTTCTCTTAAAAATGTGATCGCTCTTGCGGCAGGTATCGCAGACGGAATGGGGTACGGCGATAATACAAAGGCGGCGCTGATCACGAGAGGAATCGCGGAGATCGCGCAGCTCGGAGTGAAGATGGGCGGAGCGATCGAAAGTTTTACAGGGCTGACCGGAATCGGTGATCTGATCGTTACCTGTGCCAGTGTCCACAGCCGGAACCGAAAAGCGGGCTATCTTATGGGACAGGGAAAATCCATGCAGGAGGCCATGGACGAGGTGCAGATGGTAGTAGAAGGCGTTTACTCTACAAAGGCTGCCGTAAAGCTTGGAAAGATGCATGATGTGCCGCTTCCCATCGTAAGTAAAGTGAATGAAGTGCTTTTTGAAGGGAAGGATCCGAAGGAGGCAGTAAATGAACTGATGTTAAGAGATTCTAAGGCGGAGCATCATGCACTGCCGTGGAAAGAATAATAAGAAAAAGAGTTCTAAATGAAATACCCTCTTGCATACACTGTTATCAGCATAGCAAGGGGGTATTAGAATGAATACGTTTCAATTATACAAGGATATTGAAGCCCGGACAAAGGGAGAAATATACATAGGGGTAGTAGGTCCGGTGCGGACCGGTAAGTCTACATTTATCAAACGATTCATGGATGTGCTGGTGCTCCCGCATATGGAGGATGAGCATGGGAAAGAACGGACAAAGGATGAACTTCCACAGTCAGCATCCGGGCGCACGATCATGACTACGGAGCCGAAATTCGTTCCCAAGGAAGCGGCGGAGATCAGGTTATCGGAGGATGTTAAAGTGAAAGTAAGGCTGATCGACTGCGTGGGTTATATGGTGGAAGGAGCTTCCGGTCATGTGGAGGGAAATGAGGAACGTATGGTAAAGACGCCATGGTTCGACTATGAGATTCCCTTTACGAAAGCGGCAGGGATCGGTACACGGAAGGTTATTCACGACCATGCCACCATTGGAATCGTGGTGACGACAGACGGAAGTATCGGTGAGATTGAGAGGGAGCATTATAAAAATGCGGAAGGCCAGACGATTAGAGAGCTTCAGGCGATTGGGAAACCTTTTGTGGTGCTTGTGAATTCTGTAAAGCCTTATGGTGAAGATGCAAAAAAAGCAGTCACAGAGATAGAACAGGAGTATGGGGTGAAAGCGGTGCCTGTCAACTGTGAGCAGTTGAAGGAGGACGACATTTATAAGATCCTTGAGGAAGTTATGTTTGAATTTCCTGTCTCGGAAATCCAGTTCTTTATTCCCAAATGGGTGGAGATGCTGCCGCGGGATCATGCGATCAAGCAGGAGATCTTAGGACATATCAGAGGCGTGATGGAACAGATGAGCGAGGTGCGCGATGCCGCGAAAGGTGTTGAGATGCCTGACAGCTCTTACATAGATGAAATGAAGGTAGACCATATCGGTATGGATAACGGCTGTATCAAGGTGCGGATTGGGGTTGCGGAAAAGTTCTATTACCAGATGTTAAGCGAGCTTACAGGGATGTCGATCGCAGGGCAGTATGAGCTTATTGCTGCTATGAAAAACCTCTCGGAGTTAAAAACCGAGTATGAAGATGTAAAGGACGCGTTCGCCTCTGTACGGATGAAGGGGTATGGCATGGTCAGTCCGAAGAAGGAAGAGATTACTCTGGATGAACCGACCGTGATCAAGCAGGGCAATAAGTATGGAGTAAAAATCCACTCACAGGCGCCTTCGATACATCTGATACGCGCCAACATCGAGACGGAGATAGCTCCAATCGTAGGAAACGAGCAGCAGGCGCAGGATCTGATCGACTATATCAAGACAATGAGCGATACGGAGGAAGGAATCTGGGGTACGAATATCTTCGGCAAATCCGTGGAAGATCTGGTGATGGACGGAATGCGCAACAAAATGATGTCCATCAACGACGAGAGTCAGGGGAAACTGCAGGATACTATGCAGAAAATCGTCAACGACAGTAACGGCGGGATGGTATGTATCATCATTTAAAAATAAGAGATATTCTGCTCTTGCTAGTGGAATGAAAGTAACCGAAACATTTATTTAGAACGGCGATAAGTTATGATAGACAGACAAATGTACAAAAGTTATAATATGGAAAAAGACGAAGAAAGTACAGGGAAATATGTTATGAAAAAAGTAATCGACTGGGTGACAATTAAATTTTTGGTTGTAGGCGTCATCAATACAATGGTAGGAACGAGTGTGATGTTTATTTGTTATAACGTATTTCACGCAGGTTATTGGACCGCCTCGGCGCTTAATTATATAATAGGGAGCATCGTAAGCTTTTTCCTGAATAAATATTTTACGTTTAAAAGCGGGAAAAAATCGGCGGCTGAAGTCGTGCGCTTCATACTGAATATTACAGTCTGCTATGTTCTGGCATACGGCATCGCAAAGCCGTGTGTGCATTCTATACTGGACGGCTATTCCCTGACGGTGAGGGACAATGCGGCCATGCTTGCGGGAATGTGCCTGTTTGTGGGATTAAACTATGTTGGGCAGAGATATATCGTGTTCCGGCAACGCGATTATTATAATTAGAATTTAGCGAAGATGAGCTTACAAAAATTCAGACGATGGAAGAACTGAAAGAATATGTTGAGAAACTCAGAGCAAAAAACGGATAAGAATGTTTGATCGGGACTTGTCGGGATGGCAGGTCCTTTTCTTGTGCAGTTTTATCAGAGTTCTGTCTGTAAATAAAAATAAAAAAACAGAGTGCACTCTTGATTTTATTTAACGTTGGTATTATAATAAAAATCAAATTTACAGATTATCTTATGAACGGAGGTTTTACAATGGAGAAAAAGAACATTGACTGGTCGAATCTTGGATTCGGTTATATCGAGACGGACAAAAGATACGTTTCCAATTATAAGGACGGAGCGTGGGATGAGGGGATACTTACCTCCGATTCAAATGTAGTGATCAACGAGTGTGCATGTGTCCTCCAGTATGCACAGACCTGTTTTGAGGGGCTGAAGGCATATACGACAGAGGACGGGCGCGTTGTGACTTTCCGCCCGGATCTGAATGCAGAGCGGATGGCGAATACGGCAAAGCGTCTTGAGATGCCGGCGTTTCCGGAGGATAGATTTGTGGAGGCGGTGAAACAGGTCGTAAAGGCGAATGCAGCATATGTTCCTCCGTTTGGTTCGGGGGCAACCCTCTATATCCGCCCGTATCTGTTCGGCTCCAATTCAGTGATCGGGGTAAAACCGGCGGACGAGTATCAGTTCCGCACATTCTGTACGCCGGTAGGTCCTTATTTTAAAGGCGGCGCAAAACCGATCACTATCAGAGTCTGCGACTTTGACAGAGCGGCGCCGCATGGAACAGGACATGTAAAGGCAGGACTTAACTATGCTATGAGTCTGCATGCCATCGTAGATGCGCATAATCAGGGATATGACGAAAACATGTATCTGGATGCTGCCACCAGAACGAAGGTTGAGGAAACAGGCGGGGCTAACTTCCTGTTCGTTACAAAGGACAAAAAAGTAGTAACGCCGAAGTCGGAGACGATTCTTCCTTCTATTACCAGACGTTCACTGATGTATGTGGCTGAAAAATATCTTGGTCTTACCGTAGAGCAGAGAGAAGTATACATGGATGAAGTAAAAGACTTTGCAGAGTGCGGTCTCTGTGGAACGGCAGCAGTGATTTCGCCGGTTGGAAAGGTGGTAGATCATGGAACGGAAATTTGCTTCCCGAGCGGTATGGATGAGATGGGACCGATTACAAAGAAGCTTTACGATACGCTGACAGGTATTCAGATGGGAAGGATTGAAGCGCCGAAGGGATGGATCTGTGAGATTTGCTAAGAGCTTCATTTAAAAATATGTAAGAGAAATATCCGAATGGGATTTGTCAACTTAGAGTTGATGAACCATTCGGATATTTTTTATGAAGAAACTTTAAATAAACAGTATATAACAGTTGACAACTGTATCAAACTGTTATATACTGTTTGCAAGAAGGAGGGATAAGATGCAAGTAATTGTCAATCATTCTTCCATGCAGCCAATCTACGAACAGATCGTAGAGCAGGTGAAAGGGCAGATCATAAAGGGCATTCTTAAGGCGGATACAGCGCTGCCGTCGGTACGCTCTCTGGCGAAGGAGTTAAAGGTCAGCGCGCTGACTGTAAAAAAGGCTTATGACGCGCTGGAGGCGGAAGGATTTGTCATAACTGTTCACGGTAAGGGCAGCTTTGTAGCCTTTGCCAATCAGCAGATGATGCTGGAAGAAAAGAAGAAAGAAGTAGAAGGCGATCTGGAGACAGCTATCCGGAAAGGACGAAGCTGCGGTATGTCGGATCAGGAATTAACAGAATTATTTCATATTGTTTTGGAGGATTAGAGATTATGCTGCGATTAGAGAATGTAAGAAAACAATATAAGGATTTTGAACTTGATATTACGATGGAAGTAAAACCAGGCTATGTGACCGGACTGATCGGAAGGAACGGGGCAGGGAAAACAACTGCATTCAAAGCCGGACTGGGGCTTATAAGGACAGAGGGAGAGATCACATTGTTTGGAAAGCCCCTCAGACAGATTGATGCGAGAGACCGGGAGAAGACGGGCGTTGTGCTGGCAGATTCGGGATTCAGCGGATATCTGAAGGTAAAGGATCTGGTAGTGATACTCAGGAATCTTTATCGTCAATTTAATGAAATGTATTTTACGGACAAATGCAAGGAGTTTGACATTCCTTTTGATAAGCAGATCAAGGAGTTTTCTACCGGTATGAAGCGAAGGCTTCAGGTTGTAGCGGCTCTTTCCCACAATGCTGAACTTCTCATTATGGATGAGCCCACGGCGGGGATGGATGTGATCGCAAGGGATGAGCTTCTTGCTATGCTCCGGGAATATATGGAGACGGAAGGGCGTTCAGTGTTGATAAGCTCTCACATTTCCGGGGATCTGGAAGGAATCTGTGACGATATCTATATGATTGACGGAGGAAAAGTGATCTTTCATGAGGAGACGGATGTGCTGCTTGACCAGTACGGTATCCTGAAAGTCACGAAGGAGCAGTATGAGACGTTAGACAAGAGTTTTATCCTGCGGCAGAGAGAAGAGGAGTTCGGGGTTAGCTGCTTGACGAAAGAAAAGCAGTTTTATCTGGAAAATTATCCGGATGTGGTAGTGGAAAAGGGTTCTGTCGATGGTGTGATGACAATGATGATTCGAGGTGAGAGCAGATGAAGGGACTATTAATCAAGGATATGAAGCTGATGCTGGGACAGATTATGTTTTTGATCGTTCTGCCGATAGTGGGGGCCATGATCGTGGTGCCGAGCGGGCAGTTGAATATGGGATTTGGCTATATCGCGTCAGTATCCGGACTGTTTGCGGTGACAACGATCAACTATGATTCTTATGATAACGGATATTCCTTTTTGTTCACTCTGCCGGTAAGCCGCAGGGGATATGTGAAGGAAAAGTATATATTTGCCCTTATGTCTTCTGTGGCTGTAATGTTGGCGGTGGGAGTGACCCTGTGGTTTCTGACGGCAGCGGTTCATTCGGAAAATGACTATGAATTTGTGGATTTTTTGGGAAATATGTGGAGCGCTTATATGATCACGCTTACGGCACTTTCGTTTTTGCTGCCGATCTTCTTAAAATACGGGGCAGAAAAGAGCAGGTATATCATACTGATCCTCTGTGGGATCTTCATGGCATTGTCGGTGGCGATTACTATGGATGAGACGCTGGGAGAGCTTCTTGAAGTTGAGATTAAAGGAATTGTGTTTTTAATCTTAGACGCAGCTTTGCTTACAGGCTCTTATGCGGTGTCGTGCGGTATTATGGAAGGAAAGGATTTCTAAATGGGAGGTGAGGGAGATGAAGGGCTTGCTGATCAAGGATTACAGACTGATGTCAAGGGGATTCTCTGCTTTTAATTTTGTGTTCATTATGATTACTTACTGTGCCTTGGGCATAGCGGACATTGATTCTTACAGCGGATATGCCGGAGTGGGATTGGTGATTGTTTTTTGGACGGTGGGTATCAGGGACTGTGATGTCTGTGATAACGGACTGGCATATCTGCTCACCCTGCCGGTAAGCCGCAGGGGATACGTAAGAGAGTCATACCTGTTTTCAATTCTCTCCGCCTGCGTTATGATGATAGGCTATTGCATTCTTGGCAGGGTGCTGGGGGCAACTTTGCAGCCAGATAATGGTTTGGTTCCCGTTTTTTGGGAAAGAGTATGGGATTTATTTAAAGTCACTCTGCTTATGATCGCGCTGCTGAACCCATTCTATCTGTTTTTCGGAATGAAAAGGAGAAACCAATATATTCTGATCGTCATCGGAGCGATCGTCATCTATATTGTATATACTGGCAGTATGCCTTTATATGGGGCGATAGAAAAAGGGGTAAAGTTACTTAAGGAATTTCCGGTGACACTGGTTTTATTAATGACTTCCTATGTAATCTCTGTCGGGATCATGGAAAGAAAGGACTTATAAGGAGGCGCTGAGACTATGAAAGGGTTATTCGTAAAAGATTTCAAACTGTTGACGAGTGGGGGGGGGGGAACTATTTTATTCCCAGTAATAATAAAGCGAAACCATATCAGATAAAACAGGTCAGGGAACTTATAAAGAAATATAAGTTGGAGGTATAGATATGACAGAGAATAAATATCAGATGATTATTACGTGGAGTGACGAGGATCAGGCTTTTCTTGTAGATGTTCCGGATCTGCCGGGATGCAAGGCGGATGGAAAAACGGTAGTAGAGGCTGTAAGTAATGCAAATGATATGATCGATGAATGGATTGAATATGCAAAGGAAGACGGAATTGATATTCCAAGACCTACGAAAAAAGTACATGTATAACCATATTGTTCGGACCGGATCATATTATCCGGTCCGATGGCTTTTTACGATGAGACGTACTGAACGGTACAAAAAAGGTTTGTATTCTTCGATCGGAAGCGGTTCGCCGTAAAGGATGGAATTATATCCTGCAGAGCCCGCCAATTCTACGATAGTAAACAGCATGACATCTACATCGTTATATTTATGTTCATCCTTTTCTACCAGCATCAGAAATTTTTCGTAAATATCACTGTCACTGTTCTCTCCGGTCAGAAGCGTAGAGCGCAGCGCCCCCATCACCAGATTTTTGGAAATCAAGTTCAGCAGTGCCTTGTTAGCGGTCAGCGTGTTAAAGACGTGTTCAATGATGAAAATCATCTCTTCCTCAAGACCGCGGATACCGGAAGCTTCCAAAGCATTCCCTGCGGCGGCGAACAGTTCATTGGTCTTGTGGGCAATCAGTTTATTCTTGATATCATATTTGTCTTTAAAATACAGATAGAAGGTGCCTTTGGCAACTCCCGCTTTTTCCACGATATCAGATATAGCGGTAGAGTTGATTCCCTTGGTGGTAAACAGATCGTAAGCTGTATTGAAAAGAGCTTCCTTTTTCTTTTTTTTATTCTCGTCTACTTTTCCCATAAAATGGCTCCCTTCTGATTGTGGAATCAGTCGTACAAATTGCGTGTTCACATGTATTATATTAGTAAAATGACCGAAAGTCAAATAAATATGACCAAAAGTCAAAAAACATATTGACTAATGGTCATATTTGCGTTATAGTACTGTCAGAAATAATGACCAGTAGTCATAATGGAAAGGGAGAATGATGGAATGATTAAGTTTGGAAAGGCAGTAGTGAAGTGCAGAGTGGTCATCCTGATTACCAGTATTTTGCTGTTAATTCCGGCAGTGTTCGGATATGTCCATACGAGGATTAATTATGATGTCCTGACTTACCTGCCGAAAGAGATTGAGACGATGCAGGGGCAGGATATCATGATAGAAGATTTTGGTATCGGTGCATTTTCAATGCTTATGGTAGACGGTATGGAGCCGAAGGATGTAGCTGCCTTAAAGGCTGAGGTGGAGAAGGTAGACCACGTAGAGAAGGTACTATGGTACGACTCGATCGCAGATATCTCCATGCCGCAGAGTATGCTGCCGGATAAGCTTTATAAGGTGTTTAATTCCGATAAGGGAACGATGATGGCGGTATTTTTTGATGAGGGTACATCATCGGACGGTACGATGGAGGCCATCGGAAAGATACGTAAACTTTGCGGGAAACAATGTTTCTTAAGCGGTATGTCGGCGATTGTCACAGATACGAAGGAGCTGTCGGAGAGAGAGACGCCCATCTACGTGCTGATCGCAGTGATCCTTTCCTCTATCGTACTTGCAGTTACAATGGAATCCTTTATCGTTCCTGTATTGTTCCTGCTGAGTATTGGAATTGCGATTTTGTATAATCTTGGAAGTAATATCGTGTTCGGTGAGATTTCTTATATTACGAAAGCGCTGGCAGCAGTGCTGCAGCTTGGAGTTACGATGGACTATTCCATTTTCCTGATGCACAGCTATGAGGAGCAGCAGGCGGAATGCGGCGGAGATAAAAAGCTTGCCATGGCGCATGCTATTACCCAGACATTTTCCTCTGTCATCGGAAGCTCCATTACAACGGTGGCAGGGTTTATCGCTCTTTGTTTTATGAGCTTTACTCTTGGCAAGGATATCGGTATCGTTATGGCGAAGGGCGTTGTCTTAGGCGTCATTACCTGTGTGACGATCCTGCCCTCTATGATACTTGTGTGCGATAAACTGATCGAGAAGACGAAGCATAAGCCGCTTCTCCCGAATATTAACAGGATCTCGCAAAAGGTTACGAAGCATTTTGCAGTGTATGTAGCTTTGTTTTTGATATTGTTAGTTCCGGCTATTTATGGAAATAATCACACAGGCGTATACTATAATCTGGATGAGACGCTTCCGAAGGATCTGCCCTGTATCATAGCCAATGATAAGCTGAAAGAGGACTACGACATGAATACTACGCATATCCTTTTAGTTGACAGTGATGTGCCGTCCCCGGATGTAGGGAAGATGTTAAAGGAGATTGAAGACGTAGACGGTGTGAAGTGGGCATTAGGGTTAGACAGCTTGATCGGACCTGCAGTTCCCGCCAGTATGATTCCGGAATCTATAACTGAGCTGCTGAAAAATGATAAATATCAGATGGTACTGATCAATTCCGTCTATAAGGTTGCGTCAGATGAAGTAAATAAGCAGGTGGATGACATCAATGCGGTTCTGGATAAATATGATGAGGGCGCGATGCTTGTAGGAGAAGCGCCGCTTACTAAGGATCTGATCGATATTACCGATACAGACTTTAAGACAGTAAGCTTTGTATCCATTGGAATTATATTTGTCATTATATTGATCTTGTTCCGCTCCATCTCCCTGCCGGTCATTCTGGTGGGTGTGATCGAATTTGCGATATTTGTAAATATGGGAATTCCCTTCTATACCGGAACTACGCTTCCGTTTGTGGCATCTATCGTAATCGGTACGATACAGCTTGGGGCAACGGTAGACTATGCGATACTTATGACGACCAGATATAAGCGGGAGAGGAGTATGGGCGCCTCCAAGTATGATGCGGTCACTATCGCTCATCAGGCGTCGGCTCAGTCTATTATCGTAAGCGCGCTGAGCTTTTTTGCGGCGACTATCGGTGTCGGTCTGTATTCCAATATAGATATGATCAGTTCTCTATGTATCCTGATGGCGAGGGGCGCGATCATCAGTATGGTGGTAGTCGTATTCGTACTGCCCTCCATGTTCATGGTATTTGATAAAGTGATCGTAAAAACAAGCGGTGGCTTTTTGCCGAAAAAGGCAGTAAAATAGAGTTTGAAATAAGAGCAGAAGTTTAATGACAGGAGGTATGTTTTAATGAAAAATGATATGAAAAAACGGGTATTGGCAGGTTCTATGGCGTTGGTAGTAGGCGGTGCGGGAATGACTGGCGTTTACGGATATGAAAAGAATCCTATGGATGAAGTGAAAGCGGCGGATGAAGAGAAAAAAGAAGATAAGGATGTAGAAAAGCTGGAAGAGACGGCAAATGAGGTATTGGATAGCAGTGAAGATTCCGGGAAAGAAAAGACAGAGGACGGAAAAGTCTTCAAGGAGGAGTCCGTATATATCAAAGCCGACCCGTCAGGAGAAGTGACGGAAACGACAGTTACAGAGTGGCTTAAGAATCCGGGAAACGGCGATGTGGAAGATGAAAGCGGACTGAGTGATATTAAAAATGTAAAGGGTGAGGAGACATTTTCAAAGGGAAGCGGCAGCGGCCTGAAATGGAAATCCGAGGGAAAAGATATCTATTATCAGGGTACAATAAGCGGCAGCCTTCCGGTGGGGGTAAAGGTATCCTACAAGCTGGACGGCAAAGATATATCGGCAAAAGAGCTTCAGGGTAAGAGCGGAAAGGTAGAGATTAATATCCAGTATATGAATCATTCGGAAGAGACAGTGAAGCTTAATAAGAGTGAGAAGAGAGTAAAAATGTACACTCCGTTCACAATGGTAACAGCTATGATGCTTTCTACGGATGAATATACGAATGTAGAGGTGGATAATGGGAAAGTGATCTCCGACGGAGACAAGAATATCGTAGTCGGTCTTGGTTTTCCGGGGCTTCAAAAGAATTTGGATCTAGACGAGACAGAATTCGATGTTGATATTCCGGACAATATAAAGATCACGGCAGATGTGACGAAAGCAAGCGTCAACCCTACGATTACGGTCGGTTCCGCAGAGATCATGAATGAATTTAATCTGGATGATGTTGACAGCTTCGACGAGCTGGAAGAATCGCTGGATGAATTAGAGGATGCCGCGAAAAAGCTGGCGGATGGTTCAAAAGATGCGGCGGACGGTGCGAAAAAGCTGGCGGACGGCTCAAAGGATCTAAAGAGCGGGACGAAAGACTTAAAGAGCGGGACGAAAGACTTAAAGAAGGGGACAAAGGACTTAAAAAGCGGAACAACTGATCTAAAGAAAGGAACAACTGATTTAAAGAAGGGAACAAAAGGTTTGAAAGACGGCGCCAGTGATCTTGCAGATGGTTCAAAGCAGGTAGCAGACGGTGTGAGCACGCTGAATAAAAAGAGCGGTGATCTGATCAAAGGAGTAAACTCTCTTGTGGATGGTGTGAATACCTATACAAGTGGAGTAGGAAGTCTTGCAGACGGAAGCAGGCAGGTTGCAGGGGGTGCAAAACAGGTGAGCGACGGCGCCGACACACTGGCAAAGAAGGTCGGGGCGCTTACCGAAGAATTGAAGCCGATATTAGGAACGGCATCTGCTGCCGAGAAGCAGACGGAAAAAACAAAACAGCAGATCAGCACGGCCGGCAAAGCGTTGGATCAAGTAGATGCAGATGTTGAGTATACAGGAGATACGAAAGGGAAAGTAGTGGCTACGAAAAGCGCGTCCGCAATAGCCAGTGAGAATGTAGGGAGTGTGTCGGTCAATGTGGATCTTTCAGGTATACCCGAAGAATACAGAGGGCAGGTGAAAGCCGCGATCGAGAAGGCGGAGGATGACGCGAACTCAAAACTAAGGGCACAGGCGGAAAAAATCGCAGAAAAAGCATTAAATAGCACAACGGTAGAGATCACCCAAGAGAGAAAAGCAAAGGCAGTCGTCAATACAAGCAAGGCAGAGGCAGCGCTTGATGCGGCACAGGGAAGAGCAGATACTGCTGGTGACAGCGCGGCTCAGCTGGCGGGATTACTGCCAAAACTAAAGCCGGCATTAGCAGAATTGCAGAAGGGTGTTAATGAGCTTGCGAATGGGACGTCAGAAGTATCAGAAGGTGCCAGTACGCTTGCAAAAGGGGCGGAGGAATTGAACAGTAAGAGCAGCCTCCTCACAACTGGTACAAAGGCTCTTAAGGATGGCGGGACACAGCTTGTAAGCGGAGTGAAAGAGCTTGATAAAGGAGCCGGCGCGGTGGCAGACGGAGCAGGAAAGCTGAAAGACGGAGCTTCGAAAGTAGATGACGGAGCCGGGCAGCTGGACGATGGAGCGGGAAAGCTTTCGGGCGGAGCCGGGCAGTTAGACGATGGAGCGGGAAAGCTGAAAGACGGAGCCGGGCAGTTAGACGATGGAGCGGGAAAGCTGAAAGACGGAGCCGGAGAGTTAAAAGACGGAACTTTAGAGCTTTCAGACGGTATGTCTGAATTCAAGGAGGAAGGCATTGACAAACTGACAGAGACCTTTGACGGAGATTTCCAGAACGTAAAAGACAGATTGGACGCGATGACAGATATGGGTAAAGCGTACAGATCATATGCCGGAATTAAAAAGGACATGGACGGAAAGACGAAGTTTATTATTGAAACAGAAGGAATTGATGAAGAATAAGATACAGGCAGGACAAAAAAAGGTCCCGGATATCCGGGGCCTTTTTTGTGCAGGAAGTAAAAAGTTCTTTGCTTTTTGTCTGTTACGAGGCTGTGATTTATGATAAGATAAGAAAGGAGTCGGGTGACCGGAACACAAAGGTGAAAAGCAGCGAGGAGGTCGGTGTAAAATATATGCAGGCATATACGAACTTTGCCGGGGTTTATGATACATTTATGGATAATGTCCCTTATGGGGAATGGGCGGACCGTCTGGAAGAAATACTAAAAGAGTATGGAGTTAATAACGGGCTTATGCTTGACTTGGGCTGCGGTACGGGAAGCATGACGGAATGTTTTGCAGAGCGCGGTTACGATATGATTGGTGTGGACAATGCGGAAGATATGCTGGAGATTGCGGTAGGGAAGCGGGAGAAGAGCGGATATGACATCCTCTATCTTTTACAGGACATGCGGGAGTTTGAACTATACGGTACGGTTCGTGCAGTGATCAGTGTGTGCGATTGTGTGAACTATGTGGCGGAACCGGAAGAACTTTTGGAAGTGTTCCGGCTGGTGAACAATTATCTGGATCCGGCGGGAATCTTTCTGTTTGATTTTAATACCCGGTTTAAGTATGAGCGTGTTCTTGGAAACCGTACATTTGCGGAAAGCAGGGATGAGTGCAGCTTCATATGGGATAACTACTATTATGAGGATGAGAAGATGAATGAATATGAGCTGACACTGTTTATCCGTGAGGAAGGAACCAGAAAGCTATTCCGCAAGTATCAGGAGACCCATTATCAGAGAGGATATACTTTGGAAGAGATAAAAGCATTGATAGAAAGGTCCGGGATGGAGTATCTTAGGGCTTACGATGCTTACTCAAAGCATCCGGCAAATGCACAGAGTGAGAGGATTCTGGTAGCGGCAAGGGAAAGAGGAAAGGGTTTACAGTTTGTATAGAAAGGGAACAGGTATGAAAGATTATATTGTAAGGGCGACAGCAGCGGACAGTCAGGTACGTGCTTTTGCCATCACATCAGGAGAACTTGTGGAGGAGGCGAGAAAACGCCACAATACAAGCCCGGTAGCGACGGCAGCTCTTGGACGTCTCCTGACCGGCGGCGCCATGATGGGGAGTATGATGAAGAATGAGACGGACGTGCTCACAGTTAAGGTGCGGGGGAACGGGCCTCTGGAAGGGATCACGGTTACGGCAGACAGCCATGCGAATGTGAAAGGATACGTGGAAAATCCAGATGTGATGCTGCCTCCTAAAAATGGAAAGCTCGATGTGGGCGGCGCGGTAGGCATCGGTATTATGCAGGTGATCAAAGATATGGGGCTGAAGGAGCCTTATGTCGGTGACACGATGCTTGTTACCAGTGAGATCGCAGAGGATCTGACTTATTATTTTGCAAGTTCGGAACAAGTGCCTTCTTCCGTGGGACTTGGAGTCCTCATGGAAAAGGATAATACGGTAAAATGCGCCGGAGGGTTCATCATCCAGATGATGCCTTTTGCGAAGGAGGATACGGTTGCTAAGATCGAGGAGAATCTTAAGATGGTCACATCGGTTACGGAGCTTCTGGATAAGGGATATACACCGGAACAGATATTAAAGGAACTTCTGGGGAACGTGGGGCTTGAGATTACGGACACGATTCCCACGCAGTTTTATTGTAATTGCTCGAAGGAGCGGGTGGAAAAGGCAGTTGCCAGCATTGGCAGAAAGGATATTCAGGAGATGATCGATGAAGGAAAAGATATCGAAGTGAAATGTCATTTCTGCAACAGTGCTTATCATTACACGATTGAAGATTTGAAGCAGATTATAAAAAGAAGCAGATAAGAATGCCGAAGATGGAGGAGAGCCATGAAGGATGGATTTATAAAGGTTGCTGCGGCGACGCCAGATATACGGGTGGCAGACGTAGCGTTTAATACGGAACAGATATGCAGGATGATCGACGAGACAGAGAAAAAGGGGGCAAAAATCGTTGTATTTCCGGAACTTTGCATTACGGGGTACACATGCGGCGATTTGTTTACTCAGGATATTCTTTTGGAAAAAGCGAGAGAGGGGCTATTCAAGGTTGCGGGGCATACGAAGGATAAGGACATGCTTGTCTTTGTGGGGGCGCCCCTGACAGTGGACGGAGAACTATATAATGTGGCGGCAGCGCTGAATAGGGGGAAAATCCTAGGCTTTACGACAAAGACATTTCTTCCCAATTACGGAGAGTTTTATGAGAGGCGGCAGTTTTGTGAGGGACCTTCCTATGCAAGAGATATCAGTCTGAACGGAGAGGAGATTCCTTTTGGACCGCAGCTCGTGTATGAAGTGGAGGAGTTAGAAGGGCTGGCTGTGTCGGCGGAGATCTGTGAGGATGTATGGTCTGCGGTTCCGCCAAGTATCCAGGCGGCAAGGGAAGGAGCAACCATTATCGTCAACTGTTCTGCAAGCGACGAGACGATCGGTAAGGCTTCCTACCGGGAGAGTTTGATAGAAGGACAGTCTGCCCGCCTGATCTGCGGATATATCTATGCCAATGCGGGAGAAGGAGAGTCTACGACGGACCTTGTGTTCGGCGGGCATAATATGATTGCGGAAAACGGCATTACGCTCGCTTCTGCAAAACGGTTTGAAAACGGGATCATTTATTCGGAGATCGACTATAAACGCATGGTAAGCGAAAGGCGTAAAAATACGACGTTCCAGTCGGCAGAGGACAGAGAGCTTACGTGGATTCCGTTCCGGCTTCACAAAGAGGAGACAAAGCTTACAAGGACGTTTTCCTCCCGCCCGTTCGTGCCGGGCGAAGCTTTTGAGCGCGCAAGGCGCTGCGAGGAAATCCTTATGATCCAAGCGATGGGGCTTAAAAAACGTCTTGCTCATACGCATGCCAAGAGCGCGGTGGTGGGAATTTCGGGAGGACTGGATTCTACGCTTGCCCTTCTCGTGACGGCGAAGGCTTTTGACATGCTTGGAATGGACAGAAAGCAGATCATTGCAGTCACGATGCCATGCTTTGGGACGACAGACCGGACATACCGCAATGCCTGCAAGATGGCGGAAAAACTCGGCGCGGTCTTAAGGGAGGTTCCGATTGCAGATTCGGTGACGCTGCATTTGAAAGATATCGGACATGATATACAGGATCACAGCGTGACCTATGAGAATGCGCAGGCGAGAGAGCGTACGCAGGTGATCATGGATATTGCCAATCAGGTAAACGGCATGGTGATCGGGACAGGAGATATGTCGGAGCTGGCTCTTGGCTGGGCGACTTATAACGGCGACCATATGTCCATGTACGGGGTCAATGCATCTGTCCCAAAGACGCTGGTGCGGCATCTGGTCCATTACTATGCGGATACGTGTGAAGATCAGGTGTTGAAGGAGGTACTCTATGACGTGCTTGATACGCCGGTAAGTCCGGAGCTTCTTCCGCCGAAGGACGGCAAGATTGCCCAGAAGACAGAGGATCTGGTAGGACCTTACGAGCTGCATGACTTTTTCCTGTATTATTTCCTGAGGTTTGGCTATGAACCGGCCAAGATCTACCGGATCGCAAAGTATGCGTTTGCAGGAGAATATGACGACGACACGATTTATAAATGGCTCCATACCTTCTGCCGGAGATTTTTCTCTCAGCAGTTCAAGCGTTCCTGCCTGCCGGACGGACCGAAGGTTGGGACGGTAGCGCTGTCTCCAAGAGGGGACTGGAGGATGCCAAGCGATGCCTGCGCGGATCTGTGGATACAGAACTTAGAAACGGTCCGGGAGAACAAAGAGTAATCGTCCCGAATGTTTTCGGGTGAAAGAGTTTTGACAAAAAGGATTGGGAGGTAAATGCTATGGAAGCGAATAAACATACGGCCGTGGCGAAGTTTACGGAAAAAGGCTACAACTGCTGTCAGGCAGTGGCCTGTACATATTGCGAAAAATTTGGGATAAAGGAAGAGGATATGTTTCGTATGACAGAAGGTTTCGGACTTGGAATGGGCGGCCTTATGGATACCTGCGGCGCAGTTACGGGCATGTTCCTTACGATCAGTCTCGCCAACAGCGCGGGCGATATGGATCAGCCGCTTCTTACGAAGATGGATACTTATGCGAAATTCCGTGAGGCGGCGAAGCAGTTCAAAGAGAAGAGGGGTTCCGTATACTGCCGGGATCTGAAGACAGAGAATGGGGCGCAGCCTTTGCCGTGCTGTACCCGGTGTGTGGAGACGGCAGCAGAACTGATCGATGAGATGAAACTTTCATAACGGTGTAGAATGTAACGGCTAAGGGAGACTGTAGATAAATACAGCCCCCTTAGCTTATTACTGCAAAAATGTTGTAAAGATCTCGTTTACCAGCTTGCCGTCGGCCTTACCCTTTACTTTTGGCATAAGCACCTTCATAATCTTACCTTTGTCCTTTGCGGAAGGTGCATCTATGCCGGTCTCTGCAAGGACGCTATTGATAACCTCGCGGATCTCGGCCTCATCCATCATCTTTGGAGCATAGTTGTTCAGTACATCCAGACGGTCGGTACATTCCTTGATAATATCTGTCCGGTCTGCGGGAGTCATGTCCAGTGTTTCTTTGACTTGTTTGATTTCTTTTAAGATAACCTGCGTCTCTTCTTCGGGAGTCAGATCTTCCCGTTTGTCGATTGCTTTATTTTTAAGTGCGGATAATAAAAGGGATAAAGTGTCTTTCCTTCCCTTGTCGCCGGCTTTCATGGCTTTCACCATGTCGCTCCTTACTTCATCAATTTTGCTCATGTGTCATTCCTCCATCTCATATTTTCAGAAAAAATCCCGGCATAGGCATTAAAATATGCCGACGGGTTGCTTCCAAGATTACGGTTCACATTTTATCAGATTGTAAATGGGTTGACAAGTTATTTTGCATATCCTATGAATTGACAAATTGTTTCTGTGGAACTATAATGAAAAAGACTATATGTAGAGGACTATATATAGAAAGAAATAAGAGATTATTCCAAAACAGGAGAAAAGACGATGAAAAGTAGTGTAAACCGTTTATCAGGAGAAACATATGCTGTTTAATTCCATAGAGTTTCTGATTTTTTTCCCGATTGTTCTGCTGATATATTTTGTCGTTCCGCAGAAGGCAAAGAATTTGTGGCTGCTTGCTGCAAGTTACTATTTTTATATGTGCTGGAACGCGAAATATGTATTGCTGCTGCTGTTTTCAACACTGGTTACCTATACCGGCGGCCTTTGCATGGAGACGGTCAAACAAAGCGGCTGTACTCCTGCGCATAAGACGGCGTATAAAAAGCTGATTGTGGCAGGCAGTTTTGTACTGAATCTGCTGTTGCTGTTCTATTTTAAATATATTAATTTTGCATTGGATGTTTTGGGGCGTCTTCTCGGAGCGGTACATATAGAGATGAATGTGCCGGTGTTTGATATTATCCTGCCTGTGGGAATTTCCTTTTATATTTTTCAGGCGCTGAGCTATACGATGGATGTATACCGCGATGAAATATATGCAGAGAAAAATTTCTTTCGCTACGCACTTTTTGTATCTTTTTTTCCGCAGCTTGTGGCGGGACCGATCGAAAGATCAAAAAATCTTCTGAAGCAGTTTTCCGGGCATAAAAAATTTGATGCAGTAATGGTGAGGGACGGGCTGCTTCTTATGCTGTGGGGGTATTTCCTGAAACTGGTCATTGCCGACAGATGCGCGGTGCTGGTGAATACGGTATACGGGGATTTTGCCGCTTATCATGGATTTCAGATCATAACGGCCAATGTGTTATTTGCTTTTCAGATTTATTGCGATTTTATGGGGTATTCCATTATTGCAACAGGAGCTGCCAGAGTGCTTGGTTTTCGGCTTATGAATAATTTTGAGCAGCCTTATCTGGCACAGTCTGTAAAGCAGTTCTGGAGAAGGTGGCATATTTCACTGAGTTCATGGCTGAGGGATTATCTATATATTCCTTTGGGCGGGAACCGGAAGGGAAGATTAAAAAAGTACAGGAATCTGCTCATTACCTTTTTGGTAAGCGGCTTATGGCACGGGGCGAACATCACATTTGTCATCTGGGGCGGCTTGCACGGAATATACCAGATTTGTGAAGAACTGGCGGCTCCGTATGTAGACAGATGGTATAAGAGATTTCAGATAGATACCGAGAATTTTTCATGGAGATGCATTCGGATCGTAAAGACCTTCATCTTGACGGATATTGCGTGGGTATTCTTCCGGGCAGATACGCCGATGGCTGCGCTCAGAATCTTAAAGAGGTCGGCGGAGCTTACAAACAGCGGGCTCCTCTTGACAGGCGGGCTTTATGAGCTGGGACTTGATGAAAAGAACATTGCTATTTTGCTGATCGCTTTGGCGGCGTTGCTTTTTTGCAGTCTGATCAAAGAATCAGGGAGAGATACCTTAGAGTGGCTTAGGCGGCAGAGTATTGTCTTCCGCTTCGTACTGTACTGGGGGGCGGTGATTTTGATCACCCTTTCTCTGGACATTACCGGACAGGAATTTATCTATTTTCAGTTTTAGGGAGGATCGGGATGAAGAAAATACTTGGCCTGGCCATGAAAGGCATATGCGTTATGCTTCCCATGATTCTGATATGGGCATATACATGGATGAATCCGCTTGGATTTATGACTGACGGGACACCGTTTGATCTGTGGAATAAAGAAAAGACCAATACAAAGCAGGAGAAGTATTATGAGGCGGTATTCTTAGGCGATTCGACGGCGAATGCCGCTTATGTGCCGGAGGTTTTGTCGGATGCTTCGATTAATCTGTCTCTTGGTTCGATCACGCCTATGGAAGCGTATTATATTCTTCAAGACTGGATTGAGCACAATGAGGCGCCGAAGACTTGTTATATTAGTTTTCTGGATTATCATATGAAGGATACGGGTACTTTTTGGATTCGGACGATGTATACGCACAGATTCCGGATGGATCAGAATCTTGAGATGCTGAAGGAGATCCTGAAGTATGGGGAAGGGACTTCCATTGAAACGGATCATTATGTGACGGATTTTATCGCATATGAATTGAGGCTGCCGAACAAATATATTACATCTTTGATGAATGCGGGTTTTAATCAGCGGTATGAAGAAAATATAAAAGCAAGGGCTTTAAGCGCGCTTCACGGCGGAAGGTATATTGCCAGAGGGACGCAAGAATATGAAACTTCCAAAACAATTAAATTTAAAAATTTTGAGGTACACCCTCTGTTCGACCGTTATTACAGGCGCCTGATCGAACTGTGCATGGAACATGACATACAGGTTCGTCTTGTAAAACTTCCGCTTCCAGAAAATGAAAAATTTACAGAGAACTATAAAGAAGAGTTTGGAAAGTATTATGATCGGCTGAAGGAGGATTATCCAGATATCACGGTTGACTGGATACCGACTTATAAGCAGGAGTATTTTGCGGATAGAAATCATGTGAATTCCCATGGAGCCCTTCAGTTCAGCAGGGAGATGAAGGCGCGTTATCCGGAGGATTTCACGGCGGAACTGACGCCTTCGCAGATCGAGGCCCTCAATGATTCGATAGCCGATGAGAATCAGCCGGAACAGATCATACAGTGGGCTTCCGGCAAGGATTATACGCTGCTTTTTCAGGATACGTCAGGAAAGTTTGCCTCCGTTTACGGGGAATTGCTTAAGAGCAATTCTTATACGGCAAAAGAAATCAGACTGGAAACGACGAACGTATACTGTGCGGCCGCATCGGATTCTGGCGGGGAGAGGGAAATTCTCGTTCAGGAGGAAAAAGATAAAATTCTGATAAAGCAGAATGATCAGGATATCCGAACGTGGGAAAAGGGTTCGGATGGTTTGCTGAAGGTGATGGTGATAGACAATTATAACAACAAGATTGTCTGTGAAAAATCGTTTGAGTATAGGGGAGAAACATTTTCTCTGATTCAGTAATAGAACAATATGCTTATTGTCTCTTATTCAAAAAATAATTTACGGTTAAGAGACTTTTAATAAAGAAGAAAGGAAGGGATGTAAATGAAAAAAATAACGAGAGTTATCTGCCTTGTATTAAGCTTGATGCTGTTTGTAAATCTGGGCAGTTTTGAGGTGTTAGCAACAGATGCAGAAGGTCAGCAGGATAAAGTGGAAGCAGCGGATCAGGCACAGAGTCAAGAACCGTCTTCCAAAACAGAGACAGATATCACTGCAGACACCGAAGCGGAGTCTCCAAAGGAGAATGAGGATTCCGTAAAAGATGGAAGTGAGACAGAACAGCCGGAAGTGCCGGAGGAACCATTGCCGGAGGAGATACCGGATGCTGACGATGCAGGGGATACCGATGCAGAGGCGCCGTCCGAACCGGTGACGGAGAGTGGCGCTAAAGAGGATAAGGCTGCGGAGGAAGAACAGCCGAAAGAAGAGGAACCTGCCGTTGACGTGCAGGCGGCTGAGACGCAGACCATCGGGGGAACCGTTGAAGGAATTACTGCAGAGCCAGCAGATGAATCGGGGAAACAGTTAAAGATCACGTGGACCCGTGTGGCGGATGCAGTGAAGTATCAGGTTCAGCTATTGAAATACGCAGACGGCACGCTGATCAGTACATCCGACACAACCGATACGAGCCTGCAGGCCGATGTTGTCCAGGGAGAAAAATATTATATAGAAATTCACGCCTATAAAGAAGATGAAACCGGAGAGACCGAGATAGCTGCCGGAAAGATTCCCGCGGTGCTGCTTGCAAAGCCTGCTGTCAAAGAAAAATCCAGCGGTACGGATATAAAACTTGCGTGGAAAGCGGTGGCAGGAGCAGACAGCTATCAGGTGGCATACGGCAAGAAAACGAAGAAAACATCCGAGACCTCTTTGGAATTCGGAAAGCTGAAATACAATACAAAATATAGCTTCCAAGTGCAGGCGATCTGCAGTTTCACAGAAGACGGCAAGACTTATACTTATGTTTCTGACATAGTTAAGCTGAATGTAGCGACAAAAAAACAAAAACCGGCCAAAGTGAAAAAACTTACCGGAATCGACGGCAATGAATCTGCCATACTTACATGGTCTAAGGCATCCAGAGCAGAAAGTTATATTGTGTATCGGTATAACGCGACAAAGAAAAAGTGGGAAGTCGTTAAGAAAGACGTTAAAAAGCTCACCTATACGGATAAAAAGCTAAAACAGGGGAAAAAGTATAAATACCGTGTGGCGGCCTATAATAACGGCGGGACAGGAGAAAAATCTTCTACCATAACCATTTCCGTAAAAAAGACACCGAAAACGATACGCAGTATTGGCTATAAGGCAGTCGTAAAATCAAGAGCGCCTATTTTTACTTCCAAGACCAGCAAAAAAAGAGTGAAATATCTGAAGCCGGGCACCAAAGTTACGACGACTGACTATGGAAAAGGACGCTACAAGATCAGCATTGGAGGGAAAACTTACTGGATCGCGTACAGGCGGCTGAGATTCAAGTCAAGTATCTGGACGACGAAAGACTATTCTACAAAAGTAAAAGAAGATTTTGTAAACAAAAAGGGATATAAAAGCAAATCGAAGTATTTGATATGGATCAGCCACTATACGCAGAGAGTCGTGATCTATCAGGGTTCTAAGGGTAAATGGAAGGTACTGCGCAGCGGACAGTGCGCAACGGGCAAGCACGGAACCCAGACGCCGAAGGGAGTCTTTAAGATCAAGTATAAGGAAAAAGGAATATTTAACAAGTACACATATGAGAAACCGGCAGTGTACTTTAAAAAGGGCATCGCCTTCCATTCCAGAATCAAAAGATATTCGGGCGGTTACAGCGACGCGACGATCGGAAGGCCGAAATCGCACGGATGTGTGCGGCTCATGGATTCCGACATCAATTTTATTTATAAACGTTGTCCAAAAGGAACGACCGTAGTTTCCTATTAAAGCTGGTCTGCGGGAAGAAGGAAATAATTCAAATCATGAAACACAGTGAGAAATCACTGATTGCCATGAATCGGCAGGGTATCGGAAAGAATAAGATATCCTGCTGTTTTTATGTAAAAGATTCTTATAAAAAATGTATAAACTATGTTGACAAACGCAAATCATAGTGTTAAATTAATACTCGAAAGATGTTAGCACTCAAAATCAAGGAGTGCTAACAAGAAAATCTGAAAGGAGGAGGATGGATGGTAACAGAGCATGGACTAAGTGACCGGAAGCTCAAGATTCTTCATGCGATCATTAAGACTTATCTGGAGACCGGAGAGCCGGTAGGCTCCCGAACTATTTCCAAGTATACGGATCTGAATTTAAGTTCCGCGACGATCCGCAACGAGATGGCCGATCTGGAAGAACTGGGATTTATCATGCAGCCTCACACGTCGGCAGGACGTATCCCTTCAGATAAAGGTTATCGGTTATATGTTGATATGCTGATGGGCGAGAAAGAGCAGGAGCTGTTAGAGAAGGAGGAGCAGATGCTTGAAAAAGCGGATAAGATGGAACATCTTCTTAAGCAGGCGGCGAAGGTGCTGGCAAGCAGCACGAATTACGCAACGATGGTTTCCACGCCTATGGGCAGCGGCAATAAGATTAAGTTCATCCAGCTTACGATGGTGGATGCAGAACAGATCATTGCGGTAATCGTGCTCGGGGGTAACGTGATCAAGAACAAGATCATCCGGGTAGAGGAACCTCTCAGTAATGAGAATCTTCTGAAGCTGAATATGCTTCTTAACACAACCCTGAACGGCATGGCGATCGAGGAGATTAATCTTGGGCTCATTGCAAGGCTTAAGGAACAAGCGGGCATCCACAGTGTAGTGGTGGGAAATGTGCTGGATGCAGTGGCGGACGCGATTCAGGTAGATGAAGATATGCAGATCTATACCAGCGGCGCTACGAATATTTTCAAGTATCCGGAACTTTCCGATAAGCAGAGCGCGCAGGAGATCATCAGTGCCTTTGAAGAGAAGCAGCAGCTCACCGAACTGGTAACCCAGACATTGTCACAGGAGGACAATACAGGAATTCAAGTTTACATCGGCGACGAAGCGCCGGTACAGACGATGAAGGACTGCAGTGTTGTTACCGCTACTTATGAATTGGGTGACGGGCTGAAGGGAACGATAGGGATTATCGGACCGAAGAGAATGGATTATGAACATGTATTAAAATCTATGAAGCGTCTGCAGAATGAACTGGATCAGATGTTTCACGGCGGCAAAAAAGTCTAGTGAATAGAAAGAGTAGAAAGGTGGAATAGCTCTTGGAAAATCAACAGGAGAAAAGCCAAGAAGAGATGGTAAAGGAAGCGGTAGAAGAAGCAAAAAAGACAGCGGCTGCGCAGGCAGAGGACGAAATCTTAGAAGGGGAAGAGGCGGAAAAGACATCGGAGTCTGAGGAGACGCAAACGTCAGGAGATTTGGAAGAAGATGCGCCCACAGAAGAGAAGCCTGATGAGAAAGAGGGCGAAACCGCTGAAAAAAAGAGGCTCTTCGGTAAAAAGAATAAAAAAGACAAAAAAGATGAGAAGATTGAAGAACTGACAGACAGACTGACTCGTCAGATGGCGGAGTTCGATAACTTTCGCAAACGTACGGAAAAGGAAAAATCGCAGATGTACGAGATAGGCGCGAAGGATATCATAGAAAAGATCCTTCCGGTGGTAGACAATTTTGAGAGAGGTCTTATGGCTGTGAAGGAGGAAGAAAAGGATGCACCGTTTGTCCAAGGAATGGAGATGATCTATAAGCAGCTTATGACAACGCTGGAGAGCGCGGGGGTGAAGCCGATCGAAGCGAAAGGTCAGGAGTTTAATCCTGATCTGCACAATGCAGTGATGCATGTGGATGATGAGGAGCTTGGCGAGAATGTTGTTGTTGAAGAGCTCCAAAAGGGATATATGTATCGGGACTCTGTCGTCCGGTACAGCATGGTAAAAGTAGCCAATTAACAAATCAACTTAGAACATATCATATTTAGGAGGAACAAAATTATGGGCAAAATAATCGGTATTGACTTAGGTACAACAAATAGCTGTGTAGCTGTTATGGAAGGCGGACAGCCGACAGTGATCGCTAATACAGAGGGAGCGAGAACGACGCCGTCTGTAGTGGCATTTACAAAAGCAGGAGAACGTCTGGTAGGCGAGCCTGCAAAGCGTCAGGCAGTAACGAACGCAGAGAGAACCATTTCTTCAATTAAAAGGGAGATGGGCTCGGATTACAGAGTAGCAATCGACGAGAAGAAGTATTCTCCGCAGGAGATTTCCGCTATGATCCTTCAGAAGATGAAAGCCGACGCAGAAGGATATCTCGGAGAGAAGGTGACGGAGGCAGTTATCACAGTCCCGGCTTATTTTAATGACGCGCAGCGTCAGGCGACAAAAGATGCGGGTAAGATTGCAGGTCTTGATGTAAAGCGTATCATTAACGAGCCTACGGCGGCGGCTCTTGCCTACGGTCTTGATAATGAGAAAGAGCAGAAGATCATGGTATACGACCTTGGAGGAGGTACGTTCGACGTATCCATCATCGAGATCGGCGACGGTGTCATCGAGGTTCTTTCAACAGCGGGTAACAACAGACTGGGCGGTGATGATTTTGATCAGAAGGTTGCTGATTATATGATCGCTGAGTTTAAGAAAGAGCAGGGCGTAGATCTGTCCGCAGACAAGATGGCTATGCAGAGAATTAAAGAAGCTGCTGAGAAAGCGAAAAAAGAGCTTTCCTCCGCTACAACGACCAATATTAACCTTCCGTTTATCAGCATGAATGAGAGCGGACCGCTCCACTTTGATATGACTCTTACAAGGGCAAAATTTGACGAGCTGACCAATGATCTGGTACAGAAGACTTCCGAGCCTGTAACGAGAGCGCTCTCAGACGCCGGCATTTCCGCATCCGAACTTGGGCAGGTACTGCTTGTCGGCGGTTCTACACGTATCCCGGCTGTACAGGAGGAAGTAAAGCGTCTGACAGGGAAAGAGCCAAGCAAATCTCTGAACCCGGACGAGTGCGTAGCGCTCGGTGCATCCGTTCAGGGCGGCAAGCTTGCAGGCGATGCAGGCGCAGGCGATATCCTTCTTCTTGACGTAACTCCGCTGTCGCTTTCCATCGAGACAATGGGCGGCGTAGCTACAAGACTGATCGAGAGAAATACGACGATTCCGACGAAGAAGAGCCAGATCTTCTCTACGGCGGCTGATAATCAGACGGCGGTAGATATTAACGTGGTACAGGGCGAGAGACAGTTTGCAAGAGATAACAAATCTCTCGGACAGTTCAGACTGGACGGAATCGCACCGGCTCCGCGCGGAGTGCCGCAGATAGAGGTTACTTTCGATATCGATGCAAATGGTATCGTAAATGTATCTGCAAAAGACCTTGGAACAGGCAAAGAGCAGCATATTACCATTACGGCAGGCTCTAACATGTCGGACGAGGACATCGATAAGGCTGTAAAAGAGGCGGCCGCATTTGAGGCACAGGATAAGAAGCGGAAAGAGGGAATTGATGCCAAGAATGACGCAGACGCGCTTGTATTCCAGACAGAGAAGGCGCTCGGTGAGGTTGCAGACAAATTAGACGCGGCAGATAAGACTGAAGTTGAAGCGGACTGCAAGGCACTTAAGGACATCTTAGAGAAGATCAATATGGAAGACATCTCTGACGCACAGGTTGCGGAGATTAAGGCCGGAACAGAAAAGCTTACGGCAAGCGCTCAGAAGGTATTTACAAAGATGTATGAGCAGGCAGGCGCCCAAGCAGGTGCGCAGGGCGCAGGAGCGAATCCGGGAGCAGGTCCGCAGGCAGGTCCGGCGCCGGAAGGTTTCCAGGGAGATGATGTGGTAGATGGAGACTATAAGGAAGTATAAGCCTTAGGTGAAAGGCGCTTTGAATTGAGTATGGAAATGTTCCGGGAAACTTGGATTTTGATAAGTTCAGTATCCCGGAACTTCCTTGCGTTATATTTTCTTATTGTGTACAGACTGATAGATAAGAAAGGGATAGATTATGGCAGAATCAAAAAGAGATTATTATGAAGTGCTCGGCGTAGGAAAGGATGCAGATGATGCGGCATTAAAGAAGGCATACAGGCAGATCGCGAAGAAGTATCATCCGGATATGAATCCGGGAGATGCCGAGGCGGAGAAGAAGTTTAAAGAAGCTTCGGAGGCTTACGCGGTCTTGAGCGATCCGGAAAAACGACGTCAGTATGACCAGTTCGGCCATGCGGCATTTGAAGGCGGAGCAGGCGGAGCGGGAGGCTTTGGAGGCTTTGATTTCAGCGGTGCGGATTTCAGCGATATTTTCGGCGATATTTTCGGCGATCTGTTTGGCGGAGGAGGCAGAAGAGGCGGACGAAGTCAGGGACCTATGAAGGGTATGAACGTAAGAAAGAGTGTTCGGATTACCTTTGAGGAGGCGGTATTTGGGTGTGAGAAAGAGTTGGATGTTGTCTTAAAGGATTCCTGCCCGAAGTGTAATGGCACAGGTGCGAAGCCGGGAACTTCGCCTGAGACTTGCCCGAAATGCGGAGGTAAAGGTCAGGTCGTCTATACGCAGCAGTCGTTCTTCGGGACTGTCCAGAATGTACAGACCTGTCCGCAGTGCGGCGGTACCGGGAAGATTGTGCGTGAAAAGTGTTCAGACTGTCAGGGAACAGGCTATGTGTCCAACAGGAAAAAGATTGCCGTTACGGTTCCGGCGGGCATTGACAACGGACAGAGTATCCGTATCCGCGAGAAGGGGGAGCCGGGTGCGAACGGTGGTCCGAGAGGAGATCTGCTTGTGGAGGTCAGCGTATCAAGACATCCGATCTTCCAGAGACAGGATATGCACATATTTTCTACGGTCCCGATTTCCTTTGCGCAGGCAGCGCTGGGCGCAGATGTGAAGATCAAGACGGTAGACGGAGAGGTTCTTTACACAGTAAAACCGGGAACAAAGACCGATACTAAGGTGCGCTTGAAAGGAAAGGGAGTTCCGTCGGTAAGGAATTCGCAGGTGCGGGGCGACCACTATGTGACACTGGTGATCCAGACACCGGAGCGTCTAAGCGCGGAAGCCAAAGAAGCGCTAAAAAGGTTCGACGAGCTTTCGGGAAATACGCTGAATGCGGCCGGGACAGGCAGCGCAGGCAATTCGGGGAGCGGTAAAAAGAGAAAGGGATTTATGAATAAAATGAAAGAGGCCTTTGATGAGTAATCATCAGAGGCTTTTAGGTGATTAACAGATATATTTATGCAGGATGCCAGATGCGGATGGCAGAAAAGATAAGATAGTAATAGCAGGAGGAAAAGATATGCAGGGATTTACACAGTATATGCCTACAAAGATAGTATTTGGCAAGGCAGCGGAAAAAGAAACAGGGAAACTGATAAAAGAGTTCGGCGCATCTAGGGTACTGCTTGTATACGGCGGTGAAAGCGCTGTAAAGAGCGGACTTCTTGACAGGATAAAGGAGGAACTCAGACAGGAAAATATCGTGTATGAGGAGCTTTCGGGTGTACAGCCCAATCCGCGCCTTGCTCTTGCAAGGGAAGGCGTTAAAAAGGCGGTCGATATGGGTGCGCAGCTTATGCTTGCTGTGGGCGGCGGCAGTGTGATTGATACGGCAAAGGCCGTTGCTGTCGGCGCAGCGAATCCGGATATCGACATCTGGGATGTATGGATGGGAAAAGCCAGTGTGTGCACGGCAAAGCCGGTAGGCGCGGTGCTGACCATATCCGCGGCGGGAAGTGAGATGAGTGATTCGGCGGTTATCACGAACCAGGAGATAGGGAAAAAGGCTGGATTTAATTCGGATATGGTGCGTCCGAAATTCGCGGTGCTGAATCCTGAGCTTACCTTTACGCTGCCGAAATATCAGCTTGCATGCGGAATTGTCGATATATTGATGCATACATTGGAGAGGTATTTTACGCCCGTTTCAGGAAATCAGCTTACGGATGAGATTGCAGAAGGCTTGATGCGTACATTGATTGAAAATGGAAAGGCTGCATATGAAGATCAGGAAAATTATGAAGCCATGAGCGAAATCATGTGGTGCGGAAGCCTGTCGCACAATAATCTGACGGGGCTTGGCCGTCCGAAGGATTTTGCGTGCCATAAGCTGGGACATGAGATCGGCGGCATGTTTGATGAGGCGCACGGCGCAACCCTGTCTGCGGTATGGGGAAGCTGGGCGAGATATGTGTATAAGCTTGACGTGGCAAGATTTGCCCGTTACGGCAGAAAAGTATGGAAAATTGAGGATAAAGGAGAGGAGGAAACTGCGGTCTTGGCAATCGAGGCAACCGAGGAGTTTTTCCGTTTCTTACATATGCCAACCTGTATCGGTGAGATGAACATCGGCGTGCAGTCGGAGGAAGTCTTAAAAAAGATGGCGGACAGCGCTACGAAAGGGGATACGGTAAAACTGGGCTGCTTTAAGAAGCTTTCTGCGCAGGATATGTATGAGATTTATAAAGCGGCAAACCACAGATAATCTTAATATAAACTGGGGGAATTTTTACAGGAGCATATTTGCTCTTGTTCTTCCGATGGCGCTTCAGAATGTGATCAATGTAGGCGTCACGGCAACGGATGTATTTATGCTCGGAAGGGTAGGGGAAAAGGTATTGTCCGGCGCTTCCCTTGCGGGGCAGATACAGTTTATCATGATGCTCATCTTCTTTGGCATCACGGCGGGGGCTACGGTTCTTACCGCGCAGTACTGGGGGAAGCATGATACGAAGACGATTGAGAAGGTACTTGGTATGGGGCTTACGTCCGGTCTTCTTGTAGCGGCGTTTTTTACGGCGCTGGCGCTTGTGATCCCGGCGCCTCTTATGAGGATTTTTACTTCTGATCCGGAGGTGATCGCGGAAGGAGAAAAATATCTGCGTATCGTAGGCGTCTCCTATCTGTTTGTGGCTGTGACGCAGGTATACTTAAATATTATGCGCAGCATCGAGCGGGTAGTGATTGCAACAGTTGTGTATTTTATTTCATTGCTTGTAAATATCTGCATCAATGCAGTCTTGATCTTTGGATTGTTCGGCGCGCCTAGGCTGGAGGTTCAGGGTGCGGCGATCGGAACACTGTGCGCAAGGATTACAGAGACGCTGATTGTCCTCTTTTATGCATATTTTAAAAACAAGACCGTAAAGATACGGGTTCGGAATATGTTTCAGATTGATCGGCTGCTGTTGATGGATTATATCCGTTATGCTATGCCGGTAGTGCTGAATGAATTTATGTGGGGGCTTGGGACTTCGTGTAATACGGCGATTATCGGACATCTCGGCAGCGAGGCGGTTGCGGCGAATTCTGTGGCGCAGGTGGCAAGGCAGCTTGCACAGGTGGTGGTGTTCGGGATCTCAAGCGCAACGGCGATCTGGCTCGGCAAGACTTTGGGCGAGAAAAAGAAAGAACATGCGAAGGCTTATGCAAAACAGTTTGTAATCATATCTTTAGTGCTTGGGGCTGCCGGGGGGCTGCTTATCTTAGCTTCCGGACCGATTGTGGGTAGTGTTCTGACGCTTTCGGATACATCAAGAAGGTATCTTGGATTTATGTTTTTTGTGATGTCCTATTTTGTAGTGGGGCAGGCGATCAACACAACGATGGTGTGCGGGGTGTTCCGCTCCGGAGGAGATACGAAGTTCGGCCTTGTCATGGACGTTTCCACAATGTGGGGCTGTTCAATACTTCTGGGCGCTGTTGCGGCATTCTACTTCCATGCGAGCGTTCCCGTGGTATATGCGATATTAATGAGTGATGAGATTATAAAAGTGCCGATTTGCATCCTCAGATACCGGAAGTATAAGTGGCTGAAAGATGTTACGCGAGACGACATCGGATCGTGTGAAATGGGTATTGATAATAGTGATACAGGCTAGTACAATGTAAGTAATATCGGGATTGTCAGACCACGAAGTGATGAGCAGTCTGTAGATATTATAATCTGTAAAAATATTTTTTGAATGTAAAGGAGAAGTTATTATGAAAGTAGTAGCAACAGAGAAAGCGCCGAAGGCATTGGGACCGTATTCTCAAGGGTATGTTCATAACGGGATTTTCTATTCGGCAGGACAGATTCCGATCAATCCTGCTTTAGATGCAGTTGAGGCAGATACGATCGAGGGACAGACGGAGCAGGTCTGCAAGAATATCGGCGAGGTTCTTGCGGCAGCAGGGAGTTCCTATGACAAGGTTCTGAAAACCACTTGTTTCCTCGCTGATATGGGGGATTTTGCGGCATTTAATGAAGTGTATGCAAAGTATTTTACTTCCAAGCCGGCAAGAAGCTGTGTGGCTGTGAAGACATTGCCAAAGAATGTGCTCTGTGAGGTTGAGGTGATCGCTGTCGTTGAGTAGTCGGCGGCATATAGAGTCTTTGTGGACAGAAGGGGCAGTTTTGCCCGTGAGATTTTAAAATGTGAGGTGGATATTATGGCTGAAGAACAACAGCAAAACGGATGTTCTCCGTCTGATTGCGCGGGGTGTGCACATGCGGATTCCTGCAGCAGTAAGCCGGTGGATTTCAGGAAACCAGCGAATGAATTTTCAGATATTAAAAAGGTGATCGGTGTTGTCAGCGGTAAAGGCGGCGTTGGAAAATCTATGGTAACAGCGTCTCTGGCAAGGATGATGCGTAAGAAGGGCTATAAAGTAGGTATTCTGGATGCAGATATTACAGGACCTTCCATTCCGAAGATGTATGGAATTCATGATAAGGCGCTGGGGGATGAAAGTGGTATTTTCCCAAGGGAAGCAGCGGATGGGACAAAGATCATGTCCATCAATCTTCTTTTGGAAAACGAGTCAGATCCGGTGATCTGGAGGGGGCCGGTAATTGCCAATGTGGTAACACAGTTCTGGACAGACGTCAGATGGGGAGAACTGGATTATCTTTTCGTAGATATGCCGCCCGGAACAGGGGATGTTCCGCTGACAGTGTTCCAGTCGCTGCCGGTGGACGGTGTGGTCATCGTCTCTTCGCCGCAGGATCTGGTAAAAATGATCGTAAAGAAGGCTTACGGCATGGCACGGCAGATGAGTATTCCGGTACTTGGAATCGTAGAAAATTACAGTTATCTCGTGTGCCCTGACTGCGGGAAGAAGATCTCCGTATTCGGAAAGAGTCATGTAGAGGAGGTTGCAGCAGAGCTTGCTGTTCCGGTGCTTGGCAGGATGCCGATCGATGCGTCGCTTGCAGAGGCGGTGGAGAATGAAAGATTTTCAGAGGTAGAGAATGAGTACCTGGCCGCTGCAGCAGAGAGATTATAATTAATTATATAAGAGCTGATAAAAGAGAATGAAGATTCGGAAGGATTCCAGAAATTCATTCTCTTTTTAATTTGTTGATTTAGAGTTTGGCCGCGCAAAAATACCTTTACGAAATACCGCAGCGTTGCTATAATAAATAATAAAGCATTGATTGGAAAAGCGAGGAATTCTCGTTAAGGGCTTTGTGGGATCGGAAAGGTAATGCGGACATCATTAACAGCGGAAAAGGTATGAGAACATGAGTACATATTGGAGAAAGAGAAAGTATTATACTGGTACAGATTATTATTCCAGTGTAAGCAGCCAAGAATACGGTGATGATAACGGTATAGGGCAAAACGCCGGCTACACAGAAGAATATCAGCAGCCGGTCTATGACTATAGTTCGTATTATCAGGGGAATCAGCAGCCGGTCTATGATTATGGTCAGCAATCTCTCGCTTACAATCGGTATCAGTATGATGAACAGGCACTCCAAAGATACAGGGACAGGAGGAAGCGTGAGGAAAACCGCAGGCAGTTAGAACGCGGCAGGAGAGAAAGAGAAGAAAGCTACAGGCAGCCAGACCGCGGCAGGAGAGAAAGAGAAGAAAGTTATAGGCAGCCAGACCGCGGCAGAAGTATGGATAGAGAGAGCCGCAGGCAGCCATATCGCAGCAGGAATATAAGCGAGGAGGAGCGCAGGCAGGCTCGCAGGAATCGGAGGATGCGTGAGGAAAGACGCCGCAGACGGAGACGGCGTTTGTTCATTGCGCTTGCGGTACGGCTGGCTTGCCTACTCGTTATTTTGGCTGCGGTTATTTCATTGGCACGTTTTACGATGTCGTTTGTCAATCCTGTCAAACGAAAGGTTACGGTGGAAGCTGGAACAGAACTGGATGTTAAGGATTTTTTGAAAAGGGAAAAGGTGAAAGGAAGCTTTGTGACGGATATATCCAAGGTCAGCCTTGACCATGTGGGAGAACGGGAGATTATTCTGAAAGTCAGGGGAAAAGAACGGAAATCCCGTCTGATCGTTGAGGATACGAAAGCTCCGAAAGCAGAGTCTGCTTCCGTGGTCATCAATGTTAACGAAAAACTGGAAGCAAAGGATCTGGTCAAGAATATTCAAGATGCCACAGATGTGAAATGTTCATTTAAAGAGAAACCGGATCTGTCGAAAGCAGATAAAATAACTGCAGGCATCACTCTGACGGACGAAGGCGGCAATACGAAAGAAGTGATTTCTAATATTGAAGTCGTCGTAGACAGGGAGCCTCCCGTTATGGAAGGCATAGCACCTTTGACCGGATATATCGGTGAGCCGATCTCTTATAAATCAACCCTTACGGTCACGGATAATTGTATGGGCGATATAGATGTGCAGGTTGACAGCAGCAAAGTAGATACAAACACCGAAGGAACTTACGATGTGATCTATACTGCTGTTGACCGGGCGGGGAACAAAGCGGAAGCCTCCACTACTGTAACGATCATGGAAAAACCGGAAAACTAAAATAATACTTATCTAAAGTATTATTTTAGTTTTACCACGTTTTCTACGTTTGTTTCAGATATAATATAATGCGGTCTTTGCTTTGTCTCCATATAAGTTTTGGCGATGTACTGCCCCATGATTCCAAGACAGAATAATTGAATTCCGCCGATAAAGATAATAACGCATATGGTAGAAGCCCAGCCGGCTACCGGATCTCCGAAAGCCAGTTTTCTGATCACGATCAGAAATAAGAGCGCGAATGAAAAAAATGTCATAAGCATCCCGAACCATGATGCCAGACTGAGAGGAGCTTGTGAGAAATTAATGATTCCGTCGATTGCGTATTTAAATAATTTCCAAAAGCTCCATTTTGTTTCTCCGGCTACGCGTTCGACATTTTCATAGGGCAGCCAGTATGTCCGAAATCCGATCCAGCCGAAGATACCTTTGGAAAAACGATTATATTCACTCATAGAGACGATTGCGTCTACCATCTCTTTTTTCATCAGCCGGAAATCCCGCGCGCCGTCTACAATGTCCGAGTCGGATATGGTATTGATGATCTGATAAAATTTTCTTGCAAAAAAGCTACGGATGGGAGGTTCTCCTTTTCGGCTGATCCTCCGTGTGGCCACGCTGTCATATTCTCCTGTTTTCAGGATTTCCATCATTTTGGGCAGTAATTCCGGAGGATCCTGCATATCTGCGTCCATGATAGCAATATAGTCTCCATGCGCATTACAGAAACCGGCATACATTGCCGCTTCTTTGCCGAAGTTCCGGGAAAAAGAAAGGTAAGAAACATGTTGGTCCTTTTCTGCTAAAGCTTTTAAAATGGCGAGAGTCTCGTCTTTTGAACCGTCATTGATAAAAAGAAGTTCATATTCACATCCCATGCCGTTCATTACTTTGGTAGTCTCTGAATGAAAAATGGGCAGAGCGTCCTGTTCGTTGTAACAGGGAATTATTAAAGAAATCATATCTTCTGCAATCTCCTTCTTGTGTAATATGCAATACAAAATCGATGCTGCTATAACTATAGCACAGACTTCTTCCTTTTTCTATATCTCTTCCGTAAAAGTTACTGCTCACTCCCGCGCTATTTGCAAAGACGCTTACAGCGCAGGACAAAGGATGCCGGCGACAAATCGTTGACAAATGAAAGTTCCGTCATTATAATTAGAAAATAGCGATTTTTATAAGTGGATTTGAGGAGAACAATATGAAAAAATACGGAGTAAATGAATTAAGAAAGATGTTTCTTGAGTTTTTTGAGAGCAAGAACCATCTCGTGATGAAGAGCTTTTCTTTGGTGCCGCACAATGATAAGAGCCTGCTGCTTATCAATTCCGGTATGGCGCCGTTAAAACCATATTTTACCGGACAGGAGGTTCCTCCTAACAGGCGGGTAGCGACCTGCCAGAAGTGTATCCGGACAGGCGATATAGAAAATGTGGGAAAGACTGCGCGTCACGGCACGTTTTTTGAGATGCTCGGAAACTTTTCTTTCGGTGATTATTTTAAGGATGAATCGATCGAGTGGACATGGGAGTTTCTGACAGAGGTAGTAGGACTTGAGGCGGACAGGCTGTATCCATCTATTTACTTAGACGATGAAGAGGCTTTTGAGATCTGGAATAAGAAGATCGGGATTCCGGCGGATCGGATCTTTCGTTTTGGAAAGGAAGACAACTTCTGGGAGCATGGCTCCGGCCCATGCGGCCCCTGTTCGGAAGTTTACTATGACAGAGGCGCCAAGTACGGCTGCGGTAAGCCGGATTGTACCGTAGGGTGTGACTGCGACCGTTATATGGAGATCTGGAATAACGTATTTACACAGTTTGACAATGACGGGCATAACAATTATACGGAGCTTGACCAGAAGAATATCGATACAGGTATGGGGCTGGAGCGTCTGGCGTGCGTAGTACAGGGTGTAGATTCCATGTTCGATATCGATACGCTCTTCGCGCTCCGCGAGCATGTATGCAGGATTGCGGGCGTAACGTACGGAAAAGGTGAGGAGTCGGATGTATCCGTACGTGTGATCACCGACCATATCCGCTCCGTGACATTTATGATCTCTGACGGTATCCTGCCGTCTAACAGCGGCCGGGGATACGTGCTGCGTCGTCTCTTAAGGCGCGCCAGCCGTCATGGAAGGCTTCTTGGCATTGACAGGGAATTTTTGATAGAGCTGGCAGAGACTGTGATCGAAGGTTCGAAGGACGGGTATCCGGAACTGGAAGAGAAGAAGGACTTTATCTTTAAAGTAATTACAAAAGAAGAAGAACAGTTTAATAAGACGATCGATCAGGGACTTTCAATTCTTGCGGGTATGCAGGAGGAGATGGAGAAGAAGGGCGAGAAGGTTCTCTCAGGAGAAGATGCTTTCCGTCTCTATGACACGTATGGTTTCCCGGTCGATTTGACCGTTGAGATTCTGGAAGAGAAAGGTCTCTCCATTGATGAGGAAGGCTTTAAGAGGGCGGTTGAAGCGCAGAAAGAGAAGGCGAAAGGAACCTTTGGAGAACATAATTATAACGGCAGGGAAGCGACGGTTTATGATGAGATAGATCCGGGCGTTACAAGCACATTTGTAGGATATGACAGAATGGCCTGCGGCTCCAAGGTGACAGTGCTTACAACAGATACGGAGATTGTAGAGGCATTATCTGACGGAGAGTCAGGAACGATCTTTACAGACGAGACTCCGTTCTATGCTGCAAGCGGCGGGCAGGAGGCAGATACAGGGTTCATCCGTTCAGAGGGCTTTGAGTTCTGCGTAGAGGATACATTAAAGCTCCTTGGCGGCAAGATCGGGCATAAGGGACATGTCACAAAAGGCATGGTAAAAGTTGGGGATGCGGTGACTCTCGAGATTGATGCGAAAAAGAGAGCGCTGTCAGCGAATAATCACAGTGCCACGCATCTTCTGCAGAAAGCTCTCCGTATGGTATTGGGAAATCACGTGGAGCAGGCGGGTTCTTCCGTCAATGCGGACAGACTGCGTTTTGATTTCACACATTTTTCGGCTATGACACCGGAAGAGATCAGGCGGGTTGAGGAGATTGTCAATGAGCAGATCATGAACTGCCTGCCTGTAAAGGCGGAAAATATGCCGATCGACGAGGCGAGAAAGACCGGCGCGGCAGCTCTTTTCGGCGAGAAATACGGCGATATCGTCCGTGTAGTCAGTATGGGAGAATTTTCAAAGGAATTCTGCGGAGGCACCCATGTGGAGAATACCGGCGTGATTACTGCGTTTAAGATCATCTCTGAAACCGGCGTCGCCGCGGGAGTAAGGCGTATAGAGGCGCTGACTTCACAGGGCCTTATGGATTATTATAACGGGCTTGAACGTAAGCTTTTGGAGGTTTCAAAGCTTATGAAAGCAAAGCCGGATCAGCTTACGGAAAGAATCAGTCATCTGCTGACAGAAAATAAGGCGCTAAAGAGCGAGATCGAGAGATTAAAGAGCAGACAGGCTCAGGATGCCATGGGTGATGTCATGAATCAAGTAACAGAAGTGAAGGGCGTAAAGGTTCTTGCCGCGAAGGTAGAAGGCGTGGATATGAACGGACTTCGCGACTTGGGCGATCAGCTAAAGGATAAGCTTTCAGAAGGCGTCGTTGTTCTTGCCAGTGCAGCAAACGGCAAGGTAAGTCTTATGGCGATGGCTACCAAAGAGGCGGTAAGCCGGGGCGCGCATGCCGGAAATCTGATCAGAGAGATCGCTTCCTTAGTAGGCGGAGGCGGCGGAGGGCGTCCGAATATGGCTCAGGCCGGCGGAAAGAATCCGGAGGGCATCGATGCGGCGGTGGCGAAAGTGAAAGAAGTGTTAGAAAGACAACTGTAGAAAGACAACCGTAGAAAGATAAAACGGTGCAGGAAAAAGGATTCTTTTTCTGGATAAAGTAAGAAAGCTGCGAATCAGTGATTGATTTGCAGCTTTTTAAAATATTTTATATTTTTTTGTAACAAAACAAGAGGATCGTACTCTTATAGGTAAGGGGGTGGAGTGGGTGCAGGATTTTGAAAAAGTCTATGTGGAATATCTGCGGGACGTCTACAATTTTCTCTTAAAACTGAGCGGCAGTCAAGAGATCGCCGAGGAACTGACCCAGTCCACATTTTCGATTGCGTTTGAAAATATGGGGAAATTCAGGGGAACCTGCAAGATGTCGGTCTGGCTGTGCCAGATTGCGAAGCATGAGTATTTCGCGTATTGCAGGAAGCAGAAGTATACGGCAAAAGCGGTGAGGGAAGAGCCGTGCGGGGGAAGTCTGGAAGAGAGGTTTATCGACCATGAAGAGCAGATACGGATCCATGAGATTCTGCATGTACTGCCGGAACCTTACAAGGAGGTATTTACGCTCCGCGTCATGGCGGAGCTTTCCTACAAGGATATCAGCCGCCTTTTCGGGAAATCGGAGTCGTGGGCGAGAGTAACGTATTATCGGGCAAAATGTATGATCATAGAGCGATTGGAAGGGAGCAAAGAGGATGGAGTGTGAGATTATCAGGGATTTGATGCCTTTGTATCTGGACGACTGCTGCAGCGAGGGCAGCAGGCGGCTGCTGGAGGATCATATAAAGGAATGCGATTCTTGCAGAAAGCTTCTTGGGGAGATGTCGAAGGAGCTTGTAGTCGGGGCGGAGGAAAGGTGCCGGAATCTTTCGGAGGAAGAACTTTTAAAGACCGGGAAAGAGATGATCCGGACAGAGGTGCGGGGAAATTATCTGGAAAAAATTGTCTGGATGGACATACCGCTGAATGTTATGTTAAGTATTTTTGGAATCATTATTGTGATCAAATATAGCAGCGACATCCTGGAAATGGTGTGGGATAATAATGTCCCGCTTGGTATCTACACCTGTATAGGAGATCCGGCAATGATAGGGTTATCCCTCTATTTCTTTATGGGGGAGGTTTTGTATCTGGCCGGCATGAAAAAGAAAAGACGGACGGAGATTTTTAACAGTATCATACTGGAGTCAGTTTTTTATAAGATCGCCTTGTTTGCAGTGTTCGCAGTCAGCGGACTGATGCTTATGCTGTAGGCGGCGGCCTGTGTCTGAAGGGAGGATGAAGGATGAAGAGGAAAGAAAAGAAACAGCCCGGCCGTAAGATTATGTTAAGGCAGGTGATCACTTCTTTTTTGTTTTACGGAGTGAATTTTATCATACTGTTTTTCCCATGGATCGTTATCGGGGAGAATCGTTATAATTTGATCCGGCTGGCGCTGGAAATGAAAAATTCAGGCCTGAAATCGCTGCTTGCGGGAACGGACGTCTGTACGTATGTGGATAATGTATCTGCGCTTCAGACAGGCGTATGGATGGAACTGTTCGTTTACGGCGTGTTTTTTCTGCTGGGCGTGTTCCATCTTTTGTCAATGCTTCGAAGGAAGGACGGGTGGTATCATGCCGGGGCGCTTGCAGTCTCTGTGATGGGATTCTATATACATATGGCAGGATATACGATCCTCGATATCTGTACGGATCAGGATATAGGGATAGCGGCTCTGGGAATGATTCTGCTTTTCTGCGCGATAGAGTTTGCGGCGGTGAAAATCATGGGAATCTGGGAGGAGACGAAACAGATTTCTGCGGAGTACCATGAAAAAGAGAGGGAGGAGAAAGAGGAAAAACAAAGGAGGATTGCCTTTGCGGGCAGGTACAATGAATTATTCTACCGGTTTGTCTGGAAGAATTTCAAAAGTAACTGGAGGGACTATATTCTTCTGTTTTTATGCAGCAGTATGGTATTCGCCTTTCTGATCATCGGGTTTGGACTGCAGAAGCTTTTGGCGGTCAATAACAGATATGTGGGTATGGACCAGGTTTTCGGGGGTCTTAATATCATATTGATGAACGCCGTGATCCCGGTGGGTATCATGTCGGTGATCATTACGGTTATCCTTGTGTTTTATTACTTAAGATGCCGCGCGAAAAATTACGGGATCTTTCTGACGCTTGGGATGCGGAAGAAGACGCTCTGGTATTTTGTGGCGATGGAGTTTGTATCGCTTCTTTTCTTTACGCTTATTGCAGGCGGTCTTGCGGGAACGGGAGTGCTGCTGCTGTTTTCTGTGAAATCACAGACGCTCACGGGTCGGCATATGGAGTGGTCTTCGGCGGGAGTATCGCCCTATGTAAAATCCGTACTTGCGCTCTGCCTTATGTTTCTCGTATCTTTTATGGCGGCGAGAGATATCTTTGTTGATTTTAATATGGGAAGATCTACGGAACTTAAGGCCGTTCGGGAGAAGATGCCGGGGCGATGGAGAAAGGTTTTCTTTGTTCTGGGGCTTTCTTTTATTGTTTACAGTATCTATTCGTACAGGCAGCTTTATAATTTTGAAAATGTAAAGCTTTTGGCGGTGCTGACTGTCGGAATTTTTCTTGTGCTGCGCTGCGGGATCGCACAGTGGTTTATGAAAGAGAGCAGACAGGACAGTTATCTTAAAAAGCTGCTCATACATAACCAGATTTTCCATAAATCAAAGACAAATACAGGCTATATTTTCGGAATGGTAATGATACAGTTCTTTGCGTTGTTCTACTTCACTTTTCAGGCCGTCTCTGTAGAGATCGCGGAGGAGGCGGATACACTGTACCCTTATGATATCGTGTGCGCTGCCGGCGATCAGGACGATGATATTTTTAAAGAACTTCGTGAGAAATATGATATCAGGATGCAGGTCTACCCGATGGTGCGGATAACCAATTTTGATTCCACAGAAAAAACAGAAGGCATGTACGGCGACATTCCTCCGATTCAGGGACAGCATATCGGGATATCGGAAAGTACCTATCATTCCTTAAAGGCGGCGCTTGATCGTTCCTACAGTGCGCGTCCGCTTCATCTGGATGATAAAGGGGAAAGAATATATATTGTCCATCAGCAGGATAAATCGGTAAAGGCGCAGCCGCTGGACTTTTTCGCATCCCGGAAAGAACCGCTCCTTCATATAGGACAGCCCTGTTCGATTGGAGTCGCGGATGCGGGCTGGTCAAGGAGGAAGGATGTTGGATATTATTTTAAAATCATAGAGGGAGAGGAGATCGGCGTTCTTACCGGCGCGTTCCGTCAGGGGCTCAGGGACAATTTGGTCGTATTTTCCGATGTGTATTTTGAAGAGGCAAGAGAATTTTGGAAGACAAGGGATATCTATACGGGAGAGCCGATTCCTGAGGAAGAGGAAAAAATCGAGGGAGTCAATATCCGGCAGGGTCCGACGAAGCTGGTTTTGATCAGCGCCGGGTCAGCGGATGTGTCCGCCATGACAGAAGATTTAAAAGAGTTCAAGAAACGCCACAAAGAGGAGGAAAGCTACGATGCTTCGGTGTCATGCCTTAATACAAAACCGCAGGCCGTCTTGGATCTTAGGACAGAGCGGCTGATGAAGACGGCTCTTAATCTTCTGGTAATGATCGTATCCTTTCTCATCTATTTTGTCTTTCTGAATGTAAAGATGGCGACGGAAGCGGATCTAACGGCGAAGAGGACAGAGTTTTTAACCTGCATGGGGATGCGGAGAAAAGAAAGGAAAGCGCTTGTAAGGAACGAGCTTTTGCGCTACTACTATCTGTTTCCAACAGGAGCCGCGGCGGCGCTGGCGCTTCTTTTTACGGCGGCGGTCTTTCTAGCCAGACAGTATACGAGAGCAGATATACTGCATTATATCAGGGCGGCGGTTCCGGTGTGGGCGGTAAGCCTTTTGAGCGTAGGCATATTAGTTGTGATACGGGTAACAGTATATATACGGAGGGCGGAAGAAAAGAATGTGTGAGATGGAAGAAAAAAGGACAGAGAAGGTAAAAAGAAAGACGGTCATCAAGGCAGAGGGACTCTGCCGGGAGTATGTAAAAATCAGCCGGGGCGAGGAAAAGGCCGGGAGTATCAAAGTGCTCAGAGGGCTTAGCTTTTCTGTAAAGGAGCGGGAGTTTGTCGGGATCATGGGAAAATCCGGATGCGGAAAGACTACGCTTCTTAAGACGCTGGGACTGATCGACAAACCTACAAAGGGGGAGCTGTATTTTTGGGGAAAGGATACGAAAAAGCTCTGGGACGACGAGCTTTCGGATATCCGCCGCAGGAAGATCGGATTTGTATTTCAGGACTTTTATCTGATGGACAGTTTATCCGTCAGCGAAAATATCATGCTGCCTATGGTGCTGGATAAGAAGGATGCCCGGGAGTGTATGGAAAAGGGCAGGGAGTACGCGGAAGCTTTCGGGATTGCTCATCTTATGAATAAACACCCTTATGAGCTTTCCGGAGGGGAAAAACAGAGGGTGGCCATCAGCAGGGCGCTTATCAACCAGCCCGGACTGATCCTTGCGGACGAGCCGACCGGAAACTTAGATTCCAAATCCGGGAAAACGGTTGTAGACGCCCTGACGCGGATCAACGGGAGGATGAAAAAGACCATTATCATGGTAACCCACGATCCGCAGGTGGCAAGCCGCTGTAAGAGAATACTCTTTTTAAAAGACGGCGTGATACTGGATGATCTTAGGAAAAAAGGAAGCACGGAAGAATTCTATGGAGAAATCCTTGAGAGGATGAAGGATTTGTAGACGGATAAGATTTTCGCAGACAGGGAAATTAATTTTCCAGAAATTAATTTTCCCTGTTCTTGTTTTGTAACGAAAATCTGTTGTGAGAGTCCTATTATACAGGAGGGTAAAATTAGGGTATAATTTTGTCAGGCAGATTTAAAAGCTATGAGGGAGGTGAGATGCGTGGAGCTTGAGGATGTCTATAAATTATATTATCCGGATGTATTTCGTTTTCTTTATGTTTTGTGCGGAAAGCAGGATGTGGCGGAGGAGCTTTCTCAGGAGACGTTCTATAAAGCGATCCGGTCTATACACAAGTTTCGGGGAGACTGCTCCATGAAAAGCTGGCTGTATCAGATTGGAAAGAACACGTATTTGACATGGCGAAAAAAGCAAAGGCATCTCGCCGGAACAGAACTGACGGAAAGCGATCTGGAAAAAGGGTGGTATGGCTCTCAGGACAGAGAGCCGGAAAATGTAGAAGAGACCGTGATCAGGAGAAATGAAGCCATGAGGATATACCGGGCATTGGAACATTTGAGCGAGCCATATAAAGAGGTGTTCTGCCTGCGTGTGTTAGGAGAACTTTCCTTTAAAGAGATTGGGGAGCTGTACGGAAAGGGAGAAGGCTGGGCGAGAGTTGTATATCATCGCTCGAAGTTAAAGGTTCAGAACATATTAGGAGAGGAGAGACAGCAATCATGAAACAAGAATGTGCGGTAGTTCAGGATCTCATGGTGCTTTACGAGGATGACGTTCTGCGCGATGAGAGCAGAAAGATAGTGCAAGAGCATATCAGGACATGCGAGGAATGCAGAAAAATATATGAGAGGGCATCTGCTCCGGTTTCGGGTATACAGGATGCTTTGCCGGATATAAGGGAATCTTTGGGAAGATCCGAGAAGGACCGGGAAGACATGGCGGTAAAGGCGGTTTCCCGGTTTCGGAGGAAACTGACTTTTAATCATATCATAATCGGCGGACTTTTGTTTATTGCATTCATTCTGATCACAAATCTGGCGGGATATCTTGTGACAGACGGGATCGGAAGTATTTTTACGGGCATGCCGGCAAAGGAGATTGAAGTAAAGGAAATATACCGGCTGAAAAACGGGGAGATCTATCTGGCGGTGTCATCACAGAAAAGCTTTCAGTTATCCCATATTCCGGTTCTGGAAAGCGCTGAGAGACATCAGGACACAGACGGCGCCTATTATCATCTGAGTTTTACAAAAGCGTACGGCTGGCTGGCAAAGCTTAGGGATCTTGCCGGCGTACAAGAGGCGGCGTATATATTCCCGACGGAAACCGGCGTGAAAGACTATTTGAAACAGGAGGAAGAGTATCGGTGGAGCTGTAATGAGATTGCCTGTGTCGGACCGCTTAAACAGGATAAGAAAGTCCTGTGGAAAAAGGGGGAGGAAGTGTCAGAAGCGCCGCCGGAGATCGAGGAAAAGGCAATTGCGGCTTATGTAAAAAACGGAGACTTTCAGAAGGCGCGGGAAGAAATGGAGAGGAATAAAGAACTCGGCGGTATTGATATCTATAAAGTCTATGAGAAATATTATCCGGACGGCGCGTCTTCTGTCCGGGACTGGTGGCAGGAGACGGCCTGTGAGGTATATGAGAAGCCGGATGGTCAGGCAGAATAGGAGAGAGCGTATGGGAATCATCTTGAAACTGACACTTTGCTATATGAAGAAGAACAAAAAGAGGACGAATGCAGCAGTGCTTGCCATCATTGTAATGATGGTGCTCCTTACGTCAGTCCATATCTTCGCAAAGGCTTTCTTAGGGATGCTGATCGATCAGGTGATTGAAAATGAAGGCAGCTATCATGTGATTTTCCATGAACTTACAAAGGAACAGTGCGAAGCGCTGCGACAGTCGAAAAAGGTTAGGAGCGCTGAGGGTATCACAGACTGTGAGCTCCATCCCGGGGAGGAGACGCTGTGTGCCAAGGCAGAGATGGCAAAGGTAAACCATTGGATCTTCGGCGCGGCACAGCGGCTTGCAAAAAAGATCGGGATGCCTTTGCTTCCCCAGGAAGACAGGGTGGAGATGGCGAACCGGTCAACAGCCAAATATCAAGTGTCCTATCATATGGAACTGTTGGAATATTACGGCATTACGACCTACGGCTGGATGGGAGTGGGACTGCTGATCAATGTGGTCCTTGCGATGCTGATATTTTTCGGATGCGTGCTGATCTATAACGCCTATGCCATATCTGTGTTCGAGAAGCTTAAATATCTTGGGCTCCTTGGGTGTGTCGGCGCTTCCAGGGTACAGAGAGCATTCGTAGTCTATTGGGAGGGAATCATAGAAGGGGTGATTGGAATCCCGGCGGGAATCGGCGCAGGTTTTTTGCTGTCAAAGGGGATTCTCTATGGGATACAGAACTATTTTCTGTATGATGGCATATCTATGAATTTTACGCCGCAGCTCTTAGGAAAGCTTGTGATTTCGGGGTGGATTATGATCTTTGCCGCCTGCTTCTTTCCTGCCAGAAAAGCGGTCAAAACCTCTGCGATGGAGTTGATCGTACGGCAGTGTTCCGTCAAAAAAAGTGTGCAGAAAAAAACGGATTTATTAGGAAGACGCAGATTCCCCGGGACTGTGGGACTTCTGGCTGTGAAAAATGTATGGGTGAGACGTAAAAGCTACATTGCCAATGGAGTGGTGCTGATCAAGAGAGGCCAAAGCTTTCGCTGTGGATAGAGATTCATTCCAGCGACGCGGGAAAAATCAATGCATTTTATGAAAAGATATCGGAAATACCGAAGTTAAAGCAGATCAGTCTGGAAAGGACGCTTGATCTTGGCGGTATATTGCTTTCAAAAGATGCGCTTAAGAAGGATCTAAGGAATTTTGACACTTTGGCCGGATACGGCTATATCGGAGGCTACACGGAGGTAAAGGACTGCCGGCTTTCCAAGACGGCAGAAGGATACTGGTATCCGGTGAGTATTACGGGGCTTGATCGGATTACTTTTCAGGAATATCTGAAAAAGGCGGGATATGAGCTCTCGGAAGAGGAGTTTCAGAAAGGAGAAACGTACCCGGTGCTGGCGGAAGATTACATGGAGATACGTACAGGGGAGGAATCGGAAAGAAGAAGCGTATTGGATGTAAGGCCGGGGGAAGAGCTTTCTTTCCTCTACAGCAGGTATGGAGATTTAGATCCGATCAATCTAGGCATCCACAAGGAGATCGATGAATTAAAGGAAGGAAGTTTCCGGCTGATCGGAGCGACAAAGAAAGCGCCTGCCTATCCCTATTATTCGGGGGATGCCGGCGAACCGGAGGGGCATCAGGGATGGGTAGAAAGAGGACTGCGCTTTTATATGCCTCTGGACGCCTTTGAAGCGCTGATAAAAAGCCCGGATTATAAGGACACCTACGGAATACATCCCGAGGACACAAAAGCAAATAACTATTGGGATGAAAAAGAGATTTTGGCCTGTATTAAATTTGATATAGAAAGAGAGAAGAAAAACGGGAAGCTTTCTTTTGCCGACAAATTGTTTCATAAGGAATTATCAGAACGGGTCAGGGAAGATAAAGAGACCGAACAGACCGTCAGAAAACTTGCGGCGGAATGCCAAGTATCCGAATACGAATTCGGAAGTGCGGCGATCAGCAGGAAAGAAGAGTATTTTCATTCGGAAAAGCTTCTGCTGCAAGTTTTGGGATATGGAATGATCCTTCTGATACTGGCGCTGTCGCTTACGAACATTTTACAGAATATCTCTATGGCAATGCGGGTGCGCAGGCGGGAGTTTGCCGCGTACCGGTCTATGGGGATGGAATCGGGTGCGCTGAAAGGAATGCTGATCGCTGAAAATTCTCTGTACGGGCTGGCGGCGAGCTTTATCGGGATTCCTATAAGTCTGTTTCTTCTCTCAGATGTCTTTCGGGAGTTCGGCAAATTTCAAACCATCGAAAGGGTGATGCCATGGGATATTATCTGTGTCCAGTTTGTGATTGCATTTGTATTGATTGCAGCGCCCACCGCTCATACGGCGCTGCAGTTTAAGCGCCTGAATATCATAGAGACCATACGGGACGAAAGCATATAGTTAAGGACGCAAGGAGGAGGAAAAAGATGGAAGTGTTAAGAACAGAGAATCTTACGAAAGAATACGGAAATGGAGACAACCGGGTAGTTGCGCTTGACCATGTGTCTTTTTCCGTGGAAGAAGGAGAATTTGTCACTATACTGGGTCCGTCCGGGTCGGGGAAGTCAACGCTTTTGCACCTTCTTGGAGGCGTGGATAGGCCGACGGAAGGGAAGGTTTTTATCGCCGGAGAGTCCATTTACGATATGAAGGAAAATAAACTGACTGCTTTTCGGAGACAGAAGATCGGGCAGGTCTACCAGTTTTATAACCTGATCCCGGTATTGAATGTGGAAGAAAATATATGCCTTCCCGTTCTTTTGGATCATAAAAAGGCTGACCGGAGATTCTTAGGGAGTCTTCTGAAGATACTGAAATTGGAGGACAGACTGACGCATCTGCCGAGCGAACTATCCGGCGGGCAGCAGCAGAGGGTGGCCATCGGAAGGGCGGTGATCAACAGGCCGGAACTGATTCTTGCGGACGAGCCTACCGGGAATCTGGATCAGAAGAACAGCAGGGAGATCATGGGGCTGTTCCGGAAACTGAATGAAGTCTATGGGCAGACGATTCTTCTGATCACCCATGACCGGCAGATTGCCAAAAACAGTAGGAGGATCATAGTCATCGAGGACGGGAAGATCGTGAAGGAGATGCGCAGGCAGCGGTGAGGGGAATGGTTCCGGTATTCGTATTCAAGATTACGCAAGATTACCCTTTATTTTTTGTGTTTGGAATAGACGAAAACCGCCCTCTGTGATATAATATCTGTATATTTCGTGCGCAGGAAGATGCGCATGTATCTTTTGATGTGTTTCATACATTAAGAGATTTATAATTCTATCACAAATTGAGGGAGGAACGAGATGAAGAGCATCCGTAAAAAAATTACAGTAAGCCTGATGGCAACGGTCCTGATTGCTCTAATCGCAGTAGGATCATCGAGTATTACGCTGAACTACAGGAGTACTCTCGCTACGGTAAAAGAGATGATGAGCGAGACGACTGTTCTGGCGGCGGAACGTATTGAGCAGGAACTTTCGGCCTACAAGAATGTGGCTGTGGACACAGGACGTATTCCGCAGTTATCTGATGAAGAGGTTTCTCAGGAAGAGAAACGTGCCATTATTGATGAGCGTGTCAATATGCATGGGTTCCAGAGGGGGAACATTATCAATTCTGACGGCTATAGCATCTTTGACGGGAAAGATTATTCTGACCGGGAGTATGTGCAGCAGGCCATGCAGGGAAATGTCTATGTATCGGAACCTTTGGTCAGCAAGGTTACCGGAGAATTGTCTATCATGGTAGCCGCGCCGCTTTATGCCGGCGGGGACGGCAGTTCTGACATCGTAGGAGTGGTTTACTTTGTGCCGCAGGAGACATTTTTGAATGACATCGTATCTTCTATTAAGCTCAGCGACAGCTGTCATGCGTATATGCTTAACAAATCAGGAGACACGATCGCTGACACGACTCTGGAGACGATTACTACCCAGAATATTGAGGAGGAAGCGAAAAATGATGCTTCCTTACAAGGACTGGCAGCTCTCCACAAAAAAATGTGTGAGGGCAAGAACGGTTTCGGAAGCTTTAGCAGAGATAAAGAAAAACGGTTTCTGGCATGCGCGCCGGTAGGCGGGACAGATGGCTGGAGCGTTGCCGTTACTGCATTAAAGACAGATTATCTGGCGGATACATATTTTGGTATGATCATTAACTTGATTGTGATCGCCGCTTCTATTCTGGCCTCTATTGCAGTAGCCCTGAAGCTGTCCAACAATATCAGTGTGCCTATGCGCGCCTGCGCCGCGCGTATGAAGCTTTTGGCAGAAGGAGATCTGTCATCGCCGGTACCTCAGGTTACGGGCCGGGATGAGACGGCGGAGCTTACAAAGTCTACTGCGGATATGGTAACCGGATTGAATACGATCATTCGTGATATCGGTTATCTGCTCAATGAGATGGCGAATAAGAATTTTGATATACAGTCGGATCATCGCGAGGCTTATGTAGGTGATTTTCAGAGTATCCTTCATTCTATGCGTAATCTGAAGATCGAACTGAGCAACACTATGCGCCAGATAGATTCTTCCGCCGGACAGGTGTCTTCCGCCAGCGATCAGGTATCCGTCGGGGCACAGTCTCTGAGTCAGGGGTCTGTGGAACAGGCAAGTTCGGTAGAGGAATTGGCAGCTACGATCAATGAGATATCTGAAAGCTCCAAACAGACGGCCGCCGCTGCCGAAGAAGCAGGCGAATATGTAAATCAGGCGGGAGCGCAGCTTAATACCAGCGTAGAGTATGTCAAAGTCCTGAATTCTGCTATGGAGAAGATTTCTAATTCTTCCGTAGAGATTGCCAAGATCATCGGTACGATTGAAAGCATTGCATTCCAGACAAATATATTGGCTCTGAATGCTGCTGTAGAAGCCGCGCGGGCAGGAACGTCCGGAAAAGGCTTTGCGGTTGTTGCGGATGAAGTACGTAATCTTGCCTCGAAATCGGATGCGGCCGCAAAAGCTACAAAGGAATTGATCGAAAGTTCGATTCTGTCTGTCAACGAAGGTACGCAGGCTGTGGATCAAGTGACGGAATCCTTGCAGCTTACCAGTGATGCTGCCGGAAAAGTTACCGCGAAAATGGATGTTGTTGTAAAAGAAGTGGAAGATCAGACGGCTGCCATCGAGCAGGTTACAGAGGGGATAGACCAGATCTCTTCTGTAGTGCAGACGAACAGCGCGACTTCCCAGCAGAGTGCCGCAGCCAGTGAAGAGCTTTCTGCTGAAGCTGAGAGCCTGAAGGAGTTAGTGAATCAGTTTATTCTGGCAAAGGATTAAGCTGTAATAAATGTATCGTGAAATACCGTAAAATGGCAAAAAGATATTGACGTACAGCAAAAATGTGGTATAATCTTATGTAGTGCAAAAATATACCCAAACAGTCGTATAATGCACAATATAGGGCTGGAGGGGAGGTTAGGTGTGAGACTATGTCAAATGTAATCGTTAAAGAAAACGAGACGTTAGACAGCGCTTTACGCAGATTCAAAAGAAACTGTGCGAAGGCTGGAATTCAGCAGGAGATTCGTAAAAGAGAACATTACGAGAAACCAAGTGTGAGACGTAAAAAGAAATCTGAAGCTGCTAGAAAACGTAAGTATAACTAATATGTGCAATGAATAAGGTGCCCGGTCGGGCACCTTATTTTTATGGCGGATTATTGCACATGCTATCTGCATATTTTTTGGTCTATTTATATGAGGAAAGGATGAGGACTACATGAGAAAATTTGATTATTTTTTTTGAACAACGGCTTGTTGACTGCGAAACTAGTAAATTTAACCGCAAACATTTCTTCTCTGAAGATCATGGCAGGCGTGCGGAAAGATGAATATGTCCTCTGTCGGATACTTGCATATATGGAGGCTCATAGCGACGCAAATGTGAATCCGAAAATAACTGTTTTTGTTTTTGCTCAAAATAGTTGTAAATACTATCGTTTTGCTCTATAATAAAAACAAAGGCGGTGGTAAAATGGATTTATATAAAGAGCTTGCGGGTATGCGCTGCTTTACGCGGGATGGACTTGCCAAACGGATTGGATCGGACAGCGCGGCAGCCTGGCAGATACGAAAGTTTTTAAAAAAGGGGTATATTGAGCGAGTACGCCGTGATTTGTATGTGGTTATGAGTTTGGAAACCGACCAGCCGATTCCAAACCGTTTCCAGATTGCCTCCAGTGTAGCGGAGGATGCGTACGTTTCCCATCATAGTGCGTTTGAGTATTATGGCTACGCAAATCAGGTGTTTTATGAGGTGTATGTGGCAACAGGAAAACGGGTACGGCCCTTTTCTTATGACGGGATTGATTATTGCCCTGTGAGTCATCGGGGAATAGAAGGTGTTGTGGAAATGGGAAATGGCGTCCGTGTGACTTCCTTAGAACGGACAGTAATTGACGGCATTGCGGATTTTGAAAAAATTGGCGGACTTGAAGAACTGCTGCGCTGTATGCTGCTCGTTCCATCTCTTTCACCAGATCACCTGCTTTCTTCCCTAGATTTATATCATTGCGGAAAACTTTATCAAAAAACTGGATATATCCTTGAAATGTTTCAAGAGGATTTTGGGTTGCCGGATTCTTTTTTTGATGAATGTGAGAAACATTTGCCGGACAGCAAAACATATTTCAGTATCCAAAAGGATGGATTCGTGTTTCATAAGCGATGGCGGCTTTTTGCGCCGGAAAATTTAAGGGTACTGATTGATAAGGGGGTAAATGACAATGATGCAATATGACCGGATTACACTTGGACGGTATGCAAAAAAACTTGGGTTTGTACGTGATACTTTAGAAAAAGTGTGCCGGCTTGCGGATGTTTTATCTTTCATGGAAAAAGACCCGCTGTTGTCAGACTGCCTTGCGCTCAAAGGCGGAACGGCGATCAACCTTACGATTTTTGACCTGCCCCGGCTTTCAGTTGATATAAACCTTGATTTTTCAAAAGAGGTTGAACGTGAAGCTATGCTGGAGGAAAGAAAAAAGATTACAGAACATATCCAGAAATACATGGCTGCGGCAGGTTATCAGCTTAGCGCCAAATCAAAACAGTATCATGCGCTGGATTCTTTTGTTTATGAGTATGTGAATGCCGGAGGAATGAAGGATAATCTGAAAATCGAAATTAATTATATGCTTCGCGCACATGTCCTTCCTGTGTCCAGAAGGCGAGTGAACCTGCCCTGGCAGAAAGAGCCTCTTACCGTATTAAGTATTGATTACCTTGAAATTTTTGGCGCTAAGATCGTGGCGCTTTTAAGCCGGACCGCAGCAAGGGATTTATATGATATTTTCAATCTGCAAAAATACGGATTGTTTGACGAAAGCGAAGAACTGATGTTACGTAAGTGCGTTGTATTTTACAGCGCTATTGCGGCAGAGAAAGCGCCGGAAAGTTTTGCTTTTCGTCATATCATGCAGCTTTCCCCACAGAGGATTAAAACAGATTTGATTCCGGTTCTGCGCCGTGGGGAACATTTTGACCTGGAACTTGCACAGAAAAAGACGATGGAATATTTGAAAAGTTTTCTGCTTCCTGAGAACAGCAGAGAACTTGAATTCTGGCAGTCATTTAATAATCAGGAGTACCGGCCTGATCTGCTGTTTTCTGATGATGAATTTCTGAATCGAGTCAAACGGCATCCTATGGCACTTTGGAAATGTGGCGGCAGAGAAAAAAGTGACTCAAAGAATTAAAAATACATAAAACCGTAAAAGAGCTGTCCATAGGGCAGCACGATATATTAAGGTATCGTACCCTCAGTGTATCTTTGTACACGGAGGGTACAGGATGAGCTTATTTTTACGTCGGCTCTGACAGTGTATTTAAAAAATTCTGGATATACGGAAGCGCTGCGCCTATCGTGATATTATGCTTTGGCATCTTGCTGATCAGAAGAAAATCGGATTCTTCAGCGAATGGCGTTAGCTGCCGGATCTGCTCATGAAGAAATGCAATGTCTTCCTCACACAGATAAGGAGCAAGATACCCTCCAAGGATAAAATCCGTGTCATAGATTAAATGCAGCAGATTGACCGCCTTAGCAAGTTCTGTGAGAAAAGCAGTCCATCGATTCCGCGCAGAAGTGTCGTTACGCCGCACTCGGGCAAAAAAATCATCAAGGCTTTCGTTCTCGCTCAGCAGAGCATTCAGGGAACAGAGCGTTTCCATACACCCGCGTTTGCCGCAGTAACAGAGGGCGCCGTCAGGCTTCATCTGGATATGTTCAATGGTGGAATTGTGTCCATGCTTTCCGGTCAGTATCTGCCCTTTTGAGATCATGGCAGCGCCTAAGTGCTTGCTGATAGACAGATAGAATGCGTCGGACAGTTCGGGCGATACCCACAGTTCGGCAATGGCGGCGCTGTCTGCGTCATGGATAAAGGAGCAGGGATAGGAAAGGTGGCGGGTAAAAACGCCGATAGGAAGACCGGTGCAGGATAATATTTCTCCGTAAAGTACGGTCTGTCTGTCGGGCGACACCAGTCCCTGCATGGCAAAACCGATGCCGAGGAGCTGCTTGTCTGTGATATGGAGCATGTGTTTAAATTCAAGTATCTTATCGCATACCGTCTTAAAGTATGCGTCTTTGTATTCATAGGCAATGTCATGGGCGATACGCCTGATCTTTTCGCCGTACAGGTCTACGGCAATGATTTTTATCTCTTTTTTTAGTATCTCCACGCCGATACTGACGCGGTAATCCGGAATGACAGAGTAAGCGGCGGCTTTTCTGCCGACAAATTCTGTGTCGATGGAGCCGCATTTCTGAATCAGCCCGTCAGTTTCCATCGCTGTCAGGTTCGCAGTGACAGTAGGGCGGCTTAAGCGAAGATCATAAGAAATGTCCTGCTGCGATACTTTCCCGTTTTTATAGATATAATGATAGATCAGATTGCGGTTATTCTGCTTGATCTGGTTCGGTGTAATACTTCTTTTCATAATAGGACCCCTTATTTTGTAAAATCATTTAATAAAATATTATAACTCAATGAAGCGTAAAAATCTATTGGATAGTTTCCATGATTTTGACGCTTCATTGTTGTGAATTATTACATATTGACGAATGGAATATGAAAGTATATTATGTAATTACAATTTGATAAATCATTTTACAAAATTAATTAAAGAAAAGGAGAAGATCATGGGAATTATTGAAAAAATGAGACTGGACGGAAAGAAAGGGTTTGTAACAGGAGCGGCAAGAGGAATCGGAAAATGTACGGCAACAGCATTTGCAGAGGCAGGCGCAGACGTGGCAATCGTAGACTTGGATATGGAAGAGGCAAAGAAGACTGCCGCAGAACTTGCAGAAAAGACCGGGAGAAAGGTGATAGCCATCCGTACAGATTGTACCGACAAAGAGCAGGTAGAAAGAATGGTGGAGCAGGTAGTGAAGGAGCTTGGAGGTCTTGATTTCTGCCACAACAATGCGGGAATCTGTATCAATGCTCCGGCGGAGGAGATGACATACGAGCAGTGGAGCAAGGTGATCAACATTAATCTGAACGGCATCTTCCTTACAGATATCGCGGCGGGAAAGTATATGTTGGAGAATGGCGGCGGCTCAATCATCAACACGGCATCCATGTCCGCACATATCGTAAATGTTCCGCAGCCGCAGTGCGCTTACAACGCCTCCAAAGCAGGAGTGATTCAGCTTACCAAATCCCTCGCCATTGAGTGGGCAAAAAGAGGAGTCCGAGTAAACAGCATAAGCCCGGGATATATCGGAACAGAGCTTACGTTAAATTCCCCGACGCTGGTGCCTCTCATTGAACAGTGGAACGCGATGGCTCCTATGGGAAGAATGGGAAAACCGGAAGAATTGGAATCAATCTGCGTATACCTTGCAGGAGATACAAGTACCTTTACAACAGGTTCGGATTTTATAATAGACGGAGCGTTTACCTGCTTCTAAGGAGGAAGATATGAACAACGAAAAAGCGGCTGCGAAAGACAGGATCACAGAAGGAAAAAAGGCCATCACGGAAGGGAAAACAGCGTTGGGCATTGAACTTGGCTCTACGAGGATCAAAGGAGTGCTCATTGATTTTAAAGGGCATGTTCTTGCGGTGGGGATCTATGACTGGGAGAATTCTTTTGTTGACAATATCTGGACTTATGGTCTGGAAGAGATACATACGGGTGTGAGGGAATGTTACAGTTCCCTCAGAAAGGCGGTGGAAGATACCTACGGCATCGTTCTTCAAAATATCGGCGCTATGGGCGTCAGCGCTATGATGCACGGGTATATGGCGCTTGACAAAGAGGGCAGGCAGATCGCGCCTTTCCAGACATGGAGAAATACCAATACCCAGAAGGCGGCGGATGAGCTGACAGAGCTGTTTGACTTTAATATACCGCTCCGATGGAGTGTTGCCCATCTGTACCAGAGGATTCTGGACGGAGAAGAGCACGTGAAAAATCTTGATTATGTCTCTACGTTAAGCGGCTATATCCACTGGAAGCTTACAGGAAAGAGAGTGATCGGAATCGGGGATGCGTCAGGAATGTTCCCGATTGATTCTGAGGCATGCGGCTACGATGTGTGTATGGCGGATAAGTTCGATAAGCTGATCGAGCCTTACGGATATTCATGGAAGCTTAGAGATATCTTCCCGGAGGTTCTGACCGCGGGAGAACAGGCGGGAACATTGACAGATGAGGGCGCTGCATTTTTAGACGAAACGGGGAGTCTGAAGCCGGGAATCCGCTTATGCCCACCGGAAGGAGACGCGGGAACCGGAATGACGGCGACCAATTCTGTAGCCCCGAGAACTGGAAATGTGTCGGCGGGAACGAGCACATTTGCAATGGTCGTACTGGAAAAGAAGCTTAGCAAGGTATACCGGGAAATCGATATGGTAACGACGCCGACGGGCTTTCCGTGCGCTATGTCCCATGCAAATAACGGGACTTCCGATCTAAACGCATGGGTTTCACTGTTTGGAGAATTTGCAGAGATGATGGGCATAAAAGCCGGGACGGGAGAATTGTTTGAAAAGCTGTATACCCGCTCCCTTGAAGGAGATAAAGACTGCGGAGGGCTTCTGGCTTACGGATATTATTCCGGTGAAAATATTACGATGATCAATGAGGGAAGGCTGGCCTTTTTACGCACGGCAGAGAGCCGCTTTAACCTTGCGAACTTTATGAGAGTCCACTTATATACTTCGCTGGGTGCGGTAAAGCTTGGACTAGACATTCTGATGGATGAGGAGCAGGTGAAAGTAGACCGTATCATGGGGCACGGCGGATTCTTTAAGACGAAGGGCGTAGGACAGCGGTATCTTGCGGCCGCCGCAGGAGCGCCGGTTACGGTGATGGATACGGCCAGTGAAGGAGGAGCGTGGGGGATCGCGCTGCTGGCGGCATATCTGGCAGATAAGACGGTAGGAGAAAGACTTGAGGACTATCTGGAGACAAGGATATTCAGAGAACTATCGGGAGAGACAGTCATTCCGGACGAGAGAGATACGGCAGGCTTCCATACATTTATGGAACGGTATAAAGCGGGACTTTCCGTTGAAAAAGCGGCGATTGAAGCCATGGATTGGTAAAGGAGGAAACGGCTATGGGAAAATGGGGAAAACGGATCGGGTACGGTATCGGGGATCTGGGGTGTAATCTGGTGTTCAGTACGATGGCGTCCTATCTGATGGTATTTTACACGGATGTATTTGGAATTACGGCGGCTGCGGCCGGTACGATGATGCTTGTCACGAAGTTTATTGACGCCATCACGGATACCGGGATGAGGCTCATCGTGGACAGGACCCACACGAAATGGGGGCAGGGCAGACCGTACTTTTTGTTTGGGGCAGTGCCGTTTGCGGTATTTACATTTCTGACATTTTTTATCCCGGATATAGGAAGCGGCGGAAAGCTTGTGTGGGCATATGTAACATACTGTCTGCTCTGCACGGCGTACACAGTTGTCAATATTCCGCTTAACACGATAGTGCCGAGACTTACTTCTGATGTTCACGAGAGAGATATCCTCGTGTCAACAAGAATGGTCTGCGCCATGCTTGGTACGGCGGTGGTCATGTCCATCACTGCGCCTCTGGTAAAGTTTTTCGGCGGGGGAAATCAGGCAAGAGGATATCTGGTTACGATGACTCTTTACGGGATTGCGGCGATGTGTATCTTTTTCGTGACATTTGCGAGCACCAAGGAGGTGGTGCCGCCTACGGTAACGCAGGAGCACTCTTCACTGAAAGAGGATTTCAAAGGACTTACAGGGCAGGCATGGATTTTATTCTTGCTGAATTTGTTTTACTTTTCTCTATATGTAGTTCGGAGCACGACGGTTATCTATTATTTCCAGTATAACTTAAACAGGTCGGAGTGGCTGTCTTTAGTGGGGATTCTTGGGATTTTATCAGGTCTTCCGATGTTGCTTTTGCTCCCGGCGCTGGAAAAGCGTTTCAGCAAGAGGAGCCTGATGTTTTTCAGCCTGATCTTGTATCTTGCAGGGGATATGCTGATCTTTGCGGGAAGGAATTCAGCTTTTTGTCTGCTTGCGGGACTTGTGATCACCGGGCTTGGAATCTATGGTGTATTCGGTATTACATTTGCGATGCAGCCGGACGTCATCGACTATTCGGAATATAAGAAAAATGCGAGCGTGGCAGGTTTGATCGCGGCTTTTCAGGGCTTTTTCGTAAAAGGCGGAATGGGACTTACAAGCTTTGTCATCGGAGCCTTTTTAGAAAGCGGAGGTTATGTAGCGAATGCAGTGCAGAGCGAAAAGGCTCTGGTTCATATTGAAGTGTGCTTTATCTGGATTCCGGTTGTGCTCTGTGTGCTGATCGGAGTGCTTACATACTTCTATAAGCTTGACGGCATCAGGGAAGAAATGACAGTGGAATTGGAGAAGAGAAGAACGGCAGCATAAGGCGATGCCCTGCAAATGATCTGAAATCAATTCTGCAGTCATGAAATGATCTGACAGTAAAAAATGATAACAAAGGTATTGACATGGCAAAAAAATAGGTTTATAGTTGATATCGTTAAAGGCAAGGGCGCCGTACTGTGATAGTGCGGTGCCCTTTTTGTGCAGAGCACTTGGCGAGGTTTTTCCGAGTCTAGTGCGAACCACATTTGTCCACTTGATGCGGTCTTTTTAAATCTAGTGGAAAGATGTTACCTTAAATACAGAAAGAGAGGGATTTGGAATGAGGCTTGAAAGTACGGGGCTGACTTCGCAGGAACTAAAGGACATGGTCAATAAGTATATGGTGGAGACTTATGAGCGGTATGATTTTATCGCGGAGAGAGCCGAGGGGATGTATATTTACGATGAGGAAGGCAATGCATATCTGGACTTTTACGGCGGCGTTGCAGTTAACAGTCCGGGCAATCGGAATGAACGGGTGGTGGCTGCGATCAAAGACCAGCTTGACGATATTGTTCATACATTTAATTATCCTTACACGGTGCCTCAGGCGCTTCTCGCAAAGAAAATCTGCGATACAATCGGGATGGATAAGATTTTCTATCAGAACTCAGGAACAGAAGCTAATGAGTGTATGATAAAGATGGCGAGAAAATACGGCGTCGATCATTTCGGGCCGGAGCGGTATCACATCATTACCGCAAAGAACGGCTTCCACGGAAGAACCTATGGGGCGATGGCGGCTACCGGTCAGCCGGGAACAGCGATTCAGGACAATTTTGGGGCGATGCTGCCGGGATTTTCCTATGCAGAGTTTAATAACCTGGAAGATTTTGCTTCTAAAGTAACGGAACATACGATCGCAATCATGATAGAGCCGGTACAGGGCGAAGGCGGCGTACATCCGGCGGAACAGGAGTTCGTGGAGGGCTTAAGAAAGCTCTGCGACGAGCATGATATGCTCCTTCTCTTTGACGAGGTGCAGACCGGATGGGGACGTACCGGTTCGCCCATGGCATATATGGGATACAAAGTTAAGCCTGACGCAGTGTCTATGGCAAAGGCAATGGGAGGCGGCATGCCGATCGGAGCCTGCTGTGCAACTGAAAAGGTGGCGAAAGCATTCACTGCAGGGACACACGGCTCTACCTATGGCGGCCATGCCCTTGCCTGCGCCGCGGCTTATGCATCCGTATCGGAGATCATAGATAAGGATTTAAGTAAAAATGCGTATGAGATGGGAGAGTATATGAAGAAACAGCTTGCGAAGCTTCCTCATGTGAAAGAGGCAAGAGGACGCGGCCTTTTGGTGGGCTGTGAATATGACATTCCCATCGCCGCGGACGTAAAACACGGCTGTCTTGACAGGCTGGTTCTGATCACGGCGATCGGGAACAATGTAAACCGCATGATTCCGCCGCTTATCGTGACGAAAAAGCAGATTGATAAGCTGATCCGCATTATGCGGGCGGCAATTGCGGATGCGGCGGAGAAATATTATGCTATGGATATGGCAAGCTAAATGTCAGGATGAGGCGGCTGCTATGATACATGACTGACCAAGTATGCTGTAGGGAGCACTTAGCTGTATATAATCTGCTGCAGTTCCTGATAGAGCCGCCCGATGGGAAGACCTACCACGTTGTTGTAATCGCCTTTGATTTCCTTTACATGGATGGCGAAATCCCCCTGTATGCCGTAAGCTCCGGCTTTGTCGAGGGGATCGCCGGATTCTATGTAAATGTGCAGGTCGTCCTTGTGGATGGGATAAAAGGTCACGTCCGTCTTTTCGTAAAATGTGCGGACGGAGATCTTTCCATGCTTTCTTATGATAAGAGAGACTCCGGTATATACCTGATGGGTCCGGTCAGAGAGCAGGGAGAGCATGTCGTAAGCTTCGGATTTGTCCGCAGGCTTTCCAAGAATCTCACCGCGGTAGACGACGATCGTGTCCGCGCCGATGACGGTGAGATCGCCGTCCTCAGCGCCGCATAGACGGGACTCAGGGACATCGGCAATGAGAGAAGCGCTCCCGGATGACAACAGCGATTCATAAACCGCGCGGGCTTTCTGCTCCGCCAGTTCCATAACAATCTCTGAAGGTATCGTTTTTGTAATTCTTTCTTCTATAGAGGACGGGATAATCTCGAAAGAGATGCCCGTCTTTTTCAATAGTTCTTTTCTGCGGGGCGACGCAGAGGCTAAGATATATCTCATATTGTCTGCCAGTCCTTTCTGATGGTTTAAATAAAAGTATAACGGGAATTTTCGGAAAATACAATGGAAACCCGATATTATCTGTGCTAAAATAGGAAAGAATATTACCGTCGTTTGCGGGCAAAGGAGGAAAATACAATGTATATCAGTGAGATTGTGACAACGCCGCCTGAGAATGTGAGCGAGAGAGTTCCGCTTGAGCAGGAGGTATATAAAGTGTTAAAAAAGCTAGGGATCCCTTTTGAGAGGGTGGATAATGATCCGGCGGCTTCTATGGAAGAGTGCGAGGATATCGGCAAAGTGATGGGAGCGCCGGTTCGCAAGGACGTATTTTTATGCAACCAGAAAAAGACTACTTTCTTCCTGCTTGTAATGCCGGCAGAGAAGGCGTTTGACACATCGTCCTTCAGTAAGAAATTAGGGGTATCCCGCATGTCGTTTGCTACGCCGGAGCATATGTGGGAGCATCTTGGTACAAAGCCGGGTTCCGCAAGTGTGGTGGGGCTTTTGAATGACGAGGACGATTATGTACAGCTGATTCTTGACAAAGAGGTGGCAGAGGCAGAGTATTTTGTATGTAATACAGGAATCAATACGACGCACTTAAAGATCAAGACGCAGGATCTGATAAAGAAATTCCTGCCCTATACTCATCACCGTGCGAGGATAGTAGATTTATAAGGAGGCAGTTTGAATGGAACGGCTATCTGAGATAGACTTTAGAGAGGCTCTCGCGGCCCGCAAAGCGGGGGAGCGGCTTTCATTTGTTGAGAAGGAAATCTGGGATATGGATCTTAGCGGGACGGATCTTAGCAATATGGATTTTACGCTCAGTTCTTTTCAGAATACGGCGCTTAATAATGTGAATCTTGAGAACAGTTCGGTGGAAAATGCGCTGTTTGACGGCTGTTCTATGAAGGGCGCGAATTTTAAGAACGCGAAGATGGTGACGGCATCTTTCCGCTACTGTGATATGCGGGGATGTAACATAGAAGATGCGAATCTTTACGGGGCGGTGCTGGAGTTCGCCAATCTGGAAGGAATCGTGTCTAATGAGGGGACGCAGTGGTTTAGGCTTCGTTGCCCGGAAAAAGGAGCGTTTTTGGGATATAAAAAATGCGTCAACGACCGTATGGTGCAGCTCTTGATCCCGGCGGATGCAAAGAGAACTTCTGCTACTTTACCTTCCTGCCGCTGCAGCAAGGCGAAGGTGCTGACGATTAAAACTTTTGATTTTACTCAGAATTTTGACGAGGCATGGTCTTTGGTGGACGAGAATTTCGTTTACAAAAAAGGCGAGTGGGTGGAAGTAAAGGACTTTAACGAAGACCGGTGGCAGGATTCCACCACGGGCATCCATTTCTGGATGTCAAGAGCAGAGGCGGAAGCATATTGATATGAAGTCAGGGGCAAAAGGTCATGTATGCTGCTAATAGTCACTGATTGTTTTTTATAGTAATATATGCTTAAACGAAATCCCGTTATCGGCGGTATGGCTGATAACGGGATTTATTCCGGTACAGACGGCGCACTCTGGGTTTGCGTAAGCAACTGCTGTTCAAGACCACGATATATTTTGAATATATCCGGGAAAATTACCTTTGCTCCACGCTTTGCCATAGCTAAAACAACTCGTGCATTTTTAATCACATCAGAAGCTACACGGTTGTCAATCCGGATCGGGCAATCATTTTTATCTATATATGGGGTAAGATATTTGTTGGTTGCCGGACACATATTCTGGATTAAGAAAGCTGTATTTCTTCCAAGTACCGTTCCGAAACGAATGGTATTGCAGCGTCCATATTTTTTGATTTTACCTTGTTCAATCCGCTTGAACTTTTCGTACTGGGATGAAATGGGGACAATCCAGTAAATGTCCGGGATTTTGGAATCGGGAAAAGTAAAAAAGCAAGGACGTTTGTGCGGAGAACCGTCTATCATATCCTTGTTTTTCATCAGCTTGTCATCTGGAAAGTCCAGATAATACTGATCCGATAAAAAGTAAAATTGAGCTTCGAGCATAGAGATACCTCCCGGACAAAAGTAAAGCCCTGCCTTTCGACAGGACTTTACAACCATTTTAATCCCGACCATTTATTAGCCGCATATCGGGGAGCGACACTATTTGTAGTCCTGACCATTTATAAGCCGCATATCAGGAAGCGAACACTATTTTATGGGTATCCCTACCCTGTAATATTATTATACGTATCCGCTTCAATTATGTCAATAGTTCTCGAAAACTTCAGGGTTCTTTCACGAAAAAGTTTTTGCATTTCCGTTATGTTTTGATTATAATGAAAAAAGCGTTGGATGATGCATGGATGTTACTTACGGATAAATGGCGTAAGTGATTTTGCATTGTATAATATACCGGAATGTCATTCATGACTTTGGGCGGGCAAAAACAGGAAGGGAGTAATACCGATGAATACAGCAAATGACTTAAAGCAGTTGTTACTTAACATTGACAGAAAGGGGTATCCGGCATACAAAGGAACGAAGGGGAGTTACCGCTTTGGAAAATATATCTTATGTATTGATCACGTGCAGGGCGATCCCTTTGCGGCACCGTCAAAGCTTCATATAGAAGTCTCAGGAAAAACGGCCGGGTTCCCGGACAGGCTTTATGATAAAAAGTATAAGAGGATTGCGCTGCAGGATCATCTGACGAGGCTGTTCGAGGAGCAGGCGAGAAAATATTCTTTTCAGGCGAAGGGCTCCGGCAAGAGCGGAATCCTTTCAGTGACCAGATGCGGACAGGAGATCTTGGAACGAAGCGCCTGCACCGTAAATCCGGTCAACGGTGATATCATCGTGCGGTTTGAGGCAGGGTTCCCGGCAAATGGAAGGACCATCAATGCAAGAGAGTTGATCAAGATCCTGTTTGATTTTCTGCCGGAATGCGCGGAGCAGTCATTGTTGTACCAGAATGTTGATAAACGGAAGGCGGAGCGGGTGATGGAGCTTTCGGAGGATCAGGAATATATCAGGAAGGAGCTTGACATCAGAGGTCTTGTTGCTTTCGTGGCCGACGGTTCTATCCTGCCGAGAGAATCGGGTATCTCCCAGCGTCCGATGAAAGGGGCGGTGGCATTTGCCTCGCCAGAGTCCATGCGTGTGACAATGAAGCTTCCCTATAAGGGAGAGATATCTGGAATGGGGATAAAGAAAGGGATCACGCTTATCGTGGGCGGCGGATATCATGGAAAGTCCACGCTTCTAAAGGCGCTTGAGATGTGCGTCTATCCGCACATAGCAGGGGACGGGAGAGAGTATATCGCAACGGATGCTGCGGCGGTGAAGATCCGCGCAGAGGACGGCAGGAGTATTAAGCATACGGATATTTCCATGTTTATTAATGATCTGCCGAATAAAAAGGATACGAAAGCATTCTATACAGAGGATGCCAGCGGAAGTACCTCTCAGGCGGCCAATGTGGTGGAGGCCATGGAGGCTGGAGCCCGTGCATTTTTTATTGATGAGGATACCAGCGCTACGAATTTCATGGTGCGGGATGAGTTGATGCAGAGAGTCATTCACCGGGATATGGAGCCGATCACTCCGTTTATCGAGCGGATGGGCGCCTTGTATGAGCGGTTCGGTATTTCCACTGTGCTCGTGGCGGGAAGCTCGGGCGCTTATTTTCAGGTGGCGGATAAGATCATACAGATGGACCGCTATGTGCCAAAGGATATTACGGAAGCGGCAAAGGCTGCCGCGGCGGAGTATCCGGGACTTTCCTACCCGCAGGACGGTACGCCCGCGCCTCAGTATGTAAGGATGCCGAAAAAGAATCCGGGCGTGTTCCATAAGGGACGTATCAAGATTAAGACGATGGGAAAGGACGGGGTGCAGCTTAACCATGATATGGTGGATCTCCGCTATGTGGAGCAATTAGCGGACAGCGAGCAGCTTACCTGCCTTGGATATATTTTAAAACAGATGGAAGAGGAGAGTTTTGACGGAAAGAAGACCGTGCAGGAGCAGATTTGCCGGCTGCTCGATCAGATTGAGAAAAACGGGTTTTCGGCGGTTGTGGGAAAAGATGTGAGAAATGCAGGAGATATACCGGGCAATCTTGCGATGCCGCGAAAGGAAGAGATCTTTGCGTGTATGAGCCGATACCGCGGGCTGAAGCTTTAAAGAGAATATTTCCGGCGGGCACCAGCTTTGTCGGATGACAGTCTTAAGGTGGATGGATGATGACAATGGATAAAATGAAGGAAGAGATAACTTTTCACCGGATCGCGCATATCAGAACGGATTTTCTGGAAAAGTTCGGGATTCCCAGACAGAGCGGGCTTGCGGCCGCGAAAGGAAAGATCATATTTGAGAAAATGTATCGGAGCGCACAGGCAGTACGCGGAATTGAGAACTACTCCCATCTTTGGATTCTGTGGGAGTTTTCAGAGTCCATAAGAGATCAGTGGAGTCCGACGGTGCGGCCGCCGAGGCTTGGAGGAAACGAGCGGGTGGGTGTGTTTGCAACACGCTCGCCGTTTCGCCCTAATCCCATCGGGCTGTCCTGCGTGCGCCTTGACGGCGTAGAGATGAGTGCAGAATACGGCCCGGTACTTTATGTGACAGGGGCGGACCTGATGGACAAAACGCCGATCTATGATATAAAGCCCTATCTTCCTTATGCGGATGCGTATCCGGAGGCAGTCGGCGGATTTGCGGAAGAGAGGAAAAGCTACCGATTGGAGGTTGTATTTTCTGAGCAGTGCCGTGAGATGTTTGCGCAGCAGGAATTAAAAGTTCTGGAAGAGATCCTGTCGCAGGATCCAAGGCCTTCATATCAGGAGGATCCAAACAGAGTTTACGGTATGGCATATGCAGGGAGAGAAGTGAAGTTCAAGGTAGAGAACGGGACGGTTCTCGTATGCGGATGTGAAGTGGGCTCCGTAAAAGCACCTGAAATGTAAAATTTCTTTTTTTCTATTTACAATTTTGCGATACAGGATTATAATAAATAGAGCAGATGATGTTACTGCAATCTCTATTCAATGTTAAAAACTGAATATGAAAGTCTTTGTGGCAGGGTGAAAGTCCCTACCGATGGTATAGTCCATGACCCGCTTTGGCGGCTGATCCGGTGACGTGTTTTGAACGGCATGAATTCCGGAACCGACGGTATAGTCCGGATGAGAAAAGACATTTTCTGCATTTATATGCCCGGGACAATTTTTTGTTGCGGGTTATTTTCATTTTTGTGTGAGGGAATCCGTATGCTTTCCGAATGGGAAGGGATGAACTGGCGGATGCCCCGAAGAAAGGAGATTCAGTATGAACCAGTTAAATGAAACAACGAATGTAACAGGGAAAAATGCAATGCGCTCAGGCGCGGATTCCCGCATGAAGGTGAGAACGATCGCCTTTGTAGGTCTGATGGGCGCCGTGAGCGCGGTGCTGATGCTGTTCCGTTTCCCGATCCCCTTTATGCCTCCGTTTATGTCCTTTGATTTATCAGGGCTTATGGAGATGATGGGCGGGTTTATGTTCGGACCTTTTGCGGCTGTCTGCATAATTATTGTAAAAATCATGCTGCAGCTCGTGATACAGGGTTCGTTCTCATTGGGAACCGGTGAGATTCAGAACTTTATCTTAAGCTCCTGTTATGTGCTCCCGGCTCTTTTTATCTATCACAGGAATAAGACGAAAAAGACGGCGGCGGCAGGGATGGCGGCCAGTACGATATTTGTGTCAGTTGTGGCGGTCTTTACGAATCTGTATCTTATCATTCCGTTCTATGTGAAATTATTTGGAATGACGATGGATGAGATTATCGGTATGTGCAGCGCGGTAAATCCGGCGATGAAAAATGTAATGACTATGGCATTGTTTGGAATTCTGCCGTTCAATCTGATCAAATATGGTGTGACTTCCATTGTAACATTTATTGTGTATAAGAGACTGAGTAAACTGATCAGGGGCATTATCAGCAGGTAAGAAATCGGAGATTAGCAGAGAAAGCCCGAAAGACGGGCCTGTAAGCAGAGGAAGCGGTGGGCTGACAAGAAAGATAAAGAAAGGAACAAATTATGAAATTTGTATTGGATAAGGATATCACTTATGAACAGGCGGTAAGCCGCATGTTTGAGATGCTTGGAAACAGCCAGATCATGGCGCTTGCCTCCAGCAAGGACGACTATGTGATGGTGCGCAATGTAAGCTGTCTGTTTTACGATGAAAAGATATGGTTTAAGACAGACAAGAATTTCCGAAAGACAAAGCAGCTTCTTGAAAATCCCAACGTGGCACTGTGCTGGAGCGGCATTCAGGTGGAAGGCACGGCTAAGAATAAAGGGCTTGTGGCAAAGGAGCCGGGACGGGTATTTGCAAAGGGATATAAAAAATACTTATGGCAGAGCTACAACAAATACAGCCACGAGGATACGGAGATTTTAATCGAGGTATCTCCAAAGTATGTGGAAATATGGGACACGAGCGATGACGGGTATGCGTTCCAGCTATTCGTCGATTTTGAAAAAAAAGATGTTGAAGTCAAGCAATACGATAAAAGGTGATAACATACGGATGCAGAAAGGGCAATACTTTTTTTGCATCCGTATTTTTGTGCAATGTGTGTAAATATATCAAAAAATCCGTATATTATTCTCATTGTTATTTCTTTGCGTGATGGTGTATAATAAGCCAAATTATGAAATTGCAAAAGAACAAAGAATTTTAACTTCAATAAACATAAAGGAGGATTTTATGGCTTCAGAAGATTACAGCAAAGCATATAAATTGGGGAAAAAAGAGTACCAGTACCGGATGATGAAGGGAATGCAGCCCACCTTGCAGGTGCTTGATGATATATTGCCTGTAAAGGGCTCTTATTCGGAGGTCCCGCTGGGATTGGTGCAGATTCCGGTGAATCAGATCGTGGGGACAAAGACTGGGGGAAGAAGCAGCGCTTTCGCGGCGAATTTCATGCCGATTTTAAAGGCAGGGACAGAATTTTCCCAGAAATGGATCAATCTGTGCAAAAGTCACGAGGAAGAGGGAATCAGGGATCCGATTAAGGCTTATGAATATATGAATCAGTTTTATGTCCTTGAAGGCAATAAGCGTGTCAGTGTACTGAAATATTTTGATGTGGTATCTATTCCGGGGAATGTTACCCGGATCATTCCGAGGAGAACCGGAGAGAAAGAGAACAACATCTACTATGAGTTTATGGACTTTTACGAGCTTTCCAAAGTCAATTATATCTGGTTTTCTGAGGAAGGAAGCTTCGAAAAGCTTCAAAAGCTGGTGGGAAAGAAGCCGAAAGAAGTATGGAGCGATGATGAGAAGCTGACGTTTAGCTCTATTTACACGCGTTTTCTGATGGAATTTCAGGCGAATAATAAAGATGACCTGAGATGTACGCCGGGAGATGCATTTCTTGCGTTTATTGAAGTGCATGATTATAAGAAGCTGGGCGGCTTAACAACCAGCGAACTAAAGACACTGGTACAGAAAAGCTGGGAGGAGTTTGAACTTTTACAGGAGGATCAGGAGGTCGAGCTTAAGATGGATCCGACGGAGAAGGGGAAAACTCTTCTCGGAAAGCTTTTGACAGGCAATGCGGTTAAGCTTAAGGCAGCGTTTATTTACGCAAAGTCTCCGATGACGTCTGCGTGGACTTATGCTCATGAGCTTGGGAGGCTTCATCTAGAGCAGAAATTCCCGACGGAAGTTACCACGGTATGTTATGAGGATGTGACGCTGGATACGATAGAGGATACATTAGAGGAGGCGATCAACGAGGGGTGCAACCTGATCTTTACCACGACGCCATCCTTTGCAAATGCAAGCGTTAAGGCTGCGATTGCCTATCCGAAGGTGCGGATTCTGAACTGTTCGCTGAATACCTCTCACCGTTATATCAGAACCTATTACGCAAGAATGCATGAGGCGAAATTTCTGATGGGCGCCATTGCAGGAGCAATGGCAAAGAATGATAAGCTGGCCTATATTGCAGATTATCCGATATTTGGAACCATCGCCAACATCAATGCATTTGCGCTGGGAGCGAAGATGATCAATCCGAGGGCGATAGTTTATCTGGATTGGAGTGCGAAAAAGGATAACGATGCTTTGTGGAATTTTAAAAACAGCGACGCATCTATTATATCCGGCAAGGACATGGTAATTCCGGAGGATGCCTCCAGATATTTCGGTATATTTGAGATGTCGGATGGATATCCTAAGAGCCTTGCAATGCCTGTATGGCAGTGGGGGATCTTTTATGAAAAACTGATCCGGACGATTATGGAAGGAACCTGGAAATATGATGACGATCCGACAACGACAAAGGCGATTAACTATTGGTGGGGCATGTCATCGGGAGTTGCGGATGTGATCTGTTCTCAGAATCTTCCAATCGGCACGAAGCGCCTTGTGGATCTTTTGAAAAAAACGATCTGCTCCGGAGAGTTTAACCCGTTTTCTGGAATACTGTACTCTCAGGACGGTATTGTACAGGATCATCCTTACAGTACCTTGTCTCCGGAGGCGATTGTTGAGATGGACTGGCTGGCGGAAAATGTCATCGGTTCCATCCCGAAAGAGGATGAATTAAAGGAACAGTCGAAACCGGTTGTCGGACAGCAGGGATTAGATAATAAGAAATCCTGAGAGGATATTATTATGCTATTTGGCGATCATAGAAAGGATAATCAGGTTTATGAAAATACTGGCGATTGCGGATGAGGAGTCTACTTATCTCTGGGACCATTTTGAAAAAGAAAAACTGGAAGGAATTGATGTGATCATCTCCTGCGGAGACTTGGATCCAAGATATCTTTCCTTTCTTGCGACATTTACATCAGCGCCGGTGCTCTATGTCCATGGGAATCACGATGAAAAGTATGAGATGATTCCGCCCGACGGCTGTATCTGTATTGACGATACGATCTATGTACATGATGGAATACGCATTCTCGGACTAGGAGGCTCTATGCGCTATCGGAGCGGGGAATACCAGTATACGGAGCGGGATATGCGAAGGAGAGTCAGAAAGTTAGCTTTCAAGCTTTTACGGCATGGAGGGTTTGATATCTTAGTGACGCATGCTCCCGCGTATCAGCTGAATGACGCAAGGGATCTTCCGCATCAGGGCTTTCAGGTGTTCTTATCTCTTTTAGAAAAATATAAGCCGCGGTTTTTTCTTCACGGGCATGTACATATGTCGTACGGGAGGGATCACAAGCGGTATGACAAGTATCAGGAAACACATGTAATCAATGCGTTTGAGAGATGTGTCTTTGAGTATGAAGATGAAAATCTGCGGGAGCATGTAAGATAAGAAGACTGAGACAGCATGTAAGGTGAGAAGCCTGAGACCGTATATCATGTGAAGAAAACTGCAGAATAAAAGGAGTGTGCCGTTCAGTGAATCCGTATAAAATAATGCTTGTCGATGATGAGCCGGATATCTTAGATTTACTTGAAAAAGCCTTAAACAGGGAGGGGTTTTATAATATTACCAAAATCAAGGAAGGGAGTCTGGCTGTAACTGCGTGCAGGGGGATTCAGCCGGATATCATTATTTTGGATGTCATGCTGCCCGACATAGACGGGTATGAAGTGTGCAAACAAATCCGGGAGTTCTCGCATTGCCCTGTTTTGTTCCTTTCTTCTAAAAATGATGAACTGGATAAAATACTTGGCCTGGCAGTCGGGGGCGACGATTATGTTACAAAGCCGTTCAGTCCGAAAGAAATGGCATACAGAGTGAAAGCCGGACTGCGCCGTGCAAAATACATGCAGGCTCCCATACGGGGCTTCTCGTTAAAAATCGGTGAACTGATGATAGATGCTGACGGCTTTCGAGTGATGAAGAATGATAAGGAAATCGGGCTGACCGCGCGGGAGTTTGAGATTTTACGGTATCTGGCGGAGAATTCAGGGCGGGTGATCAGCCGGGAACGCCTATATGAAACCATCTGGGGCGAGGATAGTTTCGGATGCGATAATACGATCATGGTACATATCCGTCATTTGCGCGAAAAGTTAGAGGAAAACCCTGCGGCGCCCCGATATATCATTACAGTGAAGGGATTAGGCTATAAGCTGGTAAATCCATATGAGAAATAAAAAGAAATTAAATCCGCTTTTAAGAATATTTATTTTCGTGTTAACGCTGCTTTTTATCGCTGTTGTTCTGGCAATCGGAACATTTTATTACATTTTTGGAATAACAGAACCAGAGGGTTTGAGTCTGGCATCGTGGCCGGACAGATTTACAGATAATTTCTCGGTATGGATGAGGAATGACAACGGTGAAATCCAAATAGAAGAAACGGGGCTTAGGCGGCTGGACGAATACGGGCTGTGGCTTCAGATTATTGATGAGACAGGACAGGAGGTTTTCTGCCGCAACAAGCCTGAGAACCGTCCGGAAAGATATTCTGCATCGGAATTGATCGCAATCCGCACAGGCGCTTATGAACAGGGCAATACTGTTTTTGCAGACAGCTACGAGGATTCGGGAGAGACATGGAGCTATCTGATCGGGTTTCCTTATGCGGTAGGGAAAACGGTACTCTACTATAACGGAGAGAATGTGGGACGGCTTTCGCCAGTGTTTCGCGCGGGAATCTTCTTCATTTTGTGTTCTGTCTTTCTGTTTGTGACCTGTTACGGGTTTTGGCTGATCAGACATCTTGGCAGAATAGCAAAGGGCATCGGGGATATTTCTGTGCGTTCTTACACTCCGTTTCCTGAAAAAGGAGTCTTTGGCGAGATTTATGGAGAACTGAATAAGATGGATGAGGAAATCCGTCACAGCGATCAGGTGCAGCAGGATACGGAACGGCTCCGCAGAGAGTGGATTGTTAATATTACACACGATCTGAAAACGCCCCTTTCACCAATTAAGGGCTATGCGGAACTGCTTATGGGAACTCCGGACCACGGCGGTGAGGCCGTACGGGAATATGGCGGAATTATCTTAAAAAATGTAGATCACACAGAAAAGATGGTGGATGATTTAAAGCTGACCTATCAGCTGGATTCGGGCGCGGCTTTATATCATCCGCAGACGGTGCGCATTGTGCGCTTCCTGAGAGAGCTGGTCATTGATATTGTAAATGATCCTGCCTTTATGAACCGCAGCATTGAATTTGAAAGCAAGATACAGGAGTGCAGAGCCTGTATTGATACAGAGTTATTCCGACGTGCCGTGAATAATCTGATCGTGAATGCATTGACACATAATCCGCCTGAGACAAAGGTAACGATCCGTATAGATGCCGATACGAAGAAAGGGATACAGATCTGCATCTCTGATAACGGAGTGGGCATGAGCGGCAAGGAACAGTCGGAGATTTTTCAACGGTATTACAGAGGGACGAACACGAAAGAGAAACCAGAGGGAAGCGGACTTGGACTTGCGATCGCAAAACAGATTATAACGCTCCACGGCGGTAAGATTGATGTAAAAAGCAGACAGGGTGAGGGAACAAGGTTTACGATTGTTCTTCCTTTGGAAAGTCAATAAACTTAAGAGAGACAACTTAAGGTTAAATTAAGATACAAAAAAGCACTGCCTAAGATAGATGATCTATGCTAAAAGCCAGATCATCTATTTTTTGTGCCTGCAGGAATATTCGCCGGCCTATTCGGCTGGCCGGCAGGCGGATCTGTAAAATTTAACGGGGAGGCTCTGTATGGAATTACAATTACAAAATTTAAGGAAACAGTACGGAAAAAAATGTGCTGTCAACAATGTAAGCGCCGATTTAGTGCCGGGGATATACGGGCTGCTTGGCGCGAACGGGGCAGGCAAGACGACGCTGATGCGGATGATATGCGGCATTCTGAAACCGACTTCGGGCAGTATCCGTTTCAACGGAAAAACAATGGAACAATTAGGAGAGAAATATTATGCCCGTCTGGGCTATATGCCCCAGGATTTTGGCTTTTATCCTGAGTTTACCGCCCGTGAATTTATGCTGTATATGGCGGCTGTGAAAGGGCTTGGTATAAGGCGGGCAAAAAAACGGACAGAAGCGTTGCTTGAGATGGTAAACCTGTCTGATGCGGCGGATAAAAAAATCAAGACATATTCCGGCGGTATGAAGCAGCGTCTTGGAATTGCACAGGCAGAACTGAACAGCCCGTCTATCCTGATATTGGATGAACCTACGGCGGGGCTTGATCCAAAAGAAAGAGTGCGTTTTCGCAATCTTATCTCTGATTTTGCAAGAGAAAAAATTGTTATCCTGTCCACACATATTGTCTCGGATGTCTCTTCTATTGCGGATACGATCCTGATGATGAAGCAAGGGAGTTTTCTCTTGCAGGAGCCGATGAGTACGGTTACAGACAGTATCAAAGGCAAGGTGTGGGAATTTTTCGTCGATGAAAGGGCGGCTGAAAAATACTGCAGGGAATTTTCTGTTGTGAATCTTCGCCATGAAAACGGTATGGTACGGCTGCGCGTGATAGAGAAGACTGCTCCGAGAAAAAATGCGAAGATGGCAGAGCCGGGCTTAGAAGATTTATTTATGTTCCATTTTGGCGAGGAAGACCAGAAACAGGAGGAAAAGTGATATGTTGGTAAAATATGAGTTTTTGAAGATATTGCGAAAAAAATCTACCTTAATCATAATGACAGTTAGTTTGAGCTTAACAGGATTTCTATTCGGGCTTCCCATTATGCAGTACCAGATTTACAATCAAGAAGGCGTCATAAAAGGGACGGAGGGTATTGCTTATGAAAAGAAGCAGTATGCAAAACAATCGGTTCCTTTGTCCGACGAATATGTTGCAGAGACAATACGGGAAGTGCAGAGGCTTTTTGAAAACCCTGATAACATCGGATATGACGGAGACGAACAGTTTTTAATTGGCGACGCCTATTGGAATACAGTTGCACCAAGGGAAAAACTGTTGAACCTGATTGCCAACGCTTACAGTGATCCAGATGATATCCGGGGTTATAATGATCTGCCTGATCTGGATATCGAAGATGGGGCATCCTTTTACAAAGCAATGAGAGGGAAGGTAAAAACTTTGCTGAATGATCCATCCCGTGCATTATCCGATGAACAAAAAGAATACTGGGGAAATATGGCAGATCAGGTGGAAACGCCGCTGCAATATGGATATTACGGGGGATGGGAAATCATCATAAGCAGTTTTGAGCTTTTGATGTTTGCGTTGTTTGCTATCTGCATTGTGATTGCTCCTGTCTTTTCCGGCGAATATCAGGCAGGAACAGATGCAGTGATTCTATCGGCAAAGTATGGAAAAACAAAGCTTATAACAGCAAAAACAGCAGCCTCGCTTTTATTTGGAACGGCTGCATTTATCCTTCATATCATTGCGGCGTGCGCTCCGGTGCTGATCGCGTTCGGGACGGATGGATTTGATCTGCCGCTGCAGATTGCCAATACGGCCATTCCCTATCCATACACATTTTTACAGGCTGTTCTGATCAATATTGGTGTTATTTATCTGGTATTACTTGCGATGATCGGGCTGACGCTTCTTTTGTCTGCGAAAATGAAAAGTCCATATCTTGTGCTGATCATTCTCGTCCCGATACTGTTTATTCCTCTGTTCCTGACGCCAAACGGAACGACAGGGGCATATAATCTTACTTTATTTTTACTGCCCTACCGTTCGGCGATGCCGGAATTCGGAAAGTATATCTCATATCAATTCGGCGGTCTGGTTTTGGATGCGCTCACCGTAAGGGCGGTCCTTTATGGCTTTTTGACAATCATCATGCTGCCGTTGGCAGGATTGGGATTCAGGAGGCATCAGGTTTCATAGGGGAGAAAAGGGACAGGCATTTTCCGTTGAGATTCTGGCGGATACTACGCTGGCATTAGAAAGGCCGGTATGCCGCGATCTGGAAAGGCTGAAGCCGGACTGCATCGTGGCGGACTCCATGGCGGTGTGGGGAAAGGCGATTGCAAAGAAGCTTGAAATACCTTTTATATCCGTTACGACCACATTTGCCTTTAATCAATATTCTGCGAGGATCATGCGGCAAAGTTTTAAAGATATGGCTTCTATGCTTATCTCGATGCCAAAGATTAACAGGCAGATCAAAAGAGTGTCAATGGCTATCCCATAAAAAATGTGCTGGATGTTCTTGCGAATGATGAGAATACCCATACGATCGTATATACCTCCCCGGAATTTCAGCCTTGTTCGGAGACATTTTCAAATAAGTATGCCTTTGTAGGCCCGTCTGTCCGTCCCTCCTCAGAGGAAATCCGGAAGGTGCGCCATAAGGGGGAGTCTTGTCAGGATGGAGGAGTTTGGCAAGCTGCCGGAAAATCTGTCAGTGTATTCTTATGTTGACCAAATCGGGGCGCTCAAAAAGGCGGATGCATTCCTTTCCCACTGCGGGATGAACAGCGTGAATGAAAGCTTGTATTTTGGCATGCCGCTTGTGATGCGGCTCCAGATTTCCGAACAGGGAGGCATGGCAAGAAGGGCAGAGCAGTTGGGGGCGGGCAGGATGTTAAAAGGGACAGACGCTAAAAGCGTGCTTGAGGCGGTTGAATGCGTGCTCGAAGATGAGAAGTATAAGGAAAGTGCAAAGAAGATCGAGGAGGGGTTTCAGAGGTGTTCCGGGGCGAGGGGAGCGGCTCGGAAGATATTGGAGGTCTGTGGGAGTTGAAAAAAGAAACACCGTCCGTTCAGACATCTGGAAATGTGAAAGCGATGTGAAAGCGTGTTCATTTTTATTCTTTTGGTTCGACCGTGTTCGTGTTATACTGTCTGTAGGAGTCTGAACAAGATAATTGCCACGGCTTTAAAACTGTTATGAGATAAAAGGAGCATGCAAAAGAACGATGAGGAAATCTATTCATGAATTACAGAGAGGTTTAGAAACAGCATTTATTGACAAGAGTGTGAATTCAAATCTGGCTTTCTGTCCGGAGTTTGTCTCAAATGACAGTAAACGCGGAAAAAGAGTTATATCGTCGCTGGAACAGGAACTCATGAATTGTGATGAGTTCTTTATTAGTGTTGCATTTATCACATTAGGAGGAATCACACCTTTACTGCAGATATTAAAGGAGTTGGAGAACAGAGGAATTAAAGGGAAGATACTTACGACAGATTACCTAGAATTTAATGAACCAGAAGCGTTAGATAAAGTACATTCCTTGAAGAACATTGAATTGAAAATATTTTACAGTAATGATAATAGAGATGGGTTTCATACAAAGGGTTATATTTTCAGAAAAGAAGAAGTATATCGGATTATTATCGGAAGTTCTAATATGACAGCGAGTGCGTTGAAGATTAACCGCGAATGGAATACAAAGCTCGTCGGATATGAATCCGGTGAGGTAGTCGGAGATATTCTTCAGGAGTTCTATGCCTTGTGGAATGATGAGCGGAGTATAGCTTACAGTGATTTTATAGAGGATTATCGAGTCAGATATAAGTTAATAAAAAGACAGAGAAAGATAGCGAAAGAAACAACTCCTGTTTCTCTAGAGCAATATAGGCTGGAACCGAATGCTATGCAGGTTCAGTTTGTGAAAAATATTAAAAATCTGCTGGACAGTAAAGAGAAGAAGGCGCTCTTAATATCAGCGACGGGAACTGGGAAAACATATGCCTCTGCTTTTGCATTGCGGGAAATGAATCCCAGGAAAACACTTTTTCTTGTACATAGAGAACGGATTGCAAGGCAGGCATTAGCAAGCTATCGGAACGTGTTCGGAAAGAAACGGGCAGACGGCATGAATTATAAATATGCCCTTCTTTCGGGTAATACTTCTAAAAATATCGCTGAGATCAAAGAGGCCGATTTAGTATTTGCAACTATGCAGATGATGAGCAAAGAAAGCGTGTTGAAAGAGTTTGAGCCGAACGCATTCTCTGTGATTTGTCTGGACGAGGCACATCATTCCGGTGCGGATAGCTATCAGAGGATTATGAACTACTTTGAACCGGATTTCTGGCTTGGAATGACAGCAAGCCCAGAGACAAACCGATTTGATGTTTATGATATATTTGATCATAATATTGCATATGAAATCCGTTTGCAGCAGGCATTGGAGGAGGACTTGCTCTGTCCGTTCCATTACTTTGGGATTACTGATCTGAGTATTGACGGGAAAATCATTGGGGATGATGATCATACAGAAGAGCTCCGCAATTTTAACCGCCTGACCAGCGATGACAGAGTGAGCTATATCATTGAGCAGGCAGATTATTATGGATACAGCGGAGATCGTGTGAAAGGACTGATCTTTTGCAGCCGCAAAGATGAGGCAAGGAAATTGTCAGAAAAATTTAATGAGCGGGGGCTTCGGACAGAGGCGTTGACAGGAGAGGACAATGAAACAAGGCGGGAAGCAGTCATTGAACGGTTGGTTATGGATGTTCCAAAGGAAAGAATGGCAGAAGAGGACTGTCTTGATTATATTTTTACAGTTGACATATTCTCGGAAGGAGTAGATATACCGGAGATTAATCAGGTGATTATGCTTCGCCCCACAGAATCGGCAATTGTTTTTGTGCAGCAGTTGGGACGGGGTCTGAGAAAGGCAGAAGGGAAAGAGTTTGTTGTTATTTTAGATTTTATCGGGAATTATAAGAACAACTTTTTGATTCCGATTGCCCTTTCCGGCGACCGTAGTTATAACAAAGATAATATCCGCCGCTATGTGATGGAAGGGGACCGCGTGATTCCTGGAATTTCTACGATTCATTTTGATGAAATCAGCCGGAAGCGGATTTTTACGGCGATTGATGCAGCCAATTTCAGCGATATCAAATTAATCCGGGAGAATTATACCAATTTGAAATACAAGCTTGGAAGGATACCGGCGCTTAAAGACTTTGATGAGTACGGAGAAATGGATGTATGCCGGATTTTTGATAATAGCAGTCTGGGATCCTATTATAAATTTCTCGTGAAATATGAGAAGGAATTTAAGGTTCGGTTGCCGGCAGAAGAGGAAAAGGTTGTAGAGTTCATTTCTAAAAAGCTGGCGCCTGGAAAAAGAATTCATGAACTGGAACTGTTAGATCGTCTTATAAAGTATCGGCATGGGGTTTTGAAGAGACTGAAGAATTCACTGCAGGAGAATTATGGTATCTCAATGGGCACGTTTGCCGGTAAAAATGTAGTGAATGTGATGGCAAATGAGTTTCCTTCCGGTTCGGGAAAGAAAACATATGATTCCTGTATATTTATCAAAGAGGAAGGGGCGGAGTACGGAATTTCCGGAAGTTTTGAAGAGATGCTGAAAAATCCTGATTTCTCTGTGATTATAAAGGAATTGATTGAATTTGGCATCCATAGATATAAGACGAATTTCAGTAATCGGTATCAGGATACAGATTTTGTGCTGTATCAAAAATATACATATGAAGATGCCTGCCGTCTTTTAAACTGGGAGCACAATGAGGTGCCTTTGAATATCGGGGGTTATAAGTATGACAAGAATACAAAGACATTTCCTGTATTTATAAATTACGATAAAGCTGAGGATATCAGTGATACAACAAAATATGAGGATCACTTTATCAATGCAGCTACGTTAATTGCAGTTTCCAAATCCGGGAGAACTTTGCAGTCGGAAGATGTTCAGAATTTTCTGCATGCAAAGGAACGAGGAATAGATGTACATCTATTTGTGCGGAAAAATAAGGATGATAAGATTTCAAAGGAGTTTTACTATTTAGGCCGGATGAGTGCATCGGGAAAGACAGAAGAATTCTGTATGGCAAATACGGCAAAGACGGCAGTTGAAATCGAATGGATACTGGATACGCCGGTGCGGGACGATATATATCAGTATATTATTGGATAAGGTTTATAATAGGGTAGTGTAAAGTAGCCTATGAAAAACTGGAGTCAAAAAAATAGGCTCCATTAGAACTTTGATAATTGTAGATACGATAGATTTTGGCAGTGTCCGCCACCCTTGACGGCACACCAAAACAATGCTCTGAACGTCTTACCGACGGCGAAGAACTCAAGAACAGATACCAGTTTCTCCGTCTGATTCACAGCATTGTAGCATTGTTTTGGCGTGCCATCAAGGGCAGGTCCCTTCGGGATGGCTAGGTAATTACCTCTGGCTCGGAATCTAAGAACAGATGTGGGCTTAGCCCTGTTGCTGCTTTAAGAGTTCCTGTTGGCCCAGATAGA